>NZ_QGTH01000014.1:0-9046 GCF_003182075.1 Finegoldia magna
GTTAAGCACGCCGCCAGCGTTCGTCCTGAGCCAGGATCAAACTCTCAATTTAATGTTTGTTTGAAGCTAGCTTTTCAGCTGACTTTTGCTTTTTTTATTCTCACCGAATTATTGTTTGGTTTGTACTTCTCTCAAAGTATTTACTTTATTTAATTTATTAAGGTTCTTTGTTAAATTATTTCGTTGCCTCAAGTGACAACTATTAAAGTATACTATACTTTTTTTAGCTTGTCAAGACTTTTTTAAAACTTTTTTAAATTCTTGTAAACTTAATCAAGTTTTTGTTACGTCTCTTTCAGACAACTATTACAGTATACGCTCCTAAATCATACTTGTCAAGTGTTTTTTGAAATTTTTTTAAAATTTTCTGTAATCATGTATAATATTAAGTAAGAAAGGGGGGCTTATGGGATTTACAAATGATGATATTTACAGAGTTTTCACGATGTATCAGGAATGTTTGATGGTAAATTGTTCTCTTTTGAATAAGCTCGATGAGAATTTAAGTAACAGAGACCACGGTTCTAACCTGAATAATGGATTTAGGGAGCTTTTTACGACTTTTCCTGATTTCAAATCAGAAAACCTATCAACTCAATTCAGTAATCTATCTTTTCTATTTACATACAAAGTAAAAGGCGCAACATCCCCTATCTATTCTTATGTATGTGATAAGGTTTCAGCATATCTTACAGATGTAGATGTTATCGACCGTGAAATGTTCGGAGAAATTTTGAAAATCACGACCGAATCTGTGAAACTTGTTGGAAACTGTAAGTTAAATGACAAGACAATTTTAGATTGCATTCACGCTGCAACAGAAAGCTTTGAAAAAAACAAAAATGAAAATACGATTAAATTGATGAAAAAAATAAGCGTAGATTGCAAGATAGCTTGCGAACAAACTTCAGAAATGACAGCCAAGAAAGGCAAAGCACGCCACAACGCGATTTTCTCCGTTGGAGCGATAGACCCTGGTGCTTATTCGTTGTTTTTGTTTTTCGACACATTATACAAATATGTCCTCAAAAAAAGACGCACAAAATAAAATCTCAATTCAACTTTTAAGTTAAATTGAGATTTTTTCTTTATTCTTCTTCCAATCCAAGGATTTTGAGTTCTTCATCAGTAAGTTCTCTGAAATCTCCTTCTTCCAAGTCCTCTGGCAACTTAAAACTTCTTATTTGAACCCTTTGAAGTTCAACAACTTCATTGCCAACTTTTTCGAACATTCTTTTAACTTGGTGGTATTTGCCTTCCTTTATAATAAGGTAGCAATTATAATCGTCGATAATTTCCATCGTAGCAGGTTTCGTTATGATATCTTCCGGCATCAACTTTATACCTTTTTCAAATGTGTCATTGTATTTCTCATCGACCTTGTCTCTCAAAGTAACCTTGTATTTCTTGGACACATCTTTCTTCGGAGATATCAAATTGTGTGCAAATTTTCCGTCATTCGTTATAATCAAAAGCCCTGTCGTATCCAAATCCAACCTTCCTACAGGATTCAAATCAAACACACAAAGCTCTCCCATATCGTCAATCACAGTCTTGTGCATAGGATCCTTCGAATGACTTGTCACACCTTTTCTCTTGTTCATCACGAAATACAAATACTTTCTGTACTCAATAACCTCGTCGTAGATTTTCACCACGTCGTTGTTTTCATCTATATGCTCAGAAGACTTCTTCACAGTCACATCATTCACCGTGATAATCCCCTTTTTCACCATTTGTTTTATTTCTTTTCTCGTCGCGATCTTCATCTCGCTAAGCATTCTATCTAATCTCATATCTCTCCTTATGGTACAATAATTTTGGGTGATGTAATGTTTAGTTTATATTTTTTAATAATAAATTTAATAACTTTCCTAGCCTTCCTTATAGATAAAAGGAAAGCCATTCACAACAAATACCGAATTTCTGAAAATATTCTGATACTCTTGTGCATAATCGGTGGATTCATCGGAGCGTTAAACTCCATGATAATCTTCAAACACAAACTATACAAGAAGAAATTCACCATCTCAATCCCATTGATTTCATTGGTTTATCTTGTAGTATTCGTCTTAATTAGCCAAGGAATTTTTTCATTAAATTAAGCTTTTTGTCCGTAAATGGTTTGAATCTAAATGGATTGTCGACTTTTCTGGAAACATAGACCGATTGTTTGTGTGAAAAAGTGTCAAATCCCCATTTGCCATGATAATGGCCAAGTCCACTATTGCCAAATCCACCGAAAGGCGCCTTGTTGTTGGAGATGTGCATCATACAATCGTTGATACATCCACCGCCAAATCCCACAGAATTAGTGATATAATCGCACAATTTCTTGTCCTTAGTGAACACATAAAAAGCCAACGGATTGTCCATTCTTCTGATGTGCATCAACATCGCATCAATATCAGTGTATGAAATCACAGGAAGTAACGGCCCAAATATCTCGTCTTTCATTATCTCATCATTAAAAGTTGCATCAGTAAACACACACGGTTCAATAATCATCTCATCATCGTGGTATTTTCCCCCGATTCTATCCGTTCTATCCCTCATAATTTTTCTGAACTCATCGTATTTTGCCTTCGTTTTTATCCTAGACATCTCTGAAATATCGGAATAATTCTCGTCAATCTCCTTCAGTATATAATGCATAAGCCTATCCTTGATGCTTTCTTCAACCACCAAATAATCAACAGCCACACAAGTTTGTCCGGAGTTTGTGAACTTCGCCCAGCAAATCTTCTTCGCTGTATCTTGTAAATCGACATCCTTGTCCACGATACAAGGACTTTTGCCACCCAATTCCAACACACAAGGCTTCAAATTCTCTGCCGCTTTCTTATACACAGCTCGTCCTCTGTTTTTGCTACCAGTGAAGAAATAAAAGTCAAACTCTTCTTCCAACACCTCATCATAACTTCTGTCATTTTCAAGATGAACAATATCCTCCACAGGCTCTAGAACTTTTTTCATTAATTCTCTGATCTTAGGATTTTTTCTACTCATCATCAAATACACGCTATTTCCAGCGGCAATGGCATCAATCACAGGAATCATACTCAAATTAAAAGGATAATTCCACGGACTAATAATCAAACATACCCCGAACGCCCTGTTTCTGATTTCCGTTTTGTTCGGAAAAGTCATCAAATCAAAAGAGGTATTCTTGGCTTGTGCAAGTTTTACAGTGTTATTAATGAAGAAATTCAGCTCCTGCATCACAGTTGCATACTCTGTCATAAAAGCTTCGTATTCGCTTTTTCCGATATCTTCCTTCAAAGCCGAGATTATCTCTTCTCTATGATTTTTCACAGAATCTCGTAGTTTTCTCAGATACAGTACCCTAATAGAAGGCTTCAACAAAACCGTTTGAGATTTTTCTCGTAAGTTTTCAATCATAATTTACCTCTCTATAAAAAATAAGCCAACTGATTCGTGTAAAATCAGTCAGCCTATAGTTACTTTTCATTAATACGTACAAGTCCTATCAAATTGCCGTTAACATTTCTAATTGAATCGATTGATTTTTCAATGTCGCTCTTTTTAGTTTCTCCAACCTTGTACACCAACAAAGTCGCATCGCAAATCGCTGACAACGCAACAGCATCAGAATAAGCTTCGATTGGAGGAGTATCGATAATCACATAATCGTAGTTATCTTCCAAAATACGGATGAAATTCTTCATAGCTTCACTTGAAATAATCTCATTCGCATTTGGTGGAATAGCTCCAGCGTGAATAATATCCAAATCCCATATCGATTCGTCGTGACTAATCGCAAGATTATAGTCCATCTTATTTACAACGACATTTGTAACGCCGATTTCAGTGTCAATATCGTAGAAATTTCTCAAACTTGGTCTTCTCAAATCCATATCCACAATAACAACCTTGTGATTGGACAAAGCAAAGCTCTTCGCCAAGTTAGCAGCCACAGAAGTCTTGCCTTCTCCAAAAAATCCCGAAGTAACCACGATAGACTTGATATTTGCCCCTGCGAACTTCACATTAGTTCTTAGATATTTGTATTGTTCATTAAACAAAGTCTTATCCTTCATCTATCATAGCACCCCTTTCATCAACATAAGGAATATCTCCAATAACATTTACTCCCAAATCTTCCACATCAGTATTCACTCTCATGACATCATCGTGAGATTCCCTCACCATACAAATTATAAACGAAATTAAAAACCCTATAAGTAGAGCCAATAAAGTATCTCTAACCAAATTTGGAGACACAGCTTTTAA
The DNA here is from genome assembly GCF_003182075.1 of Finegoldia magna. Lineage (GTDB taxonomy): Bacteria > Bacillota > Clostridia > Tissierellales > Peptoniphilaceae > Finegoldia > Finegoldia magna. Next base: position 4,255 of record NZ_QGTH01000014.1, read on the forward strand.
AGGAGCTGAAGAGTATTCCAACACCTCAACCTTATATTCATCAGTAGCGTTTTTAACTGTGATATCTGCCAATTCATCCGCAATATCTCTTGCTCGTTGAATAACAGTATCCTCAACATTTATACTAACAATCTTTGAATTTTCGTCTGAAATGCTGATTTTCTTGGACAAATCCTCAACATTCGGCTTCAATTTCAAGTTTTGCTTCACTTCAGTCAACACCATCCTAGACTTAACCAAAGACTTCACAGTTTCTATTTGAGTAGTTGAAGTATTCCCGCTTTTTGCACTCACTACCACCTTTGAATCCACGCTGTACACAGGTCTCACCCACATAACATCGTAGCAAATCATAGCAATTGCGAACAAAAACGTCACCAAAACAATAGGCACAAACCTATTTTTAAAAGTTCTTACAAATAAGTTATCTCTCATCTTATCTCCTCTTACTAAAAATTCTAGACAAAACTCCACCGCTGTCCTTACTTAATATCGGAATCCTATCTATTCTTTCATCTTCCACGATAAGTTGTGGATTAAGCCTCATAATCAAATCAAAATAATCAGCATCTATAATCTTATGAAGAGATTTTATTCCATCTCTAATACAATCTGTCCCGTATGCATTTTCCGATTCTGTAGCCACAACATCTACCATTTGTCTGTCCAATAATTCCTTAGCAGTCTTAGCCAATCTGCTTTTCTTTGGTTTAACCAACGAATTCATGTCCAGTTGCACCAAGCAGTCTCTTTCCTTTAAGGAAATCAAGTAATCTGAGTTTTCTTGGACGTATTTACACCTTTCTGGATGAACGATAATAGGAACAAATCCTTTGATTTGGATATCGTAAATAAGCTTGTTTAAATCCTTGTATTCAGTTGTACTTGGAAGTTCAAGCAAAATATATCTGGAATAATTAATTGAACTAATCAAATCATCATTGAAATATTCCACCATTTTAGGATCACAAGTCATCAAATTTCCAGACAAAACTTGCAAATCAATCTTTTGATAGTCAAGCTCATCATTGATTCTGTCGATAAGAAGTTGCTTTTCATCAGCATACAAAACTCTACCATTCGTAGAAATCTCAGACGCGCTCACAACCTTTTTATAACCAAGCCTGACATACTCAAGCGCAGTGGCAATAGCCTGATCCAAATTACTCGAACCATTTTTCATGTCCGCCATTATCTTGCTATTAACATCAATCATTTACTCACCCAAAAATTCCTTAGAAACAAAACCTACTTGACCATTAAAATCAACCTTAATCCAAGTAGTTCCACCATCATTCTTAGTTTCTTCGATAACCTTAAGCTTATCATTCTTTTTTAGCTTAGTCACAATAGAAGAATTAGTGCTAGCTTCACTTCTCATATTCAAAATATCTGTTGTAACCTTCATAGTTTTCTCAGTAGATTCTGCCGGTTTGTTAGAATCCGTATTTTCTTCAGAAGGCTTTTCTGCTGGTTGTTCTGGTTTTGAATCCTCTGGCTTTTTTTGCTCTGTAGACTCTTGTTCCACAGGCTCTGCTATTTCAGTGTTTCTCATAGATTCGTAGTGTTCCGGTTTTCTCAAACAACCCGTCGTCAACACCAAAACCAAAATCGCAATAGGTATCAATCTCTTCATACAATCATCTCCTAATTAACAATTATTATTTTAACATATATTAAGACTTTTATACACATAAAAATCTGTAAAAATCATTATTTATATTATACCATTAAAACTAAAAATAGTAACGTGACATTAGCCCCACTATTATATATAATAATAGAAGATAATCATACTAAAATAAGGAGAAAAACGTGAAAATTTCAATAATAGGATATTCAGCATCCGGAAAATCCACACTAGCACAAGATATATCACAAACATACGATCTGCCATTGCTTCATCTTGACCAAGTAAACATGACAGAAAATTGGCAAGAAAGAGACCTAGATGAAGCCATTAACATAGTAGAAAATTTTATGAAACAAGACGATTGGGTAATAGATGGAAACTACAATAAATTTAAGAAAACAGAAAGACTCGCTCTATCTGACATCATAATCTTCCTTAACTTCAACAGATTCAATTGCCTTGCAAGAGCCATCAAACGCTACATCAAATACCATGGCAAAACCAGAGAAAGCATGGCAGACAATTGCCCCGAAAAACTAGACTTTGAATTTATCAAGTGGATACTCATAGATGGACGCAGCAAAGAAAAACGCGAAAACTACGCCAATATGAAAAAACATTACTCCCACAAATGGATTCAAATCAACAACCAAGAAGAACTCACAAAATTTAAAAAATACCTTCAACGAAGCAACGCGAGCCTGTAATAGGCTCTTTTTTTGTTGAAGTTTTTTTGAGAATCAAATATTTTTGCATATAAAAATACCCGATCATACGATCGGGTATCTTCATCTCAATAAACTACAGAATTAAGATCTATAATTTATTCTTCATCTTCTTTTTTCTTCCTTGAAACATACAATCCACCCAAAGTAGATAGAGCTGCAGCAGCCATCATCATAGCTTCTGATTCAATACCTGCTTTTGGTAAGTTCTTAGATGGTTTGTCTTGTTTAGAAGGTTTAGAAGGTCTAGTTGGTGCATCGGCAATCTTTTCAACTAAATCACTACCTTTGATAGTATCCTTAGATCCATCTGGATAAGTGATAGTAGCTGATCCGTCGTTTCCGATTTCAACCTTAGTTCCTTGTGGAAATTTATCCTTATTAGCCTTTTCAATAGCTTCCTTAACCTTGTCTTTTTCGTCCTTAGTTAAGTTAGAAGGATCTTCAACCTTAGTCTTTCCAGGAACTGCTGGATCCACCTTGTCAGCATCAACTTCTTGAGTTGCTTTACCATTCAAAGCTTCTTCTGCAGCCTTTAATGCATCTTTTGCTTTGTCTACTTCTTCTTGAGTAGCGTCTTTGTTTTCAAGTACTTTCTTAGCTTCTTCTATTGCTTTGTCGTATGCATCCTTCTTGTCTTGGTCTGCATTCTTGTACTTGTCAGATTCTTTTGTATCATCTTTCTTGTCTACTTCTGTTTGAAGTTCTGATTTGTCAACTTCTTGAGTTGCTTTACCATTCAAAGCTTCTTCTGCAGCTTTTAATGCATCTTTTGCTTTGTCTACTTCTTCTTGAGTAGCGTCTTTGTTTTCAAGTACTTTCTTTGCATCTTCTATTGCTTTGTCGTATGCATCCTTTTTGTCTTGATCTGCATTCTTGTACTTGTCAGATTCTTTTGTAGTATCTGCTTTGTCTACTTCTGTTTGAAGTTCTGATTTATCAACTTCTTGAGTTGCTTTACCATTCAAAGCTTCTTCTGCAGCTTTTAATGCATCTTTTGCTTTGTCTACTTCTTCTTGAGTAGCGTCTTTGTTTTCAAGTACTTTCTTTGCATCTTCTATTGCTTTGTCGTATGCATCCTTTTTGTCTTGATCTGCATTCTTGTACTTGTCAGATTCTTTTGTAGTATCTGCTTTGTCTACTTCTTTTTGAAGTTCTGATTTGTCAACTTCTTCTTTTTGTTCTACGACTTTATCAGCTGGAATAGTGTCTGTTGATTCATCTGGATATGTGATTGTTACATTACCCTTATCATCAACTTCTACCTTAGTTCCTTCTGGGAAGTTATCTTTGTTGGCTTCTTCGATCTTATCTTTGATTTCTTCTTTTTCTTTATCAGTTAGATTATCTTTGTCGCCTACATCAGTCTTTCCTGGAACTGTTGGTTCGATTATATCAGAGATTGGAAGTTCTGGCCTGTCATCAATTTCTGGATCTCCATGTTTGTATTGGAATACAAGATTTTCAGCTGGGATAGTATCCTTTGATTCATCTGGGTATGTGATAGTTGCATTACCCTTATCATCAACGTCAACTTTTGTTCCTTCTGGGAACTTATCCTTATTAGCTTCTTCAATCTTATTCTTAACTTCTTCTTTTTCTCTGTCAGTTAATTTTTCCGGATCTTTTACGCCTGTTTTTTCAGGAATAGTTGGATCTGTGCTTTCAGCTGTTGTACTTGGTTTTGAATCCTTATCTTTTGGATCTGTACCTTTTTCTTTTTCAGTCTTGTCATCTACACCATCATTGTCATCATCAGTGTCTGTTACATCTGGAGTTCCGTCTCCGTCAGTATCTCTCAAGATTGTAACTGTGATTTCTTTTGTAGATTCATTTCCTGCTTCATCAACTGCTTTGATTGTTGCTGTGATAGTTTTTTCTTCCTTATAACCCCAATCTTCTGCTTTTGGTATAGTACCCTCGATTTGCTTAGTTTCTGGGTTGTACTTCAATCCTTCTGGTAAGTCTTCTACAGTAACTTTTGCATTAACATCGTCAACATCTACCATTACTGGTGGTATAGGTTGTCCTTCTACAGCTGTAATGTTTCCTGCATCAATTGTTGGTGCTGTTGTGTCTCCTGAAACAACTTTTTCCCAAACTGCTGAGAATATTACACTCTTTTCTCCGCCTAAGATATCTTTGCTGAATGGTTTACTTAAGTCAAATTCTTTGTCTGTTCCTAACTTAACCCATTTTACAAATTTATATCCTTCTCTTGTTGGTTCTGTTACTCCACTTACTACTTCACCGTCTTTTACAGTTACTTTTTGAGTTGTTGGATTTCCGCCATTTCCGTTAAAGATTGCAAGGTATTCTTCAGCTGGAGTTGTTTTTGTTGTAACAGTTGGATTACTTAAGTCGCCTGTATCTGGGTCAACGTCGTAGATTGTTGTAGTTTCTGTTGTAGATCCATCTTCATTTGTCTTTGTTT
>NZ_QGTH01000014.1:9144-30740 GCF_003182075.1 Finegoldia magna
GTTGTAACAGTTGGATTACTTAAGTCGCCTGTATCTGGGTCAACGTCGTAGATTGTTGTAGTTTCTGTTGTAGATCCATCTTCATTTGTCTTTGTTTCTACCTTCTTGTTACCTACTTTTGTTACTCCGTCTTCTGCAGGTGTAATAATATTTTCTGTTACTACATCGTCTTTTCCTGTTTCAGATACTGTTGTTACTTCTTTTTCTCCATCTACTGGTGCTTTTTCTACTTTCTTTTCTTCAAAGTCTAGGCTATCGTCTGCAACGTATTTTACTTTGCCTGGAACTTTTTCGGTAGTTTTCTTTGTAGTCTTTTCATTTGTAACAGTTGGATTACTTAAGTCGCCTGTATCTGGGTCAACGTCGTAGATTGTTGTAGTTTCTGTTGTAGATCCATCTTCATTTGTCTTTGTTTCTACCTTCTTGTTACCTACTTTTGTTACTCCGTCTTCTGCAGGTGTAATAATATTTTCTGTTACTACATCGTCTTTTCCTGTTTCAGATACTGTTGTTACTTCTTTTTCTCCATCTACTGGTGCTTTTTCTACTTTCTTTTCTTCAAAGTCTAGGCTATCGTCTGCAACGTATTTTACTTTGCCTGGAACTTTTTCGGTAGTTTTCTTTGTAGTTTTTTCTGTAGTAGTTGGATTTGTTAACTCACCTGTTTCTGGATCTACTTCATAGATTGTAGTTTTCTCAGTTGTAGAACCATCATCATTTGTAGTTGTTTCTACTTGCTTGTTACCTACTTTTGTTACTCCATCTACTGGTTGTTTTGTTACTTTTTCTGTTACTTCATCTTTTTTACCTGTTTCAGATACTGTTGTTACTTCTTTTTCTCCATCTACTGGTGCTTTTTCTACTTCTTTTGTTCCATAAGCTAGGCTATCGTCTGCAACGTATTTTACTTTTGCTTTGATAGTTTCTGTTATTTTCTTTTCATAGACTGCCGTGTAAGTTACGTTGGAATTATGAATTTTCTTTACGCTGTCATTCCATTTCTTAAATTCCCAATCATCGTTACCCTTTACTTGAGGATCTGATAGATTCTCTCCAACATCTACTCCTGCTATAACGTTGTATTCTGTGTTTCCTTTAATTGTTCCATGTTCGCCAGGATTAAACGTTACTTTTACATAATCTTCATCGCCAGGTTGGTCTTCTGTTGTAACTAATGGTTTTTCTGTTAGGTTAAGTTTTGATGGGTTTAGACCATCTGGGTCTACTTCGACTTCTCCATTTTGTTTGTAGACTTTGTTGCCGTCTCTGTCTACAAGGAAGCCACTTTCTTTGTTTGTTAGGTTATATTTAGGAGTTTTCTTGTTATATTCATCAATCTGATTTGGTGCCAAATCTTCTGCATCTTCATCGATTACACCAACTTCCCCTTGAGAAGGGATATCAATTTCTTTGTCTCCACTTTGAATTTTACCTGTTGTAGGATTGGCTACGTCATCACCAGCTTTATTTTTAGTTTTAACTTCTATATCTGTATTTTTAATTTGCCAAAGTGTAAGCTCAAATGATGTCTTTCCTGTTTTGTCATCAGGTTTTGCTGCACTCTCTTTGAATGTAAATTTACCGGCTACATTTCCGCCTTCAAATTCAATGTAAACATCATCTTTAACCACATCGGCCATCTTTATCTTTTTAAGATATTTTACTAGCTCTTCTTCTGATCCGAATTCAGCAACTTGTTCTTCTTTTGTGGCTTCGTTTATAAGTTTTACTTTCTTCTTTGCCCCATTGCCAAATACGCCATCGAAGTTGAAAGGTTTGTCGCCAATACCTTTTTTGGTAATCTTTACATCTACTTCTGTGAGAGCATCTTTTGTACCTGGAGCGTTTTCTTCAGTATTTTTTCCATCTTCTGGAGTGGCTTGTACACGATTGCCTACATTTTTATCACCAACTTCAAGAGGGGGATCTTTTTTATCGGTAGATTCTTCTATAGTTTTTTCTTGTGATTTATCTTTTTCTACTTGTTCTTTTTCTGCTTCAGTATTTGTTTCTTCATCAGCTGCTGATTCGTCTTCTACTTTGTTTTTATTTATAGCGTCATCTATAAATTTGTCAGCATCGAATCCATCTTTTTTACTTTCGATTCTAGCTTGATTTTCAAGGTCATTTATTTTTGCATCGTCGAATTTTTCGTCAACAAGCTTTTTCCTTTGCTCATCGTTGAAGTGAAATTCTTCTTTCTCTTCTTCAACTTCTTCTGTTTTTTCAGTTTCTTCTTCTGTTTGTTCATCGCCTGAAGGATCCGCTTCTATTTCTTCTTCTTTTTTGTCTTTCTCTTCTTCTGTCTTTTTACCAGCATCCTCTGATACTGCCATCTCAGTTGTTGGCTCTGCCGCGAAAGACTCTACCGGAAATATAAGCACGGTAAATCCTAGAAGACAAGATACTAAGCCTATAGATAGTTTCCTAGTAGCGTATTTAGGTTTTCTCGTAGATCCCTTAGCTTTTCTATATTCTATAATTTTTTTAATTTAGACCTATTGTCCATTTTTTTCTCCTTTATTAATTTTCTATGCTAATAATTCAAAATTCAAAGGGGAATAATCCCCCTTGAAAATCCTATCTAACTCTTGATTTCATAGTTTTAACGTTACCGTCTAGTGTTGCAGTTATTACTAATCTATCTCCCTTTGTTAGTTTTTGACTTAATTTGATTTTTTCTGTTTCGCTTTTTAATGTTTGTTTACCTATAACCTGACCATTTAGCTCAACTTTGATTGTTGCTCCAACAGCTGATGTGACTGTTACAAAGTCTTTTCCGGCTCTCGGTCTCATTGTTTCTAGAACAATATCCTTGATTTGTGGCATAAATGTATGTGTTGCAGTTGATTTATTACCAAACTTATCAACAGCTGTTACAGTGACTGTTTTTTCTTCACCTTGTTGATTTTGAAGAGTAGCTTTAAATCCACCTGATTGTTGAGATGCATCTGCTTTGTAGTATCCATTATTCTTGTCGTCATCAAGGTAAACTCTTAGGATACCTGAGTTATCTTGGGCATTTGCTGCTACTGTAATTTGGTAGCCGTAAGGGTCTTGGGTAACCACTAGGTCATTTTCTCCATCACCAACAAACTTTGGTCCTTTTTTGTCTATTTTAATTGGAATTGCTGAATAAGATGGGTCTTTTCCAGTTTCTGTTGTTTCGATATAGTAGTCTGCATTAGGGTCAAACTTATCACTTGGCAAATCTGTTATATCAAGTACTAGTCTGCCATCTTCTGTTGTTTGTTGGCTTGCCTCTTTTACTTCTGTATAAGTTCCATCGTCGTTTTTCTTAACAAGTTTATAGCTTGCATTATCTGGTAGGGCTTTTCCTTCTTCTTCAGGCGCAATTTCTATATATTGCTTGTCATTTTCTTGATCATAAGTTTGTTTTGGATTTGTTACTTGTGATTTTACTGGTCCATAGAAAGCATAAACAGTCATTTCTGATAAGATTGGTGAGTTTTCTGTGAATTTATAAGTTTCTGTTGTTTTTTTAGCTTGTTCTTCTGTTTTTAATTCTTTTAATTTGTTATATTCCTCAACCGTATCAATCTTATTAGTTGTCCATCCGTAGAATTCTTTGTTATCCATCTCAGGATTTTCTGTCTTTAGTTCAGCTTGAGATTCTTTTCCAGGGAATTCTCTTAACCAAAGTTGTGATTTAGTGATGTCTATGTCCTTACTTGTGTAGAATTTGTCAACATAATTCTTAAAGGAATCTATATCTTGTTGTGCTTCTTTAATAGCTGCATTACGAATCGCATTTGGTGCTCCTAATCCTGTTGGTAGTGCTTCTGCTTCTTTAAGTCTTTTTCCCAGTTCCTCATTGTATTTATCAAACATAGACTTATAAGTTTCTGTTCCCAGTGGTTGATCTGTATGTGATGCCATTACTTGCTTACCATTACCATCATCAACCATTCTTCTGTGGTCTCCTTCAAAGGCATTAGCTTTGTAACCTTTGTTTAATTCTGTAGTTGGGAAGTTTGTTTCCTTATCTACATTGTAACTATAATTTTCATTTAATGGTGCAATTTTTGTAATTGATTTCTTGGCATTTTCAGCATTAGGATCATTTCCTAGATATCCACCATTTAAATCGAATTTAACTTTTGCTTGAACTTGCTCAATAATTGGTGGTAATTTTTCAACAGCATTGATTGAAAAATCTTCTGTAGTAAATCCAATAGGGGCATCCTTAATCATTTTGTACTTTTTATTAGTAATACCTGTTGTTGCTCCCAATGGATCTTTTGGATTAATAGCATCTTTTGTAGAGAATTCATAACCAAATTCAATTTTTTTGTTTACAATTACTGCTTGTGATTTCTTTTGGTCAATTATTACTTCTTCATTATCTCCTGAACCTGCCGTTTTAAAAGTATCTTCTTCATCAGTTAAGTATGCTTGTTTTATCAATGTGTCATCTACTCCAATGCCTGTTGCTCTAACAATGGCATTACCTACTTTTGTATGACCATAGATAATATTATCTTCTGTGAATATCTCAGGGATTGAAGCTTCATTTTGCGTTTTGGCAACATGAGGTGATTTTAAGTTGCCTGCAAAACGTGCATATTGCATATCTCCAGTTTTTTCAGCATCTTTTGCTATGGTAAAGAAATCGCCATTATTGCCCTTTGCTTGCTCGTCCTTGTTCTTGTAAAATCTAACTTCTTTTATTGGCTTCTTTAATCCTTCCATGTAGATTTTAATTGGAGTGCCTTCTTTTAGTGTCATATCATAAGGAATTCTCCACCAATAAGATGTTTTGTCTTTCCAATATAGAGAAGTTCCCCCAACGGCATTAGATTCCGCATTGAAGACTACAGTGTGAGGTCTTTCACCTACTTCCATAGTAAGTTTTCTGTCTCCAATAAGAGCTCCACCAGAAAATTCATCAGTTCCAACATCTAGAATCATTTCATCGTCTTTTTTTAGCTTTCTATCCTTATCCACCTTGCCGATGAAAGTATCTTTCGGTGTCTTTGTTTGCATAGTAAAGGTTGTGTAGAAAGTCATATCCAAAAGGTCAGAGTCGTTAACGATTTTATCAAACTTATCCGGTTGCACATAGAATCTAACAACTGTAGCCACACCCTTTAAACTGTTTGCAATTGCTACATTGATTAATAAATCCAATGCCTTTCCATTTTGTTGAGTTTTTATATTGCTTTCATAATCTGTCTTATTATAGTCAGAACCTACAACTTGTATATATTTTAGACCATCCTTACCATCATTTATTTGGCTTCTTAACACTGGTATTTTCCTTTCAGTTATAGGATTATCATAAGTTGCCCCTCTTCCGTAAGGATTTTCATCAGCATTTATAAGAAATACATCAGCTATTTTGGCATTAGAATCTTCAGCAACTTCTGTTCCATTCGCTTTTTTATAAGAACTTCCTGCTAAGATATTGAAGAACTTATCTTCCATTACAGTTCTAAGACCTATATATGGATTAAAAGCTGCTCCAGTTAAATTAGCTTTATTGTGTCTTATTGTAAGGTCTACATATCCCTTATTCTTGTCGTATGAAATATATGAGTCTTGGGCGAAAATCCATGGTGAGCCGTTGTCTTGTTGGGACTGAGGAATGAGCCCTACTCTGTAGTCTTTTTTAGGTATTACAGTAGAAGGTGTATAAGTTGAGTATCCATTCCTATGTTTGGTTGGATTCATACGAACTCTCTCATACTTCTTATCTACTATTCTCATTTGAATAACTGGCTCTTTATCCTTCGTAAGTTCATCAATGCTAGTAGGGAGATTTGCTTTTTTAAGTGTTTCTTGATCTTTGAGGACAAAGTGCATTGGTGCCTCTAGTACATTTGCCTTAAACCCAGCCTTATCAATATCAAAACTAACTACATTTTTAGAGCCAACGTTTTCTCTTGATTCTCTTGTAAAACTCATTATGCCATTTTTAAAATGTAGTGGACTAGCTGGCCCTCTGTTAGTAGATGGATTTTTCCAAGCTCCTGTTTGATTATTATCCCAGTCAATCATTTGATATAAAGTCTTATCAAATTTAAGAAGCATTCTCTTCCAAGCTCCTCCTGGGCTTGAATTAGTCTTGTATAAAAGTTTAATTACTTCTCGATCTTTTGAATTATTGTCTGTTAAATTATAAGATCCACCATACTCTATAGTAGGGTTTTTAATAAAGTCACCCGTAGATGGTTCTATTAGCCTATTATGAGCTGCTAGTGGCCAATATTCACTATTTGCCTCTTCATCGCTGACTTCCCAATCAGGTGTATCAACAGCTCTAACCGATGTGTTAACTTTGCTTGGTGCCAGTTCAGGTTGTTGAGCATAGACATTAATAGGGGCTGACCCCATTAACATAGCTGCTAAGAGGACTGTAGCGGTCGCTCTTTTCACATTAAATTTCATGTTTTCTCCTTTTCTAATTCGTAAATTCACTTTTGCAATATTTATATTGCACCTTGTGTAGGTTTCTCTGATTTTAGCTCAGAGATTTGCTTTTCTCGATTGAGTAATATTTTAATTACAGCTATTGGTTTCTAGAGTTATAAATTTTTTGAAATTTAATAGTCTAAATTAAAAATTGTGTCAAGACTATTTAAAGTTATATCTCCCCCTTCTTTAATAGTTTTATCTTAATCCCCCTTTCTTTAATAGTTTTATCTTAAATAAATACCAACCACATATTTTCAAAATTATAATATTTAGTCTTCTGCTAGATATCCTTAATTATTAATTTGATTTTCATTACTACCTTTGTTCCTTATTTTTGTCAACAATTTTGATTTCTTGACAAAATTCATAAATGAAACATACATAAATATTCATAGCAAATCACAAATATTATTGTGCAAAAAATATTACTACCTATAACTACATTTTACCATATACGACTTATAAAGCAAGATAATTTCGATAATTTAAAATATTTCTAACAGCCTTGACTTAAAATATAAAATCTAAATCAAATGTTTTGTATAAATTATCTTAAAAAGAATTAGTATGTTATTTTTTTCAAACTTCTCTTTATTTATACGACACGAGTTAGTATTTTTTTAATCATTTAGATAATACCTTACAGAATATTCTGATTTTATCAAAAATTTTATTTAGACAGTAATCACAATACCCTCTATTTTTATTTTCTTAAAATTCAAAAAATATTTTGAATAGTAATCTTTTCAGTATTAATATAACTTAATAAATATATGTTGATTGAAAATATCAATCATTTATTCTATAATTTTTAAAGTATTAACTGTTTTACGTTAACTTCTATGAACTACTTATAAAATAGTCTAAAATAACCTATTCTTTCTTTTCGTTGTAATTTGGATACACAACTTTATCATTTTTTCATGCAATTAGGACTAATATGGTTTATATAATAATTCTCTGAACATACAAATCTTTGGCGCTATATTTATTATCTTTGGCTTTATATTTATTATCGTAACTTTTTTGCTAAATTTTAATTTGTTACATCTTTATTTCTAGAAATCTTCGTAAAGTTACGAATTCGATAGTGTTCCGTCTCCTAATATAAGTGGTTATAAGTTCTGCAAGTGATAACCAATGCTAGAGTATACTCTTTAAGTGCAAAAACCAGAATTTTATTTTCTGGAGTGTTTCATTTAACTTATTATGTATTTCATTTGAAAGATTTTAATTTTTGTTTGATTTGTTATGTTTATATTGTTATAAACATTATTTTTTCACTAGTAATGTTAATTCTATTTAGTTTTAAATTGTAAAATGAATTGTTATTTTCAATCTAATTTAGTAATTAGACTTAATTAAAATAAAAGTGTCAATGTTTTCATATAAATACAGTGGTTTTTCAAGCAATATGAATTTTTATGATTTTATGATAATTGTAGGAGACGATTATAAAAAACATTAAATCTTTAATAATTTTAATTTAAAATTTTGTAATCATAATTTTCAAGGAATATTTCTCTTTTTTTCGTTTCACTCAATAAAAAACACCAAGACTTCGTGTTCCTGGTGTAGGCTTTTGAATTGAATTTTATTTTATAATGTATTTCATTTGTATATGTTCGATTCCATCTTCATCAAACGGTTCTGATGTTTGAATGAATCCTAATTTTCGTAAAATGTTTGGGCGTAGGTTTGTGCTTCTATGATTATGGAGTCTGCGTCAAGTTCTTCTGTTGCAATTTTTACTGCTGTTTTCATTATTTGTGTGCCGTATCCTTTGTGTTTTGGTGAGGCGATTACTCTTCCTATGTGGAATGTGTCTTCTATTTTGTACAATCTACAATAAGCCAAGATTTTTGAGTTGTCGTTTTGCAAATATATGTGGTGGCTGATGGTGTCGATATTGTCTACTTCGTGATACGGGCATTGTTGTTCAACTACGAATACGTCAACTCGGAGTTTGTAGATGTTAAATAGTTCTTGTGTTGTGAGCTTGTCGAATGGTTTGATGATTGTGTTCATTGTTTCTCCTAATAGTTGTGCGATTATTGTTGGATAGTTAGTTGTGGTTCTATTTGTGTGTTTTGTACGAGTTTGTTGTGTGTTTTTTCTGCAATTGTAATCAAAGATGTGATGATTAGTGTCATTATTAGGAATGTGACTTTTGGTGTGAATTTCACTGGTACTGATTGTGGAAATTGTACTAGGTATCCGTAATTTGTGTGGATTATTAGGTTGACTGTCATTATTCCTGCGTTCATTATGGTGGTTATGATGAGTGAATGTTTTAGTTTAAGCTCGCTTTTTCTTGTGGATAATATTGTCACGCCACAATATCCTAATATCAAATGATTGATAATGTAGGTAAGGTTGGTTACGTGCGGCCACAGATATTTGGAAGGGTCCGGAAATGCAAATGATATTATGGCTCCAATTAATCCGAGCCACGCAAAGTATCGCATTAGTTTGTCCTTATGCAAGATGTAAGCTATTAGCATCATGATTGCTGATATTCGGCAATGAAACAGCGGCAATCCTTCTTTGATGAAAAGTGTATTATTTCCTGCGTACCATGCAAATAGTAGTATTTGACCAAACAATCCAACAAACAATGCTGGTTTGAGTAGGTTGGTTTTGTGTTTGAGTTTGTATGCCAAAAAAATTACTAGGACTAATGATAGTCTTAGTAATGTTATGTTGATATTGGTGTAGGCATCTTCGTTGTATCTGAAAAATTCTGTCATTAATTTACTCCTCGTAGATTTACTGTTTCTGCTGTGTTACATACTTTTTTGATTTTGCCGTCTTTTATGACGTAGCAATTTCCGTAGATTATGTTTTCTGTGGCTACGATGTATGCTCCATCTTCTATGGCGTAGAATTTTCTTCCGTAGCTGTCGGGTAGTGTGACATCTTCCATGATTCGTTGGTTGTCGATTCGTTGATGTTTGATTTCTTTGTAGTGTGGAAGTACAGATATATCCACAATTCCTAGTCCTTTGAGAAATCTACGGTAGTGAGTGGATTTGACTTCGCCAAAATTTTCTGGCTGTGCGTAGACTTCTTCGGCACTGTTCATGCTCCCTGCACTGATTCCAATCACAAGTCCGTTGTAGTTTTTGATGTATTTTTGAAGATGTATGTGATGAAAGAATTTGTTCTGTGTAGGAACGTGACCTCCTGCAAGTATTATGAGGTTAGATTTTGATATTAGCTGTTGTATGATTGATTTTTTGTAAATGGATAGTACTTCCCAGTTTTTTACAGTGAATCCACTTTTTTCGAAGGCTCTTTTATAGTATGAGCTAATTGTGTTGGTTAAAAGTGGTGTGTGTGGATCTGATGGAACGTAGAGGCAGTTGATATCCTCTACGTATTCGTGGATTTTGTCTACAAAACCATTTTGGCTGTTAAGTTGTCTTTTGTCAGGAGACATTATGTCGCTTGTAAGTATCACGTTCATTTCGCTCTCCTATATTTCGTGCAAATATATTTCTATTTGGATTTTGACCCAATTATCCAATATTTCTTTGGATATTACTTTGCCGTAAAGTAGTTTTCCAGCATCCATTAATCGTGAAAATACAATGTTATCCGCTTTTGGCAGGTATCCAATCTTTACGTTCATATCGTTTCTGATTTCAATGGCGTTAGCATCGTAGGGGTTGTCCTGTTGTCTGTAAAATTCCAACCTATCTCCTATGTGGATGTGCTTTTCTAATTCATCCATTCCTTCGATGTGTGTGGTTCCTGCGATATGCGTATCGAACAGCAAAATATCACGTTGGAACGGTTTGATTCCAGCTAAGCAATGTCCATCAGTGTATTTTATTCTCAAATAATCGTTGTTCTTTTTTATGATGTCACTCATTTTATTCCTCTTTTAGAAAGTTTTCGATTTCTTCGGTGTATATTTGTATTTCATAAGAATACCTGTCGTACATTTCGTTAAGTTGTTTGTATCGTTCGATGGTTTTTTCTTTGTTTACCAATGTTTCTTTTAATATATTATATGGATACGTCGATTTGATTTCTTGAATTTGTGAGGTGAGTTTGTCAACTAATTTGGTAAGCCTTGGTTTTTCTTCAAGGGAATTTTCGACTGTGATTGATTTATCCTCCAAAGATATTTCTATCATTTGTAGTTCAAGCAAGTTCCCATTTTCGTAGCATTCTACGATCTTGTTGAAAAGTTCCTTTTCGTATTCTGTGACATTTGGATTCATGTCTGGGTGTAGTTTTTTAATTAGTTTTCTGTAGAGTGATTTTAGTTCCTTATCTTCCTCATCGGATAATCGCGGTAACCCTTGGCGAATTTTCGCATCTTCGATTTCTCCAAGCTTAGCGTTAAGTATCTTGTAAAATTCCTCCAATTCTTTTTCAAGTTGTTCGTCAATCGTATCCAAATCGATAGGCTCGTTGTGGTTGCGAGAAGTTATAATTAATTCCAGCTTTCTTTTCAGCCTGCGATACTCACATTCCGCCTCATAGACCTTGTATTCAAGCTTTCCGAATTTCAGAACGTATTCCGCCTCAATATCCTTGCATTCATGAAACAATAAATTATCGCGTTCAAGTAAAAGCATCGACACAGACACTCTGAGCTTGTCCAGCTCATCGTCGTATTTGTCATTGTAATCCACCTTAACGATTTTTTTAATCATAGCCTTCTCCCCCGATAATTTCTTTAGTTTATTTTACCACAATATTAGGGCTTTTGGGGTGTCGGGTGAAATGTTATTAGTGTTTTGATGGTGTTTGAAAAAAGTATACGTCGTGCGACTGTGATTTTAGTAAATAAACCAAAAACATCGTAAATAAGCGAATCATTCGGAAAAAATTGAAATAAATTCTAGCGAAATGAAACGTTAAAAAATTGTGCTGTTTGAGCCAAACGCGAGTTCACAATTTTAGTTTCATAAGCGATGAATTTATCAATTTTTGTAGACAGATGAGCGTTTTACGAGTTTTTGTGTTTCCCTGTCCCTGTGTGATGTATGTGTGGTGCGACCCCCCCTCTCCCCTTTTTATAGAATTGAAAAAAGTAGATGGAGAATGCTTGCTGAATAATTTAGCATTGAAACAAACCAAAAACATCGTAAATAAGCGAATCATTCGGAAAAAATTGGAATAAATTCTAGCGAAGTGAAACGTTAAAAAATCGCACTGTTTGAGCGTCAGCGAGTTTGCGATTTTAGTTTCATAAGCTATGAATTTATCAATTTTTGTAGACAGATGAGCGTTTTGCGAGTTTTTGTGTTTCCATGTCCCTGTGTGATGTATACGTCCTGCGAAACCCCTCTCTCCTTTATAGAATTGAAAAAAGTAGATTACATAAAAAGATTGCAATGAAATAAACAAAAAAGATCGTAGCTAAATGAGTCATCTGGAAAAAATTGTGCAAAATTCAATCGAAAAAATCCGCCAGAAATTTGACCGCGTAAGCGAAGCGTGCTTCAAATTTCAGGATTTTGAGATTAGAATTTTTCAATTTTTGGAAGCCAGACGAATGTGCTACGACTTTTCTTGTTCCCCTGTGCCTGTACGATGTGAGCGTTGAGCAAAAGAGTAAATTAAAAAGTAGAAAACCGTGCAAACACGGTTTTCTACTTTACATTCCCTAATCTACTGATTTTAATGCTTCAAGCATATCTACTTTTTTCAATTTGTGGTTGACTATTACTCCCAATGCGTAGAGTATAACAATTACTAAAATTACCGGTAAGATGTATACCCACGCTTCGATGTTTGGGTTGAAGAATATTTCCGCTGGTGCAACTTTTTCGAGGATTACTTTGTAGAGTATTTTCCCGCCAAATATTCCAGCGATTATTCCAATAATCGACAAGCAGATTGTCTCACGATAGATGTACATGGTTACTTCATTATTGAAAAATCCCAATACTTTTATCGTGGATAATTCTCTGATTCTTTCTGCTACGTTGATGTTGGTCAAGTTATACAGAATTACAATTGCAAGTAATAGCGACATTATAGTTAGCACTGTCATTACTTTCGTGAGCGAGTTGGTCATCGTTTCAACTTGGATGATGACGTTGGTGTTTTGTGATACGGCTTTGATTCCGTTTGACGCCATAAATTTCGCTGTGATTTTTTCGACGTTTGTTTTTGATTTGTCTTTGAGGGCAATGAAGTAGCTGTTGTTTGTCGGTTTATCATTTGTAATTTTCGCAAAATAATCATCACTCATGAAGATAAAATGTCCAGCGTACATTTTGGTGATTTGTGCGATTTTGAATTTTCTATCTTGGTTTGCGACTTTCAGCGTTATCGTGTCGCCTGTATTCACTTTCATTAAATCGGCGAGTTTCTGTGATATAACTATGCCGTCATTCGTTATTTTGAGTGCGTCTTCGGAGTTTTTGTGTTCCAAATTGATATATGGCGAAAATGTGTCGGCGTGTGTGACAAGCATGGTTATTGTTTGTTCGTCTTCAATTCCCGGGATGTTTTTCGTTATATTTTCAAAGTGAATCGGAATGTAGCCTTGAATATCATCTGACTTTAATAATTGATCGATTTTTGCTTGTTCTTTTTCTGTGACGAAATCTTTCTTAGCAACTACTGCATCGTATTGGATGATTTGTCCGTATTGTTTGGTCTGGATTCCTTTGATTGACGATGAGATTCCTAGTCCTGCAAATAATAGTGCGACGGATCCTGCAACTCCAAATATCGTCATGAACATTCTTTGCTTGTATCTGAAGATATTTCTGGCTGTGACTTTTTGGGTGAATGTCATTCTACTCCACAATGGTGTGATTCTTTCCATGAAAATCTTGGAGCCTTTTGTCGGGGGTTTTGGAAGCAAGAGCTGTGCTGCTGTTTCTCTTAGTTCTTTGACTGAGATGTAAACTGCTGGTAGTACGCTACAAATTATTGCGAATAGCACTGATAGTCCGAGTATTTTAAATGAAAAATAGTACTTGACTGGTGGTATGGTCATGTTTGCCAAAAGCGACGTGCACAAAATGTACGGAAGTACGTACGTTCCAAGTAGCGTTCCCAAAATCGTGCCCAATCCTCCTGAGATTAGTCCGTACAACACGAATTTCTTGATGACATCAGTATCATTGTAGCCTAACGCCTTCAGAATTCCTGCATTGTTTCGTTCTTCTTGGACAAATCTCGTCATTGTCGTAACTGTTACTAGCGCTGCGACAAGATACAAGACTACTGGGAATAAGTTACTTACTTTCGTAATTCCCGATGATGTCGTTTCGACCATTTTGATTCCATCTCCACCCGGCATTGTCCTTCTCGTGTATGTCGAATATTCCGGCAACGATAATCCGTCGATTTCTATTTGTGCGTCGTGTATTTTGGATTCTGCGTCTTGGATTTTGTCATCGGCTTTTTTCTTTTCATTTTCAAATTCTTTTTTATTGTCGTCGAGTTCTTTTTGTGACGAGGAAATTTTGTTCAGTCCTTCTTGGATTTGTTTTTTTGATGAGTTCAGCTGTGCAATTCCGTTTTGGTATTTTGTCTTGGATGCGTTAAGCTGATTGCGTCCAGAATTATACTTCGCAACTGAATTTTGGTAGAGCTTTTTCTTTTCGTTAAGTTTAGTTTGTGCTGTGTAAAATTCATCAATTTTTTTCATTCCAGATTTGTATTGTTCAAATCCCTGTTTGTACTTCGCCAATCCTTGGTTATACTGAGCTTCGGATTGTTGTATCATTTTTGATTGTTCTGCGATTGAACTTTCAGCTTGTTGGATTTCTGGAACAATTTCAGGATTTATTCCCTGTTTTTTGAGTTCAGCCTTTTTTTCTTCAAGGTTTTTGTTTGCTTGTTGTAGCTTCGCCTTTCCTTGTTGGATTTGCGTTTTTGATGAGTCGAGCTTTTTTTTCGTAGCATCAAGGGTTGATTTTGATTGTGATAGCTTCTTTCTGTTCGCTTCAACTTCTTTTTTCTTTGAATTCAATTGCTTTTGACCTTTGTCAAGCTGAACTTTCGCATCGTCCAATTGTTTCTTGGTTGCTTGAAGGCGGCTTTCTGCTGATTCGATTTGGTATTTTGAATTCTTGATTACAGACTCTTTGTCAGCGATTTGTTTTTGTGCCGATATTAGCTTTGCTTTTTCGTCGTTGATTTTCTTTTGTCCGTCGGACAATTTCTTCTCTGCATCTGAGATTTCTTTTTTTGCATCTTCGATTTTCTTCTTGGATTTGACTATTTTATCATTAGCCTTGGATTTGATTTCTTCGAGTCGTTGTTTGCCGTTATCTTTAAGTATTTCGTCAAGTTGTTTCTGATGTTTGTCGATTTTTTTGGTGTATTCTGTGTCTGTGAAATTAAGTCCACGGACATCGTTGTAACGTGCACGCACAATCGTGTAGACATCAGTGTCAAAGTTGTCCGATGTTACTACTGCGTATCCCTCCAAATTTCCAGATCCTGCAGAAGAATTTCCCAAAGCTGTCTTGGAGACAATTTCTGTAGAATTAACGAATCCAGTTACGATAAATTCTTCTTGTTTCAAAATCTTACTGTCTTCGTCTTTTTCTTTGAATTTTATTTTATCTCCGATTTTGTATTTGGATTTGTACTGGTCAGTGAGGGCTATTTCCCCGATTTTTTGTGGGAATTTCCCACTTACTAGCTCAAACTTCGATATGTTTTTCGTGTTGGAAAATATTCTGAATGATGTTGGCGTGTCATTTATCGTCGCATCTGAAAAATATCCGTATTCCACGTCGGCAATGTTTTTGATTTGGTCAATTTCCTTGGCATCTTTTTTTGTGATTCCGTAATCGCTGATGACGTTGACATCGGACAAATTATAATCTTCGTAGTATTTGTTAGCCGATTTGTCGATGTCGGGTCCTGTGACTTTGAGTGCGACAAGTGTCATGGAGCCTAGCATCATCAACAACATTATCGACAAAAATCGTCCCTTAGATTCTATAAACGATTTAAAAATCGTCTTGTTTAATGTTTTCTTCTTCATTTTAGTATTCCAATGTTTCTATGTTTTGTGGATTAGAATTCAACACAATATCACGTATTTTAGCGTCGTGCATGTGAATAACTCTGTCTGCAATCGGCGCCAACGCTTGGTTGTGCGTAACGATAACAACAGTCGCTCCTTCTTTTCTAACCATGTCTTGCAAGATTTTCAAAACTTGCTTTCCAGTATGATAATCGAGAGCTCCCGTTGGTTCGTCGCACAACAGTAGCTTGGGATTTTTCGCAACTGCACGTGCAATTGCCACACGTTGTTGTTCTCCACCAGATAATTGTGCTGGGAAGTTGTCGATTCTTTCTCCAAGTCCAACTGATCGTAAGACTTCTGTTGCATCGAGCGCATCTTTTACGATTTCAGATGCTAGCTCCACGTTTTCTTTTGCAGTTAGATTGGGAACAAGATTGTAAAATTGAAACACAAATCCCACGTCATTTCTTCTGTAATTTGTAAGTTCTTTTTCGTTGAATGTGCTGATATCCTTGCCATCTATTAGTACATTTCCTTCGTCGTTGGTGTCCATTCCACCGAGAATATTTAGTACGGTTGATTTGCCAGCTCCTGATGAGCCGAGAATTATTGCCAATTCTCCTTTTTCTATTTCAAATGATATGTCGTTGTTTGCAATTATTTCAGATTGTCCTGATTTATAGCGTTTGTAGCTGTTTTTCATTTCAATGTATGCCATGTGTCACCTCTTATATGAACAATGTGTTGATTTATCTTATAAATTATTTTATATTAAAAGTAGAATTGTAACAAAACAATAGTGAACAGTTTGTTGATTTAAGGAGATTTTATGATTAGAGAAACAGATACCAGGGATAAATTAAAAAAAGCGTTGACGATTTTGTTGAACGAGAAGAGTTTGAACGATATTTCTGTGAGCGAATTGACGAAAGAAGCTAGCATCAATCGTGGAACTTTTTATTTGCACTACGATGACAAAATGGATTTGGTGGATAATTTGGTGGAGGAAATCTTCGAAGAATTAAAGGAGATTTTGACGTCGGAAAAAGTCGGCAGCAAGTATTCTTACGATATCATCAAAAAAGTTATCGATTACGTGAAGGATGATTTCGATTTTATCTACGCTTTGACGATGAATAGCTACAATTATATCAACGATATGTTGAGAAAGTTTTTGTTGGCGTTGATTGAAACACTTCCGGAGTTGAAGCATTCGATTGACAATCACCCGTTTTTGCCAAAAGATTATTCGACGGAGGTTTTCTTGTCGTTAAATTCGGGAATTATTTTACATTGGATTAGAAAAGGCGGTGTGGAAAGTACGGAAGAATTGGCAAATTATTTCTATCAAGTGAGCAATTTAAAAACGACTTAGCCAGTGTGACTGAGTCGTTTTGCGATTAATCTTCAATTATATAACTGTCGACTATTTCTCCGAAATATGTGATGTGAAAATCCTTGTTGGAGCCAGGATTGGAGCTATCGACATCTTGTGGGTAATTTCTGTTCAAAATATCGTCTGGAAGTAATGACAAATCCTGTTCTTGACGATAAAGAAGTTTGCATTCAATAGTTAAAGGAAGTTCTTTGATTCCATTTACAGAAATAGTTTCTGGTTCCACGAGTGTGAGTTTCGCTTCTTCTACTTTATCAACATCTCTTCCACTTTGACTGCCACAAACTTTCATAATTTTTTTGTCGTAGGAGCCGATTGGAACGCTGATCGTGAATTCTGGATTTGCATCCAATAATTCTCTTGTAAATCTTCCTTCTCTAACGTAGCAAACAAAAACAGGCTTGTTCCAATTGTAGCCAATTGTTCCCCATGCAATCGCCATGCTGTTGAATTTGCCGTTTGCTTTCGTGTTCAAAAATATTCCTTTTGGAAGTTCCTTGACGATGTCTGATGCGTAGTCCATAACGTCGATTTTTCTTTTGTTCATTAGTTTTCCTTTCGTTTTGTTAATTGGTTATTAAAATTTTCTTCAATTAGCTCATATATTACAGAGGAGCGAATGTTCCCCAATTGATCTGTCCACGAATTTTCTTTAATTTCGGTATTTACAAAGCCTAGTTTTTCATAAACATGATGTGCCCTTTTATTCTCAACAGTTGTTGACAATACTATTTTCTCAAATCCTTTTGAAAACAACTCACTGATTAATAAACTTAAAATAATGTTTCCCAGACCTTTATTTTGATATTCTTCTTCACAAATTTTAATTCCAATCTCCACCGATTTATGATCAAGTTTCTTGTAATTCATTTCCCCGATTGGAAATTTGTTATATTCAATTATCAAGAGAGCATTATTTATCATGTCGTGATTTTTAATATTTTGTATAACTCTGTTATCGGTAGTGTTTAGTCCAAGAGGAAATCCTGCATGTTCCATTACCCTTCCATCATTCCACCATTTTAATAAATTAGGTGCATCTTCCAAAGAGGCGTTTCTAACTAATATTTCGTTATATTTTAAATTCATTAAATCTCCAGATTAAGTATTGTTTAAATAAATGTTACTGTTTCTGACAAATCTTTTCTTTTGTCGTGAAGTGGATTGATTTCAGAATCTTCAGCAGGATAGCCGATATCTAGCATCATTAGTACTTCTTCTTTTGCAGGAAGACGGAACTTCTTGTGTGTGATGTCTGGATCCAAGAAATTAATCCAGCAACTTTCCAATCCTTGATTTTTCGCTGCAAGCATCAAATGAGTAGCGACGATAGATGCATCTTCTATTCCGGAATCTCTTCTATCGCCAGGATATGTAAACACGTTTGTCTTGTCAAAGGTTACAAGCAAAACTGTACTTGCGCCGTATCTACAAGGTGTCACTTCGTCGACTTTCTTCAAATTTTTTTCTGATTGTATTACATAAATGTGATGTTCTTGCAAGTTTTTCGCTGTTGGGGCTAGTCTTCCAGCTTCCAAAATCTTATCCAATTTTTCCTTTTCTACCTTTTTGTCGCTATATTTTTTGCAAGAATATCGATTTTTGATTACTTCTTCAAAATCCATATTATTCCTCCCGTAATTTTTAAAATCTAATACTAATATATCACATTTATGAGATTTTGTAATATTTTGACAAACAAAAAACCAGTACACATTTTCACGCGTACTGGCTGATTTCAATATTATAATTTAACTACGTTAACTGCTCTGTCGCCTTTTTCAGAAGCTTCAACATCGTAGGAAACTTTTTGACCTTCTTCCAATGTTCTGAATCCTTCTTGTTGGATTGCACTTTGGTGAACAAAAATGTCCTTGTTGTCTTCTCCTGTTATAAATCCGAATCCTTTAGTAGAATTAAACCATTTAACTGTTCCGTTACTCATAATATCCTCCTTGTTATTCCGTAGAATAACCGTACCACTGTACAATTTTATTTTTTGTGATAACTAATTAATTTAAGAGAATAAAATATTTTACAAAACTTTGATTCACTACCTTAATTACTTACTACTTTTTCAGTATACAACTTAAAAGTTATACTGTCAAGCATTTTTGATTAATAGTTTTTGTGTTTTATAAGTTTATTTTTTCATTTCTTTGTGTTTTGCCGTCATGGATGTTACTTTTAATTTGAAAACCCTAGTTCTCGGAATTGCCTTCGGATTGAATTCAAAATGTTCCATGTGATATTTGTCTGTCATCACAGTTAGTGCTTTGAATTTTTCTTGTGCATCCGTAACATATTCGACTACCCCCTTGCCCATGATGCTCGAATAATTCATCGTGCAGTATCCTATTTCTCTGTCAGAATACAAATCGTGATTGCAATCCATCTCAAAAGAAGCCTTGTTGTTCTTGTCGATGAGTTCGTATTTGTAGCCTTCCAATGCGCCATGAAAGTACAACACCAATTCATTGTCAATCACTTCATATCCAAAATTCAACGGCAAAATATATGGATAACCCTCATCATCCACAAGCCCAAGCCTACATACATCACACGCATCAATTATTTTCAATTGTTCATCAAAACTTGTAATTTCACGATCTTTTCTTCGCATTTTATCTCCTTTTCTTTAACGATTTTAGATATTGTTTTTGTGCCGGTGTTATTCTGAAACTTTCCCTCGCTTTTTGAATGGTTTTATTGTGTGTCCAACTCTCCAGCAAATTATCTTCCAACACGAATATAACATCGTCCCATTGTTTTGCCAATGCTGTCGCAAAAAACCACGCAATCATCATATTTACATAGTATTCTTCGCTTCTGATATCAGTCGCTATTTTCAAATACTCTACCTTGAACTCATCATCCAAGAAATATTTCATCAAAAGACAAATAGCCACTCTAATGGTGTAGGTGTGAGATGATTGTGCCCACAATTTTATTTTTCCGATTAATTTATCGGTATTTTTGGTGAAAATTTTTGGCGAAATACAGTCGCACACAGCCCAATTATCTACAAATGGAAGAAATTTTTCCAAGTGATTGACACAATCGTCGTAACTTTTCATATTAGAAATCAAAATAGAATTAAGCATATTTTCTTCGTAGTATGTGTGTGGCAAATCTTCCATGAAAATTTGCGATTGTTCATCGTCTAATTTTTTCGCTAATTTTCTTAAATCAGGCATTCTAACTCCAATTATCGTTGACTTGTCGATATTAGGAATTAGTTTTGCTTGAAAATCACGATATTTAAAATCTTGTAGAGATTTTAGTTCATTAATTATTTCCATTTTTATTTCCAATCAAAGTATAAATCTTATATCCTACGCTTACAGTCATCAAAATTCCAAACACAAAAAGCTTTGTCGCAACGGATGGATTTCCTTCTTTGAAATATCCGTAACCTGACCAGTATAGCAAAACCGTTACGAGTACAGCGATTATCCAGAAAATTCCCACAATTATTTTGTAGACTTTATTCAGCGTAGGGTTGTTTTTTCTATTTCTGAAGATTCTTTCGAATAAAGCGATTAATGCCACGACTATCAGCACGTAAATTATATTATAAAAAAATTTATTCATGATATCATCCTTTGCGTAAAATTCCTATGTACAGGTATTTATGTTTATATTATAATATGAATGGTGATTAAATGAAATACGTGTTTTTGTTGAGTAGCAAGGCTGGTGCAGGCTCATTCTCAGAGTTAGAGCACTCAATTGTGAAGTGTTACTCAAGCAATAATTTGAAATATACAATAATAAAAACAGAACACAAAAACCACGCTTGTGAAATCGTTCAAAAATATTGCGATTGTTCGGACGTCGTTTTGTATGTTTGTTCAGGAGATGGAACATTAAACGAAGTAATAAATAAAATGAAAGAAATCAATGCTAAGTTCAGCGTGGGACTTATTCCATCGGGAACAGCGAATGATTTTTCTAAGAATTTCGATTATTCAAACTTCAAAATCGAAAACACAATCAAGCCCGTTATCGACGATATCGATCTAATCAAAGTCAACGGAAGATATTGTGTGAACGTACTAAGCTTTGGTTTTGATACAGTGATTTTAAATTCTGCGTATAATTTGTTGAAGAAAAACCCAAAACTCAGGGCAAATGCATATCCTCTTGCCGTTTT
Organism: Finegoldia magna; assembly: GCF_003182075.1. Taxonomy (GTDB): domain Bacteria; phylum Bacillota; class Clostridia; order Tissierellales; family Peptoniphilaceae; genus Finegoldia; species Finegoldia magna. The sequence continues at coordinate 30,100 of NZ_QGTH01000014.1, forward strand.
TCAAAATATATTTAAAATTCCAAGATACAAGCTGGAATCTAGTACAAGTAACGGACAAAACGGAGATGTGAATTTGAAAGGATATTATCTTTTAGGTGCCATTTGCAATGGTGGTTTCTACGGAGGAGGGTTCAATCCTTCACCATATGCGAATTTGACCGATGGAGTGTTGGAAATGTGCTTGGCAGAAACAATGCCATTGTACAAGATAATTCCTTTGATTTTTAAATACAAAAAAGGTGCTCATCTGTCACATCCTCTTATTCATTTTCAAAAATTGACTAAAGGAAGTATCAAATTCGAAAAGGAATTGATGGTCAATGTCGATGGCGAAATCTTCACGACAGATTTCTTGGATTTTGAGGTGCTGCCAAAAGTATTGCGATTCGCTAAAGTTTGCGATTATAGGAAGAAATAGAGTTTTTGTCCCAAATATGATACGATATTTGGGACAAAGGAGAATTTTAAATTACTCATTAAAAAATCAGAGCTTTTTAATCAGCTCTGATTTTGTGTGTTATTATTTTATTGCTGCTTCTAAGTCGGTTACAATTGAGCTTGGAACGAATTTCTTTCCGCCTATTACAGTAATTTCTGTTATTTTTTCTTTTACGTATTCTTTAATTGTTTCTGGTGATTCT
>NZ_QGTH01000014.1:30837-57739 GCF_003182075.1 Finegoldia magna
CGGTTACAATTGAGCTTGGAACGAATTTCTTTCCGCCTATTACAGTAATTTCTGTTATTTTTTCTTTTACGTATTCTTTAATTGTTTCTGGTGATTCTTTTCTATTTACTAATAATATTGGTGATGATAGTCTTCCTGCTACCGGTGATACTACTAACGCATCTGCAAATACTTCACCACTTGCTACAAATGCTTTTTCGGATTTGAATAATTTTTTAGCAATTTGTGCTGCGGTATCGTATCTACTTCTTCCTGCAATTCTTTCTGTGTTCTTTGGTAAATCTTTTTTTACTTTTTCTGATACGGAGTTTACTCCTCCTGCTATTATTGTTTTATTGATATATTTGTTTAGAACTTTTGTAATTTGTGTATCAACTGTTGTTTTTTGTACTAGTAGTATTGGATACTCTTGTTTTGCCGCATAGGCACCTGCTGTTAATGCATCCGCAAAGTTTTCTCCACTTGCTATTATCGCAGTTTGTTTTTTAGATAGTTTTAAAAGTCTTTCTGCTATCGCTGCAGATGTTTCATATCTACTGTGTCCAGCTATTCTTTCTATTTCTTTATCATATTGTCTTAATTCTTTTTCTACTTTAGTTGATATAGAATTTACTCCACCTACTATGATTATATTGGTTGTTTTTAATCTTTTTATTTCTGCTTTTACCGGTTCTTCTAATTCATTTTTGGATGTCAATAATATAGGCGCATTCAATTTTTTTGCTAATGGTGATGCTGTTAATGAGTCAGGATATTCATCACTTCTGGCAATTATTACTGTGTTTGCTTTTTCATAGTATTTTTTGGATACTTCAATTGCTGTAGATATTCTATTTCTTCCGGAAATTCTATTTTCTTCTGCTGGTTGAGTTTCTTCTTCTGTAAATCCTGTTTTTACATTTATTTGTATTCTCAATAAATCTCCAAATTGACGTTGAATTTCTCCGGGTCTACTTTCGTAAGAATATCTTACAGATTCTTTCCCCCTATCCAACACTATTTTATTTCCTACGAGTTTACCATTTTCTAGTTCCTTTATTCTTTTTGGATTAGGATTACCAGGAAGTTTTTCTAAATAAATAACCTTGTGATCAATGTCTGTATAATAATCAAATGTTTGCAAGTCAACTATGAAGGAACTTAATTCTCTATTTTTAGTAGTATCTATCGCTTGCAACTTATTACTTCTAGCATTTATGCTTTGTAATTGTTTATTCTTACTAATATCTATTGTTTCTAGATTGTTATTTTCACAATCAAGATTCTTAAGATTTACGCAATCTGACAAATCTAATTCCTTTAACTTATTATAAGTTAAGTTTAATTTTTTTAAGTTCACACAATTGTTTAGATTAATTTCCTTTATTTTATTTTGCCATAAATTAACTTCTTCAAGTTTACTATTATTACTTAAATCTAATTTTGTAAGAGCATTGTTTGATAAGTCTAATTCTTTTAGCTCTGTGTTTTTACTTAAATCCAACTCATTTAAATTCTGATTCAAAACACAATAGATTTTCTCAAGTTTTGTATTTTTAGATAAATCAATATTTTCTGCATTATCAGATGTATAAAATGATTTTATCTCAGTAAAATACTCAATACCTTTAAAGTTTTTTGGCGAATTCACACTTGTATCAATCCTTGTTACCGATTTAATTTCTTCTTGGCTTAATTTTTCGTCTCGATTTTCATCAAATTCTTTCACATATTCCCTGAACTTAGCATCAGGAAAGTTTGTTTCATTGATTTCAACATCTTGCGCTGATGCAAATGATGAGTTGAATGAAAACGCTCCTATAATCAATGCAAAAGCAAGAATTACTTTGATCAACTTACTAAATTTTTTCATAATTTCCCTCCATTTTTATTAACTTTTGTGATTTCCTATTTACAAAAGTCTTTTGGTTAACTATATTGTATCCCTTATATATATTTTTTGCAATGTTTTTATGAATTGTTTTTCTATTATTTCATACTAAAAACCAGAGCTGTATAAAAACTCTGGTTTTTATATGTTATTATTTTATTGCTGTTTCTAAGTCCGTTACAATTGAGCTTGGAACGAATTTCTTTCCGCCTATTACAGTAATTTCTGTTATTTTTTCTTTTACGTATTCTTTAATTGTTTCTGGTGATTCTTTTCTATTTACTAATAATATTGGCGATGATAGTCTTCCTGCTACCGGTGATACGACTAATGCATCTGCAAATACTTCACCACTTGCTACAAATGCTTTTTCGGATTTGAATAATTTTTTAGCAATTTGTGCTGCGGTATCGTATCTACTTCTTCCTGCAATTCTTTCTGTGTTTTTCGGTAGGTCCTTTTTAACTTTTTCTGATACGGAATTAACCCCTCCTGCTATTATTGTTTTATTGATGTTTGTGTTTATCACTTTTTCGATACTCGTATCTATCTTTGTTTTTTCAACTAGCAAAATTGGATATTCTTGTTCTGCTGCATACGCTCCTGCTGTTAATGCATCCGCGAAGTTTTCTCCACTTGCTATTATTGCTGTTTTTCTTGCAGATTGGTTTAAAAGGCTTTGTGCTATCGCTGCCGATGTTTCATATCTACTATGTCCAGCTATTCTTTCTATTTCTTTATCATATTGTCTCAATGCTTTTTCTACTTTAGTTGATATAGAATTTACTCCACCTACGATAATTATGTTAGTTGCATTTAATCTTCTAAGTTCTGCTTTTACCGGTTCTTCTAATTCATTTTGGGATGTCAATAATATAGGTGCATTTAATTTTTTAGCTAATGGAGATGCTGTTAATGAATCTGGATATTCATCACTTCTGGCAATTATTACTGTGTTTGCTTTTTCATAGTATTTTTTGGATACTTCGATTGCTGTAGATATTCTATTTTTACCTGAAATTCTATTTTCTTCTGTTGGTTGTGGCTCTTTTCCTGTAAATCCTTTTTTTACATTAATTTTTACTTCTACAAAATTGTGATCATAACCATATTCATGACCATATTTAAAGTTAATTCCTGGTCTACTATCATATTCATAAGTTATATAATCCTTATTCTTATCCAATACGATTTTCTTTCCTATAAGTTTACCATTTTCCAAATTCTTTATTCTTTTTGGGTCAGGTTTACCTGGAAGTTTTCCTAAATCAATGACTTTGGGATTAAAATCTGTATAATAATCAAATATTTGATCAGCTGCACCTAAGTTTCCTAATTCTCTATTTTTCGTTGTATCCAATGATTGTAATCTGTTATCGCTTAAAGTTAATTGACGTAATTTTTTATTATTACTAATATCAAGTGTCTCCAAATGATTATCAGCTCCATAAAACCTTTCAAGATTAACACAATCATCCAAATCTATTGTCTTTAGTTCATTATTACTGACAGTAAGATCTCTTAATTTCGTACAATTCTTTAAATTCAATTCCTCTAGATTACTATCATGTATCTCTACAATTTCAATTTTATTGTTATTACTTAAATCTAGTTTTTTAGTACTGAAAGATCTAAAGTATAATTCCCTAAGCTCTGTATTATGACTTAAATCCAAATTAAGCCATTTCGTGCAACTGTAAATTGATAATTTCTCAAGTTTGGTATTTTTTGATAAATCATAATTTTCAATAGATTCTGAGATTATTGTAGAAGATACTTCTAAATTTTTTATTTCTGTAAAAAATTCCAAACCTTTTAGATTAAGTCTCTCTCCTCCTAAGAAAATATTAAGAGATTTAATAGCTTTGATTTCTGATTCACTCAATTTCCCGTTTTGATCTGCATCATATTCTTTTTCTTTAAGCATTCTTCTAAAATAAGCATCTGGAAAGTTTGTTTCATTGATTTCAACGTCTTGCGCTGCTGCAAATGATGAATTGAATGAAAACGCTCCTATAATCAATGCAAATGCAAGGATTACTTTGATTAACTTACTTCGTTTTTTCATAATTTCCCTCCGTTTTTTATTGACTTTCGCAAATTTATAATTGCAAAAATCTTTTGTTATCTATCTTGTATTCCTTATATATATTTTTTACAATGTTTTTTTCTCACATCTTTTTTGTCTATTCTTTTTACAGTTTTCAACAAAAAACTTCCAAGATTATTACAATCCCAGAAGTTATCCCCTAAATTTTTACTTATTCTAATTATTTTACATCATAGTCGAATTCATTGATTGACTTTTTGACGTCTATGTTTTGTTCTTTAAGAAATTCCATTTCTTTCAATCCTTTAGATTTTGCGACAACTGATTTTGGAAAAGACACGATTTCTTGGTTTATTATGCTGATATTGTTGTTTACGATTCTTTTTGCAGCGGCTAATTGTTCATTTTCGTCGCTAATTTCATCTTGTAGATTGATGAATTCTTGTGACGATTTAAGATCCGGGTAGCTTTCAGCAAGTGCAAATATTTTGCTGATTTCACGGTCTTGATTTTGTATTGCGGAGTTGAACTCTTTGATATTTGCATTTTGTCGAAGTTTAATTACATTCGAAAAAGTTGAGGCTTCATGTCTTGCGTATGATTTGGCAACTTTTATCATTTCACAAATTGTGTCGTATCTTTTGGCTAATGCTATGTCCACGTTTTTCTTGGATTCGTCTATAACGACTTTGTATCGGTTAAATCTATTCGATGTTTTTACCCACCAAATTAATACTATAAAAATGATTAATGCAATTATTCCAATTGCTGTGAATTCCGAATTTAAAAATCTGTCCATAACTTCTCCCTATAATTTTTCACCTATTATATCTATTAGAGAGTAAAATCCAGATAATTTTTCTCTAACTTTTTCGTATTCTGTTGAAAGCGACAATTCATCAACTTGTTTTTTCGTTTGTGGTAATGCAAATAAAAACGCATTTGATTCGAATGATACGGAGATGTATTGTTCATTCATGTATAAGCACACTCTCATTTTCTCTTTCCAATCGTTCAATAACTCTATAATTTTAGGATCTAGAATTAGTCTTGTGTAGAAATCATCTGTTGAATATATTGCGTATGAGTTGTTAAATTCAATGGATTCCGTCTCAATTCCTTTTTCTATTTTTGTTTTCTTGCCGTAGTTTCCATGATTTCTAAACCCAAGTACTTTACCTTTTTTTATGGGAACTACTCTTATGTGTCCATTTATTTTAGTGTCAAATTTCGCCATCAAAACCTGTCCACAAAAATCAATAGTTCGTCGTGTATGTCCTTCACTATCTTCAGTTTCTGTGAAAGCTTCCATATTAGAAAACTCTGTTTTGTAATCATCGCCAAATACTATGTGGCAGTTTCCAAAATAATACTGAGAATCAGGAACCAACCTTTTCATTACTTTCACATCAATTTTCTTAGAATAATCAATTGTTGTATCCGGCAAGATTTCATTCAACACTGGTAATAGGAAATTATCAATGTAGGATTTTGCAAGTTCATTTCTTCGTTGTTTTGAATATTTTTTCCAAAAATACACTATAGCAGCCATTACAAGAAACGAATAAACATCTAGCATCGCGCTTAATGCAATAAATCCAAATATGGCACCTATAACTAATACAAATGGATTAATAATGTTGTTCTTCATTCCATTTTTTACGGAACGTAGTTTTGATTGCATTTGTGGAGAATTTTCTATTTGTTCAATTCGTTTTACGATTTCGGGATTGGTGAATCGGTCTCGGTATTTTTTTCTCACTGGTTTTCCTTTCAACAATTATTTCTTGTACTTTCAATAATATTATACCCTAATAATCACGATAATTACGCTAATTTTATCCAATTTGAATGTTTTTACAAATATTTTACACATATTTATTGTGTACACAACATAAAAAAGACACCTTCTTACTGGTGTCTTCTACGTATAAATTTATTTTTTTGTTATGCTCATTCCTATAACCATACCTAAAAGCATCCCGATTGATATAAAAGTCGCGATGTTGTCTTTCTCAAAAGCAGTTCCAAAACCCGCGCCTAGCATCATTCCTAACGCCATTCCAAGTGACATATAATTATCATCGGATTTATCTGATTGTTTTTTCGATTTTTTGATGACGATTAGGACTAATATCACAACTATAATCAATGGTAAAAGTATTTTAAATATTTCCATATCTTCTCTAATCTATAAACCTTTCTTAAAACAAATAATACTGTTTGATTCTTCATCTGACTGTAGAATTTCTTTAAATTCTTCTAATTCATCAACATTTCGTTATCACATATTTTTGTCGCCATTTTAAAGAGTATACGTGTCTCTTTCATTGTAGCTTCTAATATTTTCATTTATTTCACCTTTTTCTCTCAATTAGATTTTATTCTTAGTAAATTAACTTGTCAATTATTGCAATAAAAAAACTGATTTTCTAAGTCTTATAACTTTTGAAGATCAGTTATATTTTATTCTGATAAATTTTTCCCTGATAATTTGTACACTTTTTTCGCTCTGTTTTTGAGTCTTGAATCGTGTGTTACACATATTAGTGTTGTTTTTTTGTTCAATTCATCGAGCAAGTCCAAGAATTTGTCGACGTATTCTTCATCCAAGTTAGCTGTTGGTTCATCTAGTATTAATAGCTCTGGTTCATTAATTAACGCCCTTAGAATCATTAATTTTTTGATTTCTCCTCCAGATAAGTTCTTAACGCTGTTTAGTTGAAGAAGTTCTTCCATGTCATATTTTTTGATGAATTTCTCATAATCAAAATTATCCACGCCTGAAATGTCAGCTTTCATTTCCAAGTTTTCCTTAACTGTTAGTGCTGGAAATACTATCAAATCTTGTGGTACAAATGATATTTTCTTGGAGCGAAGATCAGATATTTCTTCGTCTGTAAAATCTTTTACTTCTTTGGAGAAAACTTGTACGCTTCCTTCATCGTAATTTAAAAAACCTAAAATCACATTTAGAAGTGTACTTTTACCTGCGCCACTTGCTCCGACTATCGCGATGTAGTCATTTTCATTTACAGTTAGGTTTACATCTTTTAGTACTTCGTTTTTTCTATCAGAATTGATAAGGTAGCTTTTTGATAAATTTTCAATTTTTAATATTTCCATTTAATTACCTCTCAATGTTAGCACTAATTCGTCTTTGGATATTTTGATTACGTTTAATATTTGCGTGATTAAGGCAATCACTACTACAACTAATAATGTTATCGCCGAAATATTTAGTATTTCTTTTGCATTAACGCTCATAAATGCCAAGTCCAAAGATTTTTCGATTTGACCGGAGAATAGCTTCACTGTGAGTATGGATAATCCAATTCCTATTACTGCCCCAATAAATGATAGTACTACTGAATATTTTAGGATAATGGTTTTGAGTTTACTCTTTGTTATACCAAGTATTCTAAGTGTTGCCATTTGTTTTTCTTTGTCTTTGAAATCAACTGTAAATATCGAAATTAATACGATTATTGCCATTATCAATGTAAATGTTAGTAGTATTTTCAAATATTTCATAAGAGAGAACATTTCTTTGGATAGATTGTCTACGAAGTTTTTGTTCATGACAACCATAGTGTGTGTACCTCTAAGTGATTTCATAAGGTTAACTGTTAATTGTTCACTATCTGCATTATCTTGTTTTTTTATTAAAATTGAAGATATTTCAGAATTTGGAACGTATTTTTGCGGATGAACTTTAATAGAATCTTGTAGCATTTTCTTCGCCGTATCAAAATTCATGAATATTGCATTATCAAATCCAAGACCAGTTTTCATTAATTTTGATTTTACTTTGTATTTTTTGCCGAAAAAAGTCAATGTGTCTGCATCAACTACACTCACATTATTTCCGATTAAAATTTCTCCGTCTTTCAATTCCTTCACATCTTGTTTCATCCAAGGTTTAATTGTAAAGTCCTTTTCAAAATCAATTCCTATAGCTTGGACAGGGAATGAGCAACAAGATTCTTGAAGTGTCGCAATATACAATTGTGGAGCTGCTTGTTTTACTCCTTCGAATTTTTGTACTTTATCAAGCACATCATTTTGCATGTAAAATTCAGAAGGCTTACCAGATACGAATAATGCTTCCTGTTCCTTTCCGCTTTTTTCTGGAACAATCATCATGTCGGCTCCCAATCTTTGTTTCATATTATCAATTGAATTGTTAAGTCCAATTGAAAAATACATGCTTACAAACAAAAGAGCGGACACTATCGCCATAATCAAAACTATTATAAACGTTCTGACAGGATTTGATGACATCCAGTTTTTAAGGTAAAGTTTATCTTTCATCGATACTCTTCTTCAATACCACAAGATAAGCTATTGAAATTATTGCAAGGATTATCGAGCAGATTGACACTGCTGGAATTGTCTTCATTTGACAAGCGGCACCTGCGTGTTTACAACCGCCTATTACAACCTTTGCTAATAGGAATGAATCAATAGCTAAAATTGGAACTGCGATATTAATTCCCCATTCGATTTTTTCGTCTTTAATGATATATGCTATGACTAATAAAATCACGATACTTACTGCTATGACAAAAACAGCATTTGACATGTGGAAACATTTCATTGGCATTTTGCCTGGCATTACTTTGCATGGTTTTGCGATGACTTTTGGTATTAATGCTAAAATAATTGCAGCTACCAATTGTAAAATTTTTAAAATTTTCTTCATATTTTCCCTCTTAAATATTTAATGTTTCTAATATTATTTACTTTTTACATACAAATTATTTTATCATAAATATCATTTATTCATTAATTGAAATTTTCTATAAATAACGCCGTATTTTTAACTTTTTGCAAATTTTTATCATTTATATTCTAAAAAATATCGTACAAGTATTGATTTATTAACATTTTGTAGTTTTGAATTACTTATAGATTTTTCCTATAAATAGTAAATCGTTTGTTAAATTTATTTACAATTGGGTATATTTCTATAAAGTATTTGCGTATTTTGTAAAATAAAAGGTATATGATAAAATATATATATTAAATACCACGAAGAGAGAGATATTATGGATTTAAAACAATTAGAAACGTTCATAACTGTTGTGGAATGGGATAGTTTTTCTGAGGCTGCTAAAAGACTTTATCTTACACAGCCCACGATAAGCACTCATATCAAACAAATTGAAAATGAACTTAATGCAGAATTATTAAAAAGAACAACTAAAAAGTTAGAGCTTACTCCTGAAGGAAGAGAATTCTACAACTACGCTAAGGCTATTTCAAGGATTATGGAAAGCATGCAGGATTCTTTTTCAAAAAAAAGTCTAACTACTTTTAACATCGGTGCAAGTTCTGTTCCTGCAACATATATTCTGCCTTCTCTTTTAACAAAATATCACAAATCTCACATCAAAACTTTGGTTAATATAATTCAATCAGATAGTTTAACTACGATTGACGGAGTTATAAATGGTTCAATCAATATTGGAATTGTAGGCATGACTACAATGGATAAAGAACTTACCTTTGAAAAAGTTCTAAGCGATAAGCTAGTAGTAGTCACACCATATAACGATTATTATAATGCATTGAAGAAAAACAATGTCAAGATAAGTTCTATTTTAAAGGAACCAATAATTTTTCGTGAACAAGGTTCTGGAACATTAAAGGAATCTATGAAAATGATAGACGCTTTAGGAATCAGCAAGAATTCACTGAATTTGATTGGAACAGCAAATAGCACAGAAACTTTGAAGCAATGCATTCGAAGTGGAATGGGGATATCGATTATGAGTAAACTTTCAGTAGAAGAAGAAGTTGCAAATAATCAATTGATTTCTTTCAAAATCGACGATTTCGAATCGGTACGTCACTTCTATCTGGTATATCGTTCCAACTCTTTACTCTCAGAGCCAGTTATAGATTTCGTAAAATTCACAAAAAAATACTTAGAAGAGAATTTTTAATTCATAAAAATAACCGCAATAGCTCATACTGTAAGCATTGCGGTTTTATTGTGTTTGTTTTTATTAAGTAAGATGAAGTAAGTCATATAAATAATAATGAATGATATCAAAGTATAATGGACGAGTCCTCTGAAAAAAATTTTATAAAATTCAATCGAGAAATTCGTAAAAATTCAACTGTTTGAGCGTAGTCGAGTTTTGAATTTTAGAATTTTGAGATTAGAATTTTAAAATTTTTGTAAGCGAGACGAAGCGAGTTATACTTTGATATATTTTAGGACTTACTCGCTTTACTTTTTTAGGAGATTTAGCTACTAGTCCCTCATCATCAAATTACTTCAAATTTTTTTGCTTTTCCTTGTCTTTTTTGTCGATTATTTTAGCCATTATCAAGCTCACAACAGTAAGTCCTACTACCAAAATAATCGCTTGGTAGAATTCCTTGGATCCTACATTTAACACTTTATCCCCTAAATTCAAATACACAAGTGTTCCAGGAATTATTCCAAGAACTGATGCAAACATATATTTGGACAGGCTTATGTTCGTCAATCCAAATCCGTAATTTATAAGATTGTATGGAATAATCGGAATCAATCTGCAAATGAACAAAAGAGTGAACAGTTTTGAATTTGGTGCATTTAATATTCTGTCCCTATTTTTTTCGGAGAATTTTTCATTAATCATCTTAACAACATAATCGTGTCCAATTTTTCTAGAAAGTTCAAACATAAGCAAGCAGTTCATCGATGCTCCAATAACTGTGTAAATACTTCCCTTAACTAGCCCGAAACTAACTCCACCGATTAACGCTAATGCTGGCACTGGAAAAAAACCAATTGGAAGTATTGTGAACAATAAAATATACACAACTGCTCCCCATGGGCCGGATTTTTGTACCAAATTTCTGATTGAATCGTAAGGAACGAATACCATCAGTCCCACAGTTAATGCAACCAAAAGAACTATCAAAAATATTTTCTTAAATTTTTCCATATTTCACCTACTAATTATATTTGAATTCATTGTATCGTATAAATTTAATATATTCAACTAAAAAAATGCACACAGCTTTTGCCATGTGCATTTCTAATATTTTTAAACTTTCAAATCAACAGAGTATTCTGTGTCGTATTTTGAAATAACTGGTTTGACATCTTCTTCGATAAATTCAACCACTTGTTCTGGGCATCTTCCAATGTAAAGTTTGCCATCTAAAAGTGAATTCAAATCGTCTTTGTTAAGATTAAAAGCTTCGTCTTTTTCCAATAATTCTAATAAATTGTTGTCTAGTCCTTCTTCTTTTACTCTTCTACCTGCAACCATTGAATATTCTCTGATTTTTTCGTGAAGTTCTTGTCTGTCGCCACCACGTTTTACAGCTTCCATCAATATGTTTTCAGTAGCCATAAATGGTAATTCTTCATTAACGTGTGCTTTGATTTGGTTTTCGTAAACAACAAGTCCGTCTGTAACGTTGATTGCTATTTCCAAAATACTATCCACAGCCATGAAGCTTTCTGGAACGCTCATTCTCTTGTTTGCAGAGTCGTCCAACGTTCTTTCAAGCCATTGAGTACTTGCTACAAATTGTGGGTTTTGAACCAAACTCATCACGTATTTTGAAAGCGATGAAATTCTTTCGCATCTCATTGGATTTCTCTTGTAAGCCATCGCTGATGAACCGATTTGTGTTTTTTCAAATGGTTCTTCCAATTCTTTTCTGTTTTGCAAAAGTCTGATGTCGTTTGTCATTTTGTGAGCTGATTGTGCGATTGATGATAGAACTTGAAGCACGTGGTAGTCGATTTTTCTTGTGTATGTTTGTCCACTCACGCTAACTGCACTGTCAAATCCCATTTCCTTTACGATTTTCTTTTCCAATTCTTTTACTTTGTCGTGGTCATTGTCGAAAAGTTTTAAAAATGATGCTTGAGTTCCAGTAGTTCCCTTTACTCCTCTCAATTTTAAATTTTCTTTTCTGTAAATAACTTCTTCCAAATCCATAAGGAAATCTTGAATCCACAAAGTAGCACGCTTTCCAACAGTCACTAATTGTGCTGGTTGATAATGAGTGTAGCCAAGTGTTGGCAAATCTTTGTATTTAATCGCAAAATCAGACAAGTGTTTAATCAAAATCGCTAATTTTTTCTCTACGATTTCAAAAGCATTTCTCATCACTATAATATCAGTGTTATCAGTTACATAGCAACTTGTCGCTCCCAAGTGGATAATTCCTGCTGCGTTTGGACACACTTCTCCGTATGTTTTCACGTGAGCCATTACATCATGACGAAGAACTTTTTCGTATTCAGCAGCCTTGTCAAAGTCAATGTCTGAAATGTGCGTTTGCAATTCTTCTATTTGTTCGTCTGTAATATTAAGTCCCAATTCTTTTTCAGATTTCGCCAATGCCAACCACAATCTTCTGAAAGTTTCAAACTTAACTTGAGAGCTGAAATTGTGGCTCATTTCGTGGCTTGCGTATCTCGTATTTAATGGACTTTGGTAAATATCGTTGTTCATTATTTCTCCTTGAAGTATTCTACTGCATTTCTAAAAATATTTTGCTTGTCGATATCGTAAATATTTTTGTACAAATCGTCTGCGATTCTTTCAGTGTGACACATTCTTCCCAAAATCTTACCATCTCTGGATAAAATTCCTTCAATATTGTAGTCTGATCCGTTTGGAGAGATTTTGTATGCTGAGAAAACTTGTTCATTATCTAAAAGTTCTTGGAGTTTGTCTTTTTTGATTACAAATCTTCCTTCACCGTGTGAAATCGGCATTCTGTATGTCTTGTTCAAGTCAATTCCATTTGTCCAAGGACTGTTATTAGTCAAGCACAATGTATCTACAAATGTCGCAATGTGTCTTCTGTTAGTGTTGAATGTCAAGTTTGGATCGTCTTCTTGTGGTGATGTAACTTTTCCATAAGGAAGAAGTCCAGTCTTCACCAAGGCTTGGAATCCGTTACAAATTCCAATTACCAATCCGTCGTTTTCGTTCAACAAATAATCTATCGCACTACTTATTTTCTCATTTCTTAGAATATTTGCCAAGAACTTAGCTGATCCATCCGGCTCATCTCCTAGTGAAAATCCTCCAGGAATGGCAAATATTTGCGCTTTTCTGATTTTTTCAGCCAAAACATCAATAGAATTCAATATATCTTCTTGGTTTCTGTTTTTGAATAGAACAATTTCACCATCTGCTCCATTTTCTTTGAATGCATTCAATGTATCCCATTCACAGTTTGTTCCAGGAGCTGCCAAGATTACAACGTGAGGTGTGTCAGTTGGTTTCTTGGATTTCATTCTACGTTGTTCGATTTTTTTGTTTTCTATTGGTTTGTACTCTATTTTTTCTTTTGGTGTGAATACTTTATTTAAAACTGTAGTGTAGCCTTCTAGTAATTTTTCTGAATCTAATTTAACATCATTTACGATGATTTCATCTGCAAAATCACCGATGTGTTCGATATTTTCGTCGTCTTCAACGTATTCAACTACGAAACTTCCGTACATTGGATTGTACAAATTATCAAATTTGATATCAAATCCAGTATTTCCTACAGATTGTTCAAAAATATTTGCCAATAAACCTTTTTTGTCCAATGCAATCGCAGAAATAATATTTTTGTTTCTGATTTGTTCTGTGATAAAATCGAAATTTTCTTCCAATTTTTCAAGGTTCAATGTTCCGTCTTCTTCGTAAACAGTTTTGACAAGACCTATTTTGCCTTTGCCTTTCAAATCATTCGTAATGATGTTGTCCACATCTTCGTGTGTCACTGCAAATGAAATCATAGTTGGCGGAACCTTGATGTCCTCGAAGTTTCCACTCATACTGTCTTTTCCACCGATTGGCATTGCTTTGAAATATTTAGAAACAGTGAACGCACCAAGTAGTGCCTTCAATGGTTTGGACCAGATCTTTTTGTCTAGCATTTTTTCGTAGTATTCTTGGAATGTCAATCTGATCAAGTTTTTGTCTGAACCCAATGCGATTAATTTACTGATTGATTCCACAACTGCGTAGTATCCTCCCAAGTATTGAGATTGTTCGGACAAATCAGCGTCAAACCCGTAACTCATCATAGATACAGTTTTCATGACTCCATCCATTGTTGGAATCTTTGCGACCATTGCTTGAGAAGGATTCAATTGCAATTTACCACCCATTGGATTGATAACAGTGTTTCTTCCGATTGTGGAGTCGAACATTTCTATCAAATCTCTCTTAGATGTTATGTTAAGCATTTTAACTTTGTCGTAGAATTTGTTCGCATCAGAACATTTTTCAGTCAAAATTTCTGGAACATCTTCTGATACAACTTCAACTTCAGCGTTTCTGTCTGAACCATTTGTATTGATGAAATCGTAGCTGATGTCTGCAATCAAATCTTCATCGTAGAACATTCTCATTCTGTTAGTGTCTGTGATGTCTGCAACAACCGTCGTTTCGATGTTTTCTGCGTCTGCATATTTTACAAATTCTTCCAAATCTTTCTTAGCTATTACACATGCCATTCTTTCTTGTGATTCACTGATTGCAATTTCAAATGGTTTGAGACCTTTGTATTTCAATGGAACTCTGTCCAAATATATATCCACTCCGTCGTGAAGCTCGCCAATCGCAACGCTCACTCCACCTGCCCCAAAGTCGTTACATTTTTTGATCAAACTTGCAAGCTCAGGAATTCTGAAAAGTCTTTGGATTTTTCTTTCTTCAGGTGCGTTACCTTTTTGAACTTGTGCAGATTCTGTTTTGATACTTGTAACTTTGTGGCTTTTTGATGAGCCTGTCGCTCCACCAATTCCGTCACGTCCAGTTCTTCCACCAAGTAAGATTACGATGTCGCCTTTTTCAGGTTCAATTCTCTTGACATTTTCAATTGGCGCAGCTGCCATTACAGCTCCACATTCCAATCTCTTAGCAACATATCCGTCATGGTAAATTTCATCCACAAATCCAGTTGCCAAACCAATTTGGTTTCCGTAAGAAGAATATCCCTTTGCAGCTTCTTGTGTGATTTTGATTTGTGGAAGCTTTCCATCCATCGTATCTTCCAATGAAGTAAGAGGATTACCTGCTCCTGTAATTCTCATAGCTTGGTAAACAAATGCTCTACCGCTTAGTGGGTCTCTGATTGCTCCACCCAAGCATGTACTTGCGCCACCGAATGGTTCGATTTCTGTAGGGTGATTGTGTGTTTCGTTTTTGAACATCAACAAATAATCTCTTGTTTCGTCAACACCATTTACTTCTACACGAACTTTGATTTTTACAGAACAAGCGTTGATTTCAGATGAAATTTCCAAATCATCAAATTCGTTTTTGCTTCTCATATATTTGGACAAAATCGTTCCAAAACTCATAAGATTGATTGGTTTCTCTATGTTTAATTCTTCTCTGACTTTCAAATAGTCTTCAAAACTGTTGTGAATTGCTTCGTCTAGTTTTGTCTTTGCATTGAATTCAATATCCAAGAAAGTGTTAAAAGTTGTGTGTCTACAGTGGTCTGACCAATAAGTGTCCAAAATCTTGATTTCTGTTTCGTTAGGATCTCGGTCTTCTGATTTGAAATAATCTCTGATGCACTTCAAATCCTCATCATTCATCGCCAATGAGTGATCATCGACGAATTTTTGAAGCTCATCGTCTTTCATATCTCTGAAACCATTGTATGTTTCGTTTTCCAAATTCTTAGGATTTTCTTGTTTCAAAGTTGTTGGAATACCAAGCAAACTAACCTTGTGGCTGTCAACAGGATTTACCAAATATTTTTCGATTTTTTCCAAATCTTCTTTGCTGGCGCCTTCGATTTCATAAACTGTCGATGTCTTACAATCCACCTCATCATCCAAAATCAAACTCAATGTGTCAAGCACGCCTTGTTTTCTTTGGTCGAATTGACCTGGCAAATATTCCACAGCGATTGCGTTTTTCATATCAGCTTGTAATTTCAACGCATCTTCTCCGTAGAACACATCGTCTACAGATTTTTCGCTAAGGACAGTGTCGACAATTTTTGCCAAATTATCATCGCTGATTTCCAAATCATATCTCTTGTAAATTACGAATTTATCCAAATCAATTCCAAGTAAGTTTTCAATTTGCTTTTTCTTTTCCTTAGATTCATAATCGTATTCGTCTTTTTTTCTGACATAAACTCTTTTTACTCTAGGACCAATATCAGTTCTGTGATACATGTTTTTAAAATCCACCTTTTCTATATCTTCATAACAAGCCTTAATGACATCATCAAAATCTTTTTTAGAATTTACAATATTTAACACACGACCGCCATTTGTGACGATTTTTCCGTCGACTTTTTTCGTTCCTGCATGGAAAACAACACTGTCCATATCAGAAATTGTAATCTCATCGCCTTTGTCGTAACTTTCTGGATATCCACCAGCGCTGAGGACAATGCAAAGCGCTTTGTTGTCATTTATTTTCAAATCGACATCGGATAATTTCCCTTCACTTGTTTTCATCATAATATCCAACAAATCATTGTCGATAAGTTCAAGCACGACTTGAGTTTCAGGATCTCCAAATCTCGCGTTAAATTCCAAAACGTAAATTCCATCATCAGTTATCATAAATCCAATGAACAACAATCCTCTGAAATCAATGTTTTCTTCTTTTAATCCTGTGAGAATTTTATCCAATACGCTTTTTTTGATTCTATCTACAAATACTTCTGCTTCGACATTCGGAGCGTAAGTTCCCATGCCGCCAGTGTTTGCTCCCATTTCTCTTTCGAAAATTTTCTTGTGATCCTTCGCAGTTGGAAGTGGAAGAATCGTCTTAGAATCGGTAAAGCACAACAAACTCATTTCAAATCCGTCTAGAAATTGTTCGATGACAACCATGTTGTCTTTTTCTAGTACATCTTGCAGAATCTCCTTCAAATCATCAGAATTATCTACAATGTAGACTCCTTTTCCAGCTGCAAGGCCATCTCTTTTAACGACAACTTTGCCATTTTCTTCCAACAATTTATTTGCAAAATCATAAGACTCATCAAAATCTTTGCTCTCCAAATACTTAGCTGTATTGATGTCGTATTTTTCCAAGAATTTTTTCGTAAATGATTTTGAGTTTTCAAATTCAGCAGCTTCTTTTACAGGTCCAAATATTTTAAGACCATTTTCTTCGAACAAATCTGAAATCCCGTCACACAATGGATTTTCAGGGCCAACAACTGTGAAGTCTATTTCATTTTTCTTTGCAAATTCAAGAAGGCCCTTTAAATCGTCTGCTTGAATATCTACGTTTTCTCCGATATCTTCAGTTCCAGCATTTCCTGGAGCGAAGAAAATATGTCTACTTTCATCAAAAGATTTTATTTTACGTCCAAGCGCGAACTCTCTGCCACCTGACCCTACAACTAAAATTTTCATAAAACCTCCCAATTTTTAATGTTTGAAATGTCTGTTTTTTGTGAACACCATGCTAATTCCGTACTCATTGCATTTATCGATGGAGTCTTGGTCTTTGATACTTCCACCTGGTTGAATAATAGCTTTTACTCCTAATTTGTGTGCAAATTCTACGCAATCAGAAAATGGGAAGAAAGCATCTGATGCCAATACACATCCAGTAAAATCAACGTCTGGGTGATTGTTTGCGATGTTTTCCAACGCCCAAATCCTAGATGTTTGTCCTCCACCAATTCCCAAAGTGTGAGAATCTTTTGCTAGTACAATTGCGTTTGATTTTGTGAATTTAACCACTTTCATAGCAAATTCCAAATCTTTTTTGTCTTCATCACTTGGTTTTTCATTAGTAACTATGTTGTATTCGTCAACGCCGAAGTCTTTGTCTTGGATTAAAACTTTTCCGTTCAAATACTTAATGTCTTCTTTTACTGAATCGTTGTCGAATTTTATCTTAACAAGTCTGATGTTTTTCTTTTTAGTCAATATTTCAAGCGCTTTTTCGTCGAAATCTTTCGCAGCTATAATTTCCAAGAAAATTTGGCTCATTTCTTCGGCACATTTTTCGTCTACAACTCCATTGATGGCGATAATTCCACCGAAGATCGAAGTTGAATCTGCCAAGTATGCCTTGTGGTAAGCTTCTGAAACGCTGTCTGCAATTGCAACGCCACATGGTGATTGGTGCTTCAATGCAACACAAGAATTTTCTCCCAATTCGTCAGCTAATTCCACTGCAACATTCAAATCGTTGTAATTGTTGAAGCTCATTGCTTTTCCGTGAATAACTTCGCAATCTGTCAATTTGCCGTTTACAAATGGGTCTATGTAAAGATTGGCACTTTGATGTGAGTTTTCACCATATCTAAGTTCTTCTTCTTTTTTGAAACCAAAAGTTCTGTATTTGCTGCGTTCTCCAACTTGTTCTTGGAAATATCTTGAAATCACAGAATCGTAGTAAGCTGTCAAGCTAAAAGCCTTCATCGCTAATTTTTCTCTGTAAGCTAAGTCCACGTTGTCATTTTTCAACCTGTCGATAAGTTCGTCATAATCAGACGGATCTGTTACAACCAAAACGTCCTTATAATTTTTTGCGGCACTTCTTATCAAAGTTGGACCACCGATATCGATGTTTTCAACGATGTTGTCGTGATCACCTGTTTTTAAAGCGTTTTGGAAATCGTACAAATTAACCACAACAATGTCGATTGGTTGAATGTTCAATTCTTCTACAGTTTTCTTGTGTTCTTCGTTATCTCTCTTGTACAAAATTCCACCGTGAACGTATGGTGACAAAGTCTTCACTCTGCCTTGCAAAATTTCAGGAAAATTTGTAACCTTGGAGATGTCTATTACATTTACTCCAGATTTTTCGATTTCCTTGTAAGTACCACCTGTAGATATGATTTCATATCCCAATTCTTGTAAACTTTTTGCTAACTTACCAACATTTGTCTTATCCGTAAGTGAAATTAATGTGCGCATGAACTCTCCTCCAATTTTTTTATAGCATCTTTTAAAATGCCATGTTCTATTTTCAAAACTTTCTTTGCTATCTCATCTTCCGATTTACAATCAGAAATATCCACAGACCTTTGAAGTAAAATATCTCCATCGTCTAATTTTTCATTCACGAAATGCACAGTTGCACCGCTAATTTTTTCCTTATTGGCAAAAACTTTTTCGTGAACATGGATTCCATAACATCCCTTTCCACCGTATTTTGGAAGCAATGATGGATGGATATTTACAATTGTAAACTCATTTATAATTCTCTTTGAAATTTTAGGCAAGAAACCTGCCAACACGATCAAATCTACGTTTTTTGATTTTAAACATTCGATGATTTCTTCATCATCTTTTGAAACCAAAGTATCCACGTTGAAATCTCTTGCAAAACCAAGACCAGCTGCATTTTTGTTACTAACCACAACAACAATATCGCTTTTGAAATAATTGTCTTTTTTTGCATCCAACAGAGCTTTCAAATTAGTACCAGTACCTGAAATAAAAACTGCAATATTCATTTAATCACCTATATAACTATCGGATCTACAGGATAATCTCCGTCAAAACAAGCCTTACAGAATTTGTCGATTTTGTCGCTGCTGGATTTTACCATTCCTTCCATTGAAATAAACGCTAAGCTATCTGCACCGATTTTTTCACGGATAGCTTCGATATCCATGTTCGCTGCAATCAAATGCTTTCTGGAAGGAGTATCGATTCCGTAATAGCAAGGGAATTTTACAGGTGGCGATGTGATTCTCATGTGAACTTCTGTCGCACCAGCTTCTCTAATTCTTTGAATCAAATTAGCGCTTGTAGTTCCTCTTACAATGGAATCATCTATAAGTACAACTCTCTTTCCTTTTAATACATGTCTTAGTGGATTTAGTTTCAACTTAACGGCCATTTCTCTTTCTTTTTGAGTTGGTTTGATGAATGTTCTTCCCATGTATCTGTTTTTTACCAAACCTTGTGCGTAAGGAATTCCTGTTTTTTGTGAATATCCTATCGCTGAAGGAATTCCAGAATCTGGAACTGGAACTACCAAATCAACATCACATGGAGATTCTTGTGACAAATATTCTCCGCATCTTCTCCTAAAATTGTATGCGTTTGTTCCATCTAATGTGGCATCTTCTCTTGCGAAGTACACATATTCAAAGAAACAATGACGTGGTGCTTCATCTGTTGTATACATTGAAGAATTTGCTCCTTCTTTGTCTACGACAATTATTTCTCCTGGTTTAACATCTCTGATTTCAGTTGCTCCGACGATTTCCACCGCTGCATTTTCTGATGCAAACACAACATCTTCATCATTTTTTCCCATAACAAGAGGTCTAATTCCCAAAGGATCACGAAATGCTACAAGCTTATCTTTCAAGCACAACACAACTGCGTAAGCTCCTTTGATAAGTTTCATTGTTTTTTTGATAGCTTCAACGATGTCACCTTTGTAATATCTAGCAATCAAATACAAAATAACTTCACTGTCAATAGCTGTTTGGAACATCACGCCGTCTTCTTCAAGTCTTGTTCTTAAAATTTGGTGATTGATAAGATTTCCATTGTGCGCCAAGCTCATTTCAATTCCCTTGGCAAAAGCCATCAATGGTTGAGTGTTGTAATCGTGAGAACCACCAGCTGTCGAATATCTTACATGTCCAATTCCTACATTACCAACTAAATTATTCAAATTTTCTTCCTTAAACACATCGATAACAAGTCCCATGCCTTTTTCTCTATGTAGGTTTTCACCGTTACTAACGGTGATACCACAGGATTCTTGTCCTCTGTGTTGTAAGGAGTTAAGTCCGAAAAATAATTTCTTATTAACTTCGGACTTAGAATATATCCCTATAACTCCACACATCCTAGCCTCTCATTCTATTTAGAACTTCTTTGTAGCCTTCTGTCAAATCTCCTAAATCTCTTCTGAAAATATCTTTGTCTAATTTTTGGTTAGTGTCTTTATCCCACAATCTGCAAGTATCTGGGCTGATTTCGTCAGCTAATAAGATTTGTCCATCGTCAGTCTTACCGAATTCGATTTTGAAGTCAACTAATTTTAAGTTGATTTTCAAGAAAAATTCTTTAAGTAATTCGTTGATTTTCAAAGTTTCTTCTCTTAAATAGTCATATTCTTCTTTTGTGATAACTCCAAGAGCAATTGCGTGGTCTTCACACATCAATGGATCTCCCAAATCATCATTCTTATATGACAATTCAAAAGTTGGTTGATTTAAAACTTTTCCTTCTTCAACGCCGTATCTTTTTGCAAAAGAACCTGCAGTGATGTTTCTAACGATAACTTCAAGTGGCATGATAGTAACTTTTTTAACTCTCATATCAGTACTGTTGATTGTTTCAATGTAGTGAGTTTTGATGCCGTTTTTTTCAAGCATTTCAAAAATCATTGTAGTGATTGCTAAGTTTAGTTCACCCTTACCAGCAATTGTAGCTTTCTTTTCACCGTTACCAGCTGTTGCATCATCCTTGTATCTGATGATATATTCATCAGCCTTTTCTGTTAAATAAACTTCCTTTGCTTTACCTTCGTACAATTTTTCCATAATACCCTCCTAAAATAAAAAAATAGAGAATTCTAGATAGAATTCTCCTAAATTTTTTGACAATTATACACTTTTTTATTGGACGCAAAAATAGCTATCAATTTGCCTCTCAATTTATTGATAAGGCTTAGATCGTGATTCGTAAATCTCAAATCAAAAAGCTTTTTTATGAAATTTATTGAAATATCAATAACGCTCATCATTTTGCCCCCACTAAAATAATTTACAATATATTATATCATAGCCCCTTATGTTTTGCATCATAAATCTAATAAAAAAATAATTTCACCTATGTATGAAAATTCGAATAATATTTTTCTAAAATAATATGCAAATTCAAATCCCCAAAAATTTCTACAAACAAATTTTTTATTCTCTACTGAAATAAAGACTTTGTTGCTACTTTTCTTATATATATTATTGATTTCTAATCTATTAAACAGCTCTTTTATTTAATCAATTTATTGAATCGTCTAATTTTTCTTTTACTATATTTATCTGTTCTTGTACCCTTTTTGGTGAAGGACCTGAAAAAACATCTCTTTTATTTAATATATAATCTAAATCGATAAAATCAAAGTAATCTTCATCAAATTTATTAGAAAACTCCTGGTATTTTTCCAGCGATATATCGTTTAAACTCAAATCCTCAGAAATGGCGTATTTTACTATTTCACCAATAATATAATATGAATCTCTAAATGCCAATCCTTTCTTTACAAGATAATCAGCCGCATCAGTAGCATTAATATAACCTTTAGATGCCATTTCTCTCATTCTGAATTTATTAACTTGCATGGTTTCTAAAATATTAGTGATTATTTCTACTGATATTTCAAAAATTTCCACGCTTTCAAACAGGTATATTTTATCTTCTTGCATGTCTTTATTATATGCTAATGGAATTGCTTTTAGCATAGTCAATATTCCCATTAAATTAGAATACATTCTTGCTGATTTAGCCCTTAACAATTCTGCCATATCAGGATTCTTTTTCTGTGGCATTATTGAAGATCCACTAGAATATTTATCGGATATTTTAATATAATTGAATTCTTGTGATGAAAAAATTATAAGTTCCTCCGCAAATCTAGACAAATGCATTGAGAACATCGCTAAACAATATATAAAATCCACTACAAAATCCCTATCAGAAACAGAATCTATTGAATTCAATGTCACTTTTGAAAACCCAAGTTTTTCTGCAGTACTAAATCTATCTATATTATAAGTTGTTGTAGCTAAAGCACACGCTCCCAAAGGAGATATGTCTAATCTGCCTGATAAATCTTGTATTCTATGCAAATCTCTCATAAACATCTGTGCATAAGCCATTATATGATGTGCAAATGTAACTGGTTGTGCTATTTGAAGATGCGTATATCCAGGCATCACTGTATTCAAGTTATCTTGTGAAATTTTCAATATGGTATTTATCAAATTTTTTATATACAAGACAGCTTTTTCAGCTTTATCTTTCGTATACAATTTTAAATCTAATGCAATCTGGTCATTTCTTGATCTTGCTGTGTGTAGTTTTTTACCAGAGTTTCCAATTCTCTTTGTCAATTCAGATTCTATAAACATATGAATATCTTCAGATTCATAAGAAATTTCTAGTTTCCCATTATTCAAATCCTCAAGAATACTTTCTAAACCTGAAACTATCAAATCACAATCTTCAGAAGAAATAATAGAACATTCACAAAGCATTTTTGCATGAGCAATGGAGCCTTTTATATCATAAGGATATAATCTATAATCGGTTTTTATTGAACTATTAAATTTATGTGCAATATCAGAAGTTTTTTCGCTAAATCTAGACTTGTATAAATCCATTACCACTTATTTTCCTTTCTTTTCATTGCTTCAATTTTGATAGGCAAAGAAAAAATATTTACAAATCCTTCTGAATCTCTTTGATTGTATACATGATCTTCTTCAAATGTTGCAAACTCTTGTGAAAATAATGAGAATTTAGAATCCACTCCGTTTGGTATTATATTTCCTTTATAAAGTTTTAGTTTGACTACTCCTGAGACTCTTTTTTGAGTATAGTTTACAAATTCTTGGAGTGATTTTCTTAATTGAGAATACCACAATCCTTTATATACTTCTTCTGCATATCTTAAAGATAAAATTTGTTTAAACTTCAAAGTATCACCATCTAAAGTCAAAGACTCTAAAATATCATGTGCTTTGTACAAAATTGCTCCTGCTGGGTTTTCATACACTCCTCTAACTTTCATTCCAGTTATACGACTTTCAATTATATCATCTATTCCTATTGCGTGTTTTCCGCCAATTTCATTCAGTTTTTCTATAATTTCATAGGATTTTAACTCTTTTTCATTTATAGAAATTGGAACTCCATCTTTAAATTCAATGGAAATATACTCTGCTTTATCATCGCTATCTTCGACTTTTTTAATCCACTCCAGAAAATTATCATAATTAGGCGCATTCGAAGGACTTTCTAACTCTAGGCCTTCATGTGATATATGCCATAAATTCTTATCCTCAGAATATTGACAACCCGTTTTCTTACTCAAAGGAATATTTCTCTTCATAGCATATTCTTCTTCTTGTTCACGAGATTTTATATCCCAATATCTCCACGGAGCAATAATCTTGATATCTGGATCAAAATAACGAATCGATGTTTCAAATCTCACCTGGTCATTTCCTTTACCTGTACATCCGTGAACGATTGCGTCTGCATTTTCCTCGTGTGCAATCTCAACCATACGTCTTGCAATTATAGGTCTAGCAAAAGCCGTTCCTAACAAATATTGATTTTCGTATTTTGCTCCAGCTTTTAACGTTTCAAATACAAAATCACTTGCAAATTCTTCTCTCAAATCTTCGACAAAAATTTTCGAAGCACCTGTACTCAAAGCTTTCTGTTCAATTCCTTTCAAATCTGAACCTTGTCCTACATCAGCTGCAACAGCTATAACTTCACATCCATAATTTTCTTTCAACCATGAAATCATAACAGAAGTGTCCAATCCTCCTGAATAAGCCAAAACAACTTTGTTTAATTTTAAATCTTTCATTTTAATTTCCTCCAAAATTAAAAAAGTCTCTTTTCTTAGCTAAGAAAAGAGACGAAACATCCGCGATACCACTCCAATTGGGTAAAACCCCACTCTATGTTTAACGTAACAATTACGTATATTGCTAATAAATAACTCGCAATATAATCTCGGTGGCCCTATTGTATACATCTTGATTAAATTTCTGACTCACACTCTACTCAGATCGCTTTAATTCTCACAAGAAACATCCACGTCATCGACTTTAATATAAGATTTTTAAATATTATACTATCATAATTTTCAAAAGTCAAATTATTTACAAAAATTTTTCATTATTAATATTAATTTAAAATGTACAACTATTTTTCACTCATTTCACGTGATTTTTCCACACAAGCAAGCTGAGCTTGAATGACGGCATTCCTAAGCCCGTATTTTTCTAAAACTTCCACAGCCTTGATAGTAGTTCCTGCTGGTGAACACACCATGTCCTTCAATTCTCCTGGATGTTTGTGAGTTTCCATTAACATTTTAGAAGCGCCAAGCACCGATTGTGCGACGAATTTGTATGCCATATCTCGTTTCATTCCCGTTTGTACAGCTGCATCAGCCATCGCTTCCATAAACATAAACACATATGCAGGAGACGATCCGCTAACTCCAATCACACAGTCCATCAAACTTTCGTCTATTACTTCGCTTTTTCCAAATGAATTAAAAATATCCGTCACGATTTTCAAATCATCATCATTTATATTTTCATTCGGACAAATCGCAGACATTCCTTCCCCGACAAGACATGGCGTGTTCGGCATCACACGCAAAATCTTGTGGTCTTTTCCCAAAATTTTTTCAATATCTGAAATATTAACCCCTGCTGCAACAGAAATCACAATAGTTTCCTTATTAATATTATCCTTGATTTTTTCCAAAACTGTTGGAATAATATGTGGCTTCACTGCAAGTATTACAACATCAGAATTTTCAGATGCTTTTTTGTTGTCAGTTGTAGTGTTAACTTTTAGTTTTTGGTTTAAATCTATTAATTTTCCCTCAGATTTATTTGACACGCAAATTTTATTCGCATCTATTATATTTGCATTCACAACTCCTGAAATCATGGCAGATCCCATGTTCCCAGCTCCTATAAAACATAATTTGTTCATAAGTACCTCGCATATTTTAGTTAACTATATTCTATCAGATTATTTGAAAAATTATTGCAACTTTTTGGTAAAATTCTTAAATTTTTAGGATTTTTAGGTTGTTCCATTTAATCTGAATTTAATAGTTTTTTGTTGTGAATTATATTATAATTGAAGAAACGAGGTGTGACTTATGGAAGAAAAAAGGAAGCTTAAATTTATTTTATATGCATTTGCACTTTTATTAATCGCAGGCGTTGTTGGCTATATGTTTTTATTAAAAGTAGATTTTATAGATGCATTATATATGACTGTTATAACCATCTCCACTGTTGGTTTCGGAGAGATTGGCACTACAAGTAATTGGTCAGAGGTTTTCTCTATAATTATGATATTTCTGGGTGTCGGCATCGTCGGATACGCATTTACTACGGTTGTTGCTATGTTTGTAGAAGGAAAAGTTAAAGATTTTTGGAAGGGAAGTAAAATGGAAAAGAAAATAGCCTCACTCAATGATCACTACATTATTTGCGGTTCTGGTGAATTGGCAGAAGTAATTATAAATAAATTTATCGATCAGAATTTGAATTTCGTTGTCATCACAGACAAACGTGAAGATCTTGATGATTACAGTCACCACGATATTTTAGTTGTGGAAGGCATGTCAACTGAAGAAGCAGTACTGGAACATGCAGGAATCGAAAGAGCGAAGGGGCTTGTATCGACGTTAGATTCCGAAGTAGACAATATCGTTACGGTGTTAACTGCGAGAAATCTTAACAAAAACATCTACATAATAGCCAACGCAATTACCAAATCAGGAAGCGAAAAGTTGATGAAAGTAGGCGCCGACAAAACTTTGTCAGCTGTAGAAATCAGCGGCAAAAGAATGGCTTCGTTGATGACTAAGCCTAATATTATTTCTTTTTTAGATGTGGTTACAAGAATTGGCGATGTTGAGCTTGATTTAGAAGAAGTTGTGGTTAAAAGCGGCTCCTATCTTGAGAATAAAAATTTAATTGAAGCTCAAATTCCAAATAAAACAGGCCTGATTGTACTTGCAATTAAAACAATTGAAGATAATAAAATGATTTTCAACCCACCAGTAAACTACACTTTCCAAATTGGAGATGTATTGATTGTCCTTGGTAGAGAAGATCAAGTGGACAAATTAAAACATTTGGGCGATGAAAAAAAATAAGGCTATGCAAATTTAACCTGAACCCCAAAATCCGGAATACGGATGGAGGGGTTTTTGTATGCCAAAATACACAAAAGAATTTAAAATAAAATTAGTACTAGAATATTT
>NZ_QGTH01000015.1 GCF_003182075.1 Finegoldia magna
ATTTTTTATTTGATTTGGTCATTTCTTTTTTAGGCCTTCCTCTGTTATCTTCTAGCCCAGATAGACCTCGTTCTTGATAAGCTTTCTCCCATCTGTACACCATAGATCCATTTACAAGATTGAAATGATCTGCAGTCTCTCTAAGCGAAGTATTATTGATCTGCCTATATTGTATTACAGATAGCTTAAATTCACTAGTGTAATTATTGTTTTTTAACTTTTTTGATAAGTTATCAAAGCCTTTAGATTTATATTGGTTTATCCATAGCTCTAACGTGCTTTTAGGAATGCTATATATTTTAGCTATTGATTTGATTCCACCTGATTCACCTGATAAGTATTCTAGTACTAATTTTATTTTAAATTCTTTTGTATATTTTGGCATACAAAAACCCCTCCATCCGTATTCCGGATTTTGGGGTTCAGGTCAATTTATAGATTATCTACTTCTTTTTTTCTATTAATTTTTATTGTCTTAGGTTAGTAATAAATGATGATGGAATTTTATCGTTGTTTTGAAATTCTTTTTTCCACATTTCTGCATAATTTCCTATTGCCCATTCACTCATTATAATAGAATCATCTTTCGTAATTGGTATACTACCTATTAATTTATTATCGTTAGAATAATCATAAATTAATATTTCGTCTGTCGTTTGAACTATTAGTATTCTTTTATCAGGAGAAGAATAAGCATCTATCGCACTGCTTTTTAAATTTTTTATAGATTGCCAATTCATAGATAATTCATCTGGTGATAAATTCAAATGTGAAACGATGTTGAGGATTACATTTTTCAACTTAATCTCATTATTTTCTTTGAATGTATATTGTGTTTGATAATTCCATTTACCAGAATTTCTTACAATTCCAATATTTTTATAATCTTCATTTTTATCATTTGAAGAAACTTCAGAATTAGACTCTGTGTATTCTTCTGCAATAGAATTTTTCAATACATTTACAGCTTCTTTTCCTCCGATTTGATCAATATTAAGTTCATTATTATTGCTCATTTTATCGATATCATATATAGAATAATATTCAAATTGATCCTTATTTCTCATGATTGAAATATATTCTGGACCTAGATATGTTATTTCTGCAGATGTGTCAAATTCCAATTTTTTATTTTCTTTAGAATTATCTCCTGAATAAACTGGCTTGGCTAAAAATTGCTCTACATAGTTATTATCAAATTCATTCTTTTTGTATTCCATAGTCCAGAACCCATTTTTTCTAGGTAAAAACAATGCAGATGTTTGATAAATCTGTGCGCGATTTTTCTTGTCGATATCCAATAAAATAGTCCTATAAGATATATCACTTTCATCATTTCTTACAACTTTATTTTTAATTCCAATTAAAAGAGCAATATTTTCTTTGTCTTTTAAATTGTTTCCTTTATTTTCATAATATTTACTTTCATAGGTTGACTGGTAATTCTCAATAAAAGTTCTGCTGACTTGATTTTCAGTTTTTTTCATGTAATAAAGCACTCCGTTGTATGGTAAAATTATATTGTTTTTATCCATTACAACAACATCTTGATAAAACTTGCTGCCATCAGAAATTGTAATGACCATTTTCTTATCTTTAGAAAATTTCTTACTTATATTTTCATCGCTTGTTTTTTTACTTAGATAATTTTGTAAACTGACAAATTTAGACGAAAATTTAGGGTTTATAGTAAATCTTTTTCCAAAAACAACTATAGATTCATCGACGTAAAGTTTACCTATTTCATCTGAAACTTTGGATTTAGAATCAGAAAAGCTTTCTTTCTTATCAATTTGCCACACACCTGCTGCAACCAATAAATTATTTTCAGGAACTTTGATATTTTCAACTGCAGATTGTTCTTTATTTCTGAACATTATGAAAACAATCAACAAAATTAAAACTATCGTACCTACCAAAATACTAGTTGTTTTTTTCATTTTCATCATCTCCTAATGGCAATGTAAACGAAACTGTAGTTCCTTCATCTAATTTAGATTTAATCATCAATTCTCCCCTGTGAAGTTTTACTATTTCTTCACAAATAGAAAGCCCCAAACCTACATGAGAATTCGAATTAGAGCCTTTGTAAAATTTTCCAGTTACAAGTTCTATTTCTTCAAATGAAATTCCTATCCCTGTATCTATTATAGATACTTCTGCAAATTTTTCCGTTTTTTCAATATTAATAATTATCGTTCCTTTTTCTGGAGTAAATTTTATAGCATTATCTAAAATATTAATGAAAACTTGCTTAATTCTATCTTCGTCAAATGTAGCGATGAGTTCTGGACTTTCATAATTTAATATCAAATCAATTCCTTTAGAACGAACTTTAGGAAGCAATTGGTTTTTGATATGTTCTGCTAATTCAATTAAGTTTTGTTTTCTCTTAACTATTGAAATTCTTCCGGAAGTAAATCTTGAAAAATCAAGTAACTCCTCAACCATATTTGTAAGTCTGTCGCATTCGCTATCGATTATATCTATTCCCATAGTTGTTGTTTCTAAATCTGAAGGATCATATTTTAAAGTTTGTGCCCATCCTTTTATAGAAGTTAACGGTGTTCTCAATTCATGTGACACACTTGAAATAAATTCGTTTTTCAATTGTTCTTTCTTGTTAATATTGTCCGTCAATAAATTCAAAGTCATTCCAAGTCTTCCGATTTCATCTGTATCATTTTCTTTTGCTCTTACTTCCAAATCACCTTTAGCCATTCTTTCAGCAGTTTTTGCAAGACTATTTATTGGTTTGATAATGCTTTTAGTTAAAATTTTACTCAATAAAATACTGAATAATATTACCAAAAATCCGAACAAAGCGAACGATACTGACTTCACTCTTATTGCCCTGTCTACTTCTTTTAAACTTGAAATGTATCTTAAAACTCCGACTTGTTTTCCCCTGGATTCAAGTGGTACTGAAACAGAAATAATATTTGAATCAGAATAACTAACTTTTCCAGTGTATCTCCCACTTTGACCATTCATCGCGCTAACTACATCAGATGTTTCTATTTTTTCACCCAAATTAGGGCTTGCTATTGAGTCAAACACGACAACTTGATTATTATCCAAAATTTGCACTTGGCAGTCAGTTTGTCTATAAAATTGGTTTTTGTCTTCGGCAATTACTTCATCTAATTCATAGTCTGCCATATAAGAACTATATAAATTAGTAGAGTACCTTATTTCGTTATTCAAAACACCTTCCATTGTAGAATAATAATAAAACTTAGTAGCATAAATAGAAAATATAACAAGTATTATCGCAGTAATACTTGTTAAAAATACAAAGGAATACATTATTTTGTTTTTAATACTCATTATTTTTTATTTTCCCATCTGTAACCAACTCCCCAAACTGTTACGATATATTTTGGATGAGTTGAATCTTCTTCAATTTTACTTCTCAACCTTCTCATATTTACATCAACAATTTTAGCATCACCTATGAAATCTTCACCCCATGCTTTATCCATTAATTCATCTCTAGTTATTGCTTTCCCAGGATTTTGCATCAAAAGTTTTATTATGTTAAGTTCTGTTGGCGTCAATGTAATTTCTTTTCCATTCTTATAAAAAGTTCTTGAATACATATCAAGTTTGAATGTTTCATCTTCAATAATTTGACTATTGTTTTGTTTTTGCGGACTTCTTCTCAAAACAGATTTTATTCTAAGTATCAATTCACGCGGATTAAATGGTTTTGTCAAATAATCGTCTGCTCCTCTTTCAAGTCCTTCAATTTTATCGTTATCTTGAGTTTTTGCAGTCAACATTATAATAACAATATCCGGAAATTTATTTCTTAAAATTTTACAAACTTCAAATCCGTCAATTCCAGGAAGCATTATATCTAAAACAGCTACATCTGGCTTGTTTAATTCTGCTAACTCTACGCCTTTTTCTCCAGACTCAGCTTCTAATATTTCAAATCCTTCTCTTGCTAAATTTATTTTTGTAAATTGTCTTATATTATCTTCATCTTCTACTAAAAGAACTTTAATACTCATATCACACCTCATGTATTATTATAACTCATAATTTAGCTAATTCAATTGATCTACATAATTGTTAAGAAAAACCTCAACCTCTTGTTCGCAATTTTGGTAGTAATTTTTTTCAATAATGTATCCTTTTCTTAAATTTACAAGAATCATTTTAATATTTTTGTTGTATTTTTTGTTCAAAACATAAGAATAAAACTTCAATTGCATGTGGTATTTTTCGTACAAGTATTCTTGTGATTGTGAACTAATTTTATAATCATAAACTTTTATTTCTTCATCACAAAATTCCACTCTATCCATAAATCCAGATATCATTAGATTCTCGTACAATAAATTAAAATCCATTTCATTTTTATAATTTGAAAAATCTGTTATAAATTGGTTAAAGTTTTTAGTTGCGGCATTGAAAATTTTCTTCTCATCTTCATTTAAGAAATCTACTTCTTTAATACATGGAGAATTACTTCCGTCAGATAATTTCGCATACATATGAACCAAATTACCAAGTAATATATAATTTATTGAAGATTTTTGAAGATTACTATCAAAAATTTCTTCATTGGAATTTAAAATACTTGTAATACCAATTGGAATAAGTTTTTCGACTTTTACTTTCTTTGGTTCTGGTATATCAAATTTTGTTTGTATTTTTCTTAGTAAAAAAGGTTTCTCATTTAATTTTAAAAATTTAATATTTCCTCTTTCTTGCAAGTCCTCAATGTATGGACTTATTTGTTTGAAATGTCCCGATTTTTTTGAATTCGAAAAAGATAATTCTTTTTTTGCACGTGTGAATACCGTATAGTACACGTTGTCTACTTCGTAATCTTCTTCTTCTTCAATTAATTTCTTAACTTTTGTCATTCTGAATTTTGAAAAAGGAAAATCTAGCACGAATTGCATCTGAATGTTTTCGTTGTCTATAAATAATAAAAATTTGTCTTTGTTAATTGATGGCTTTGACAAATTATCCACTATAACCTTACTAAAACCTAACCCCTTTGATTTATGAATAGTCATAAGTTTTACCAAATCACTGTGTTCATCTTCAAAAGACATTTGATATAAGTTAGTATTATTTTCAAAATAATCTACAAAATCTTCTATACTATAGTTGTTTGCATCAAATTGCTTTGCAATTTCTAAAAATTTAATTATATTTGCCTTTGCTTGAAGATCATTAAATAATCCTAAGTAGTCAATCTGTTCAATATAATTAGACATTGAATCGTAAATCGTATATTTTGTAAGATTTTCCGTAAAATCTACAACTTGTTCATCAATTTTTTTCATAGTAGACTGATAGTTATCTGTTTGATTCAATATTTCATTGTAATCCACATCATATACATTAGATAATATTCCTACTTTACTTATGTCATCACCGTATCGTGCGTATTTTATGAACTGAATCAGATTTAATACTTCTCTGCATTCTTCAAGTCCTTGTTTGTCAAAAATATAATAAGGAATTTTTCTATTTGCTAAACTTTTTTCGTATTCCGAGAAATCATTCTTAGTTCTAGCTAAGATAGCAGTGTCTTTAAAATTATCTTCATTGATGTATGAAACCAAGATATCTGCGGAATCATCTTTTGTTTTTGCGTCCTTATTGTTGAGTTTAAATTCATCTCTTCCGATTACTTCTCCCACTTCATTAACTGCGACTAAGCTATCGTATCTATCCTTCATTTTATTAGAATAAATGTAATTAATAGGCTCCATTATATTTGGATGAGTTCTATGATTTTCATAAAAAGTGATGTCTTTTCCGCCACTTTTTTTTATGTCTTCTCTGGTTTTTTCAAATACTTTTATGTTCGCACCCCTAAAACTATATATGGCTTGTTTCGGATCACCAACTACGAAAAGATTATTTCTATCCAAAGCCTCATTTTCGCTGCACAGTGTATAAAAAATATCTCTTTGTAGATTTGATGTATCTTGATATTCATCTATCATAAAATATTTATACTTTTCTTTACACGATTTTAGAATATCACCATTTTCCAGAGCTTTTTTACACATTATTTCAATATCGTTAAAATCTAAGAAACTTTTTTCATTCTTTTTTATTGAATATTCTCTATTAACTTCTATCAAAATATTGAAAAAACCTTCGTACAAATCTATATAATCTTTTTCTTTATTTGAAAGTATCGCATCAATTCTTTTGTTCACTTCATCAATTAGTTCCTGAACATTTTCTTTCTTGCTCTCTCCAAGATTGTCAAAACTTTCTAACAAAAATCTAGTATATTCTGGAATTTCCAAAATTTGTTTATCATCATGCAAAAATTTATATAGCCTACTATTTTTCGTAAGTCCTTTGATATTATCTGATTCTTCTCTTAGATCAAATAGATAACTTTTTATTCCGATAATATCCTCATCGTCAACATTTCTAAGATTAGTTAGTTGAAGAATTGTTTCTCTTTTAATAACTTCAAAGTCTATGTTATTCGTCCTTAATTTATTGAAAGAATCTCTGATAATTTTAAGTGTGTCTGAATATGAAATATCTAACACATTGCCAAGCTTCTTGATAAAATCAATTCTATATTCTAATATTTCGTCAAAAATTTCATTAATCATTTTATTTGCTTGATCATCTTCAATGATTTGAAAGCTAGGATCTATGGATAAATAGTACGAATTATCTGATACAATTTTTTTACAAAAAGATGAAATGGTAGATACATTTATGTCGTCAATTAGTCTGGGATTGTTTAGCTTTTGAATAATTCTATCCTTCATTTCATCAGCAGCTTTGTTCGTAAAAGTAATGCACACGATACTTTTAATGTCGATACCTTTTTCGTACATATATCTAAATCTTTCAGAAACTACTTCTGTTTTACCAGTTCCTGCACCTGCATTTACACAAACATTTTGATTTATCGTTGAATAAGCTAATTTTTGATTGTCGCTGAATTTAATCATTGCTAGCTTTCCCTTCTGTGTTTTTTAATTTGCAAATTTTATTAAAATCACAATATTTACAAGAATTGTCATCACTTGCTTTTACAAATAAGTTCTTATTCCTAATATTTTCTCTGAATTCTTTTACTTTCTGAATCATAATTTCATCCAACTGATCCTTTGAAACATTTTGAAGATATTCATATTCTTCATTATCTCTAATGCTTTTGTATTTACAACTTACAACATCACCGTACGAAGAATATATTGCAAATTGAAATCCTTTGTTTTTGTCCAAATCTTTAGCTTTCCTGAAACTATTTTTCGATAATTTATAGTCTATTAATCTAATTTTACCTGAATCTGTTCTATCAACCCTGTCAATTCTTCCAATAAATTTGGTGTTTTCATCTAAACTAACAATAAAATCTTCTTCTAATTTATAAGGGTAAAACTTTTCAGATTCGTTTTTCATATTGTAAATATCAGTTCGAATAAAGTCTTTTAGTTTTTTCAAATACTTTTCGTAATCAAATTCATTTTCCTTAATATCAGTGTTTAATCCGAACTTTTCAAAAGAATTTCTGAGTAATTCATCCAAACTTGAAACATCTAACTCACATTTGCCATCTATAGCATCTCTTATTTGCGAAATATTTATTCCGTAAAATTCTTCCAATGTGTTGTGCAAAATAGTTCCAATATCCAATTGTCTAGACTTTATTTGCGGTTTAAGCTTCAAATAATATCTAAAATAAAACTTCATTGGACATTCAAAATATGTTTCAAGCTGAGTTGAAGATAATTCTTTCTTCAATATATATTGTGTCGTTTTGTCATCTACTTCAAAATCTGAAATATCCTTTGAGGATATTCTGTTTTCTATTCTATTTAAATGTTGTTTCAAAGAATATTTCTCATAAGCTGACACGCTGTGAAGTTTTTTTGTGTCAATTTTTTTGATATTTTTCATTTTAATTTTCTTTATCTTTTGACTTGATTTTATGTTCTTTTCCAAAATCAGCCTTGATTTTATGTTGCTCTCAGTATTATAAGACAGATAAATTTTTTTATTCGCACTATTTATAGCATCAATAAATCTGTCAATATTTCTTTTTCTATTTTCTGCGTCTGACAAAATGTCGATTCCTCTTTTTTGTAGAAATTCTATATTATCTTCATTGTTAAAGAAATCATAATTGATTTTTCCTGGAATCACATCATCATTCATATTAACTACGTATAAAACATCGTAGTTTGAAAGTCTATTATCCGTAAGAGAATATATTCTAATTCCATCTACTAAATAATCTGTAGAATCAACCTTCAAATTTTTTATCAAATCCATCAAATAAGAGTTAATATTTTTCGATTTTTTAACAAGTTCAGCATAATTTTTATACAAATCCTCAAGTATTATCAAAAGTTTTTCAGAAAATAAATTAAATCCTTTATCATAACTTTCTTTTTTTTGAATTATTGCTATAAGATTAGCTAAAACATTAATGTTTGTTTCTATAAAATATAAATAATACGATTTAATCTCTTTTAAAATTTGTAAATTAGTTTCATAATTAACATTTACTTTTAAAATTTTAACTAAATCTTCCCAATCATCAAACTCAAAATCTGACAATATACTTCTGAACGTAACTTTATCCTTCAAATCAAATTCTATAAAACAACTATCTAGTGTAGAAAGAATATATTGCTTTAAAGTTTTCGTATTATCAAGTAGATTAATTATATCTAAGAAAAATTTGTAGTCACGATATGAAATATAATCATCTCCAAATACTGGAATATTGTGTAATTTTAAGGAATTCAATATTTCCCTTTTTGAGGAATCTTTTTCTAAAAGAATTGCCATTTTATTATAATCATAAGTGTATGAATCTTTTGATATTTCATTAATTAGCCTGTCTTTTTCCAAAATTTCATTGGTTAGTTTAACTACCTTCTTTTCAATGAATTTATTTGATTTTGATTTATCCTCATTTTGAATAACATCAAATCCAATATCTTGCAATTGATTCACTAATTCACTTTTGTATTCATTATAATAATCCACGTAAATATAGACATTAACATCATAATTTTTCAACTGATTTATTACTTCCAATTCAATTGGTCGAAACTCACTGAATCCATGAATGTAAATATCCTTGTTTTTTTGAAGATTAAGATTTTTTGTGTCATAGGCATCAAATTTATCCAGAAAATTATACTGTTTCATAATGCTCTGATATTTTTCATACACTTTACTTAAAATATTTAAACTAACATTGTGACTAGAGATTTCTTCAAGTTCATCTATTTTTTTATTTGAATACTTACATGTAGATATAAATCTTTTGGATGAATTTATCATTCCATTAGAATTGAAAAATTTATTATCCTCAAACACCCCTTCATTGATAAGCTCTTTAATTGCTAGTCTCAAAATCAAATCTGTCAGATATGTTGAAATGTCTGAAGCATTTACTAGATCATCTATAGTCCAAATCTTCACGTCGCATAGCACCGATTGTTCTTTTAAAAACTTATTTCTAATATTTTTAATTAGCTTTCTATTTGGCAAAATTAAAATAAAATCAGTGTTGCCATTTCTAATTTGATTTTTTAAATAAGATATATTTTCATCAAAAAGCTTTGAAGAATTTGAATTAGTGTACACAATTCTCTTATTCATTGTAATCTCCTATGAATTCTTGTAAAATTGAGTTTTTAGGGACTATTGAATCATTCTTGATTTCTATAAAATAATTCAAAATAGATTTTAACCTTTCAATCTCTGTAAAGTTTGGACCGTTTTTATCGTAATTTTCCACTAATTTCAAGACGTATTTTTTCAAAATATTAATTTCATAAATTAATGATGAGTCTATTATACTGTCTGCTTCATTTTGATATGGAAAAACATTAATATATTCAGCAGCGTGAACTCTTGGCCACTCAGACAATGTATCATCTATGCTTTTATCTCTTTGAACAAAATCTCTTACCATTCTTCTCATAAGTCTCATATCTGTCGTTGAGATTCTGTTGTGACAATCAATGCTTAGTTGTGTCAATGCCGATACATAAATTTTATATTTGTCCTTGTCGGGAACTAGACTTGTAAGTTTTGGATTAAGTCCATGAATTCCTTCCACAATTATGATTCCATTTTTGTCCAATTTTGTGTAAGTATCACCATATTCTCTTTCGCCAGTGATAAAATTATAAATTGGCAAATTAACATAATCGCCTTCTAATAATCTCATTAAATCTCTGTTAAATGTTTTTAAATCAAGTGCATTAATCGATTCGTAATCCCTGTTGCCGTCTTCATCCAAAGGAGTGTCCACTCTATTTACAAAATAATTATCCATAGAGATAGGAATAGGATTTTTGCCTCTTACCGCTAATTGTACAGAAAGTCTTTCAGCCATTGTGGTCTTCCCTGATGAAGAAGGTCCAGATATTTGAACTAATCTTGCATTGTTGTAGATAATCTTGTCGGAAATGTATGAAATTTGATTTTCAAAATAAGCTTCATTTACGCTAACCAAAAAATCCATATTTCCGTCCTGAATTTTTTCATTCAAACTTCCCACATAACCAATATCCAACATTTCAGTCCATTTTTTTGATTTGGAAAATATTTTTGAGAGAGCTTTTTGTTCTTTAAAGTCGGTAAATTCACCAGTTCTACTGACACTTAATGCTACTCCTGGAAAATAGTTGATAAGTTTGTAGTTTTTCAAAAATCTCGTAAATGGAGCTACAAATCCTTCTATACCGAAGTAATGATTGTGACATTTGTACAAATACACTTCATCCTTGTCTAAACTTTTTAGTAGTCTTGATTTTTGAATGTATCCTTCCTTTTCAAAAATATCAAAAGCTTCTTTCCTGGAAACTTTTACTCTTTCAATTCTAAGATTTTGATTAATCAAATCATCCATCAATTCTCTAATTTCTTCCAAATCTCTAAAATGAATTTCGTTGTTATTTTCGAATTCAAGATACATATAGTTTCCAATTGTATATTCAACTACCAATTGATCTTCTGGAAATTTTATTTTAAATGCCAATAACAGCAGCAAAATTCCTGTTTTCATCAATGTGTCTTGTGAATAAACGCTGTTTTCATTTACAAACTCAATCGTATCTCCATCATCTATACTACTCATAATATCGACAAGTTTATTGTTCTTTAATGCAACAATACTATCTTCAAAACCACATTGAAGTCCATAATCATAAATCTTCTTATCTTCATAGTCGTATATTTTGTTGTTGTTAATTATCTTAATCATATTTACTCTCCAAATCGTTCAATATTTTCTCAAATAAATCATCTCTTTCGCTTTCAAAAACCATAGATTCATATTTTTGGTATTTTTCCATTTTTTCTGGAAATATTAGCTTATACGAATGTAATAATTGAAAATTTAAATCGTACTTATTTTTGAAATATTTATTAACATCTCTGTTTCCATATTTAATATCTCCAATTATAGGGTTATTAATATGTGACAAATGAGCTCTGATTTGATGTGTCCTTCCAGTCAATAAATCTACATTGACCAGTGAATATTTCCCGAAATTTTTTACATTCCATACTTTTGTCATGCTTTTCTTTCCACTAGAATTGACCACAGATTTGTTCTTATCGTTATCTTTTTCTAGCGCCAAATCAATTGTTTGGTCTTTGAGATTACCAACCACAATAGTTTCGTAAATCTTAGTAATTTCGTGTTTTTTGAATAAATCATTAAAATATTTCAAGCTATCATAAGTTTTTGCACCTACAACAATGCCAGAAGTATTTCTATCCAATCTATTTACTAAAGCTGGTGTAAATGTAGAGTTTTGTGTTGGAGTAAACTGATTTGTTTTTATCAAATAGCTTACCATCATATCCACTATATTTTTCCCATAATCTCGAGAATTAGCTGCGTGTGATAATACTCCTGTTTTTTTATTAATCAATATTAAATCATCATCTTCATAGATTATATCCAAGTTAAAATCCTCAGCGGAGTATACCTTATTATCTTGATATTTTTCAATAACTTCATCGTACAAATAAATATTTACCACATCGTCAATTTTCAGATTATAATCAGGTTCTGTCCTTTTTTTATTAACTTTTACTTTTTTAGTTCTGATAAGTTTTTGGATATGATTTTTGCTCATTTTTGGCATCAATTTCATAATAAACCTATCTACTCTTTGGTTGCTATTTGAATTATCTATATTTATATGTCTCATTATTGCTCCTATTTGAAAAATTGTTAATAAATCATTATAATTTAATAAGGAAGGTGAAAAATGAAAAATTTTATTGATACAATAGTAGACTTTATTTATAAATTTGCAAAGCTTTTATTATTATTGCTCATTCTAGTAGCTACAACATTTTATGTTTACAAAACAATTAATTCAATGTTTTCAAAAAACTATACAAGTTCTCAAACTTACTCAAAGGATTTAAAAATCCAACAAGTTACTGAAGAAGTTAAAGACATTGAAATCACAATTCCACCTGAGGCAAAAGACTTAGATGTTTCAAAGATTTTAATCAGTGGAAACATAATTACCGATGAACAAGAATTCTTAGATTACTTAAAGCAAAATAATGTTACTGCTTTTAAGGATGGCAATTACAAATTAAATAAAAATATGACTACAGAAGAAATAGTAAATCAAATAAAGAAATAATTAATATCCCTTATTGACATAAGAATCGATAAGGGATTTTTTCTTTATTGGTTCAAAAACATTATTTGATATCAAATGTTGTTTGATATTTTCATTTATTGTGTGAAAAATCATCTTTTCATAATCTTTGAGTACAATTTCAAAAAGATTATCCCTCATTCTGTAAGACAAAATGTCTATGTAATATGCTTCAACATTCTTGTATTCTATTAATTCCAAAATCTTTAAAATTGTATTATCTTTTTCTAGGTAATAGTTTCTGCATTTGTTTAAAGATGCAAGATATTTCTTAGGTTTTTTGTTTTTGTATCTGTTAGCTATTGTATTGTATTCCTTAGCCTTTAAATTATAATATTGATAGTTAAAAACTCCTTCATTTACTGTTTTAATATCAGTGAAAGGTCTTAGATTGAAACTATTAATCAATACGTTGTTTCTTGAAATAAATTCCTGTTTTGTTATTTTCTCCTCATCTAACAAATCAATCAATTCATTTCTTTTTTTTACATAAAAATCTACATTTCTTTTCATAATTTTCCTCTAACTAAATTATAATTCATATTTCATACTTTTCAAAATTTGCAAATAAAAACGGTAAAATATTTTTTTATAATTATTTTACCGCTAATATTCTTATTCTATTATTGAAATATCATGATTTATAATTGAGTAAAATTCGTCTTGTATTTTTTGAATATCTCTGTTGTATTTTCCCATTACATACATCATTTTACATACTACTGATTCTAATGTCATATCTTTTGATTCCAATACGTCTAAATTTTCTCTGATTCTCATTCCTACTTGATATACTCCAATATCTGAACCTTCTTGTGGAACTTGAGTTGTCATCACGATTATTTTATTTGTAGAGTATTGTTCCATTAATCTTAAAAACTCTTCGGATATTCCTGCAGGCATTCCACCCACTCCATAACTTTCCACGATAATACAGTCGTATTTTTCGAAAATATCTTCTAAAATATCTGCTCTCATTGATGGAATTAATTTCAACAAATACACGCTTTCATCTAATTTATCGTAAAATTCTACATTACTTTCTGACTTATCATCAATATATCTTAAAACTTTACCATCGTGAATTATAGCAATTAATGGATAATTAATTGAATCAAATGCATCAAAACTTTTTGTTCTAACTTTTCTGGCTCTATTTCCGCAAATAACTTTTCCATTGAACACTATATTAACTCCGTGTGATTTTTCTTTACTCGCAAATATCAATGCATCAATTAAATTATTCTTTGCATCTGTAATATCATTTGAAATGGATTTTTGAGCACCTGTAATTACGATTGGCTTCGGACTTTTTTGAATTAAATAACCCAACGCAGATGCAGTGTACGCCAAAGTATCCGTACCATGTGTTATTACAAACCCATCGTATTTATCATAACTCTCTTTAATTGTTTGTTTGATAAGTAGCCAATGCTCTGGTCTTATGTCTGTTGAATCAATACTGAATAAACTGATAGTATCTAATTCAAAATCAAATTTTCTAAATTTTACATATTCTAATATATCTTTTGCTTGAAGACCCGGCGCTAATCCTTTATCTGTAGCAACTGAAGCAATAGTTCCTCCAGTTGTAATTAATAGTAGTTTTTTCATACAATCCTCCTAGAAATAGTATAACACTTTATTTTTAAAAAATGTAAACAAATAACTTTACATACAATTTACAATAATATTATATGAATTTTAAACATTACATGTATTCTATTAGTGAATTAAATATGAAAGGATGATTTATTTGAAAATCAAAAAATTTATGTTAGTTGCTATGATGCTAGTATTTGGAGTATTCATGGTAGCATGTGCAAAACAAGATGATGGAAAAACATCAGACAACTCAACCAAAACAGAAACTACTTCTACAGATTCTAAATCAAACGAAAGTGCTGGAGGAGAAATCCACGTAGTATCAAGAGAAAATGGTTCAGGTACTAGAGGAGCTTTTACAGAAATCACTAAAATCTTAGAAAAAGGTGCCGATGGTAAAGAACAAGACAAAACAGTTTCTTCTGCAATTGTACAAAACAGTACTAACGCAGTTATGATGACTGTAGGTCAAGACAAAGACGCTATTGGATATATTTCATTAGGATCTTTAAATGACAAAGTTAACGCAGTAAAAATCAATGGTGTTGAAGCAACTTCTGAAAATGTTCAAAAAGGTGATTACAAAATCTCAAGACCTTTTAATATTGCTTATAAAGGAGAACTAAAACCACTTCCAAAAGATTTCTTAGATTTCATTTTATCTAAAGAAGGACAAGAAATTGTTAAAAAGGAAGGTTATGAACAACTTCCTGAAGAAGCTAAAGCTTACAACAAAAATTCTCAAAAAGGTAAAATCGTAGTTGCAGGTTCAACTTCAGTTTCTCCATTAATGGAAAAATTAGCAGAAAGCTACAAAGCAATGTATCCAGAAGTAGAAATCGAAATCCAATCAACAGGATCTTCAGCTGGTATGAACTCAGCTATTGAAGGTGTATGCGATATCGGAATGGCTTCAAGAGAATTAAAAGACAAAGAAAAAGAACAATTAAAAGCTCAACCTATCGCTATTGATGGTATAGCAGTTATAGTTAACAAAGAAAATACTAACGCAACAGATTTAACTCTAGAACAAGTAAAAGATATCTTCACAGGCAAAGTTAAATCTTGGTCTGAAATTTCTAAATAATTCCTCTCAAAAGCAGATCTCTTATGAGGTCTGTTTTTTATTTTGAAAAATTTTATTTTACATTTGTAAAATGTAATACTTCCCTATTTCTACAGATTTTTGCTTTATTCCTTAAAAAACTTTACATTTAATTAACATTGTTATCGCATTAATTTTACAAGCCCTTGATATTATTAAGGTGATAAAAATAAAGAAAGGATTTAATATGAAAAAGAAATATTTATCTGAATCAATAATGAAATACGTATTTTTAGTATCAGCATTGACTTCTATCTTTGCGATAGTTTTAATATGTTTTTTCATTTTTGGTGAATCAATGCCTTTTATAAAAAAAGTTGGATTAACTAATTTTATATTTGGTAAGGATTGGGCTCCAGTCGATGTCCCTGCTCAATTTGGTATACTTCCAATGATTATCGGTAGTATTTATGTAACTATTGGCTCCATAATTATAGGAGTACCAATTGGGATTTTTACAGCGATTTATCTTGCAAAGTTCTGCCCAAAAAAATTATATAATTTTTTGAGACCTTGTATTGATTTAATGGCTGGTATCCCATCTATCGTTTATGGTTTCTTCGCTTTGGTGGTTATAGTTCCAATGATTAGAAAAGCTTTTGGAGGAACTGGTATGAACATAGTTACAGCTTCTATTCTTCTAGGAATTATGATTTTACCGACGATAATCACTTTATCTGAAAGTGCAATAAATACTGTTGTAGATTCTTATTATGAAGGAAGTGTTGCACTTGGAGCTAGTCACGAATTAGCTGTAATGGGAGTTGTAGTTCCTGCTGCAAAGTCAGGTATATTATCATCAGTTATACTTGGAATTGGACGTGCTATCGGAGAAACAATGGCAGTATACTTAGTTGCAGGAAATCAACCTGTAATAGCAAAAAGTATTTTTTCAGGAACGCGTACTATGACAACTAACATCGTATTGGATATGGCTTATGCGTCTGGTGCCCATAGAGATGCTTTGATTGCAACCGCTATGGTATTATTCGTATTTATACTTTTAATAAATCTAATATTTAATTTGATTAAGAGAGGTGTAAATAATGGAAAATAATTCTATTGATGTATCGACAAATAGTTTGAGAAATTTAAGAAAAAATAAAACTAAAAGTAGAATCATTAAAGGTTTTATTTATTTGATGGCTTTTATTACTTTAGCGGTATTGTTTTATTTAATTATCTACATGTTAGTTAATGGTATTCCCCATTTAAAACCTAGTATGTTCTCAAACC
Source organism: Finegoldia magna (assembly GCF_003182075.1). Classification (GTDB taxonomy): domain Bacteria; phylum Bacillota; class Clostridia; order Tissierellales; family Peptoniphilaceae; genus Finegoldia; species Finegoldia magna. The sequence goes on from NZ_QGTH01000015.1 coordinate 16,615, forward strand.
ACTATACTTCTAAGAACGTATCAATGATGCCTTCAATTAAAACTACTGTTATGTTAGTTTTGTTGACATTATTAATTGCAAGTCCTATCGGAATATTTACAGCAATTTATTTGTCTGAATACTCTAAGAAGAATTCTAAAGTAGTTACTCTTATCAGACTTGCAACAGAAACATTATCTGGTATTCCATCAATTGTTTATGGTTTATTTGGTATGTTGTTATTCGTAATGAGATTAAAGTTTAGATATTCTTTAATATCTGGAGTTCTTACAATGTTCATAATGGTGCTACCATTAATAATTAGAGCCAGTGAACAAGCATTGTTATCAATCGATGACGAATTAAGAGCTGGAAGTTATGCATTGGGAGCCGGAAAGTTGTATACTATAAGAAAGGTACTACTTCCTGTCGCAATGCCTGGAATCATGGCTGGAATTATTCTTTCAATAGGAAGAGTTGTAGGAGAAACAGCTGCATTGATGTTTACATTAGGAACAGACCCTCGTGTGCCATCAAGTTTGATGCAATCTGGAAGAAGTTTAGCATTACACATGTATGTATTATCTTCTGAAGGATTCCATGTAGAAGAATCTTATGCAACTGGCGTTGTATTAGTAATTTTAGTTTTAATAATAAATATAGTTTCCAATTTAATAGGAAAAAAATTGACGAAAGGAAGTAAATAATGTCTAAGATAAGTATAAAAGATGTTGATTTATATTATGATGATTTTCAAGCTCTAAAGAAAATCAATATGGAAATGAAATCTAATGAGATCACCGCTTTTATTGGACCTTCTGGCTGTGGTAAATCTACAATGCTTAAGTGTCTAAATAGAATGAACGATCTTATTGATGGCTGTCGAATCGAAGGCTTAATAACTTTAGATGGCAAAGACATATACGATAAAAATTACGATGTAAACTTGTTGAGAAAAAGAGTCGGTATGGTTTTTCAAAAACCTAATCCATTTCCAATGTCAATCTACGATAATATAGCTTATGGTCCAAGATTACATGGAGAAAAAAATAAATCTAAGTTAGATGAAATTGTTGAAAAATCTTTAAAAGGTGCGGCTATTTGGGATGAAGTAAAAGATAACTTGAAAAAGAACGCACTTTCTATTTCAGGTGGACAACAACAAAGAATTTGTATCGCAAGAGCCTTGGCTGTTGAACCTGAAGTATTATTAATGGATGAACCTACATCAGCTCTTGACCCTATCTCAACTAATAAAATCGAAGATTTGTGTCAAGATTTGAAATCAAAATATACTATTATAATGGTAACACACAATATGCAACAAGCTGCTCGTATTTCTGATAAGACAGCATTTTTCTTGACAGGTGAAGTTATAGAATTTAATAATACTGATATACTGTTCTCAAAACCTGAGGATAAAAGAACAGAAGATTATATTACTGGTAGATTCGGTTAAAAAGAGGTGGTATTATGAGAAAATATTTTACACATCAATTAGAAGAATTAAAACATAATTTAATTTTTCTCGGAGCAAATGTCGAAAGACAAATTGAACAAAGCACTTACGCATTGGAAACTCAAGACTTGGAAATAGCACAAAAAGTTTATGATTCTCAAGAAACTATTTATGAAATGTCAAAAGAAGTAGAAGACACTTGTTTGAGACTTCTTACTACACAATCTCCTGTCGCAAAAGACTTGAGATTTATTTCATCAGCACTTAGAATCCTTTCTTGTATGAGTAAAATCGGAAACCATGCACAAGAAATTTCAGAACTTGTTATGTTGATTGGTAAATCAAAACTTCCAAAAGATTTGACTATGATAAGATCCATGGGTAAATGTGCACAAAAAATGCTTGTAGAAAGTATCAACGCTTTTACTGATGATGATGTCGAATTGGCAAATTCTGTAATCAAAAAAGACGATGAGGTTGATGATCTTTTTGCACACTTCATGGAAGAATCAATAGAATTGATTAAATCTGGTTGTGAAAATCCTGAACAAATTATAGATTTAATTCAAGTCGCAAAATACATTGAAAGAATTGGCGATAATGCAGAAAGAATCGCAACTTGGGTAATATTCTCAGTTACTGGCGAAAGATACGAGGAAAATGCACAATGATTTGCTGTGTAGAAGATGACAAAAGCATAAGAGAATTAATTATCTATGCACTTAATAATGAAGGCTACGATGCAATGGGATTTGGAGACTATGGAGAATTCAAATCCACATTGTATTCTTCTAGCATTGATTTAATTATTCTAGATATTATGCTTCCGGGAAAAAGCGGGCTTGAAATTTTAAAAGAAATAAGAAATAACGAAAAAACAAAAAACATCCCAGTAATGATGCTTACTGCTAAGACTACAGAATACGATAAAATAGTAGGTCTTGACAGTGGCGCTGATGATTATATGATCAAACCTTTTAGTATTATGGAACTACTAGCAAGAGTCAGAGCACTACTAAGAAGATCCTCACTAAGTAAAACAAAATCTAAAATTATCTATAAGAACATTGAATTAGATTATGATAAGAGAACAGTTAGTGTTGATGGAGAAAATGTAGAATTAACTTACAAGGAATTTGAATTACTGTACTATCTCCTATCAAATGTCGGCAAAGTTTTGACTAGAGAAAATATCATGACAAAAATTTGGGGATTCGATTTTGAAGGAGAATCACGTACAGTTGATGTTCATATAGCCACTTTAAGACAAAAACTTAAAAACGCTTCCAGCATAATCAAAACGATAAGAAATCTGGGATACAAAGCTGGTGAATGATGAAAAGAAAAATATACACTAGAATTTCTCTTGTCATTATAATAGCTTTAGCAATTGGACTAGGCTTACAAACATTTATATTTTATAATTATAACAAATCCAAAGAAGAAACTTCTCTCCTACGTCAAATACAATACGTGGATTCTATCAGCGATAATAGTCGTGATAAGACTATTACAAATATAAAAAAGTTTAAAAGGATTAATCCTTCAAATCGATTTACAATTATTGATGAAAATGGAAGTGTAGTATATGATACTGATACAAATGTAGACTCTTTGGATAATCACTCAAACAGAGAAGAAATACAAGATGCAATAGAATCCAAAATCGGCTCAATAACACGTAAGTCTGATAGTTTTGATAAAAGTATGTATTATGTTGCTATACTTCAACAAAATTCTGATGTTCTTAGAGTTAGCTGCGAATCTTCTAGTTTTTTGAAAACTATTTTGGATTTATTGCCTTATACCCTATTGATATTAGCATTATCATTAATATTATTAATCGATATTAATAGAAGACAAATAAGACAAATCTTAGATCCTATAGAAACTATTGCCAATGAATTAGATGATAACATCGTTAATGACAAAGAATCAAAATTATTAGAACAACCAGTTTACGATGAGCTTATACCTTTTATCAATATTATTAGACGCAAGAATGATACAATAAAAAAATATGTAGATGAATTAGAAGAAAGGTCAACTACAATTAAAACTATTACAGACAATATGAGAGAAGGTCTTATCCTACTTGATAAGAATATGAATGTTTTGTCAGTTAATAAGTCTGCTGAGTTTTTATTTGGAGCAAATGATTCAAAGTATGAAGGAAGACCCTTTATTTCATTAAACAGAGATTTAAAAATCCATTCTGCAATAAAAAATGTAATATCAACCAAAACAGCGCATCATATAAATATTGAAATGCAAGGAATTCTATTATCAATGTATATTGCACCAGTATTAGATGAAGATTCTATCAATGGAGTTTTATTATTCTTAGTAGATGAGAGTGACAAGATTAAGGCTGAAAAAAGAAGAAGAGAATTTTCAGCGAATGTTAGTCACGAATTAAAATCTCCTCTTACTTCAATTAATGGTTATGCAGAAATGATAGAAAACAACATGGTTAGTCCAGAAAATGTAAGTAAGTTTGCTACAATAATACACCAAGAAGGATTGAGATTATTAGAATTAATCGATAATATTATTAAACTTTCCAAATTAGATGAATCAGAAGATAACATTGAAAAAAGTTTATTTAATCCTGAAAAAATAATAGATGAAATAGTCACTTCGAACCAAAACAAATTGGATAATAAAAAAATTGAACTTGTTACGGATTTACAGGAAAATTGCATGATATACGGTAACGAAAATTTAATTAAAGAAATGATTGAAAACTTAGTTACAAATGCAATTAAATACAACAAGATTTCAGGTAAAATTAAGATTTCAATATTCAAAGAAAATGATAAAACTAAAATAATTTGCGAGGATACTGGAATTGGTATAGCTGAAAAATACCAAACTAGAGTATTTGAGAGATTCTTTGTTGTTGATAAATCACGTTCTTCACAAGAATCTACAGGTCTTGGATTATCAATCATCAAACACATAGTTGATATCCACAATGGATCAATTACTCTTGAATCTAAATTAGATGTTGGAACAAAAATCACGATAACGATTTAAATACGGCAACTGCTTGTCGTATTTTTTTCGTTAAAATGATATAATAGTTATGTTAACTTGTATATACAAAATTATTAAACGATTTAGAAAGGAATAAAAAATGCAAAAAATTGCTATTCTAACTGATACTACATCTGATGTAGATCCATCAATTATTAAAGAATACAATATTGTAGAAGTCCCTCTTCAAATCATTTACAATTCGGAAGTTACGTATAAAGATAAATATGAAAAAAATATTGACGACGTTATAAACGACATTAATAGTAACACTATTAGTAGTTCGCTTCCCTTAACAAGTGATTTGATTGACAAAATAGAATACATCATATCAGAAGGATACACACATATAATAGCTACATGCATGAGCTGCGGAATTAGCGGGACTTATAATCTATTTCAACAAATATTAAACTTATACTCTGATAAAATTACATATCATTTGATAGACTGCAGATCATGTTCAATGGGAATGGGTTTTCTAATTGAAAAAGCTGTAAAAATGAAGGAAAATGGCATAAGTTTCGAAGAAATAGTAAAAGAATTAGAAAAACTAAAAACAAAAGAAGATTTCTTTTTTACTGTAGACAAATTGGATTATCTTTACACAAGTGGTCGTATTAAACGCTCAAGTAAAGTCGTTGGAAATCTATTAAACATAAAACCCATTATAACTTGCATCAAAAAAACTGGAAATTTGGAAGTTATAGATGCAGTAAGAGGCAGAAAAAAAGTCAATCAACAAATCCTTAATTATATAATTGACTTCGCAGCCAACGATCAAATAGACAATATCTATATAATGCATTCAAACCTACAAGAAAATGCAGATGAATTAGAAAAAGTAATACAAGATTATTATCCTAATGTTAAAATTTATAAGAGACCTATTTCTAGTCTTTTTGTTATACATACAGGTCCCCATATCTACGGAGCTGTCGTAACATTAAAATAAGGAAGGCATGATGCCTTCCCTTTTTAATTTAGTTTATTTTAATCCACTTTTATTTTCTTCTTCTTTTTTGTTTTTCAAGTTGAATTCTTTTCTTGTCATAACATCAACTACTTTGCAGTTAACTTCTACAACATCTAATCCAGTCATCTTCTTTACACTTTGTTTTACAACTTCTTGTAGTTGTTGGAATACTTTTACAGCTGATACTCCATATTCTAATATTACTGATACATCAATTGCAGCTTCTTTTTCGCCAACTTCAGCATCAATACCTTTAGTTGCATTATATCCACCGAAAGTTTCTTGAATTCCTGAGAAGAATCCACCTTCCATATCTAAAACACCAGGAATTTCTCTAACTGCTATTGCAGCGATCTTTTGAACTACAGAGTTATCAAAAGTTAATTTTGATTCGTGTTTTTGTTCCTTTTCTTTTTCAGCTTTTTCTTCATTTACTTTGTTTACTTCATTGTATTTTTTTTCTTCCATCATTCTAATCTCCTTTTATACTATATTATTTCCTAAATAAATTCATCAAGAATCTGATAAATTTAGGATTACCTTCTTTATACAATCCATAACCATAACCTATACCAAAAAGCAATAGTATTAAGATTGTTGACCAAAAACCAAGCTTCAAAAATGAAAGTGCAATTATTACACCTAAAATTCCATACTTAGTTGGTTTCCTTAACCCGGATAAATTTTTTATTAACCTTTCGTCAAATTTATCTTTTGAATCTTCTTTTACAAAAATTATTTTTCTTTGTTCATCTGGGGATTGAAAATTGTCTAACATTTTGTTATTATTCATTCTTACCCCCTATACTACCCTTTTATTTGTAGATTTTGCCAAATCCAAGAATTTTACAGTAATATCTTTAACTTTGTAACCAGTTAAAGTTTCCAAATTAGTCTTGATATCATTTTTGATGTTTTCACCAAGACCTCCTACATTTGACATATCCCTTACTCCAACCTCTACATCACAATTCATATATGGTTCATTTGAATTGTTGACTCTTACATTAACATTAGAAGTTCTGACATCATTAAATCTATTTACTGTACTTTTTACAGTATTTTCAAGTGCATCTGTAGATATCATAACTTCTCCATCCTTGTCTTTTGAGATCAAGAAATCACTTAAACTATCAGAGAGTATTGCTTTAAACATTATTATAAGTGCCCCTAGTAAAATTAAGGCTCCTATAACTGCTAATATATAAAAGCATACCTCATTCATCATGAGCTCTCTGAGATTATAACTAACTTGTCCAAAATTGAATACTGTGAAAAACATTACTAAAGAAAACAAAATTAGTAATATTGAAAACAATATATGAACAAATTTTTTAAATCCACTCATAAAACCTCCTTGTAAATTATTGATATATTTGTTACCTAATATATATACCACTTTTGAATAAATCCTAAACAGCAATTTGTTAAATTATAAAAATTTACTCTTTATTAATTGTTTTAAAAATGGTTTTAACCTCTAGCGCCTTAATTTAATTATACCCTTCTTATAAATTTCTAAACATTTTAAAAATTAAAAACGCGAAAAATTACACAATTTGTTCAATTACGATTTGTAAAATTACTTAAGGGGTATATAAATATTGAATAAACTTACAATATAGGTTAATTTAAAGGAGGCAAATTTATGAAAATTAAAAATGTAACAGTGGCTGGTGGAGGAGTTTTAGGATCTCAAATAGCATTTCAAACTGCATTTAAAGGCTTTGAGGTCAACGTATGGTTAAGAAGTGAAGGTTCTGTAGATAGAGCTAAGCCACGTTTTGATGCATTAAAAGAAACATATCTAAGTATACTAGATAGAATTAAGGTTGGATTATCTGATGATAACACTGTTAACTCAGTCATTATACCTAGAGGTATTTCTTCAAATAAATTGATACTTGATGATATTGAAAATTTAAAAAAAGATGTAGAAGAAGGGTTTAATAGGATTCATCTTTTAACAGACTTAGAAAAATCAGTTGAAAATTGTGATTTATTGATTGAAGCTGTTTCTGAAAACCCAGAACAAAAATCAGATTTTTATACGAATTTGGCCAAAGTATTAAATGATAATACTATAGTTGCAACAAATTCATCAACATTATTACCAAGTTCGTTTAAGGATTTACTTCCTCATCCAGAAAAATATCTTGCTCTTCACTTTGCAAATGAAATTTGGAACAATAATACAGCAGAAATTATGGGACACAGCGAAACTTCCCATGAAGTATACGATGAAGTAGTTAACTTCGCAAAAGATATAGGAATGATTCCATTAAAATTAAAGAAAGAACAACCAGGATATCTACTAAATTCATTATTAGTTCCATTACTAGATGCAGCAATGACTCTAAAGGCTTTAGACATAGCTGACATCGAAGATATCGACAACGCTTGGAGATACGGAACAGGTGCTCCATTTGGACCTTTCCAAATACTAGATGTAGTCGGTCTTAAAACTGCTTATAATATCACTTTAAATAAACCAGATGTAAATGATGAAAATTCTGTAACATATCAGATTGCACAAATGTTAAAGAAATATATAGATGAAAACAAATTAGGTAGAGGAACAAAAGAAGGTTTCTATAAATACTAATTAAATTGAAACAAGCTCTTGATAAAAATCAAGAGCTTGTTTGTTTTCAAAATATTATATTAGTCAATCCAACCGTAAGCTTTCATTAATACTTCAACTGGCTTTCTTCCTTCGTGACCATTGATTAGCGGCTGAGTATTTGTATTTATTGCGTGAATAAAATCTTTATATAATGGAGTGTGTCCGTTTCCGTACACATTATCGATAGATTTATCATCTTCCAATTCTCCGGTTTCAGATTCATCTTCAAATACCCAAGTTTTTATTTCGTTAACAGCTAACCCACCGATAACGGCAGTTCCTGTTGACCCAAATACAGAAATAGTTTCTTCAAGATTTTTAGGATAAACATCGGCACTACCTTCCAATAGTCCAATTCTACCGCTCTTAAATCTCATCAAAATTACGCCGTAATCTTCCATTTCTATGTCTCTTAGGAAAGTTTCTGTTTCAGCCTTTACGCTTACTAATTCATCGTTCATCATCCATAACAGCAAGTCTAGTGCATGTATACATTGGTTCATCAATGTACCACCATCTAATGCCTTTGTTCCTCTCCATGGGGCTAAGTTATAGTAGTTTTGATTTCTGTTCCATAAAACCCTTGCTGTGATGTTTGTCAATTTTCCAAATTTATTAGCATCAATTGTCTTTTTCAATTTTTGAATTGGAGGATTAAATCTATTTTGGTGACACACTCCAACTTTTAATCCTTTTTCATCAGCTAACTTATTAATTTTATCTATTTCTTCCAAACTCATAGCCATTGGTTTTTCAATCAATACATGTTTTGATTGTTCTAAACAGTAAAGAGCTATCTCACCATGATAACCACTTTCTGTTGAAATAGAGCACATATCTATGTCGACCTCTTCTAACATTTTTTTGTAATCAGTGTATACTTTTACATCTCTGTCAGAAAATCTTTCCAAATATTCATCTCTTTTTTCGATGGCTCTTTCTTCAATAATATCGCATACTGCAATTAATTCCATTTCTGAATCATTGTTTGCAATTCCTTCTACGTGTTTATAAGAAATTCTACCACAGCCAATCATTGCGCATTTAATTTTTTGCATATTACCTCTTATAATAATTCTATTTTATCTTTATTGTTTTCTACGTTTCTTGTAGCATATTTTGTATCAAATACAAATGGTGCATTGTCTACAACCATTTGATAATCAACATTTGTGTGATCTGCAGTTATTACAACTAAATCGTAGCCTTTAACTACTTCTGGATTAATTTCTTTTAATGAGTATGTCTTAGATCCATCTGGGTTGAAATAAGAAGGATTGAATCCATCATAATAATCTACGATTGCTCCTTCTTCTCTGAATTTATCCATTACAACAAATGCTGGAGAATCTCTTAAATCGTCGATGTCTTTTTTGTAAGCAATACCTAGAATTAAAACTTTTGAACCATTTAAAGGTTTTTTAAATTTTCTAGATAAAATCTTCATAGATCTATCTACAACCCATTCAGGCATACTATCATTTACAGTACCACTTGCTTCTATGATTGGCATGTGTACATCGTATTCTCTAGCTTTCCAAGTCAAATAGAATGGATCCAATGGTATACAGTGTCCACCTACACCAGGACCTGGATAGAATGCTTGATATCCGTATGGTTTTGTCTTAGCAGCGTCTACTACTTCCCACATATTGATATCCATTTTATTAGCTAATTTGGCAAATTCATTTACCAATCCGATATTTACATTTCTATATGTGTTTTCAAGAATTTTTTCCATTTCAGCAACTCTTGGTGAAGATACAGTCATAACTTCTCCTTCAAGTACATTTCTGTACAATGCTGCTGCAACTTCTGTAGATTCTGAACCAATTCCTCCAACAACTTTTGGAGTGTTCTTAGTTTTGTATTGTTTGTTACCCGGATCTACTCTTTCAGGAGAGAATGCTAAGTAAAAATCTTCTTCACATTTCAAGCCTGAACCATTTTCCAATATAGGCCTCATTAATTCTTCAGTAGTTCCTGGATAAGTAGTGGATTCTAAGACAACTATAGATCCTTTTTTCAAATGTTTAGAAACATCTGTAGTTGATTTTTCAACGTAAGAAATGTCTGGTTGTTGGTAAATATCCAATGGTGTTGGAACAGCAATAGCTATGAAATCACAACTTGCAACTGATTCAAAATCACTTGTAGCTCTTAATTTTCCAGATTCAACAATAGCTTTTAATTCTGAATCAACAACATCACCAATATAATTAACTCCATCGTTAACCATTTGAACTTTTTCAGGTTGTACATCAAATCCAATAACAGTATAACCGGCTTTTGCCTTTTCAACTGCTAATGGCAATCCTACATAACCTAATCCCACAACCCCTACTACTAGAGATTTATCTTCGATTTTTCCCAATAATTCTTCTTTTAAATTATTCATTTGATACCTCACTCAATTTATAATCATTTAATAAATATTTCTTGTCACATTTTTCACATATATAATCTGTGAGGGAAACTCTTTTTAGGTTTTCTCCACATGAACATGCATATCCATGATGTCTAGCTGGATTTCCTACTACAATTTCGTAATCCCCGACATCTTTTGTAACAACTGCTCCTGCTCCAATTATAGCATATTTGCCAATTGTGTTTCCACAAACAATAGTCGCATTGGCGCCAATAGACGCGCCTTCTTTAATAGTTGTTTTTCGATATTCATCTTTTTTCTCAATAAAAGCCCTTGGATTAATAACATTTGTAAATACACAAGAAGGTCCTAGGAACACACCATCTTCACAAACAACACCAGTATACACACTAACATTATTTTGAACTTTACAATTATTACCAAGCGTAACATCTGGAGAAATAACAACATTTTGACCAATATTACATTTTTCTCCAATAGTGCTACCTGACATCACATGACTAAAATGCCAAATTTTAGTACCTTTACCAATCTTTGTCTCTTCATCTATATAGCAAGACTCATGAGCAAAAAAGTCCATTATACTATCTCCTTTATAGAATTAATAATATATTCTCTTTCCTCATCGTTCATTTCTGGGAACAATGGAATAGCAAAAGTTCTTTCTGAAAGATATTCCGCATTAGGGAAATCTCCCTTCTTATATCCTAAATCATTAAAAGCTTTTTGTAAATGCATAGGAACCTTGTAATAAGTTCCAGTAGCGATGCCTTTTTCTTTTAATTTTGATTCTATTTCTTCTCTGTTTTCAGATTGTAAAATAAATAAATGGAAAACGTGCTTTCCGCCTTCAGTTTCTGTTGGCATTACCAATGAAGTATCCTTTAAAGCTTCGATGTATCCGTGTGAAATACTTCCTCTGTTTTCTGTATATTCGTCTAAATGCTTTAATTTAATTCTCAAAATAGCAGCCTGGATTTCGTCTAATCTTGAATTGTGACCGATTAAATAGTTATAGTATTTCAATGGATTGTAAACAGTATTATCTCCTGAATTTTGTTCCACAACCTCAACTTCTTCATCATTTAATATAGCATAAGCTTTCATCCCATTTTCGCCACTACCGTGAACCTTCAATGCTCTTATAATAGTTGCCAAATCATCATCATTAGTTGTGATCATTCCACCATCACCAAAACATCCTAAGTTTTTTGTAGGGAAAAATGAGAAACAAGCTACATCTCCTAAATTACCTACATTTTTGCCATTATATTGTGAATTAATTGCTTGTGCTGCATCTTCAACAACATACAAATTATGTCTTTTTGCAATATCATTTATTTCATCCATTTTACATGCATTTCCAAATAAATGAACACAAATAATTGCCTTTGTTTTGTCTGTAATCTTTTCTTCTATTTGAGAAGGATCGATATTATAAGTATCCAATTCAACATCACAAAATACAGGTGTAGCTCCAACAAATCTTATAGCTTCAGCAGTTGCAAAGAAAGTGTAATCAGTAGTTATAACTTCATCTCCTTCTTTGATTCCCAAAGACTTCAACGCTATAATCAAAGCGTCAGTTCCATTTCCAACTGTAATTGCATGTTTTACACCAATTTTTTCAGATATTTCTTTTTCAAATTGTTTAACATTTTCACCCATTATATATTGTGCATTTTTGAAACACTCTAATACACTTGTATTTACTTCTTCTTCAATGTTCTTATATTGTCTTTTCAAATTCAACAATGGTATATTCATTAAAATCCCCCATTTAAAGTTTTAAATATATCTTCCAATTTATCAGTTAAAATTTTGTAATCATAATTTGCTGCTGCTTCTTTAGAATTTTCACAAAATTGTTTATAATCAATATCTTTTAAATTATAAAAGTACAATATTCCGTCCCTTAAAGCATCTGCAGAACCACTTTTTACTGTCTTACCACAGTTAAATTTTTCAATAATATCATAATTACATTTTAAATTAGATAATATAGGTTTGTTTGCAGCTAAATACTCAAATAGTTTATTAAAACTCATTCCATATTTATATAAATTAATATCTTGTCCAGTAATTACATTCAAATCTGATCTTGTAACTATAGAAGGTACATATCTTTTGTCAACAGAACCTTTAAAAACAACATTTTTTTGTGAATTTTCTCTAACTTTTTTTATAAGGCTTGCTTCAAATTCACCTTTCCCATAAACAATAAGTTTTATATTTTCATAATCAGAAAGTTTATTCATTGCATCAATCAAAGTATCAACTTGATTTGCTCGTCCTAAAGCGCCTGTATAAACAATTTTAAAGATATTTTTATCATCTAAATCTACATCTTCCAAATGATATTTTTTTATTGATTCATTGAAATCTTCTAGTACAACTCCATTATTTATGTGAAATACATTATCTCTATTAATTCCTCTTGATTTCAGATAGTCTTTTCCGCCCTCCATTGTGAATATTAAAGCATCTGAAGACTTATACACAGATTTCTCAATAGCATATAGAATTTTTGCCACAGGATGATTTTTACTGAATTTACCCATTTCTATAAAAGTTTCTGGCCATAAATCTCTTGTTTCACAAATTAATTTAGCGTGATTGTTTTTGGCTATTTTCCTTGAAGCTAACCAAGTTAAACTATGAGGTGCAGAACAATAAACAACATCAACCCCAGAGTACCTTTTAGATACTGATAATAGGTTTTTATAGAATTGTATCATATTAATTACACGGTCTTTACCATTCCCAGTGTAATTTTTTGCCTTAATATATACAAATTTCAAGGAATCAATTATTTCTTCTTTATATTTTTTTTCATCATTAATCACATTTAAATCTGTTCCATGTGTAGTAGATGCTGTAAATAAAGTAACATTATGTCCTCTTTTTTGTAATTCTTTTGCAAAATTATAATGTCTTAAATATCTACCCTTCCCTGGAACATCAATATAATGATTTATAATCCAAATATTCATAAAACTCCTATAAAATCTTCAATGTTTGAAGAATTATTTTAATATCATTTAATAAATTAATATTTTCAATGTATTGTTTGTTTAGTTCGATTTTATTAGGCATAATTTCTTCAACATATGTCTTTTCAGGATTGTCAGATTTGTCCAAAATTTCTGATTCATCTCTGTATTTTATACTCGCCAAATCCGTAATTCCTGGTCTAATTTTCAAAATATCTTTGTCCGAATCAGAATACATATCGACGTACTTTCTAACTTCAGGTCTCGGACCAACAAAACTCATATCTCCGACCAATACATTGAACAATTGTGGAAACTCATCTAATTTAGTTTTTCTCAAAAACTTTCCTACTTTCGTTATTCTAGGATCGTTTCCAACTGTTATTGCCATTCCCAATTTTGGAGCATCCACAACCATCGTTCTAAATTTCAAAATTGTAAAGTCCTTATTATTTTTCTTAACTCTTTTTTGCTTGAAAAACACAGGACCTTTTGAATCTAATTTTATAGCAATGGAAATTATAATCATTGGGATTGCCATAACCAAAATTCCAAATAAAGATGCTAAAATATCAAATAATCTTTTGATGAAAAGATTAAATTTGCTATTTTTAAGGATTTCATCTACTCGATTGTCCATATTATTTACCACTAACTATATCCTTGTAAGTTTCGATTACATATGCTACTTCATCATCTGACAATAATGTATGAAGCGGCAATGTTATTTCGTTTTTGTATTGTTCAAAAGTATTAGGATAATCTTTGATATCAAATCCTAGATTTTTGTATCCTGTCATCATTGCAATTGGTTTGTAGTGAACATTAGTAGCAATGCCTTTTTCTGCCATCTTGACGATTATATCGTTGCGAGTTTGTTCATCTATACCTTCAACTCTTGTTAAATACAAATGACCGTTACTTGTATAATCTTTTCCAAAATGATTTAAATAACTTATTGAGGTATTATCTAAACCATCGTTATACATTTTTATTATTTCTTTTCTTCTAGCCAATAAATCGTCATATCTTTCTAATTGTGCAAGACCAATTGCCGCTAATATATCAGGCATATTGTATTTGTAATAAAGGCCTTTAATGTCGTATTCCCATGCACCTAATTTTGTTTTGGCTAATGCATCTTTGTTTTGTCCATGTAAGGAATATAATTGTAAATCATTGTAAATCTTATCTACATCACCAATATTTATAGCAAGCATTCCACCTTCAGCTGTAGTAAAGTTTTTAACAGCATGGAATGAAAAAGATGCAATATCTTGGAATGATCCAATTTTTTTACCCTTATATGTTGAACCTAAAGCATGTGCACTATCAGAAATCAAAGCAACTCTTCCCAAAGATTCTTGTATCTCATTTGAAGGTCTGAATATTGATTTCTTAGCTTCAATTATTTCGTAAATTTTATCGTAATCAACAGGAACTCCTGCGATATCAACTGGAATAATAGCCTTAGTATTTTCATTTATGGAATCATATAATTTATCATAATCCATAAAGTAGGAATCCTTTTGAACGTCTACCAATTTAATCGTAGCATTCAAATGATCTATAACTGAACAGCTTGCAGTATAAGTGTAAGCCGAAGTAATACATTCATCCTTCTTTCCATTTACGCCCAAAATTCTAAGCGCACATTCCAATGCAGCAGTTGCTGAATTAAAGCAACAAGTCTTTTTTGATTGTGTATATTCTTGTAAGTTTTTTTCTAATTGTTTGGTTTTCGGTCCAGTTGTAATCCAACCGGATTTTAATGCGTCTACCACTTCTTCAATTTCTTTATCAGAAATATCAGGTGGTGAAAATAAAATGTTCATAAACAACTCTCCTTATTTCACTAACTATATATTATACCACTAATCTGTGAAATTTTAGATATTAATAACGAAAAAGTTGACAAATTGTAGCATTTTTCCAAATTTAAAATTTAAATATTCATAAACATTTCATAATAAAATGATATAATAATGATAGGTGATAATATGAAAAACGAAATCTTGTTGAACAATGGTTTAAGAATCACAAAAGCAAGGAAACTTATAATATCGATTTTAGACAAAACAGAACAACCTATATCTGCAGAAGATTTGTATGAGATTTTTAAGGAGAAAGAAGAATCCAATTTGTCTACAATTTACAGAAATTTAAAAATATTAAAAAATAAAGGAATAGTTGAAATTGTATGTGAAATTGATGGTATTTCATACTACAGATTAAAAGGCAAAAAACATAAACACAGCATAATTTGTGAATCTTGCGGCAAAATCATTCCTATCGATCATTGTCCTGTCGAAAAAATAGAGACGGATTTGGAAAACAAAACCGGTTTCAAAATTGACTCACATACTCTTGAATTTAGAGGTGTCTGTCCGGATTGCCAAAATAAAAATAAATAAATTAAACAAAAGCATGACTTTGATGTAAGTCATGCTTTGTTTAAATTATTTTCCGTTTTTAACTTTTAAAATTTGAGACATTATCGAAATAGCTATTTCTTCTACAGATCCATCATCAATATCAAGCCCTACTGGAACATTAATACTATCGACTAAGCTCTTGTCCACATTTTTTTCTATCAAATTTCGTTTTAACGTGTCTGCTTTTTTCCTTGAGCCTAACATTCCGAAGTATTTATGGGGTTTGTTCAAAATATTAAAGGCAACTTCTTCGTCGTGCTTATGGTCTCTAGTTGCAGATATAATAAAAGTATCTGGTGTAAATCTCAAATCATCTATCGAATCTTCGATTTCTTTATTGATATATTTTTTTATATTAGAAAAATCTTCGTTGTAAATAAACTCATCTCTATCATCAACAACTATGACTTCAAAATTTGTTAAAGTTGCAATTCTGGCTAGTTTTTGAGAACAGTGACCAGCTCCAAAAATAATCAAAGTTGGTTTAGGAAAAAACACTTTACCAAATCCACTAGCCCTACCTCCACAACTCATACTAACTTTTTCTCCCTCATTAAGAACATAATCAAATTCGAAGTCACTATCTTTTTTTAAGTTTTCAATAGAATCTTTGATTACTTGGTGTTCGATAGCACCACCTCCTACAGTTCCAAAAGTTTTTCCGTCTTCACGAACAGCCATAATGTTTCCTTGTTTACCAGGAACTGATCCTCTATTTTTAAACAATGTCACCATCATACATTTATATCCATCTTCCAAAGACTTATACATTTCTAACAAAACATCATTTTGCATACTTTTCTCTCCTGTTTTCTAACATCATAATCGCTTCCAAAACTGCCCCACCAATTGCTCTAGCTTTATCGCTAATTGTAAAACAATTTTCTACTTCTTCATATCTCGGATCAATATCAATTATTTTAAGTCCTTTTTTGACCTCAAAATTATCTCTAATCATTCCACGTATAACGCCATCTAAAGTCGCTCTTATATAATTATCTCCGACTTTTGCTATAATCTCTTCCTTATTAACAATATCTGAAATACTTTTAATATGTGTAAATTGACCATCAAAATCAGAGTATATAACTCTTTCATTGGAAAATCCATCAATAATTCCTGGAATACTTGTGTTTTTCTTTGCGAATCCTTGTTCGATAATTCTTGCTAAATCATGACCACGCATAGTTTCAATCACAATATCGCAATCAACACCTGCTTCAAAACCAGGGCCTAATCCTATCGTAATCTCAGCCATTTCTTTTTTTAATCCAGAGTTTTTCTTAGCTAATATAGCATCCACCACTACATCAAATTTCATCTTATTTAATATTGTAAGTTTTGGATCTACTATTATCACGGGATTGTATCGTTCTAAGTATTGCCCAATTTCATCTAAATTTTCGCACAAAACAGCTTCTATATCTTCTACAACTGTTTTTTTCTCGTAAATCGCCTCAGAAAGTGACACT
This sequence comes from Finegoldia magna, assembly GCF_003182075.1. Lineage (GTDB taxonomy): Bacteria > Bacillota > Clostridia > Tissierellales > Peptoniphilaceae > Finegoldia > Finegoldia magna. The sequence continues at coordinate 33,983 of NZ_QGTH01000015.1, forward strand.
TTTCTTCTTATACTACTTGGATTTGAAACTTCAGTAACAACACATTTGAACCCAGCGCGAACAAGTTTTTGAATTGTACCTGTGGCTATATCACCTGCGCCTCTAACTAAACAAATTTTCTGCATTTAAAATCCTTTCATAATCTTCACTCGTGTCTATGTCCATTAGTTCTCTTTCATAATTTACATCTACATATTTTACATCATTCAAATTCTTGTTCTTAACTATTGAACCTTTTTCATCGTTTTTCAGTGACAATAATTGATTGAAAAATTTATTGGAGAAAATTACAGGATTTCCAACTTTATCATTAAACTTCAATTGACAAATCTTGTTTTTTTCAAATGAATTAATTAATTTTTCTATTGAAATTTCTGTTAATAATGGCTGGTCAGAAACTAGAAAACAAATCCCATCCATCTCTTTGAAATATTTGACTCCTAATTTGATTGATTCGCTTTGTCCAATTTCATTGTTCGGATTATTAATAGTTTTGATTCCGATTTTTTTGCAATATTTTATTATCGTAGAATTATTCGTAATGACAACTCTATCACAAAAGTTTGATTTTGCTACCAAATCAATAATATATTCAAAAATAAATCTATTATTATATTTCAGCATTAATTTGTCAGATTTCATTCTCTTGGACAAACCACTTGCCATTATTACTGCGCCTATTTTCAAAATTATCACCTAATCTATTATACACTTTTAGTTTATTGCAATCAAAAACCTCTTTATCTTAATTGATAAAGAGGTTTTTGGGATAAAAATTATTGTCTATTCAAAGCGCCTTCAACCATTTGCAACAATAATACTCTTGTTGTGATTTTTCCAACGCTATTTGCCAATACTTTTACGTTAACTTCTGGATTAACATCGCCTGATAATTTTCCGTTTTCATCCAAGCTAACTCCAACATCTACTACATAAGAATCTTCGGTAAAGTAAGAATCATCAAACATTTTAGCTTTTCCAACTGCAGTTACAACCAAATCAGCGTTTTTAGTAAATGATTTTATGTCTTCTGTTCTAGAGTGACACATTGTAACAGTCTTATTTTCTTTTATAAGCATATTGAAAAGTGGTTTACCTAAAACTAATGATCTGTTTACGATTACTACGTTTTTAACGTCAAAGTTGTAGTATTTAACTATTTCAACAACAGCTCTAGCTGTAGCTGGATAATATGCATCTTCTTCTGCTGCCAAAACTTTTCCTAAGTTAACCATTCCCATCGCATCGATATCTTTTTCTGGAGCGATTATATATTGAATTTCTTTTTCCAATTTTTTATCTTTTAATGGTCTAAACATCAATATACCGTCGTGTGTTTCATTTAGTTCTTTGATAGTTTGGATTAATTTTTCATTTTCTCCTTCTTCTAAAACTATTTGATCACAAGTTATGTTCAACTTAGCGCAGTTGTTTTTTACAGCTTTTTCGTAAGAAATATCTCCTGCATTTTCACCAACTCTTACAGTTGCAACTTTAACTTCTCTGCCTAATTTTTCTACACCATCGATAATTCTTTTACCTAAATCTTCTCTAAGTTCTTTAATGTCTAAAACGTTCATAAAAGTATCCTTTCTATTTGTTCTTTTTTTGTATCGTATATTAAAAATCCAGCTTGACCATCTCTTGGATAAGTTACAGATCCTGGATTGATAACCCAAACGCCATCAATTGTTTCATTAAAATACCTATGCGTATGTCCATACAAACACATTTTGCAATTTAAAGATTTGCTCTTTTCGACTAATCTTGTCACTCCTGAAGATACATTGTACTTATGCCCATGTGTTATGAAAATATTTTTATCAGAAATTCTAATAACCTTGTCATATTCACCACCAGCAACATAAAAATCGTTATTTCCTTTTACATAAATGACTTCTACTTTTAATAAATCTTCAAGTAAAATTGCATCATCGCACACATCTCCTAAGTGAACGATGATGTCAATTTCTTTATCAAATAAATAGTCATAAACCTTTGTGATTTTGTTATGTGTACCACTAATTATTGCTACTTTCATTTAAACCTTTCAAGATGATTTTGGCGTTTTCGAGAGCTCTCTTCCTGTGACTAATCTTGTTTTTCTCAAAATCTTCCATTTGTGCAAAACTTATATCGTAACCATCTGGCATAAATATACTATCGTAACCAAAACCATGTTCTCCACATTCTTCAAGTAAAATCTTGCCCTCTACTCTACCTTTAGCTTGATGAATTTCATTATTTGAATCTATGATTGTAATCACAGTTTCAAAATAAGCACTTCTATCTTCTTTGTCTTTCAATTCAGATAAAAGTTTTTGACGATTTTTACTATCGTCGCACTCATCGCCTGCAAATCTCGCAGAGTATACTCCAGGTCTTCCATCCAAAGAATTTACGAAAAGCCCAGTGTCATCACTCATTACAATATCATCTGTATATTTTTTTAGAAATTTAGCTTTGATAAGTGAATTGCCTTCCAAAGTTTCTGCATCTTCTACTGCATCTTCATTTATACCCAATTCGGATTTGGAATACACATCATAGTTTAAATCAGAAAGTATTTCTTTTATTTCAGAAACTTTTCCTTTATTTCCTGTAGATAAATATATTTTCTTCATTAGATTTTCTCTTTGATTAATTCATTGAACTTTTGAGGATTTCCTTTACCTTTTGATTTTTTCATACATTGACCAACCAAGAAACCTATAGCACGATCTTTTCCATTTCTAATACTTTCGATTGATTCTGGATTTTCTGCTACGACTTCATCCACTATTTGTTGTAGTAAATTATCGTCATCAACTTGTAATAATCCTTTTTCTTTGACATAAACTTCTGGGTCAAAGTTTTCATTGAACATTTCTCTCAAAACTTTTTTTGCAGTTTGATTATTTATTTTCTTAGCTGAAGAAAGTTTAATCAATTTTGCCAAATTTTCAGCAGACATATTCATTTCTTCTACTTCAATTTCATTTTCATTTACTTGACGAAGTACATCTCCCAATAACCAATTCGAAGATTGAACAGGATCATTAGAAATTTTTACAACTTCTTCGTAGTAGTCAGCCAAGTATCCATTTCTTGTAAGAATATCAGCGTCGTATTCATCAATCTTGTATTCGTTCATGAATCTTTCTTTACGCATTTGTGGAAGTTCAGGCAAATTATTTTTGATTTCCTCGATATATGATTGTTCCACATAAGTTTTAGGAATATCTCCTTCAACTGAGAATCTGTAATCATTTCCTTCTTCTTTGTGTCTCATAACTATTGTAGTTTGAGTGTCCTCATCCCATCTTCTGGTTTCTTTTTCGCCGATTTTATTTTCTTTTGCCAATTGGATGTGTCTTTCTTGTTCATAAACCAAAGCTTTTGATACTGATTTGAATGAGTTCAAGTTTTTGATTTCAGAAATTTTAGTTTTAAAATCAGAATCTTCATCGTAAACATTGATGTTAACATCGCATCTCAATGATCCTTCACTCATCTTAACATCTGATATTTTCAAATATTTAATTCTTTCTCTTAAAGTTTCTAAAAATTCTCTGGCTTCATCAGGAGTGCTCATATCTGGCTCACTAACTATTTCAATTAGTGGAACTCCCGCTCTGTTATAATCCATTAAAGTGTTTCCACTTTCGTTGTGGATTGATTTACCTGTATCTTCTTCTATGTGAATTCTTCTAATTCTAACTTTTTTACCTTTAGTAGATGATTTTAATTCAATATATCCATTTGTGCAAAGTGGTTGGTCCTCTTGCGTGATTTGATATCCTTTAACTAAATCAGGGTAGAAGTATTTTTTTCTGTCCATCTTAAATTCATTAGCAATGTCACAATCAAAAGCTAGTCCTGCCATGATAGCGTATCTTAAAGCTTCTTTGTTCATGTGAGGAAGTGCTCCAGGATGACCTAAACAAATCGGACATACATTTGTGTTTGGAACTTGTCCGAATTCATTCTTACAACCACAAAACATTTTAGTTTTAGTTGATAATTCAACGTGAATTTCCAATCCTATAAGTGTTTTTAAGTTCATGCTATCTCCTTTCAAACGCTAAAGCTGCATTCAATAAATTTTCTTCGTCGTGACTATTTGCAATTAGTTGCAAACTAGTTGATATTCCTGATTTGTAAGGAATTGAAATAGCACACAATCCACTCAAGTTTACAATTACATTGAAAATACCTGAATCGTATACAGCCAATGGATCGTCTTTTCTACTGTCTAATTCGTAAGGTAAGCTTGTCATTGTAGGTGTAGCAATGAAATCAAAATCTTTGAAAATATTTTTAAATTCTTGTGAAAGTAGATTTCTAACTTTTAAACCTTGTTTGTAAATTTTTTGGTCATTGGAACTTGCTAGATAAAAAGTTCCCATAGCAATTCTTCTCTTAACTTCTTCGCCAAATCCTTCGCTTCTTACCTTAACGAATAAATCTCTTGTATTTTCATAATCATCTGTCAAATATCCATATCTAATTCCATCAAATCTTGACATATTAGATGACACTTCACTAGTAACTATTACGTTGTATAGCGCATTTGCGTATTTTAAATATTCAAAGTCGATTTCTACTAAATCGGCACCTAATTTTTTTAGAATCTCCAATATTTCTTGGTATTCTTTGATAACTGTTTTATCTTTGCTATATTTTTTCAAATCAACAACTGCAATGTTTTTGCCCTTAAAATCATAATTTTTCTTTTGAACATTTACTTCAGATTGAATTGTAGTCATATCATTGTCATCGTGACCTGCAATTACATTGTAAGTATCCATTATATCTTCAACAGAATTTGATAATATACCAACTTCATCCAAAGTATTTGCCATTGATTGAACTCCAAATCTAGAAATAGAACCATAAGTTGGCATAAATCCAACGACATTACAACAAGAGGCTGGTTGTCTGCTAGATCCGCCTGTGTCAGTTCCCAAACTTACAACAGCCATTTCAGCTTTGATACTGGCAGCTGATCCTGATGAAGAACCTCCTGGGATTAATTTTGTGTCTACAGGATTTTTTGTAGGTCCAAAATAACTTGTTTCAGAAGAAGATCCCATGGCAAATTCATCCATATTAACTTTTCCAACTATAACGCAATCTTCTTCTTTTAATTTTTTGATTACAGTGGCATCATAAATTGAAACATAATCCTCTAACATCTTTGATCCACAAGTCATCTTCAAATCTTTTACATTGATATTGTCCTTGACGCTTACTGCAACACCGAACATTTTTCCCAGCTTTTCGTTGTTTTTTGCTTTTTCAATTAGCTTTTCAACTTGTTGGTCAACGAATGATTTGTCGTAAGTTATGAACACATTCAAATCTTTTTTTGATTCTATTAATTTGTCCAAATCATTGTAGAAGTCCTTTAAACTCTCAGGATTTTCTACAAATTTGTTTCTAAGATTTTCTATCATTATTCCACCACTTTCTTCAATTTAAAATAACCATACTCACGAGATTTTGCATTTTTTAACGCAACTTCTCTTGGAATTGATTCTTTTGGTGTATCTTCTCTAAGTATGCTGTGATATTGTGGCAAAAATTCTAAGTATTCCACACCTTCAGTATCACATTCCATAATCATACTTGCAAAATCCAATACAGTATTGTATTTTTCATATAAATCATCCACGTTTTCAGTTAACTCTAGGTTAGCCAAATCATAGATTTTTACTACTTCATCTCGATTAATCATACTAACTCCTTTTTAATTCATGATTAAATTTTATCATAAATAAATTAAATTTATAAGTTGTCTAAGAATGAATTCAATTCATCTTCTGTCATTAATTTTACACCCAAATCCTTCGCTTTTGTAAGTTTGGATCCAGCTTTTTCTCCATACACCACATAATCAGTATTTTTGGATACAGAAGATGAAACTTTTGCCCCCAAATTTGATAACTTATCTGTAAGTTCTTTTCTAGAATAATTCACCAAACTTCCCGTCAACACAAAAGTTAAATTATCCAATTTCTTTTCAATATTTTCAGGGTTTTTAATTTTAATTCCTTTTGATATAAGTGAATCAATAGAATGAGAAATAGTTTCGTCATGGAAAAATTCTACGATTTCTTCTGCAATTACATTTCCAATATCTTCGATTTGAATTAATTCTTCAAACTTCGCTTCTCTCAAATTATCAAAGCTTTTATATTTTTGTGCCAATTCAAAGCTCGTCTTCTCACCAATTTCAGGAATTCCCAATGCAAAGATGAAATTAGCCAAATCAACATTTTTGCTTTTTTCAATTGCATTGATAAGATTTTGGCTCTTCTTTTCTTTAAATCCTTCTAATTGCAACAACTGCTCTTTTTTTACATCGTAAATTTCTTCAATTGATGTGATGTTTAATTTTTCAAGAAGAACTTCCAAAGTTTTTTCGCTTAATCCGTCGATATTCATTGCATTTCTACTTGCAAAATGAACCATTCTCTTAACTAATTGTGGAGTACAACTCATTGAATTTGGACAGAAAATATGGACTCCATCTCTAAATAATTCACTATGACAATATGGACAGTAATGCGGGATTTCAATTTCTTTGGTATCTTCTTGCTCAGGATTTACGACTCCCATTATTTCTGGAATTACATCGTTTGATCTTCTAATGAAAACTTCTGAATTCAATCTTACTTGTTTTCTTTCAATATCGTCAATATTATTAAGTGTAGCTCTTTTTACAGTTACATTCCCAATTTCTACAGGTTCCAACAAAGCCGTCGGAGTTACTTTTCCAGTTCTTCCAACATTCCATTCCACTTCTTTGACAATTGTTGTAAATCTTTCAGGTTCAAATTTGTAAGCTATTGCCCATCTTGGAAATTTATTAGTGTAGCCTAATTTTTCTCTAGTTTTAAAATCATTTACTTTAATTACCACACCGTCAGTCAACACGTCAATTTCATTTCTTAATTCAAAAATCTCATCAATAAATCCTGAAATTTCTTCGAATGACGTAGCGTGTTTTTCGTATGGATACAATTTGAAATAATTATCTTTCAAAAATTTCATCATTTGTTCTTGAGTTTCAAGCCCGTTTTCTTCCAAATAATTTACATTGTAGAAATAAGCATCCAAGTTTCTTTCTCTTGTTACCGCTGGATCTAAGTTTCTAAGAGCTCCTGCTACTGCATTTCTAGCATTTTTTAGTTTTGGTTCATGAGTTTTATTGTATTTTTCTAATGAAGAAAGTGGCATGACTCCTTCGCCTTGGATTTCCATCAATCGTGTGTCTTTTATTTTCAATGGAATTGAATTGATAGTTCTCACTTGGCTTGTAATAACTTCTCCGATAGTGCCGTTACCTCTTGTAGTAGCCATTACCAAATATCCACCGTCATAAGTCAAATTTACTGTCAAACCGTCAAACTTAAATTCTACATAAAATTCAACAGTTGGCAATTTATTTACATGATTTTTATTGTAATTTTCTACAAACTCAATGGTTTTATTGACCCAATTTCTAACTTCTTCTTTGCTTTGCGCTTTTCCTAAACTGTACAAAGTATTCAAGTGCACATGCTTTTCAAATCCCGATAAAACTTCTCCACCAATTCTATTTGTAGGAGAATTTGGTAGAATAATTCCCGTCTCTTTTTCAAGATTTACAAGCTCATCATACAAAACATCGTACTCTGAGTCCTCAATCAAAGGATCGTCCAAAGTATAATAATGAAAAGCGTATTTATTTAGTATGTCTACTAAATATTTTATTCTGTCTTCCTTTTCCATTATTCAACCCTTGTTAGTGGTGCTAGTGATGAATTTAGCTTCTTCAATCCTTTTTTGTCGAAATTAATCGTCAACTCATCTCCATTGTCTTTTTCTACAATTCCAACGATTACACCAGTTCCGAACTTTTTGTGTGAAACCTTATCTCCAGCTCTGTACTTTTCATTGTTTTTAGTAACAGTATTTTGTTTTTTAGTGATTGAAGCTGATGCTTCTGTCCTGTAATCGTCAACTACTTTTGTGTTGAACGATTCTCTAAAACTAACCTCTTTATTAGGAGATTCGTCTTTATATTTATTTTCCATTTCCTCTATAAACCTCGATTCAGCTTTTGTTTGAAATTCATTAAATCTTCTTCTCGATTGTACACTTGTAATGTACAATTTTTTCCTTGCCCTTGTGATTGCCACGTAGCACAATCTTCTCTCTTCTTCTACATCTTCATCTACTCTTGATGGAATAGTACCTTCTTCTAGCCCAGTGAAAAATACAACATCAAACTCCAATCCTTTTGCCGCGTGGATTGTCATCATTGATACACCTTTAGTATTGTCATCTGTTTTATCCAAATCAGTCATCAAAGAAGATGTTTCCAAATATTCTCTCAAGTTTTTATCAGGATTATCTTGAACAAATTGATATAAAGACGAAATGTATTCGTCAATATTTTCCAACCTTGTCTTATCATCTCTATTAGTTGATTTTTCTAGATTCTCTCTGTATCCTGTTTTATCCAAAATATATTCCATAAGTTCTGCAACATTCAAATCGTCTTTTGGAAAGCTTTTGATTAAATAATAAAACTCTTGAAGTTTTTTTGCTGTAACATTTGAAAAATCAGGAAGATCTGTGTTTTTGATGTATTCCATCATGCTAATTCCTCTTGCTTGAGAATATTGCAACAACTTATCCATAGTTGTTTTGCCAATTCCTCTTTTCGGCTCATTGATAATTCTATTTAATGCCATATTATCATTCAAATTTTCAACAATTCTAAGATAACTAACACAATCTTTGATTTCTTTTCTATCGTAGAATTTCAATCCACCTACAACTCTATTAGGAATTCCTAGTCTATTCAATTTTTCTTCGAAGAGTCTTGATTGTGCATTAGTTCTGTACAAAATCGCCATTTCTTCGTATGGATTTTGTCGATATCTTTCTTGCTCAATCCATTGAACCACTTGGTCTGCCTCATCTAAATCAGAATACATTCTCCTATATATAGGCATATCCCCTTCATTTTTTGCAGTCCACAAATTTTTATCTTTTCTAAGTGAATTGTTTTTAATCACAGTGTTTGCCAAATCCAAGATAGGTTGTGTTGAACGATAATTTTGTTCTAATAAAATAACTTTTGCATTCTTAAAATCTTTTTCAAAGTTTTGAATGTTTTGTATGTTTGCTCCTCTCCAACCGTAAATTGATTGGTCAGAATCTCCTACACAGCAAATATTATCGTTTTTAGAAACCAAATTTTTGATAAGCTTGTACTGAGTATCGTTTGTATCTTGGTATTCATCGACAAACACGTACTTAAATCTTTCAGAATATTTTTCTCTCAAGTCGGTATTTTCTTCGAACAACAAATTAGTCTTCACAATCAAATCATCAAAGTCTAACGAATTGTATCTTTTTAATTTGTGTTCGTATTTTTGGAATAATTCCATAGTAAAAGTGCTTAAACTTATATCAAAATCTTCTTTGTCGATATTTTTTTCTGTAGCACCTGCGTTTTTTAATCTAGAAATTGTATTGATTTCGTTTTTGATTTCGATATTTTTAGGATCTACTCCCATATCCTTTAAACATTCTTTTACAAGAGATATTTGATCTGCTCTGTCATAAACTGTAAAGTTTCTTTCGAAACCAATTCTTTCTATTTCTACTCTCAATATTCTAGAACAAATGGCATGAAAAGTTCCTATCCACATGCTGTCTACGTCTTCTTGTAAGATGTTTTCAACTCTTTCTTTCATTTCTTTGGCAGCTTTGTTTGTGAAGGTAATTGCCAAAATTTCGTATTTTGAACACAATCCTTTCTCCAAACAATATGCAATTTTCGTAGTCAAAACTTTTGTTTTACCACTTCCTGCTCCTGCCAATATCAACATAGGACCATCTGTATTTTCGACTGCTTCTCTTTGTCTGTCATTTAAATTATCTAAATTCATCATAACTCCTTATGTATCAATAAAAAAATAAGTCGCTACAACTTATTTTTTCAAATATATATTCGTCTATGTTTTCTAATGTTCATTTAGGAATAATTGCAACTATTCCTCCACATTATTATATCACAACTATCTGATTAGTCCGAAATAAATTAGAACCAATACACCAAGAGCAATTCTGTAATAACCAAACACTTTGAAATCATTGTTTTTGATGTAATTCATTAAGAATTTAATTGTGATTACAGATACAATAAAACTTACTGCAGTTCCCAATAATAACACGAATGCTTCCATTGCTGTAAAACTAAATCCAAATTTCACAAGTTTTAGTAAACTTGCTCCAAACATTGTTGGAATTGCCAAGAAAAATGTAAATTCAGCTGCAATTGTTCTGGATAATCCTATAGCAATACCACCTAGAATTGTAGCTCCAGAACGTGAAGTTCCTGGGAACACCGCTGCAATTACTTGAAATAATCCTACAATAAAAGCTTGTTTGTAAGTAATTTTATCAATACTATCGACTAATTTTTTGTGTGATTCTTTGTTTTTGTTTTCAATTATAATAAAAAGAATACCGAAAATTATTAGTGCTAATGAAATCACAAAATAATTATAAAAGTGTTCTTCGATAAAATCATCAAATTTTATACCAATAATAGCCGCTGGAATACACGCAACAATTATTTTTGCCCACATTATCATTTTGCTTTTACTAATTGATATCAAATGAGTTTGACCTTTCTTAAATGGCCACACTTTGTTCCAATAAATTACTACAACTGCCAAGATTGCTCCCAATTGAATTACAACGGTAAACATTGATTTGAAAGCATCTGACATGTTCAATTTGATAAATTCGTCCAATAATAAAATATGACCAGTTGAACTAACTGGCAACCATTCTGTTATTCCTTCAATAATTCCTAAAAGAATAACTTTTAATATTTCTATAAACATATTTCCTCCAATTTCTTAACTACTCATATTATATGAAAAATCCGTTTATTATTCAATCTCAAATGGAAAAAGTGCAAAAGTAAATCTCTTGCACTTTCTAGGTTAATTTGCTTTTATATCAGCCCATATATCATCGTATTTTTCTACAAAATCTGATGGATCTTTAAATATTTCCATATTCTTATGCTTTGATAAATCTGGGTAGGCTGTAGCATCTTCTTGAACTTCCTTATCCAAAAGTTTTTTGGCTTCTGTAGATGGAAGAGAATAACCAATGTATTCTGCATTAACTTTTGCATTCTCAGGATCTGTCAAAAAATTTATAAATTTTTCGGCATTTTCTTTGTGTTTTGCATTTTTCAAAATAGCTAATGTATCAAACCATAAATTTGAGCCTTCCTTTGGAATTACATATTCCAAGTTTTCATTCTCACCTTTAGCGACGATTGCATCACCAGAATACATTACTGCAATATCCGCTTCTTCATTCACCATTTGATTTTTCGTTTCATCTACAAGATAAGCAAGTACAATATCTTTTTGTTTTATCAATGATTCTTTTGCCTTCTCTAACTCAACTTCATTTCTAGAATTCATTGAATACCCTAACCTTTTTAAAGCTACTCCCAAGGTATCTCTAGTGGAGTTCATCATTATGATATTATCTTTGTATTTTTCATCCCACAAAATATTCCAGCTATCCACTTTTTCTTTTACTTTATTTTTATTGTAAAGAATTCCCACAGTTCCCCACATATATGGAACTGTATATTCGTTTTTTGGATCATAATCCAAATTTCTAAATTTCTCATCGATGTATCTGAAGTTTGAAATTTTGCTGTAATCAATTTTTTCAAGCATTCCTTGTTTTATCATTTTTTCAGCCATATAATCTGAAGGAACTACAACGTCGTAATTATTCCCTCCCTCTTTTACTTTCATGTACATATCTTCATTTTGCTCAAAAGTATCATATATTACTTTAATTCCGGTTTCTTTTTCAAACTTTTCTATCAAAGCTGGCTCGATGTATTCTCCCCAATTGTATACATACAAAACATTTGAATCATCTTTAGAGCAAGAAGTTAAAACCAATATAGTTAATAAGAATAATAAAATTTTTTTCATCTTACAATTCCTCCAATAGATTTGTTCTCTTGTGAAGAATCAATAATAGAATAACCATTACTAAAAACATGATGGTACTCAACGCATTAATTGCTGGATTTACCCCTTTCTTTGCCATAGAGTACACAGTAACGGATAAGTTTGACACGCCATGACCTGTAGTAAAAAAACTTATTACAAAATCATCAATACTAAGTGTAAATGCCAACAAGCTTCCTGAAAATACTCCTGTTTTTATTTCTGGCAGCACAACTTTTCTCAAAGTGTAAAAAGGAGTTGCTCCCATATCCATTGCGGCCTCTGGCAAGAATTTATTCATTTGCGATAATTTTGGCAACACAGCAAGTATTACATAAGGAGTTGTAAATGTGATGTGTGACAATAACATCGTGAAAAATCCGAATGGAAAATTCATCAAGTTAAATATTACCATCAAACTTACTGCTGTCACTATATCTGGATTTAAAACAGGAAGATAATTCATATTTAAAAGCAAAGTTTTCTTGTAACCTCTCAAATAATAAATTCCTATCGCTGCTATTGTCCCTAAAATTGTTGCAATTATTGTGGCTAATATCGCAATTAATATTGTGGTTTTAAATGAAGACAAGATTTCTTCATTATGCAATAATTCCTTGTACCATTTGAATGTAAATCCTACCCAGCTTCCTTTCAAACGAGAATCATTAAATGAAAATACCATTAATACAGCAATTGGTCCGTAAAGAAATAGAAATACCAATGCCAAATAAAATTTCTTAAAAAATTCCTTCATTTTATTCTCCTTTCTCATTTGTAAAAGCTAATGAAATTAAAATCATAACTATCAAAACAACAGAAATCGCACTACCATAATGCCAGTTTCCTGCTATTCTAAATTGATGCTCAATTATATTACCAATCAAATTGTATTTGTTACCACCAAGCAATGCAGATATTTCGAATGTAGATATCGCAGGAATAAACACCATAGTAATTCCCGTAATAACTCCAGGCAAACTCATCGGAAACACTACTCTCAAAAAAGTTTGCAACTTAGATGCTCCCAAATCGTAACTTGCTTCTACTAGTGAATAATCTGATTTGTCTAGTATTGAGAAAATAGGAAGTATCATAAAAGGTAAGAAATTGTAAACCATCCCCATTAAAATAGCTCCTTCAGTGTAAAGCATTTTTATTGGAAAAAAACCAAAATGTATCAACACACTGTTGATTATCCCGTTTTTACCAGTTAAAATAATCCACGCATAAGTTCTCAACAAAAAATTCATCCACATTGGAATAACTATCATAAGCATCAACACAGCCTTGTACTTTTTGTCTACTTTACTGATAAAATAAGCTGTTGGATATCCTATCAACAAACAAATCACTGTACTAATAAAAGCCAACCTTATTGAATTCAAAAGCACTTTTACATATTTTGATGTAAAAAATCTATGAAAGTATTCCAGCGAAAATTGTGGATTGGAAAAATCTCTCAATGATCCAGTTGTAACTGAATAATAAACTATAAGAAACAAGGGAAATACAATGAAAAATAATATCCAAATAGCATAAGGAATGGATAATTTCTTAAGCTTCATTGTCGCACCTCTTCATAATATGAATATTATCAGGATCAATGTTAATGCCTACAATACTTCCTTGAGGTTTGTTGATAGTTGATTGTGCCTTGTATTTGAAATCTCCAGTATCCACAAACATTTCGTAGTGAATTCCTTTGAACCTGTCGCTAATAACTGTCCCTTTAATTTGTCCTTTATCTGGAGCAACTATCTCCACATCTTCAGGTCTAATAACTACTTGTACATTTTCGTTTTTCTTAAATCCTTTATCCACACGCTTCCATTTATGATTGGAGAATTCTACCATGCAATCTTCTAAAAATACCCCGTCAATTATGTTACTTTCGCCAATAAATTTAGCTACAAACTCATTCTTAGGTTCATTGTAGATATCTTCTGGTGTTCCTATTTGTTGAATTACACCATTATCCATAACAACAATAGTATCGCTCATAGTTAAAGCTTCTTCTTGATCGTGTGTTACATAAACAAATGTAATTCCTATTCTCTCTTGAATATTTTTGAGTTCGTTTTGCATTCCTTTTCTCAACTTCAAATCCAATGCACCCAAAGGTTCATCTAACAACAAAACACTTGGCTCATTAACCAATGCTCTAGCTATAGCAATTCTTTGTTGTTGACCACCACTCAAATTATTTATCTTTCTTTTTTCAAAACCAGACAAATTTACAAGTTTCAAAACTTCTGTTACTTTTTCTCTGATTAATTTTTCGTTCATTTTTTTGATTCGCAAACCAAAAGCGATGTTTTCGAAAACATTCATATTAGGAAATAGAGCGTATTTTTGAAAAACCGTGTTCACATTTCTCTTATAAGGTGCAATATGACTGATGTCTTTTCCTTCAAAAATAATCTTTCCAGTATCTGGAGTTTCAAATCCAGCAATTAATCGCAAAGTCGTAGTTTTACCACAACCTGACGGTCCCAATAATGTCAAAAATTCTTTATTTCTAATGTAAAGATTCAAATCTTTTAAAATATGTTCATCTTCAAAAGATTTATTAATACCGATTAATTCAATGATATTATCCATTAAACATTCCCCCTAAAAATTTGGTGGTGACATAATCCATATCACCTTGCAGATTTTTGTGCCATTATTTTCTAACATTCTAGTTTTATTGCACTTAGTATAAAAACAATCACCCTTATTTAGCTTAAATTTTTCGTTGTCTAGATAAATGTTACAGCTACCTTCAATCACATATCCAAACTCTTCGCCCTCAAATGGAGTATATTCTTTTGTTTCTCCATTATGATCAAGTGTAATTATCACAGGCTCCATAGTGTTGACTTGAGATTTTGGAACCAGCCATGTAATAGTAGAATTCATGCTCAAATCTTCACTTGACTGATAATCGTCTTTCGTGAAAATCTCTTTTACCGTAGGCTTATCCATAAAAAAAGTTGCCATATCAGTTCCCAATGCATTTAATAAGTCATTAAGTGAATCTACAGAAGGACTTGTCAAATCTCTCTCTAATTGTGATATGAAACCTTTTGTCAAATCAGACCTTTCTGCCAATTCTTCTTGGGTCAATCCAAGTTTTAACCTCAATGATCTTATTTTTTCTCCTATTTCCATTACTATCTCCTTACTTAAAATATTAAACCAAAAGTATTATAACATAAAAGCATATAAAACTAAACAAAAAGTTAAAAATATTTTACTAAGTTTTCGCAAAAAAATACTCTCAAAATTAATTGAGAGTATTTGATAAATTTAATTAAAAGCTTCTTCCAGCTCCTCCGCCTCCGGATGAGCCTCCTCCTCCAGAGAATCCACCGAATCCTCCAGAAGATCCGCCGCCAAAACCTCCGCCGAATCCGCCGAAGTCATCGTCATCGAATCCTCCTCCAAATCCAGGGAAGAATATTGTACCACCACGTCTTCTGCCTCTGTATCTATTATTTCTACGATTACTTCTTGATATAATGTACAGAATAATCAGAAATATTATAATTCTAGCAATAGTGTTTGTAAGTTGCTGGTCTGAACTTCTGTTTAAATTTTCTTGATATTTATCAAAATCTCCAGTTAATTCAACATCATACTCAGCAGCAACTTCACTGACAACTGCATTGAATCCTTCTTGTAAAGCGTTAGAATAATTTCCGTCTTTTAAATCATCTAGCATATATTCATCAATTATTCTTCCGACTTTACCATCGTTAAGTCTTCCTTCTATTCCATAACCTGTAATGATATTGATATGACGATTACGACCCTTAGGTTCATTTAAATCTTGTGACAATAAAATCAGAACCCCGTTTTTCTTAGTGGCATCTCCGATTTTCCATTTGTTAAACAAATCAACGCCATAATCAAACGGATCTCTTCCTTTTAAATCTTTTAAGGTTACAACAAGTACTTGTGAACCTGTTTTTTGCTCAAGTTCTACATTCGTCTTAACTATTTTATCTTTAACTTCCTGGCTAATCACACCCATCTCATCAAGATAAAAAGTATCCGGTGATTTCGGCAAATCTTGGACAAAAGCATTTACATTAAAAATTAATAAAAAAGCTAAAACAAATGAGAATATCAATCTATATTGCTTTCTCATTATTTATTTGTCCTATTCAAAGTTAACTTGTGGTGCTTTTTGTGCTGAAGCATCTGCTTCAAAGTATTTTTCAGAGCTGAATCCCATTAATCTAGCAAATATTACTGTTGGGAATCTCTTAACTTTTTGATTATATGATTTTACAACTGTGTTGTAATTCTTTCTTTCTGTAGCGATTCTGTTTTCTGAACCTGCTAATTCATCCATAAGTTGTGTAAAGTGGGTATCTGATTTTAGTTCAGGATATCTTTCTACAACAACATTCATACCGTTTAATGCACTTGTCAATTCATCATTTGCTTTTGCTAATTCTTCTGGATCTTTGGCATTTTTTACACCAGCTCTAGCTTCAGATACTTTGATGAATACATCTTCTTCGTGCTTTGCAAATCCTTTTGCTGTGTTAACCAAGTTTGGAATCAAATCCGCCCTTCTTTGAACAACGTTTTGAACTTGTGCATATGCTTCGTTCACATCTTCCTTTGATTGAACCAAACCGTTGTATTGTGGCACTAATAATAATGCTAACACAACAATAATACCTATAATAACTCCTGCTTTTTTCATAGTTCCTCCTATTGTCTAATCTTAATTAATTCCATATTATCTATACATTCTTGAACCAAGCCTTCAATATCTAAGTTTTCTTCTTCTCTTTTGACATCGTAAATTCTTGGTTTTGTGACTGGTCTTTTTGGTGTAAACACCGTGCAACAATCTTCAAAAGGTAAAATCGATGTTTCATACGTTCCAATTTCCCTTGCAATTTCTATGATTTCTGTTTTATCACTTGCTATTAAAGGTCTTAAAATAGGTAGACTTGTAACTTCATTGATTACTGAGACTCCTTGAATAGTTTGACTTGCAACTTGACCTAAGCTTTCTCCTGTAATCAAAGCGTCAATTTTGTTTTCATTTGCTATTCTTTCTGCAATCCTCATCATAAATCTTCTAGAAATGATAGTCATCATTCTTTCCTTGCAGTTTTTAGTGATAGCTTTGTACACTGGAAGCAAGTTCACAGAATAAAAGTTAATATTACCAGTATAATACGAAACTTCTTCTGCTAATTGCTTAACCTTTTCAAAACCTCTTTGACTTGTGAATGGGTAGCTGTGGAAGTGCAAACAATCCACACGAACACCTCTTTTCGCCATAAGAAAAGCAGCCACAGGACTATCTATACCACCAGATAATAGCAACAAACCTCTTCCAGAACTACCAATTGGAAGACCACCCCAACCTTTTATTCTATCCGTGTAAACATAACAATTATCCTTAATATCTACATAAACAAAAAAGTCAGGATTTTTGATGTCAACCTTAACATAATTTCCGTATTTTTTTAATATAGTACCACCTAAAAGTGGATTTAATTCTGGAGATTTTGGTTCAAAATTTTTATCAACCCTGTGAACATCAACTTTGAAAGTTTGGAGTTTATCTTCGATAATTTTACCTTCTAATATCTTTAATACCCCGTCTTGCATACTTTCAACCGTTTTTTCACATTTTATGCAAGGACTAATGTACACAATCCCGAAAACTTTTTTAATTCTAACTATAATTTCATCAAAATCATTGACATCAGCCTTGATGTACAACTTACCTTGTTCTTGATAGTATTCTTCAATTTTATAATCAGAAATCGCATCTAGAATCTTACTTATTGCACGCTTCTCAAAAGTGTGTCTGTTTTTTCCTTTTAATGTTAGTTCTCCAAAACTAACCGAAATATACCAATCTAACATTTATCTCCTCATAATATCTCTAATATCTTCTAATCTAAGCTTTAATTTCTCTACAAACACATCCAAAACATTCTCAGGCGTATTATCTGTAAATGAAATTCTTATACATCCATCTGAAAACTCATCAGGAGTGTTAATGCTTTGTATAATTCTCGATTTTTTGGAACCATTGCATGCACTTCCAGTAGAAATGTATATTTCATCTTGTTCCAAATAGTGTAGCAATACTTCACTCTTAATGTAATTAAAGCACACATTCGTAATGTATGGACTATATCCTTCTAGCTTAGAATTAAAATACACACCGTCAATTTTTGATAATTCATTCATCAAATATGACTTCATCTTGTATAATCTGTCGTAAGTTTCATCAATTTTAGAAAAAACTTCTTCACTAGCGCATTTTAAAGCCACAATCCCCGCTACATTTTCGGTTCCAGGTGAAATTCCCGATTCTTGTGAACCTCCTATTATAAGAGGCTTCACTCTTTCAGGATTTCTTATGAAAATCGCACCAATCCCTTTTGGAGCGTGAATCTTATGACCACTAATTGTGTAGAAATCAATCTTCGCTTCATTAATATCCAATTTAATCTTGCCAAAACCTTGAATCCCATCTACATGAAACAAAGTATTCGGATTTTTTTCTTTAATTTTTTTGCCCAATTCTGTAATTGGAAGAATTTTTCCAGTTTCATTATTAACATGCATAACTGAAACTAAACGTGTTTTTTCATTTATTAAATCAATGATATCATCAGCTTTAAAATCATCACTTACATTTACAAAATGAACTGTCCTATTTTCCTTCAACTTATTATAAGTTTTAAACACAGAAGAATGTTCTATATTTGTAGTTATAAATTCTTCTTTTTTATCATTAGTAACACTTCCATTAATAGAAATATTATTACCTTCAGTTCCGCAAGATGTAAAGAACACATTCTCTGGTCTAACATTTAATAAGTTTGCAATTGAATTTCTGGAATCAGTAACAAGCTTTTCCGCTCTCATTCCAAAATCGTATAAACTTGAAGGATTCCCAAAATCAACAGTCATTGCATTAACCATTTCTTTTACCGCATTTTCTGACACTTTCGTAGTAGCAGCATTGTCTAAATATATCATTATATCCCTTCATTTCTATTTAAAATCATACTAATATTATAACATGTAGAGAAAATTTACCAAAATAATAGTATAATGGAAATGGTGATAAAATGAATGAAAATCAGGCTATTATAAATATAGAAACAACAGGAATTGATCCTCACAAAAACCATATTTATCTTATAAATATCTTTACAAATGATAGATATTATAATTTCTACTCAAAAAATAATGAATCTGAAGAAAAAATCATAAAATCAGTCTATAAAATCATTCAGGATAAACAAATTATCTGTTTTAGTGATTTTGATATCAAATTTATTAATAGTAAAATAATCAAATATACAGATTGGGATGTAATTAATAATTACACTTCTTTGCAAAAATTAATTGGAAATTACTACAAAAACTTGTTCACATCACTAAAAACAAAAGACTTAGCAGCAAAATTATTCGATATCAACATAGATGATAAATCAAAATCAGTGAAACTATACAAAAAGATTTCAAAATCAAATCGTATTTCAGATGAATTAATAGAATTTGCTAAAACATCCATGAATTTTAAGATAAAATTGTACAATTATATGATAAAGTTTTTTGAGGAAAAATGTGATACTTTTGATATGTACTCAAAAACCGTTAGATATTTGTTGTATGATGTTAAAAAATTAAAAAATAACTTAGAAATTAGTTTGATTACTAATAATAAAATGGAAATTGATGCCATGTATGAATCAACTCAAATCAAATCACAAGGAATGTTTATAACTTTATGTTTGAGTTTGCATGAAGGATACATTGATGATGATTTTGTAGAATGCACAATGACAAGTATGGACAACAATTATAATTTAATAAACAATTACTACCCTTTAGTCGTAAATGAAGAGTTTATTTATGATAATATTAAAAAATTAATAAAATACACACTTACGGAGATTTTTAATGAATAAAAAGACAAAACAAATATTGTTTGCAATATTAGGAAACTTAATAATTGGATTTAGTATCGGAATACTCAGACTATCAAAATTAGGTGTAGATCCTCTTAGCTTTATGAATAGTGGATTTTCAGACTTTTTGAATAAAGATTTTGGAACTGTAATTACTGTGACCAATTTCATATTAATCGTTATAGTTTTTATTGGCCACAGAAGATCTATCGGACTTGGAACAGTTATAAATATGGCGACTGTAGGATACAGTGCTGATTTTTCGTACATGCTACTAAAGTTTATGGATACGGACAAATTTTGGGTGAACTTTATTCTGTTGATAATTGGAATAAATATTATGAGTATAGGAGTTGGAATTTATTTGGAAGCTGACCTGGGTGCCAGTGCTTATGACGCTATGCCCTATGTTGTGAACAATATAGTTAAAAGAGATTTATCATATAAGTATACAAGGATCGTATTAGACATAATATGCATTGTAGTTGGCCTATTATTTGGAGAACAAATAGGAATAGGAACTATATTTTTAGGATTTTTATCAGGCCCACTAATTGTATTTTATAGGAATTTGGCTAATAATTTAATTTTTGAAGAGATTTAAAATATTTAATTATTTGTATTGAATAATCCTTAATTTTGATTATAATAAAAGTAAGCAGAATAATAAATAACTGGAGGAAATTATGAAACTACAAACGTTAAAAAATAAGAAAAAAGGGTTTACATTACTTGAATTATTGGTTGTATTAGCTATCCTTGCAATACTTATAGCAATAGCCATCCCTGTCTACAAAAACCAAAAAGAAAAAGCAGCTATAACTGCCCACAATGCAAATGTAAGAGTCTTGGAAACAGCTCTGGAAAGTTATAAACAAGATAATAATGGTAACTTACCTGGAAATTTGGATGACCTTGTTAAAGGAGAATATATCAAAAGTGTACCGAAAGTTCCAGCAAGCGAAAACGTAAAGTTAAAAGGTAAATCTTATGAAATTGATAAGAAAAATGGCAATATTATCCCTGGAGAAATAGATCCTAGTGAAAAAAAATCTGATGGTGGTCAGTCAAACCCAAAACAAAATTAATAAGAACACAAATGAAAACTCAAACCTGCTTAATTAAGCAGGTTTTTTAATGCAAAAAAGATAGCACTAAGCTACCTTTTTCTATATGGCAGAGATTGAAGGAATCGAACCTTCATCCTTCAGATTCGGAGTCTGAGATTTTACCAATTAAACTAAACCTCTATACCCTATCATTTATGACTATAATTTACATTATAGTTTTTTATAAAACAATACATAATTTATGTATTATAAATTTTACTTACACTGAAAATATATAATCTCACAAAAAATTGTTACATTTTATAATCGTACATTAAATATATAAAACATAAAAACGGCTTGATTCAATGTCTAATAACAACATAGAAACAAGCCGTATAGTTGTGGCAGGGGATAGAGGACTTGAACCCCTGACATCCGGTTTTGGAGACCGACGTTCTACCACTGAACTAATCCCCTTGGTGCCCAGAGCCGGAATCGAACCAGCGACACAAGGATTTTCAGTCCTTTGCTCTACCGACTGAGCTATCTGGGCACGTACTTTATTTAGGAAATGATTTCAACATTATAAAAAAATATTTCTTGAATAAATCAAGAAATAAATTGGTGGGCCTTCAGGGACTCGAACCCGGGACCTACCGGTTATGAGCCGGGCGCTCTAACCAACTGAGCTAAAGGCCCAAGAATAAATCATATATTCTTGGCGGAGAAAGAGGGATTTGAACCCTCGCATCCCGTTAAGGATCTACTCCCTTAGCAGGGGAGCCTCTTCAGCCACTTGAGTATTTCTCCTAAATAAAGTAATTTAAAATGGCGGAGAGGGTGGGATTCGAACCCACGCGGGGTTGCCCCCAAACGGTTTTCAAGACCGCCTCGTTATGACCACTTCGATACCTCTCCACATTTGGTGGCTCATCCGGGACTCGAACCCGGGACACCCTGATTAAAAGTCAGGTGCTCTACCATCTGAGCTAATGAACCATATTGGCTGGGGTGACAGGACTCGAACCTGTGGAATGCAAGAGTCAAAGTCTTGTGCCTTACCAACTTGGCGACACCCCACTATTATTGGCGCACCTAGGGGGATTCGAACCTCCGGCACACGGATTAGAAGTCCGTTGCTCTATCCAGCTGAGCTATAGGTGCTTAATTGGAGCGGGTGAAGGGAATCGAACCCTCGCAACCAGCTTGGAAGGCTGGGGCTCTACCACTGAGCTACACCCGCATATAGGTAATTAATCTTATTATTTTGTAAAATTTAATTGGTGGAGGAGGGTGGATTTGAACCACCGAAACATAAAGTAACGGATTTACAGTCCGTCCCCTTTGGCCACTCGGGAACTCCTCCATAATCCTT
>NZ_QGTH01000016.1 GCF_003182075.1 Finegoldia magna
TTAAAACAAAATTAAACGGAATGTCCCCTGTTATGTACAGATTACATTCCGCTTAAAATATTATTAAATTATTCCGTGTTTACGGGTTCAGGTCAAAGTGGTGTTTTTTATTTTCCTAAAATTCTATTGAAGAATAAATGTAGTCTTTTTGTGTAAAATGATAAGAATTTGATCTGGAATATTAGAAAATAAATGGGAATTTAAAAAGTAAGTATTCAAAACTTGAAAATTAAACAAGAAAATTAAAAAGTGAATTGTATTAAAAAAATGCAAAAAAATTACCAGATAAATCTGGTAAATATGTAAGCACACCCGAGTCTGTTAGAAAAAGCGGAGGCGATTCCTAATAGTTAGCTCAAAATAGGCACCCTCACATCACACAGAAATAACTGCTTATGGCTGCTACCTTCCGATCCTGACCAGGTTCACAGGTTCCTGTTGCGTGAGACCCACTTCTCAACACCACTTTTTAAGTTCATACCAACACTTTTAATCCCGCGCTCGGGAATTCAATCCTGCTGTAGCGATTGCAGGTTACAGGGCATCGCTAATTCCCCATCTAGTGCGTGGCGGAGAGTAAGGGATTCGAACCCTTGAAACACGTGAATGTTTACATGATTTCCAATCATGCTCCTTCGGCCAACTCGGACAACTCTCCATATATCATATTGTTAAATTATAATATGATAATTTAAATTTGTCAAATTTTTACATAGTTAACAATGATACAAGAATTTTCAAATATCAAGCAGATAATTATTATAATTACTGTATTAAAGGAAACAAAAAAGTAGTATGCCAAAACTGACATACTACAGAAAATTCAATTTATTTTTTCTTTTTTATAGCATTAATAATAGATAATAATATTACTGAACCTAAAATTGCAACTAAAATGCTGTAAAGGTTGAATCCATTTACTCCGCTTTTTCCGATAATGCTCATTACCCAGCCACCAATTGTAGCTCCGACAATACCGCAAAGAATGTTAGCACCTGCTCCCATACTTGCATCATTACCAGTTATTTTTGAAGCTATCCATCCTGCTAATGCTCCTACTATAATCCATGAAAAAATTCCCATATATAATACCTCCTTGTTAATCATAATTTCTTACAGTGTTATTTATACCCTCGGTTTTGCAATTTTAAACATAGATTGTAAAAATCATTATATAATTTGCAAAATTAATGTAAGCAATTTGATAATTTATTGTAAAACACTTAGAAAAACAGATAATATATAGTAAAATTAAGTAAAGAGGTGTTATTAATGATTTATGCAGTCATAGATATAGGTTCAAATACAATAAGATTATCAGTATATAAGGTGATTAAAGATTCTGTCAAAAATCTTTTTAATGAAAAGTCCACAGCATCTTTAGCATCGTTCATTGAAAAAGGTGTCATGAATGAGCACGGCATTCAAAAACTAATCAATACTTTAAATGAATTCAAGAATTTAATATCAAATTTCGAAGATATTTCAAAAACCTTTGCAATTGCTACGGCATCAATTAGAAATTCTTCTAATAGACGAGAGATAATTGAGAGGGTACGAACAGAAGTTGGAATGGATATTGAGCTAATAAGTGGAGAAGAAGAGGCTAAGTTATCTTTTTTAGGTGCGGGAATTGATTCAAAAAGTGGAATTCTTACTGATATAGGAGGAGGAAGTAGCGAAATCGTAGTTTTCGAACAAGGAAAAGTTGTTAGAACTTCAAGTTTAAATATCGGATCGCTTGTAGCATTCGATAATTTTTCAAAAAATTTGTTTATGACAAATGATGAGAAGAAATTGTTAGAAGATGATATTAAATTAATGCTTGCATCTAATAATCTTAACAGAGTACAACACGATATCGTGTGTGCGGTCGGAGGAACAGCTCGTGCTTGTTTGAAATTATACAATGAAATTTATGATAAAGAGTCTGGTAATGTGATTATTACTATGGATGGACTAAAAAAATTGATTAATACACTCATGAGTATGCCTGATAGAGAAAAAATGAAACTTATTTTAAAGGTTAAGGCGGATAGGGTTCACACATTAATTCCAGGAATGATTATTTTGTATAGAATTTCTAAATATTTTTATGCAGATATTATTAGAATTAGCATGACTGGAGTTAGGGAAGGTTTTGTTTATCATAAAATTTTAGGAAGGGGATAAAATGTACGATATTTCGTTTACGCAAAATAGGGAACTATCGTGGTTGAAATTTAACGAAAGAGTTCTTGAGGAAGCATCGGAAAAGAATGTGGAATTATTTGAAAGGTTGAAGTTTTTCTCAATATTTGATACTAATTTTGAAGAGTTTTTCATGGTTAGAGTGGGTAGTCTTACTGATATCAACGATATGAAAAAGAAAGTTATTGACAATAAGACTTTGATGAATGCACAAGAGCAATTAGATTGTATCATGGATGAATCTAAAAAGTTATATGAGAAAAAAGATTCTGTTTATGAAGATTTAAAAAAAGATTTACAAAAAGAAAATGTAAATATTTGTAAAGTAGATGATCTGGATTATAAAGAAAAAAGGCTTGTTTATTATTACTTTAATTCTACGATTGCTCCTATATTGAGCTTTCAGATAGTAGACAGGGTTCATCCATTTCCTCAAATTCCTAATTTAGCTATTGTAGTTTTGTTTCAACTGACTTCTCAATCTAAGAGCAAAAAACAATTTATGGGATTGATCCAAATTCCAGATAAAATTAAAAGGTACTTTAAACTATCTGACACTAAAGTTGTTCTAATTGAGGATATCATAAGGGAATTTGGTCAAGAAATATTCGATAATTATGAATGTCAATCAAAATACATTTTGTCTGTAACAAGAAATGCTGACATCGAATATGATGATGAAGATTTAGAATTAGACGATGATTACAGATCTTATATGAAAAAGATGATAAAACTCAGAAAAAGATTGAGGCCTGTGAGACTCGAAATTAATGAATTTCCTAATGATGATACTAAGGATTTTTTGTTGAAAAACTTGAATTTGACACAACATCGTATGTTTGTCACAAAAAGTCCAATGAGATGTGGATTTTTGTTTGATTTGGTATACGATATGCCAAAGGATGTAATTCAAAAATATACTTATGAAGAATTTTCTCCACAAGATTCTTCTATGATATCAAAAGAAAAATCGGTCATAGAGCAAGTATACGATAAGGATTTGTTTCTTTCTTTTCCTTACGAATCAATTGACCCATTTATAAGACTTTTGAATGAAGCTTCTGAAGATGAGTCAGTAGTTTCAATTAAGATTACGATTTACAGGTTGGCAAAAAATTCTGAAATCACAAAAGCTCTAATTAAAGCTGCTGAAAACGGCAAAGAGGTTGTGGTTCTTATGGAATTGAGAGCGAGATTTGACGAAGAAAATAATATTTTGTGGTCATCTAGGTTAGAAAATGCTGGTTGTAGAATTATTTATGGATTTGACCATTACAAGTGCCATTCTAAGGTTTGTCTGATTACTAAGATAAAAGATGAAAAAATTTCTTATATAACACAAATTGGAACAGGAAATTATAACGAAAAAACAGCAAAGCTATACACGGATTTTTCGTATATGACGACTAGAGACGAAATTGGGGAAGATGCTAAGGCGCTTTTCGATAATTTTTTGTTAGGAAATTTGAATGGTGAGTACAAACATTTGATGGTTAGTCCTCATTCTATGCAAGTTGGACTAGAAAAATTAATCGATGAGCAAATAGAGAAAGCTAAGGTTTCTGATGATGGTTATATTAGAATCAAAATGAATTCCATTTCAGACAGAAAATTAATCGATAAACTATCGAAAGCATCTTGTAAGGGCGTAAAGATTGATTTGATGGTGAGAGGAATTTGTTGTTTGGTTCCAGGTATAAAAGATAAAACTGAGAATATCAATGTTTATCAAGTAGTAGGAAGGTTTTTGGAACATCATAGAATTTATCAATTTGGTAAGGCTGAAAATTGCAAACTATACATTTCATCGGCAGACTTCATGACTAGAAATATTAGAAAAAGAGTTGAAGTTGCAGTTCCAATTTACGATGATTTTATTAAGCACAGAATATTGAATTTCATGGATATAATGTTTGATGATGATACTAAAATCAGAAAATTAAATCCGGACAAATCATACTCAAGAGTTGAAAATACTGAGAATAAGAATGCGCAAGAAATATTGATAAATATTGCAAAAGAAAATTCTGAAAAACAAAAATCAGAAGTTAATGATGATAACAGAGTTATTAACTCAAAATGCAATAATACTATAAACCAAGATAATAATGATAGTAAAAGAATAAATTTATTCGACAAAATTAAGAATTTCTTCAAAAACTTGACACATTAATAAATTATGTGAGAATATTTAGGTATAATTTTTAATGGGGTGAAATTATGACAGAAAGAAAAGTTCCTAATTTTTTGATCGAATCAAATACAGGAAGTAATATAAAAAACATCGTCGGAATAGTAAGTGGTAAAGGTGGAGTAGGAAAAAGCCTTGTCACTTGTCTATTGGCAAACGAAATGGCAAAAAAAGGATATAAAGTTGGTATCATGGATGGTGATATTACTGGACCATCTATTCCGAAATATTTTGGATTAACTGAAAAGGCGACAGCTGACGCTGAGGGTTACATCAACCCAGTTACGACATCTAATGGAATCAAAGTTATCTCAATGAATTTGATGCTTCCAAAAGACGATGATGCAGTAATTTGGAGAGGGCCTGTAATCGCGGGCGTTGTTAAACAATTTTATCAAGATGTAAATTGGGGAGATTTAGATTATTTGTTTGTGGATATGCCACCAGGAACTGGTGATGTTCCATTGACAGTATTCCAATCAATTCCAATTAAAGGAATTGTTGTAGCAATGTCTCCATCAGGGCTTGTTGAAATAATTGTAAAAAAAGCATTGCACATGGCGAAAATGATGGGCAAAAAAGTCATAGGATTAGTTGAAAATATGAGCTACTTGGAATGCCCTGACTGTGGAAAACACATCGAAGTTTTCGGAACAAGCACTGTTGATAAAATTGCACAAGAAGAAAATATCGATACAGTTTGCAAACTTCCAATTAATCCAGAGATTTCAAAATTAACTGAAACTGGAAAAATAAGTGAAGTTGAAACAAATTATTTGGAAAATATTACAGAAAAAATAGAAACTTTATAAATGACAATCAAAAAACATTCTCTAATATTGAGCAAAACTCAAAATAGAGAATGTTTTTGTTTTTATAAATCGCTAACTGTAGTATCGTCTACTTCTTCTTTTTTCACTGTGTTTTCATCTATTTCAGGCTTCTTTTCATCTTCAAGATTAAGAATTTCCATGAATTCTTCGCCTGTGATAGTTTCTTTTTCTAGTAAGAATTTTGAAATTTCGTGAAGTTTATCGATGTTTTCAGTTAAAATATTTCTAGCTTTTTCGTGAGCAGCTTTTATTATAGATTCTACTTTATTATCTATTTGACCTGCTTTATGATCGCTTGCAGCTAAAGTATTGCCACCGCCAAGATATTTTGAGTTTGTAGTTTCCAAACTCATCATGTCGAATTCGTCAGTCATACCGTACTGAGTGACCATCGCACGAGCAATTTTTGTAGCTTTTTCTATATCATTTGAAGCTCCAGTAGTTCTTGTATTAAACACAACTTCTTCTGCACTTCTTCCTCCTGTTAATGTAACTATCATGTTAAATAGTTCGTCTTTGTTCATGAGGAATTTTTCTTCTTGATCTACTTGCATTGTATAGCCCAACGCACCGCTTGTTCTAGGAATAATTGTAATCTTAGTAACTGGAGCGGAATGTGATTGCATTGCAGCAACTAATGCGTGTCCAACTTCGTGATAAGCTATAAGTTCTTTTTCTTTTGGAGTTATAACTGTGCCTTTTCTTTGTTGACCAGCTATTACAACTTCAACAGATTCTATCAAATCTTCTTGTGTTACGATATTTCTTCCCATTCTAACAGCTCTTAGTGCAGCTTCATTTACTATATTTGCCAATTGAGCGCCACTTGTACCTGCTGTCATCAAAGCGACTGCCTTGTAATCCAAATCTTTTTCGATTTTGATTTTACGCGCGTGAACTTTAAGAATATCGATACGTCCTTGTAAATCTGGA
The DNA here is from genome assembly GCF_003182075.1 of Finegoldia magna. Classification (GTDB taxonomy): domain Bacteria; phylum Bacillota; class Clostridia; order Tissierellales; family Peptoniphilaceae; genus Finegoldia; species Finegoldia magna. The sequence continues at coordinate 6,148 of NZ_QGTH01000016.1, forward strand.
AGTTCAACAGGAATTTGTCTGTCAAATCTACCAGGTCTAGTAAGTGCTGGGTCTAAAATTTCAGGTCTATTAGTAGCAGCTAGTATAACAACTCCTGAATTCCCACTGAAACCGTCCATTTCATTTAATAATTGGTTAAGAGTTTGTTCTCTTTCGTCGTTACCAGAAATTCCAGCAGTATCACGTCTCTTACCGATAGCATCGATTTCGTCGATGAATACAATACAAGGAGCTTTTTCTGCTGCTTGTTTGAACAAATCACGAACTTTACTAGCACCTAATCCGACAAACATTTCAACGAATTCTGAACCACTCATTGAAAAGAATGGAACTTTTGCCTCACCAGCAACAGCTTGTGCAAGCAAAGTCTTACCAGTTCCAGGAGGGCCTACTAATAAAACACCCTTTGGCAAAACAGCACCGATTTCGTTGTATCTTTTTGGATCGTGTAAGAAGTCGACAACTTCCAACAAAGCATCCTTAGCTTCTTCTTGACCAGCAACATCTGTAAATTTCTTGCCAGTTTGACTTTCAACGTAAATTTTTGCGTTGCTCTTACCAAATTGTAATGCGTTGCCTCCCATTTTCTTAGTAGCTTGGCTCATTGCTAATTGCAAGAATCCAAATATTATTATAAATGGCAAGATAAATTGCAAGAAAATTGATAAAAGTGGTGCATATTTACTAGGAATGTCGCTTGAAAATTGGACTTTGCTTTCCAATAAACGATCGACTAATTTTTCGTCTCTAATCAAACCCGCTTTGTAAATGACGTTGTTTTTATCTTTTGCTTTGAAATTGATATGAGTGTCTAATATTTTTACCTCTTTAACTTCTCCTTTATCGAGCATTTCGATAAATTTATTGTAAGGTACTTCTTCTTCTTTTGTTTTTGAAAAAGTAGGGAAAAGCAAGCCGGCGACCACAGCATAAAGAACTATAGCTATAAGATAATAAATTATTATCTTCTTCTTATTTTGCTTGTTTTCTTTCATATTGTGCCACTACATTAATTCAACATTTAATTTTTCGTTTAATAAATTCAAACTTTTGATAATACTATTGTATTCTTCGTTAGTTAATTTAATTTGTTTTTTGTATTTTTCAGAAATTTCTTCAACGATATTGTTGATGATTTTCTTTCCTTTTTCTGTCAAACGAACAGTAACAATTCTTTCGTCTTTTTCAGATCTTTTTCTTGAAACATATCCTTCTTTTTCTAGTGCTTTACACAAGTTAGAGATGTTTCCACCAGCCATACCAACTAAAACTCCGATATCACCGATAGTCAAATCATCATTTTTGCCTAATTCAAATAAAGTTTTAACTTTCATAATAGTTAATCCGTATTTATCTGAAATTGGTGCCAATAAAGCGTCTGTTTTACGATAAGTTTCTCTCAACAATTGAGATAACTCTGTGTTAATTAAATTGTAATCCATATTTTCCTCCATTTAATTTTTAAAATATTATGTGTTTTGATATAATAAAATACACATAAGTGGTTATCCACTAATTACAGTATATATGTTAATTATATAGAAATTATGGAGATAAATGTAAAATATGGAAAATTTTAATAAAAAAGACTATAAAAAATTGTGGGTGAATTTTGAATCTAGTACACAAGCTATGGATTTACTCGTAATTTTGAATAATATAGAAATTTTTGAAATATCTTTAATCACAATAGAATCTGATGTAAATAATAACGTTCTAGATTTGATGGATAATTTGGATTGGGATGTAGAAGTTGTATTTTTGAAAGATTTTATGTGTGAAAATGATGTCGTATTATCAAGATTTTTAGGTGATTTTAAAAATATTGATTTGCTTAATTTCTCTAACATGAAATATTTGTCAGAATTTTTTACAGAAAACACTGAGACTCTTGAATCATTAGATGATATTTTCATGTACGATAAATACGTAAAATCAGACAACAGCGATTTGAATGTATTAAATGGTAAAAGTGTGTTTATGATTACAAATGACACATTTAACAAAAATGATTACACTGATATTTTGAATGAAATGTTTGATGAATCATCAGAAAAACTAATTGAAGATTTGTTCTTGTTGTACGCATATTCCAAAAAAGATCATTTTATTTATGCACAAACAAATTTAAAAATTGATGAAGAAAATAATTTGATTGAAGGAGAGGGAATTGAAACGTACATTTCAGTTACATATAATATCGACAGATTTAGAGAATTTTTAGAAAGCGTGATTATTTAATGAAAAAAAAGTTTAAAATAGGCTCTTCTATGTCGCTTTTCTTAGGAAGTTTATCCATCGGAGTATTTTCAGGAGGACTGGCTGTCTTTTACAGATATTTGTTAAGTAAATTAGAAGTGGTTAGAAATGCCGTTTATTCCAACAACAGCTTTCCAAGAGCTATTTTAATAATCGCAGTATCATTTGTCCTAGGAATTGTGGTTAGCAAATTACTTAAATGGGCTCCACTTTCTGGTGGTAGTGGTATTCCTCAAGTTCAAGGAGAACTTATCGGAGCATTTAACCAAAATAGTTTCAGAGTTACTGTTTCCAAAATTGTAGGAGGAGCAATTGCCTCATTAGTGGGACTTTCTTTGGGAAGAGAAGGCCCTTCAATTCAATTGGGAGCTAGTAGTGCTAAGTGGCTATCAGAAAAATTTGGAAAAAGCAAAACGGATGAGAAATTGTATTTAACTGCAGGAGCTGCGGCAGGTCTTTCAGCTGCTTTTTCAGCACCAATTTCAGGTCTTGTTTTCATATTGGAAGAACTTCACAAATCTTTTTCAAAAAAAGTAGTTGCAATAAGTTTTGCAGCAGCGGTTATTGCAGATGTTATTGCAGTTTGGGTTTTCAAAATCAAACCAGTGTTTTCGTTTGGAATGACCTATGCACTGCCAACAAAATACTATTTATTGATTATTCCGATGATTATACTTTGCTGCGCCGTTGGGAAACTATTTAATTATTCAATCACGTTTTTCCAAGATGTATTTGCGAAGATTAAGCTTGAACAAGATTTGAAAATAGCAATATTTTTTGCGTTTGTATCTGTAGTTGGATTATTCTACAAAGATATTTTAGGTGGCGGACATTCATTTATAGAAAACATGGCAACACATAATTACCATTCATTTTTGCTTTTAATAATACTTTTGTTATTCAAAATGTTTATGACATCGACATCTTATGCAACTGGAACTCAAGGCGGAATTTTCTTGCCAGTTTTGGTTCTAGGTGGAATTACTGGATTATTTTATTTTAATTTGATGAGTGCTTTCGGCGTTGTACAAGATGTTTATTTGTCAAATTTTGTAGTCCTTGCGATGGTTTGTGTTTTGACAGCTGTTGTTAGAAGCCCTCTTTTAAGTGTTGTATTGGTATTAGAATTGAATGGAAATATGACTCATTTATTGGGGTTGGCATTTTGTTCAATCATGGCATATTTTATATGCATGGCATTAAATTTCGAACCAATTTACGATATTTTATTGAAGAGAATGTTGAACAAAAGAGTTGTTGGGAAAGGCGTTAATGACAAATTCACTATGTTTGATATAAAACTTGGATATGAAAATTGTGTTTCCAATAAAAAAATCAAAGATATTGAATTTCCAAAAGATGCTTTAATTGCAGAAGTGGATTCAAATGGCGAAAAATACGTTCCAAATGGAGATAGTGTACTGAAAACAGGAGATATCGTCACTGTTTTAGTAAAAGATGAACAACTATACGATACCAGAATGAAAGTTCTTGAAGTTTTTGGAGAAAAAAATGAATAAAATAAAGGAAAACTTAAACTATATTCTTCTAGCAATAGTTGCTCTTCTTGTATGCGTCTTAGCAGTGATGATGTTTTCTAAAAAAAATGTATACAATATTAACACTGGAAATAGCACCGTATTGAAGAAGAATTACGTAGTAACTCACTACGATAACAAGATTTTGATGTACCAAAATGAAAACTTAATTCTAAAACAAGATTACGACGACAAAAAGCCTTATTATTTTGATGGAAAATTTCTTTATTTGATTGATAAAAAGGATTTGTTGCAATATAATACAAAAGGAAAGGTGAATTCGAAGCTATCTTTTAAGTCTGATATTTCTTATATTTTTGCAAACAAAGACCATATTATTGTCGATACACAAAATGAATTTTCAATTGTTAATAATATGAAAATTTTGGAAAGCTTTGATATGAAAGACGAAGTATCTAGCTTGATAGCGTCGGATAAATCAAATTATGCTTTTAGCACGATAGGAAAGCGTGACGGAAGAATTTTTTCAAAGATTTACATGTACGATGACAAGGGACTCGTTTACAAAAATATTTTCATCGATAAGCCGATTTTTAGAATGAAATATGTTGAGGGCAAATTAATCGTAGTGTTTGATGGATATATCAAAGTTTTTGACAAAGCTAAAATTACAAAATCGAAATCATTCGACGGGACAAAAGATGTTGGGATTTCAGATAAAAACGTATATGTAATTACAAAAACAGGAGAACTTTTAATATACGATAAGGATTTGAAATTGGTGAGCCAATCTAAAATAGATGATTCACTTAAAATATATTCTAATGATAAAAACTGCATATTATATAACCAAAATGGGTATTTTATGTTTGAGGATTCCAAACTAGTGGAATATAAAGCATCGGATCTTAAATCAATAACAGGAGAAGATGATTTTTATTTAGTATTTAATAACAGAATAGAAAGGATTAGGTAATTATGGAAATTGTAGATGCAAGAGGACAAGTTTGTCCAAGACCAATTATTATGACAAAAAATGTATTTGATGAATTAGAAGAAGGTACAGTTAAGACACAAGTTGACGACATGTACTGTGTTGAAAATTTACAAAAATACGCAAATGGTCAAGGTTTCGAATTTAGTTATGTAGAAACAGATTATGGCTTTGAAACTACTATTGTAAAAGAAAAGGGAGCAGAAAAGAAGGTTGAAGAAACTAACGGTAATTTAGTTTTAGCATTCTCAAGCGATAAAATGGGTGATGGAGATGAAAAATTAGGCAAATCACTTATTAAATCATACATTTATTCTGTAGCAGAAGCTGACGAAGTACCTAGTACATTATTATTCTTCAACTACGGAATACATTTGACAACTGAAGGCTCAGAAGTTATCGACGATTTAAAGAAAATCGAAGAAAAGGGTGCAAAGATTATGACTTGTGGCGCTTGCTTGGACTTCTACGATAGAAAAGAAAAACTTTTGATAGGCGAAGTTACTAACATGTATGTGATTTACGATACTTTATCAAAAGCTGACAGAAATGTAATTATTAGATAATGGAAAAGATATTACTAACTTTTACATCAGTTAATTTTACAATGATGACAGAAAGTAAACTTGTGAGTATGGGATATGATATTAAAACTATCCCTACTCCAAGGGAAATTTCTGAAAGCTGTGGATTAGCTATTATGTTGGATCCAGATAAAAAAGATGAGATGATTGCATTGAAAAAAGAACTTCCAATCGCTAAGATATGGTCGTATCTTAAAGTAGATGGAGTAATTTTTGTAAATGAGGTAAAAGAATAATTCATGCTATTTAATATTGAAAAATTCAACCAAATATTTTATAATTCTGCTGGTCAACTAAATTTGTTGGCCAAGATTTTATTATCCCTACTAATTATCGTGCTTACGCAAATCGTCGTAAGCATTTTAACTAAAAGCTTTAATAAATTATTAATGAAAAAGGGAAAATCTGTTGAAGGCAGACAAATCACAGTTACCAAACTGTTGAACAATACCATCAAATATATAATTTATTTTTTCTGTGCAATTACTGTTCTCGATTTATTCGGCATACGAACAGACAAAATACTGGCTACTGCTGGAATTGGTGGGGTTGCTATTGGTTTTGGTGCACAATTTATAATAAGAGATGTAATCAGTGGTCTCGCATTAATTCTTGAAAATCAATTCAAAGTCACAGATCATGTGATTATAAATGGGATTGAAGGTAATGTTGAAGAATTGGGACTTAGAGTTACAAAAATAAGAGGATTTGACGGGGCTATTCATATGATTAGTAACGGTCAAATCAACACGGTGACAAATTTATCCAAAGAAAACCAAAGAATTGAAGTTAAAATGGAAGTTCCAATCAAGTACAGTTTGGATCAATATACTGAGATCATAGATGAAATTTCTAATGAATTGGTAGATGAGTATTCAGATATTGTAAAAAAACCAGAACTAATAGGCGTTACAAAAATGGACAAAAACTCCATGACTATTACGATTTGGGGTAGTTGTAAACCAGAATCTCAATACTTGTATCAAAGAGAAATTATCAAAAAATTCATAGAAAAAGCCAAATCAAAATCAATGGATTTGAATTGTTATTTTGTAGCAGGTGATGAAGATGAAATATAAAGTAAATGATATTGTAACACTAAAAAAAGGTCACCCATGTGGTGAAAACAAATGGGAGATTTTAAGAACCGGAGCAGATATTAAATTAAAATGCTTGGGTTGCGATAAAATAGTGTGGCTTACGAGGTTAGAATTTAACAAAAGAATCAGAAAAATTCAAGATAAAAACGGCAAATTTGTATCCATAGTTCATTACGAACCAGAAGATGGCGAATAAAAAACGATAGGAGAATTATGAATTACGTTGTAATACCAGCGTACAAACCAGATGAAAAACTAACAAAATTGGTGGAAAATTTAAACAAAAACCACCTCAATATAATTGTGGTTAAAGACGGTCCGTGCGAATATGATTTTTCAAAACTTAATAATATAGTTCTTCTTGAGCATCAAACAAATATGGGAAAAGGGGCTGCACTTAAAACTGCATTCAAATATTTGAAAGCACAACAAGCGTCAGGGACTGTGGTTACAAGTGATGCAGATGGACAACACTTGGTTGAAGATATTCTGAAATTAATAGATTACTCTGAGAAAAACAAGGATAAGTTGATACTGGGAGTTAGAGATTTGAAAAGAGGAATCCCTCTTAAATCTCTGCTTGGCAATACAATCACAAGATTTGTATTTTATTCTAGTTCATCAAAATACATCAAGGACACGCAAACGGGACTCAGAGCTTTTAATACGTCTAATCTTGATAAAATGATAAGAATCGAAGGCGAAAGATACGAATACGAAATGAATATGCTTTACGAATTCGATTCTGAAAGCATAATGCAAGTTCCTATCGAAACTATTTATATAGAAAATAATGAAACAAGTCATTTTAATGCACTAAAAGATTCAGTCAAAATCTACAAAAGCATACTGAAATTTTCTGCGTCAAGTTATTTGAGTTTTTTGGTGGATTATTTTACTTTTTTATTGTTAGTTTACAAATTAGACGTACAAAGTTTGGTGCTGTCCAATATAATAGCAAGGGCATTGTCAAGCACGTTTAACTTTTATGTGAATAACAAATATGTGTTCAAAAATAAAGATAAAATCCTAAAAAAATACATCAAATACGTGACGTTAGTAGTGTTCATACTAGCTTTGAATACTATTGTGTTGAAAATTTTGTCAGGTTTAGGAATTAAAGTTTTTGTGGCAAAAATCATAACTGAAGCTTTGATGTTTATAGTAAGCTACAACATTCAAAAAAGAATAATATTCAAATAGCACTTTTAATAGAAGTGCTTTTTTAGTGCAAATCTTTAAAATTTTGTAGATTTTTGTGCATTAGGTTTGTTGTATAATAATCTTGAAAGGAGTTTATTATGAAAAAAATTGGATATTTGTTATTTGCGATTATCATTTCACTATTAATGGTAAGTTGTGCGCAAAGTGACAAATCAAGAGAGTCTAATGAACTTAACTTAAAATTAGTTAAAGCAAATCAAATCATGAAATACGATGATCATGGAGCAATGGGGGATGGAACAAGATTTATAACATTTGAATTTGATAGCAACGATACATTGAATCAGATAAAATCGGATAGTAACTGGAAGAAATTTCCGTTGGATAAAACAACGAAAACTTTGATGTATGGAGATGAAAAAACATCATCTTATGTGACAGATCATTATTCCAGATCGCTTTTTCCAGAAATTTCGGAAGGTTATTATATGTTGATTGACAGACAAGAAGACAAGAGTCAAAATATTTTAAAACGTTCATCCGTAAATTTTATATTAGCAGTCTACGATACAAAAACTAATACTTTGTTTTTTGCAGAAATTGATACTTAAAATTGAACATATAATAAAAAATAGCAAACCTACTTAGGGCTACTATAAGAGAGTGATAAAATTGATTGTACAAATAGGAATTGACAGGATTGATGAGATAGTGGAATTTGAAAATTTGTGTTTTTCATTTGAAGCTTGGTCAAGAGAACAAATAATTGATGTTTTAAATGACAAAAGAACGATTTACCTTTGTTATGAAGAAAATGGAAAAATAATTGGATTAATATGCCTTTACAATTGGTGTTCTGAGAAAGATTTTCTTAAAATATTTAGCATTGCAACTCATCCTGAACACAGAAATCAAGGAATAGCACATGAATTGTTAAAAGAATCAATTAAAATAGCTTCAATAAATAAGCTCAAAAGAATAAAAGCTGAGACTAGAAAATCTAATTTTAAAATGCAAAAAGTTTTTGAAGATATGAACTTTAAAAAAATGGATATGGTTGAAAATTATTACGAAGAACCTGACGAAGATGCTTTAATTTATGAATGTCATTTATAAAGAATAAAAGATTTACATCTTTACGTGTAACTAAAAAATAGCAAACCAACTTAAGGACAATCCTCATACAAATGGTTTGCTATTTTTTTTATTTCAGTAGTTTTTCGAATGCTATTCTCTCGTCTGTTTTTCTTATATAAATTATCCCACATTTTTGAAATCCGTTTTTCTCAATAAATCTTAGCATGGATTTGTTGTCTTTGTGAGTGTCCACTCTAATTGAATCGTAGTTTAGTTCTTTTAATTTATTTTCAAAAAAATCCAACAGATTTTTGGCTACATTTTGCGATTTGTAATCTGGGTTTACTGCGATTCTATGAATTACTCCGTATTTTCCATCAGATAGCCATTTTCCATCAATGTTTTTATAATCCGCATCTCCATCCAAAACCAACACAGCCATTCCTACAACTTTTCCTTTAATCTCTGCTACGTATAATCTATTTTCTTTCAAATCAGCCAAGAACACATCTTCATTGGGATAATTTTCGCTCCATTGATTTATTTTGTTTTCTTTCATATATATTTTGGCATTTTCAACAATTTCCATTATTTCTGCTATATCATTTTCTTTTGCAATTCTTTTTATCATTTTTCACCTCATTTTATATAAAATTTTAACATATTTCAAAAAATATTTTAATATTAAAAAAATTTCGATATTTTTGTGTTAAATTTTCTCACAAATGTGTTATAATTTTATGTGGAAATCAGTTAAGGAGGCAACATATTGAAACCAAATATTTACTCTGAGATTGATAAGTTAAAATCTGTAATAGTTCACAGACCGGGAGAAGAATTAAACAATTTGACTCCTGATTTTATGGAAGAGTTATTGTTTGACGAACTTCCTTACTTGGAAAATGCTATCAGAGAACATGATTTTTTCTGTGAAACTATGCGTAATGAAGGTATTGAAGTATTATACCTAGAAGATTTGGCTGCAGAATCTATTAAACAAGATGACGTTAGAAAACAATTTATCGAAGATTTCCTAGAAGAATCGGGAAATAAATCCGCAGATGAAATCAATTTACTAAGAGATTTACTTACAAATATTTCAGATGAGAAAGAATTGATACTTAAAACTATGGCAGGAGTTAGATTGGATGAAATCGGTATTAACGACGAAAGCGGAAGACTTTTAGCTGTTAATCCAATGCCTAACTTGTATTTCACAAGAGACCCATTTTCTTTTGTGGGAAATTGTGTAAGTATCAACAGAATGTGGTCAGAAACTAGAAATAGGGAAACGCTTTATGCAAAATATATTTTCACTTATAATTCTAGATTCAACGATATTGAAAAGATTTACGATAGAACAGAAGACACTTCTATCGAAGGCGGAGATATTTTAATTTTGAACAGCGAATGTGTAGCTGTTGGTATTTCTCAAAGAACACAAAAAGAAAGTGTGGACAAATTCGCTAAGAATTTATTAGAAAAATCAGATTTCAAATTTGTTTTGTCTTTCAAAATTCCTAACAAAAGAGAATTTATGCACTTGGACACTGTGTTTACAATGATTGATAAGGGAATTTTTACGGTTCACCCACTAATCGAAGGACCTTTGTATGTTGAAAAATTGTATCTTGAAGATAATACTTTACAAAGAGAAGTTCAAAAAGGTTCATTAGAAGATATTTTATCAACAAATTTACACGTTGATAATGTCAAAATTATAAGATGTGGTGGAACAAACCCAATCGATCAAATGCGTGAACAATGGAATGACGGTTCAAATACTTTGGCGATTGCACCAAATACTGTTATTGTTTACGACAGAAACAATGTTACAAACAGCTTGCTACAAGAAGCTGATGTAAATATAAGAACTATTAAATCAGGCGAATTATCTAGAGGACGTGGGGGTCCAAGATGTATGAGTATGCCATTTGAAAGGGAGATGTAATTATGTTAAAAGGAAGAGATTTTTTAACTTTAAAAGATTTCACTAAAGAAGAAATCGAACATTTACTAAATGTAAGTGCTGCATTAAAAGAAAAGAAAAGAATGGGTATTGTAGGAGAAACTTTAAAAGGCAAAAACATTGTTTTGTTATTTGAAAAAACTTCTACTAGAACAAGATGTTCATTTGAAACTGCTTGTTATGATGAAGGCGGTAATGTAACATTCTTAGGTATGAATGATAGCCAATTTGGTAAGAAAGAATCTGTAAGAGACTCTGCTTTAGTATTATCAAGATTCTACGATGGTATCGAATTTAGAGGATTTGACCATGCAACTGTAGAAGAATTAGCAAAATATTCTTCAGTTCCAGTTTGGAATGGTTTAACTGATATTTATCATCCAACACAAATCTTAGCAGACTTTTTAACTGTAAAAGAAAACATCCACAAAAATTTAGACCAAGTTAAATTCGTTTATGTTGGTGATGGTAGAAACAACATGGCAAACTCTTTAATGATTGGAGCTGCTAAATTAGGTATGGAATTTGTAAATCTTGCACCAAAAGAATTACATCCATCAAACGAAATGATGAACTCTATCCAAGAAATTGCCAAAGAATCTGGTGCTAAAATCACAGTTACAGATGATTTCAATAGCCTAAAAGGTGCAGATGTAATCTACACTGACGTTTGGGTATCAATGGGTGAAGAAGATCAATTCGAAGAAAGAATCAACTTACTTAAAGATTACCAAGTAGATATGAAGAAAATCGAAATGACTGAAAATCCTAACGTAATCTTCTTACACTGCTTACCATCTTTCCACAACTTAGAAACTAAAGTTGGTCGTGAAATCCACGAAAAATTTGGACTGTCAGAAATGGAAGTAACTGATGAAGTATTCTACAGCAAATATTCAAAAGTATTTGATGAAGCTGAAAACAGAATGCACACTATCAAAGCAGTTATGGTAGAAACAATCGGCAATAAATAAATTTTAGATTTTTGAGAGATAGCTTTTGGTTATCTCTTATTTTTTATTGTAAATATTGCAAAATTCTCAAATTTTTGATAAAATATCTTGTCATCGTCAATAGTTACGATTTGTCAAAAAACGTATATTATAACGGATTTTTGATATTATATAAGTAATGATACGAATGAGAGGTGAAATATGAAAAGTTTTTACAATAGAATATTAGATTACACTACAGATCAAAAATTTATTCTTTTGACTGCTATTGCAATGTTTATGCCGTTTTATATCGGAATTGGCGTTTTGATAGTGGATATGTTTTATTTTGTATATCAAAATAAATTCAAGGAAATTTTTGACAAGACTAATCTGTCTGTGTTTGGATTGATCTTCGCTGTTTATTCGTTAGTAGTGAGCATTGTGTTCAACAATACTTATGGAATACTTGCGACAGTCGGAATGTTTGTGCTTTTCGTATTTGTGCTCTTTATCAGGAAAAATATGACAGAACAATTTATGGAAGACTGTATGATAATTATAATGTTGTTTGCATCGTTTTGTTTTTTGATAACATTGACTCAGTATTCGATAATTTTGAAGAACAATTCATTCAACTACGCTCAATTTATGAAATACATCAGCGAGAATAGAACTACTGTTGGAACATTCTTTTTCAATGCAAATTATTATGCTATGGTTTGTTCTTTGGTTGGGATAATTAGTGCGTACAAATATTTTTCGACAGAATCATTTGAAAGATTATTTTCTTTTGTGGTTGGGATTTTAAGCGTTTTGACTTTATTAATCACAGATTCAAGAGGAGCGATGTTTGCTAGTTTCATAGCGGTGTTTGCTCTTACAATTATGATGAAAAAAAGAAAATATACTATTGCGATTATTTCTTTATTTGCATTGGGTTTTGTTGGAATTGTTGCCGCTGGAAGAATGGATTTGATTCCAAGAATTGACAAAATTGGTTTTGATATGGGACTTAGAAAATCTATTTGGATTAGTGCTATTGAAGCTTTCAAGAAGAATTTTGTAATAGGAGTTGGGCCACTAGGAATACACAATATTTACGCTACAATAAGAAATCGTGCAATTGTCCACTCACACAATTTGTATTTGGATATTTTGGTTAATTTTGGATTGATAGGAGCAGGATTGTTGGTTCCAATTATCTGTCAATTGTTCAAAGAAATCAAAAGCCTGTATTCAAAAAAATACACCAAAATGATTATAGCAATGATAATTATGGTTATGATTCACAGTATGGTGGATGTTACAATATTTTGGACACAAACTTCGTTCATATTTTTAACATTTGTGGTAGGAGTTGGTGAATTATCAACCGTTCCAGTTACAGAATTAAGCTTGTTTAAGAATAAGAAATCTTTTAATACAAAAAATATTTACGAAAAATAAAACAAAATTTCAAGATAGTTGGTAAAATTTGCCAACTATCTTTTTTACTTTAAAAAAAACTCAATATCAATTATAATAGTAAACAAGGAGGATTTTGAATGAGTTTTAAATTTTGTTCGCTATCAAGTGGATCAAGCGGAAATAGCGAATATATAGAGACAGAACACTCCAAAATATTAATCGATGCAGGTTTTAGTGGTAAAACTATTGAAAACCTACTTAAATATATAAACGTAGACCCAAGTAAATTAGATGCAATCTTTGTGACTCATGAACACGCAGACCACATTAAAGGAATTGGCGTGTTGAGTAGAAGATACGATTTGCCAATTATCGCAAATACTGAAACTTGGTATGCAATGGATAGCAAGATTGGAAAGATAAATGATAAAAATATTTATATCTTCGAAAATAATAGACATATTAATTTCAAAGATTTGGATATTTTACCGATTAAAACTAGTCACGATAGCGCAAATAGTTGTGGTTATGTGATTAGCAAGGACGACAAGAAAATTTCTTTAGTTACTGATACTGGAATTATCGAAGATAGCGTGTATGAAGAAATTAAAGATTCGAATCTTTTTTTTATTGAAGCAAATCATGATGTTGATATGCTAAAGTACGGGAGTTATCCTCCAGCATTAAAACAAAGAATATTGTCGGATCACGGACATTTGTCCAATGATTCGTGTGCGTACTTATTAGGAGATATTCTAAGAGGAAATCATGAAGTTATTCAATTAGCGCATTTGAGTAAGGAGAATAATACTCCAAGAAAAGCGCTAAGTACTGTTGAAGATTATTTGAGGAGTTTGGGACTTGATGTTGGAGAAGCTGTGAGTTTAGAAGTAGCTGAAAGATATAGCCCTAGTAACATAGTAGATTTAGAAAAAATGGAGATATATGCAAAGAACTGTACAAGAAGTTGAAAGAGCAATTATAAAAAAATATAGAAAACACATTTGGTCGAAGTTTATAAAGGCCATAAAAGAATATGATTTGATTCAAGATGGAGACAAAATAGCAGTATGTATGAGTGGTGGCAAGGATAGTCTGCTTCTTGCAAAATTATTCCAAGAACTTCAAAAACACGGAATGAATAATTTTGACCTTGAATTTATAGCGATGAATCCAGGATATAGCGAAGAAAACACAAGACTTGAGAAGGAAAATTTCGAGAAACTTAACATTCCTTATCACATGTATGATACTGATGTATTTAGTGTTAGCGAGAAGATTTCATCTAACAATCCATGTTATATGTGTGCGAGAATGAGAAGAGGTGCGCTTTATTCCAAAGCAAAAGAGCTTGGTTGCAATAAAATGGCGTTGGGACATCATTTTGATGATGTTATAGAGACTATTTTATTGAATGTTTTGTGTTCTGGAAATTATAAAACTATGATGCCAAAGCTTCACTCTAATAACTTTGAAGGAATTGAACTTATCAGACCGATGTATTTGATTAGAGAAGAATCTGTAAAAAGTTGGTTGAATTACTCAGGATTAAAAGCATTAGATTGTGCTTGTTCTGTAACTAAGAAAACAGAAGGATCTATGAGAAAACAAATCAAACTATTGATTGCAGAATTGTCGAATAGAGGATTTACTAATGTAGAAAATTCTATATTTAAATCCAGTGAAAATGTTGATGTATCCAGAATTCTTGGGTATGAATATAATGGAGAAAAGTATAACTTTTTGGATACTTATGGTGAAAATGATTTATAATCGTTAATTTAGTTAATTTATAGGAGGAAATATGGGAACAGAACCAATTAAAATCCAAGAAAATTTATATTACTTGGGTGTAAATGACAGACAAACAGAATATTTTGAAAACATGTGGCCATTGCCTTATGGAGTAGCTTACAATTCTTACTTACTTACAGGCGAAAAAACTTGCTTGATGGACACTGTAAAAGTCAGCAAAAGTGATGAATTTGTAGATAGCGTTAAAGCTATTTTAAAAGATAGAAAATTAGATTATTTGGTAATTCATCACATAGAACCAGATCATTCAGGTTCAATTCCACAAATTTTAGACCTTTATCCAGATTTAAAAATCGTAGGAAACAAGAAAACAAGATCAATGTTAAATGATTATTATGAAATTGATTCTGACCATTTTATCGAAGTTGGAGAAGGTGACGAATTAGATTTAGGAGATAGAAAACTAACATTCTATTTAACAGCAATGGTTCACTGGCCAGAATCAATGGTTAGTTACGATGCTGAAAATAAAATTTTATTCTCCCAAGATATTTTCGGTGGATTTGGAACTAATGACGGAGCAATATTTGATGACGAATTAGATTACGATTTAAGAAGAACAGAATTCAGAAGATATTATACAAATATCGTTGGAAAATACTCACAAATGGCTGTACGTGCTATTAACAAATTATCTTCTTTGGAAATTGAAACAATATGTCCTGTTCATGGTTGTATTTGGAGAAAACAACCTTCAAGAATTGTAGAAGATTACACTAAATGGGCAACTTATGAAGTAAATGAAGGAGTTGTAATAGCTTATGCATCAATGTATGGAAATACAGAATTGATGGCAGATCAATTAGCTAGATATTTGGCAGACGAAGGTGTTAGAAACATCGAAGTATTTGATGTAAGTAAAACTCATGAATCGTATATACTTTCAAATTGCTGGGAAAAGAAATCATTAGTATTAGGATCTTGCACATATAACAACACTGTATATCCAGTAATGAATAATTTATTGAACATTTTGAAAATGCAAAAATTAAAAAATCATGTGGTTTCTGTTTTTGGATCATTCGGATGGAGCGGTGGCGCTGTCAAAAATCTAAAACAATTTGTTGAAGAAGGAAAATTCGAAACAACAGAAACTGTTGTAGAAGCTAAAGGTCGTATGAAAGATGAAGACGATCAAGGTCTAAGACAAATGGCAAAAGAAATTGCAGCGAAAATTAAATAATAAACTTCAGAGCCAATCATTAATTTGATTGGTTCTATTTTTTTATTTGAAAAATGTGTTAAATTAATAATAATTATCAAAAAAATTAAAAAAAGCGTTTTTTAGTGTTATTATTGAATAAAGTTGGGTATAAATAGCTTAGTGGTTATTAGGATAATAGCTAATAAATAAATTTGGAGGTAATGATTATGGCTACAGATGTAGAAATTGCTCAAAAAGCGAAATTAGAAAAAATCAGTGTTATCGCTGAAAAAATGGGATTAACAGAAGAAGATTACGAACAATATGGTAGATATAAGGCAAAATTAGATTTAAATCTTTTTGAAAAAAACAAAGACAAAAAAGATGGTAAATTAATTTTGATGACAAGTATTAACCCAACTCCAACAGGAGAAGGTAAAACAACTATGAATGTTGGTTTGGCAATGGGACTTAATAAAATTGGCAAAAATGCTATCTCAGTTTTAAGAGAACCATCTTTAGGACCAAACTTTGGTATGAAAGGTGGAGCAGCTGGTGGTGGATATGCACAAGTAGTTCCAATGGATGAAATCAACATGCACTTCACAGGTGACTTCCACGCAATCACTACTGCAAACAACTTAATTTGCGCAATGATGGATAACCACATTCACCAAGGTAATGCGTTAAACATCGATCCAAAACAAATCTTAATTAAGAGATGTATGGATATGAACGAACGTGAATTAAGAGATATAATCATAGGTGTTGGAACTAAGGGTAACGGAGTTATGCGTCAAGATGGTTTCGAAATAACTGTTGCAAGTGAAATCATGGCTATTTTATGTCTTGCAAAAGATTTGAAAGACTTAAAAGAGAGAGTTGGAAACATTCTTATAGCTTTTGATAAAGAAGGTAAACCAGTTTACGCAAAAGACGTTAAAGCTGATGGTGCTGTAGCATTAATCATGAAAGAAGCTATCAAGCCAAACTTAGTTCAAACATTAGAACACACTCCAGCAATTATTCATGGTGGACCATTCGCCAACATTGCACACGGATGTAACTCTGTAATAGCTACAAAATTAGGATTAAAGCTTGGGGATTATGTTGTTACAGAAGCAGGTTTCGGTGCTGACTTAGGAGCAGAAAAATTCTTCGATATCAAATGTAGAAACGACTTACATCCAAACATGGTATGTATCGTAGCTACAATCAAAGCTTTAAAACATCACGGGGAAGCAGAAGACTACAAAGTTGAAAATGTAGAAGCTTTAGAAAAAGGATATGCTAACCTTAAACGTCATATCGAAAACATGAAGAAATACAAAGTTCCAGTAGTAGTAGCAATCAACAGATTTGCAAATGATACTGATGCTGAAATTAAGAAATTAACTGAATTGGTTGAAGCAGACGGAACAAGAGCTATTTTCTGTGATGTATGGGCAGAAGGTGGCGAAGGTGCAAAAGAATTAGCAGAATACGTTGTTGAAAATACAAAAGAAGAAAACGAATTTGAATTCTTATATGACCTTGAATTACCAATCAAAGAAAAAATCGAAAAAATTGCAAAAGAAATCTACAGAGCTGACGGTGTAGAATTTAGTGCAAAAGCTAAGAAGAAATTAAAACAAATCAAAGAATTAGGATTAGACAATTATCCAGTATGTATGGCTAAGACTCAATACTCATTCTCTGATAATAAAAAATTAATCGGAGCTCCAACTGGATTTACAATTACAGTAAGTGATTTCAAAATCTCAAGAGGTGCTGGATTTGTTGTTGCACTATTAGGTTCTGTAATGACAATGCCAGGTTTACCAAAAGTACCTTCAGCAGAAAACTGTGATGTTTTAGATGATGGTACAGTTGTAGGATTATTCTAGAAAAAATTTAAAGCCTGAATTTGTGTAAATTTATTATGATTTATAAAAATTTTCTATAAATTCAGGCTTATTTATTATCAGAATTAATAAATTTTGTTACAAATACTAATAACTTTTATGGTACAATAGTTATGAAAAGGATTATAAGTAAAAGGAGATGCTTATGAGTACAAAAAAAACTCCTCTATATGAGGAACACAAAAAATTAGGTGGAAAAGTTGTTGACTTCGCTGGTTTTTATTTACCAGTTGATTATGAAGGATTACAACAAGAACACGAAGCAGTAAGAAACAACGTTGGTTTATTTGATGTAAGCCATATGGGTGAATTTACTGTAAAAGGCAAAGACGCTTTAAAATTTATAAACTATGTTTGCACTAATGATTACACTAAATGTGCAGATGGTCAAATCCAATATTCTTTATTATTACATGAAGATGGTGGAATGGTTGATGACTTATTAGTTTACAAAAATAACGATGAAGACTTTTTAATGGTTCCTAACGCAGCCAACACTGAAAAGGACTTCAAACATATCTCTAAATATGTAGATAAGTTCGATGTTGAACTTAAAAACATCAGCGACTCTGTTGCAGAAATCGCTATTCAAGGTCCTAAGGCTGAAGAATTATTACAAAGATTAGTTGAATTTGATCTTTCAAAAATTGAATACTATCATTTTGTAAAAGATATTAAATACAAAGAATATGATGTATTAATTTCTAGAACTGGTTATACTGGTGAAGATGGATTCGAAGTTTATGCAACTGCAGAAGCAATTGTAGACTTATGGAATGAATTATTAGAAAAAGGAAAAGACTTAGGTGTTAAACCATGTGGTCTTGGATGTAGAGATACATTGAGATTCGAAGCAGCAATGCCTTTATATGGAAATGAACTTGCAGATGAAGTATCTCCATTAGAAGTTGGCTTGAAATTTGCAGTTAAAATGGATAAAGACGACTTCGTTGGTAAAGCTAAAACTCAAGAAAAAGTTGATGCTGGAATCGACAAGAAACTTATTGGTATCGAAATGCAAAGCAAACGTATTGCAAGACAAGGTGCTGAAGTTCAAAAAGATGGTAAAACTATCGGTAAAGTAACTACAGGATACCTTTCACCAACATTTGGCGTATGTTTAGCAAACGCATTTGTAGATAAATCAGCTGTAGCATTAGGTGATGAAGTTGATGTTATTATCAGAAACAAACCAACTAAAGCAACAGTTGTTAAAAGAAAATTTTTGGATAGAAAATAGGGGGAAAAGAAAATGGCAGAAGTAGCAAAAGATTTATTGTACACAAAAGATCATGAATGGATTAAAGTAGACGGAGACGTTTATGAAATTGGTCTTGCAGATTATGCACAAGACAGTTTAGGAGATATCGTATACGTTGAATTACCAGATGTTGATGATGAAATTGATGCAGAAGAATCTGTAGCAAGTGTTGAATCTGTAAAAGCAGCATCAGAAGTTTACACTCCATTTGCTTGTACAATCGTAGAAGCTAATGAAGAATTAGATGATGAACCAGGTAACATCAATAAAGCTCCATACGAAAGCTGGATTGCTAAGGTTAAATTCGAAGACTTCGATGAATCTAAATTAATGACTGCTGATGAATACGAAAAATTCTTAGGAGAATTATAATGTATCCATACATCTCAATTACTGATCAAGAAATTGAGGAAATGCTAAAAACAATTGGCATTTCCTCTACTGATGAACTATATTCAGATATTCCTGAAAATGTTCAATTCAAAGGAGAACTTAACATACCAAAAGCAAAAAGTGAAGTTGAAGTTAGAAGATATTTCGACGAAATTTTTGCTAAGAACACATCTACTGATGATAAGGTTTGTTTCTTAGGTGGTGGAGCTTATGATAGATACGTTCCTTCTGTTATTCCAGCAATGGCAAGCAGAAGTGAATTCTACACTTCATATACACCATACCAACCAGAAATAAGCCAAGGTACTCTTTCCTATATTTTTGAATATCAAACAATGATGGCAAACCTTACTGGTATGCCAATATCAAACGCTTCTTTATACGATGGAGGAACAGCTATCACAGAAGCAGCTTTGATGACTATCCAAAAGTCCAAAAAATCAAAAATTCTATGCGCTAATACAGTTAGTCCTTCAGCAAAAGAAATATTGTTGACTTATTGTCACGATAGAAAAGTTGAAGTAGAATTTATCCCAATGAAAGATTTACTAACAGATATGGACGAATTGGAAAAAATGATGACTGACGAAGTAGGTACAGTTATCGTTCAATCTCCAAACTATTACGGATATATCGAAGATGTTAAAAAATATGAAGAGTTAACTCACTCTATCAAGAAAAACTACTTGATAATGTCAGCAGATCCTATGAGTTTAGGTTTGTTAAAAAAACCAGCTGAATATAATGTTGACGTTGTTGTAGGTGAAGCTCAACAATTCGGAGTAAACTTACAATATGGTGGACCTTATTTAGGATATATGTGTTTTACTGATGAATTTGTTAGAAAATTCCCTGGCCGTGTAGTAGGACAAACTACTGACGAAGACGGTAAGAGATCATTTGTTTTAACACTTTCAGCAAGAGAACAACACATTAAACGTGATAGAGCAACTTCAAATATTTGTTCAAACCAAGGGGTTAACTTACTTGCAGCAAGTATTTATTTATCACTTTTAGGTAAAGCTGGTATTAAAGAAGTAGCAACTCAATCATTACAAAAAGCTCACTATCTATTTGAAGAATTGAAGAAAATAGACAAAGTTAAAGTTCTTAGTGAAAAACCATTCTTTGATGAATTCACTATCGGTTTTGACAAAGACACTGAAGAAGTTAAGAAAGCATTATTTGATAAAGGATTCTTAGCTGGAATTAGCATTAAAGAAGCTACAGATGGATGTGGCAATGGTTTAATTATTGCTGTAACAGAAAAGAGAACAAAAGAAGAAATGGACAATTTTGTAGCAGCAGTTAAGGAGGTATTATAATATGGCTTATAACAAGTTAATATTTGAATTATCACAACCAGGTAGAACTGGATATAAACTTCCTGAATTAGACGTAGAAGAAAAAGATAACTTAATTCCTGAAGAATTTTTATCAAATGAAGAATTAGATTTACCAGAAGTTAGTGAAGTTGACGTAGTTCGTCACTATACTAATCTTTCAACTCTAAACTTCGGCGTAGATACAGGTATGTATCCATTAGGATCTTGTACAATGAAGTACAACCCTAAAATAAATGAAGAAATCATAGCAAACCCAAAACTTGCACGTCTTCACCCAAAACAAGATGACTACCAAGTTCAAGGTGCATTGGAAGCAATGTATACTTTACAAAAATCACTATGCGAAATCTCTGCAATGGATTATATGACATTACAACCAGCAGCAGGTGCTCATGGTGAAATCACTGCTATTACAATCTTCAAGAAATACCACGAAGTTAATGGTAATTCTGAAAAGAATGAAATCATAGTTCCAGACTCAGCTCACGGTACTAACCCAGCAACAGCTGCAATGGCAGGATACAAAGTAGTAGAAGTTAAATCAAACGAAAATGGTGTAGTAGACGTTGAAGACTTAAGAAAAGTTGTAAACGAAAAAACAGCTGGTTTGATGTTAACTAACCCTAATACTTTAGGTTTATTTGAAACTAAAATCAAAGAAATCGCTGAAATAGTTCACGAAGCTGGCGGATTACTATACTATGATGGAGCAAATGCTAACGCTATTTTAGGACATGCTAGACCAGGGGACATGGGATTCGATGCAATCCACTTCAATGTTCACAAAACATTCTCTACACCACACGGTGGTGGAGGTCCAGGTGCAGGTCCTGTAGGTGTTAAGAAATTCTTAAGAGATTATTTACCAAAACCAATCGTTGAAAAAGACGGAGATAAATATTTCTTAGATTACAACATGGAACATTCTATTGGTAGAATGAAAGACTTCCAAGGTCACTTCGGAATTTTAATGAGAGCATTGACTTATATCCTAACTATGGGTAGTGACGGATTGAAATGTGCATCTACTACAGCAGTATTAAATGCAAACTATCTACAAGCTCAATTAAAAGACGATTACAACTTACCACATGACTTCATCTGTAAACACGAATTCGTATTAGGCGGATTAAAGGATGATTGTGATGGTCAAGTTAAGACATTGGATGTAGCTAAGAGACTGTTAGATATGGGATTCCATCCACCAACAGTATACTTCCCATTAATCGTTCATGAAGCATTAATGGTAGAACCTACTGAAACTGAACCAAAACAAACTCTTGACGAATTCGTAGCTGCAATGAAACAAATTGCACAAGAAGCAAGAGAAAACAAAGATATATTATTAGAAGCTCCTATTACAACTGTTGTTAGAAGACCTGATGAAACAGAAGCTGCTAAGAAGTTAATATTGACTTACAAAAAAGGAGAATAATGACTAAAGATATCATTATTATCGGCGCTGGACCTGGTGGCTATGAAACAGCCATCAGGGCATGCCAGCTCGGTTTAAATGTAACTTTAATCGAAAAAGCTGAAGTAGGTGGTACATGCTTGAACAGAGGATGTATACCTACTAAAACTTTATGGAAAATTGCTGATTTGTACAAAGAAATTAAAGAATCAGAAACTTTTGGAATTGAAGTTAATGACCATAAATTATTAGCCGATAAAATTAAACAAAGGAAAACGGAAATTATCGAAAGACTTAGAAGTGGCGTTGAATACCTTTTCAAAACTTACGATAATTTAACTTTTATTAGAGGAGAAGCTAGCTTTAAGGATAATAAAACAGTTGTTGTGAAGACTTTGGAAGGAGAAACCAAAGAACTTACAGCTGATAAAATTATCATAGCTACTGGATCTAAAGACTATAAGCCAACAAATATTGAAGGTATTGACCATCCTAAAGTTTTGACATCAACTGGACTTTTGGAATTAGAAGAAATTCCAAAATCAATGGTTGTTATTGGAACTGGCGTAATAGGAATGGAATTTGCATCAATTTATTCACAATTTGGAACAGAAGTTACTGTAGTTGGTAACAAACTGTTGAAAACAGAAGATGGCGAAATCCAAAAACGTCTAAAATCTATTCTAAAAAGCGATACTTTGAAGTTTGTAACAGGAGTATATGCTAAGAAAATAGTTGAAGAAGACGGAAGACTTAAAATCATTAGTCAAAAAGTTGGCAAAGATAAATTCCAAGAAACTTATGCAGATTACGTTCTTGTAGCAAGTGGAAGAAGCAGCAATATAGATAATCTAGGAATTGAAAACACAGATATTAAAACTGAAAAAAATGCTATTGTTGTCGATGAAAATCTTCAAACAAATGTCGAAGGTATTTATTCCATTGGCGATTGTGTGTACAAGAACACTCAATTAGCTCACGTTGCAAGTAATCAAGGTAAAAATCTTGTAAGAGAATTTTCAGGAAAAGAAAAAAATATCAATATGGATATAGTTCCAGCAGTTGTATTTACTGTTCCTGAAATTGCATCTGTAGGGTTAACTGAAGAAAAAGCAAAAGAACAAAACATCGATTATGTAACAAGCAAATTTATGTATCAAGCTAACGGTAAGGCATTGAGTTTGAATGCTACAGAAGGTTTTGTAAAGATAGTTGCTACAAAAGACTTATCTAAGATTTTAGGTTGCCACATAATTGGCCACGATGCATCCACATTAATTCACTTCGCAGCAATTGCGATGAACAATAACGTTGGAGTTGAAGGTTTATCAGCAATGATTTACGCTCACCCAACTATTAGTGAAGTGTTTATGGATTCTGTCGAACAATTAGAAGGTTTATCTATCAATACGCCAAACCCTAACAAATAAATTGAATCCTCGTATTTAATTTCCGAGAGAAATTAATACGGGGATTTTTTAATGGTTACAGAAAGTCAAATATAAAGTTTGATTTTTCGTAAACTTTTACGCTGTTTTACTCACAGTTAAAACACATTTGCTTGATAAAGTATAAGTATCAAATATGGAGGTGTAGATATGGATAGAGACCCATACTCTGAATACAACGATTACATTAAAAAAAGAAGGGACGGCTTGAGCGAAAGAAAAGTCGAAAATATGATAAAAGAAGAAATAGCTAAGAATAAACCTAAAATCGGTTGGTTAAAAGCTCTCACAATATTTTTACTAATATATTCTTTGGTTATGAGCTATTTCGTAGCAAAAAATATGACCGGTATTACTGAGACTATTAACAAAAGTGGTCAAGTAGAAAGTAGTACTATTTCTATAAAAAACAATAGTGTGTCTACCGAAAATGCCGTAGCCAAGAAATCTTTGGATTCTGTAGTTGGTATAACAACTGTAGGTGTTCAAGAAAATATGTTTTTTCAAGGCAGAGTTGTAGAAGGTGTTGGAAGCGGTGTTGTTGTTAGCAAAGATGGATATATTTTAACTAACGCACACGTTGTACAAGATGGTAAAGCAGAAAAAATCGAAGTCTTACTTACAAATGGCAAGAAATCATCTGCAAAATTATTGTGGTATGACACAACGCTGGATCTTGCGGTAATTAAAACTGATATGACTGGATTAAAACCAGTTGAAATGGGAGATAGCGACAAGGTTCAAATTGGAGACAAGGCGATTGCTATTGGTAATCCATTGGGATTGGATTTGCAATCAACATTGACTAGTGGATATATTTCAGGAAAAGACAGAACAATCACTTTACAAAATGGTCTACAAATGGATGGTTTGATGCAAACAGACGCTGCTATAAACTCAGGAAATAGTGGTGGTGGACTTTTCGACCAAGAAGGAAAACTAATTGGTATAAACACTGCAAAAGCTTCAGCAGAAGGAATTGGATTTACTATTCCTATTAACGTAGCCAAAACTATAGTAGACAATATAGTTTCTGGGGGCTCTTTTGAAGGAGTTAAGTTGGGAATTAGTGGAGTTGATGTAAAAACATTTCAACAAGCTACTGGTCAAAAATTATCTATAGACAAGGGAATTTATGTAGTAGAAGTTGTCAGAGGATCTTCTGCACAAAAAGCTGGAGTAACTAGAGGAGATATAATTACAAAAGTTAACGGTAAAGAAATCAATACGATGAGTTCTTTGAAGAAAGCATTGCTTGAAGTTAGACCACAACAAAAAGGCAAGATAACTGTCTATAGAGATGGCAATACGAAAGATTTGGATATTGAGTTTAGTACTTTACAACAAAAATAAGGTATCACGTTTTTTCCTTCCTTAATTTGCGTGAGATTTGAAATATATAAATTTGAAAGCGGTAGTGAGAACTATCGCTTTTAAATTAGAAAAAACAAATAAATTCTAAAAAAACGCCTAAAAAATCTAAATTTTTCGGTTTTGCTATTTACACAATGAATTAATTAGTATAAAATATGGGAGTGTTGAGGAGGAGAAAGATTTGAAGCAAATTTATTCTGTAAAAATGATTTTGAAATACAAGACGGATGTGTCTATATATGAAGAAGATATTGTTCTTATAGAAATGGAAAGCATTGATGAATTAAAAGACAAATGTTTGGAATATGTAGATTTAATTCAAGATGATTTGAACGATCATGAATTCGTAGAATTACATGAGATTGTGAATTGGAATTTGACCAACGAAAAATTCGACAGTTCGATGAATTTCAAGGAAGTTTATTCGGAATTTATAGACGAAGACGAAATTGCGTAGTAAAATAGTAGGTTTTTGTTTAAAGGCTTAACTATTTTGCTTTTTTCGTGTATAATATAGTAGGACATAAGGATCTCTTATATATATATTTATTACATAACTGTAAGGAGGTTATTATGTCAAAAAATTTATTAACTATTAAAGACTTATCCGCAAGGGTAGGAGATAAAGAAATATTAAAAAACATAAATTTAAATATAAACTATGGTGAAGTTCACGTTATTATGGGACCAAATGGTTCTGGTAAATCAACTTTAGCCAATGTTATTTTGAACAATCCACAATATGAAACTACTTCAGGTGATATTTTACTTGATGGAGAAAGTATTATGGATTTATCAACAGATAAAAGAGCCAAAAAAGGTATTTTTATGTCTTTCCAAAATCCAATGGAAGTTTCAGGCATTAGTGTAGAAAACTTCATCAGATCTGCGAAAATAGCAACAACTGATGAAAATATAGGATTCTTAGAATTCAGAGAAGAACTGGAAGATAATATGGATATACTTGAGTTTGATCATGGATATTCTTCCAGATATTTGAATGTCGGTTTTTCCGGTGGTGAAAAAAAGAAGAACGAAATTCTACAAATGTTAATGTTACAACCAAAACTAGCAATCCTTGATGAAACAGATTCTGGTCTTGATGTTGATGCTGTTAGAACTGTATCAAAAGGTGTAAAGGAATTCTTACATGACAATAATTCAGTTATTGTAATCACACATCACAAGGAAATCTTAAAAGAAATTAAGCCAGATTTCGTTCATGTAATCATGGATGGCGCTATTGTAAAAGAAGGTTCTAGCGAACTTTTGGATCAAATTGAAGAAAAAGGATTCAATTGGATTAGAGAAGAGGTGAAATAATGGCACCTAAAAAGAAGACTCAAGTCGATGAAATGGATAGAGGTATCTATGACATCAAGAATAAATTTACTTTTAGAAGAAAAACTGAAGAGGGCTTGACTCCTGAAATTGTAAGACAAATTTCAGAAGAAAAAAATGAACCTCAATGGATGCTCGAAAAAAGATTGGAAGCTCTTGAAATATTTTACAATTCAGAAGATCCTGAATGGGGACCGGATTTAAGTGTAGTTGATATGAATAAGGTCACAACATACATTAGACCTGATGCAGATAGATCAAGCGACTGGAATGAAGTTCCTGATGAAATCAGAGATACTTTTGATAAGTTAGGTATCCAAGAAGCTGAAAAAGAAATGATGCTTAGCGGTGTTGGTGCACAATACGATAGTGAGGTTGTGTATCACAACATTCAACAATCTTTGGTAGACCAAGGGGTTATTTATACAGATTTTGATACGGCTCTTAGAGAACATGAAGATATTGTTAAACAATATTTTGCAAAATCAATCACACCAAGATTGCACAAATACGCAGCACTTCACTATGCAGTGTGGTCAGGTGGATCATTTGTATATGTTCCAAAGGGAGTAGATGTTAAAATCCCACTTCAAAGTTATTTTAGATTGAATGCTCCAGGAGCAGGTCAATTCGAACATACAATGATTATCGTAGAAGATGACAGTTATTGTCACTTCATTGAAGGTTGCTCAGCTCCAAAATATAACGCACTAAATGTACACGCTGGTGCAGTTGAAATCTTTGTTGGAGAAAATGCTACTCTTAGATTTTCAACAATCGAAAACTGGTCACGAAATATGTACAACTTAAACTCAAAAAGAGCAATCATTGAAAAAAATGGTAAAGTTGAATGGGTTTCTGGTTCATTTGGATCAGCGGTATCCATGCTTTATCCATCAAGTGTCTTAAAGGGAGAAGGCGCAAGCAGTGAGTACACTGGTATTTCATTTGCAGGACGTGACCAAAACTTAGACACAGGTGCTGTTATGATTCACGCAGCCCCTCACACTACAAGCTATGTAAACAGCAAGTCTATCTCTAAATCAGGTGGAATCAGTGTTTACAGAGGTTTAGTAGATATAAAAGAAAATGCTTACGATTCAAAATCATCAGTAAGTTGTGAATCGTTAATGTTAGATAATGAAAGTAGATCAGATACAATTCCAGTTGTTAAAATAGGAAACAAACATGTCGATTTGGGACATGAAGCATCTATCGGTAGGATAGATGATCAAGTTATTTTCTATTTGATGACAAGAGGTATTCCAGAAGAAGAAGCAAAATCAATGGTAGTTCGTGGATTTGCTGAACCAATAGCTAAGGAATTACCTATGGAATATGCGGTTGAGATGAATAATTTAATTAATCTTGAATTAGAAGGAAGCATAGGATAGGAGTTGTATATGGAACAAATTAAAGGCAATAAACTGGGATTTAAAACTTTCAAATATTTGAAAGTTAACGATACAGAAATCAATCTTCCAGATATAGATATAAAAGAATACAGAATAGACTCAGATCCAATAGAATCATTAGACAACAAAGATTTTGGCGTATGCCAAGAAGCTTTGGATATGAACGAAAAATCGGGAAATCTATTCAAAAAATATAGAACAGAAGAAAATCAAGTAAAAGATTTCGGAGTTATCGATTTGGTAACTGACAGAGAATATGATATTTTGTTGGATACTCACAAAATTGTAGCCGAAAAGAACTCAAGCTTAAGAGTTGTACTTGATTATAGAGACAATGACGACAATAAGAAATTCAGAAGTTCAGTAATAGAAATCAATGCTAAAGAAAACAGCAATGTGGAAGTTTTTGTTATTCAAACAGAAAAGAACACTACAGCATTGGAGTCAGTTATATTAAACTTAGATGAAGAAAGTAACGTCATCCTAAGCCAATACGAATTAGGAAGCAAGGACAATTATGTCAATACTAAAGCTAATTTGAATGGCAAACATTCTAACTTGGATATCAACAGTATTTACTTCACACATGGAGATAATTCATTGAATATGCTTTATGAAATCAATCATTTCGGCAAAGAATCCAAATCTTCATGTATCGTAAATGGTGCATTAAAAGAAACATCTTATAAAAACTTCAAGTCAACTCTTGATTTCAAAAAAGGATCCATGGGATCTACAGGAACAGAAGAAGAATACGCAGTATTGTTATCAGATGATGCAAAAAGCTTGTCAGTCCCAATACTTTTAGCAGGAGAAGACGACGTTATAGGTAATCACGCAGCAAGTGCAGGTAAGATAGATGCTGATATGCTATTTTATATAATGAACCGTGCTATATCCAGAGATGTAGCTGAAAGTATGATAGTTGAATCCAAATTTAGTGAATCATTAAGCAGATTAGATGACGAAAACTTGGAAAATAAACTACTTTCATTAATCAGAGAAAAAATGGCAAAGAGGGAATTGGATGTTAGATAAAAAGCAAGTAGAAGATATAAGAAAGGACTTTTTGTATTTGAATAAAGAATACAAAAATCCGATAGTTTATTTGGACAATGCAGCTACCAGTCAAAAACCAATTCAAGTTATAGATAGCGTAAGTGAATTTTACAAATACGAAAATGCAAATCCTCACAGAGGAGCTCACACATTGAGCGTTTTATCTACAGATGTTTACGAATCTGGAAGAGAAAAAATCGCCAAATTCATCAATGCAGCAGATACTTCAGAAGTAGTGTTCACAAGAAACACCACAGAATCTTTAAATTTATTAGCTTATTCGTACGGCTATAATAATTTAAAAGAAGACGATGAAATAGTCATATCAATAATGGAACACCACAGTAATTTAGTAACTTGGCAGGAAGTGTGCAAGAAAACTAAGGCTAAACTAAAATACTTGTATGTTGACAAAGAAAATATGCAATTGGATTTTGAAGAATTCAAGAAAACAATCACTGAAAAAACGAAAATTTTCTCAATAACACAAGCATCAAACGTAGTGGGAACTATGCCTGAAGTTGAAAAAATGATAAAATACGTCAAATCAGTTAACAAAGATTGTATATGTATCGTGGATTCTGCACAATATATTCCACACAATAAAGTTGACGTACAACAATTAGGTTGTGATTTCTTAGTATTTTCAGGTCACAAAATGCTTAGCATAATGGGAGTTGGAATACTTTATGGAAAGAAAGAATTATTGAACAACTTAAAGCCGTTCTTGTACGGTGGAGATATGATTGAATATGTGTTTGAAGATAAATCATCTTACTTGGATGCGCCAGGAAGATTTGAAGCAGGAACACAAGATGTAGGAGCGGTAAAATCATTAATAACAGCGATAGATTACATCGAAAAAATTGGAATAGAAAATATTAGAGATTATGAAAAAGCATTAATGGATTATGCTTATGACAAAATCAAACAAAAATCCGACATCATCGATGTATACACAACAAGTGACACTCACAGATCTCCAGTTTTAGATTTTAACTTCAAAGAAGCTCACCCACATGATGTTGCAAGTATTATGGATAGTTACGGAATTGCAATTAGAAGTGGACACCATTGTGCACAACCACTTCATAGATATTTGAAGACAAATTTCTCATGCAGAGCAAGCTTTGCATTCTATAATACATTTGAAGAAGTTGACTTTTTCATTGAACATCTTGAAGACGTAAGGAGATTGATGAGAATTGGAACTAGGTAGTTTATATACAGAATTAATATTGGAAAAAAGCAGGGATAAATCAAACAGACGTGAATTGGAACATCCAACTCATTGTGAGTTGGGACACAATCCAAGCTGTGGAGATGAAATCACATTGCAACTAAAAGTTCAAGATGATACAATCGAAGACATTGCATACACTGGAATGGGATGTGCTATATCACAAGCATCCACATCCATAATGTGCGATGTAATCAAAGGTAAATCTGTAAATGAAGCAATAGATTTGTGCAACAAATTCATCTCAATGATAAAAGGAGAAATCACTGACAGAAAAGAACTAAAAGTTCTGAAAGATGCAGTGTGCTTCCAAAGCATATCCACATTACCAGCAAGAGTAAAATGTGCCGTTCTTTCATGGTACACATTAAAAGATATGCTTGAAAACGACAAATCAGAAGGTTCATTTATTCCTGATTAATAGACAATAAAATAGATAATAAATTTTTAACTGGTGAAACATGTGTTTCATCAGTTTTTTTATTAAGCAATTAAAAAGCCCTTCCATCCTTAAATTGGATTTTGGGGCTAATATTTAAATTAGTTACCTTGTTTTTTGGTTTTTTCTAAAAAGTCGTATAGTGTATTGGATAAATCCTTACCTTTGAATCTACAAAGTCCACCGTAACTACACGAAATTTCATCAAATTTTGTAACTCTGTCTTGTCTAATTCCAGGACCTGCTATTAAAACTGGAACAGGATCACCACTGTGTTCCATTCTTTCGCATGGAGTAGAGTGGTCTGCTGTAACGGCTATTATTGTGTTTTCTAAATTAGCTTCTAATAAAAGACCAATAAACTTATCAAAAACCTCAACTGCCTGTGCTTTTTTCTCAGGATTTCCATCGTGACCAAAAAGGTCTGTTGCTTTTAAGTTTACTAAGACAAAGTCATGATCTTTCAGTGCATCAATCGCCATTTGTGCCTTTGCATTAACATCTGTGTCAATGTTTCCTGTCATTGTTGAAGCTGTTAATGCTGTGAAACCAGCCAATCGAGCGACTCCCAAGACTGTTCCTTCGGCAGCTACACAAGCTCCTTTAATATTTAGCTTTTCAGAAATTTTTTCCAAGTCAGGCATTATTCCAGCCCCTCTTGTAAGAATAAAGTTAGCAGGTAAAAGTCCTTTGGAAATTCTTTCTTCATTCACAGGATGTTTTGATAAAATTTCATTTGCTTTTAGTAAAAATTTGTTCAAAATTTCGGCTGTAAATATTGAATCAGGTTTTCCGTCCTTTGATTGACATTTTTTGTAACTAACATTATCTCCTGCAATTTTTGGGTCAGTGTCAGTAATATTTGCAGATAATCCTGGTCCTCTTAAAATCAAAACTGCTCTGTGTTCAGTTGCTTCTTTAAAAATAATTTTTATCCCATCAATTTCTATGTTATTTAATGATTGAGCTAATAGATTAGTGTTCTCTCTAATTCTTCCAGCTCTTCTATCAACAACGCAAAGATCATCATTTACAGTAGCGAAATTAGATCTAAAAGCAACATCACCAGCTTGTAATTCAATTTCTCTACCAAAAGCTTCAATTGGTCCACGACCTGGATAGTCTTCCAATCCATATCCAAATAAAATCATGTGGCCAAGATCTGTTCCAACAGGAATTCCCGCACCAAGAACATCCATTATTCCTGTTGTTCCCATAGATGCTAATTTGTCTAAGTTTGGTGTAGATGCATATTCTAAAGGAGTCTTGCCTCCTAAAATTTCACATGGTCTGTCACCAACTCCATCGGCAACAGCTAATATAACTTTTTTATTCATATAATCTGCTTAACACAATTAAAATATTATTTGATAATAAGTGAAGTACAACAGTGAAATAACAACTGATCCAATAAAGCAAGTTATTAGACCAAGTTTAAGTTCATCTTTCACATCAAAGTAACCAAGACTCAAGTATAATGCATTCACCTTTGAGTGAGGTGGTAGAGTCAACGTATAAGCTATACCAAACGAACAAGCCATTGCCAAAGGAACTGGATCAATGTTCAAAGATTTTGCTAAAGTTATAATTGTTGGAATCAAGATTGTTGCCCTAACTGTCTTCGTTGTAAAGATTAAGTGGCTGAAAATAGTTATAAATATAAGTATCACAGCAACAAGATTAGGATTTAAAGTGTTAAGACCGATTTTTTCAACAAAGTTTTGAATAACAAAACTTGCTCCGCCAGAATCATTAAATGCATTTCCGATTGCATAAGCTCCAGCTGAGAAAATCATTAAATTCCATTTTATGTTTGCTTGTTTCCAATCAATAACGCCGACTTTAGGAAGAAGGCATAAAAGCATACTTAACACTGCAGTTTGTTCAGTTGAGATACTAAAACCAAATAATTTTTCTTGATAGTCACCAGTTGCCCAAGAAAGTAGGGTAAGAGCAAAGATGATAGCTGTTTTCTTTTCAGCAATAGTCATTGGTCCTAGTTCTTTTAATTGCTGTTTCAAAATTTTTTTAGTTGATTCTCCACCTATATTTAAGTCTTTAATGTGATACATTTTGTAGCCAATTAGAAAAGCTATAAAAGCTGTAATTAAAGCTTGTGGCATAGATCCTAAAAGCCAATCCATATATCCTAAGTTTGATCCAGTCATCTTGTTGATAAAACCAACAGCTAAAAGCTGACTAGAAGTCGCTGTAATAACCATAGAAGTTGCTAAGTGGTTGTTCATAACTCCTTGCAAAGTTATCAATCTACCAAAATTGCTTTCTCCAGGTACTTGTTTATAGATTTCTAATAAAATCATAATTATTGGAGTGAGCAACGCAGCTCTGGCACTTGTTGATGGAATGAAAAATGCTAGGATAAAATTAACTAACATAAGTACAATAAGTGTTCCTTTAGGAGTCTTGCCAAATTTTGTAAGCATAGATAACGCAAGACGCTTGCCAAGATTTGTTTCGTTAATGGCAGAAGTTAATACGAATGCAGCTACCATCAACCAGATAATATCATATCCCAAAGCTCCAAATGTAACTTTTTGTTTTTCGACTGCTCCTATCATAGGCAAAATCAAAATTCCAATTATTGAAGTTTGATAAATTGGAATAGGCTGAGCTACCCACATTATTAGAGCAAACACAAAAACTGCTAGAGATTTTTGTGCCTCTGGACTCATGCCATTAGGAGTAGGCATCAACAGTAGTACAAAAAATAATATTACAGCAACGATACCGCCGATTTTTGCACCAGTTGAAGCTTTTTTCTTACTTGGTGATTTCGTTTTCATAAGAATTACCAACCTTTCTAAATTTGTTACGTTAATTATATTACACAAACATATATAACACAATTCTATTTTACTTTGATATCAATAACTATATGTTATAATAGACTTAGAAAAAATCAGAGGTGAAAAAATGGATATTAGCAAATTAGAATCTTTTTTAGTTTTGGCAGAATGTAAAAGCTTTACTAAAACGGCTGATCTTAGATATTTGTCTCAACCAGCAATAAGCAAACATATAGATAGT
Source organism: Finegoldia magna (assembly GCF_003182075.1). GTDB lineage: Bacteria > Bacillota > Clostridia > Tissierellales > Peptoniphilaceae > Finegoldia > Finegoldia magna. Next base: position 39,777 of record NZ_QGTH01000016.1, read on the forward strand.
CTAGAACAAGAGTTAGGTGTATATTTGTTTGATAGAAATGGAAAAACTGTAAGCCTGACAATTCAAGGAGAATATTTTATAAAATATGCAGAAGCTATAGTAAGGACATATCAAAAATCTCAAGAACTTATTAAGCAAATTGAAGACCTAAACCAGGGAACTCTATATTTTGGTTCAACAAATTTTATTGGAATTTATTTGATGCCTAAGTTTATTAAAATTTTTCAAGACAAATATCCAAATGTTAATATTAATATGACAGTAGGTTCGTCAAAAGATTTGTTTAAAAAGCTAGAAAAAAATGAAATTGAATTTGTATTTTTGTCTCATTATGTAAAAATTGACACAAACAAATATATTTCCAAGCCATTTTTTACAGATGAAATGGTGTTGGTGGTAAGTACCAAAAACAAACTGGCAGAAAAATGTACATGTAGTCTCTCAGACATAAAAGATCAAGTATTTATTACAAAATCACAAACATCTTCTCTATATAAATTTTTAGAATCTTGCGTTATTGATGTAAAATTTAAAAAAGAACTTATAATAGATAATCAAGAGGCAATAAAAAAAGCAGTTGTAGAAAATGCAGGAGTTTCTATTATGTCGAAAAAATCGGCTCAACTAGAAGAGGAAGCTGGACTAATAAAGTGCATAAAAATTGAAGATTGTGATTTCAAAAGACAAATAAATCTAGTTTATGATAAAAATTTACACATAACCCCAGCAGGCCAAGCCTTTTTTGATGTCTTGGATACCTTTAATAATCTTGAATTAGGAAAATAAAAAAGAGATAACTCATAATGAGTTATCTCTTAATTTAAATAATCAATTATTAGAAAGCTTTGAATCTTTCTACTTTATCCTTGTCGATTCCATGTTTTTCATTATAAGTCATTTTTGTTGTACTAATCATGAATGGAACGCCATCGATTTTACGAGCTTCTAAGAAGTTTACAACTTTTGTGTAATCTCCTGAATTTTTTCCACCTTTTTTCATTATTTTCATAATTGAATATGGGTGTTCTGGTTCTTTGATTGTGATTAGTGAAGAATTTGGTTTATCGAATGCTTTTTGAACGATATCTTCGAATTCTTCTGTGTCGATACCAGGAATTAAATAGTATTCAGCATCTTCGTCCATGCTTTCTAGTCCTTTAACTTGAATTGATTTGAATTGTTTCTTAGCAATTCCCATCATAATAGCTAATAATTGTCTGATTCCTGTTGATCTATGTCCTGAAATAATAATATTTTCGTGGTTTTCAATTGCTTTTTCGATGAATTCTGCTTGTTGTTCATCTAAAAACTCTGAATCCACAAATCTTTTTATCATTGGGTGCATAAAAATCCTCCTTATGTTTGATTTAATAACAATAATATTCTATCACATATTCAACAAAATATCATACTATTTTAATAATTCTACTGTTCTAGTTCCATAATGTCTTTTAAGCCGTCAGTGTATTTGATGTCGTTGTTTTCTAATACCCAAAATGCTTCAACTCCATCGATAGAGTCTACCAATTTTCTACCTTCTTCGTAATTCATAACGAAAACTGTTGTAGATAGAAAATCTGCAAGTCCAGAATCTTTTGTGACGATTGTTACTGATTTAAAATGATCTGCTGGATTTAGTGTATCTGGATCAATTATGTGATGGTATTTTTTGTTGTTGTAAACGTAAAATCTTTGATAATCACCACTTGTAACCATAGATGTTGTTTCTGGTATTTTCAAGATTGCGACGTATTGTTTGTCTGGCTCTTCATTCAAATTAGGATTTTGGATTGCAACTACCCAGCTGTCTTTTCCTTTTATAATTGGTTTCCCAATTGTTCTGACGTTTCCACCTGCTGAAATAATTCCTGATTTTAGTCCACGTTTTTCTACTTCTTGGGCTATTTTTTCTGTGGCATATCCTTTTGCAGTGGCTCCCAAGTCTAGTCTTGAATCTTTATCTTTCAAGAAAACTGTGCTGTTTTGTTCATCCAAAACGATGTTGTCGATACTTGTGTGAAGATTCTTTTCTTTCAAAACATCTGCTGATGGTATTTCAATTTTTTTCTTTTCAAGAGCGTTGTCTCGGTACTGTTTCCACAAATCAGTTACAGAACCAAATGCGATGTTTGTTTTCTTATTGTATTTGGAATAATCTTCTACTGACCATTTGATTAAATCAAACAAATCCTTGTCGACTTTTACAGGTTTAACTCCTGCGTTATCGTTGATTGTCTTCGCATTATCCACGCCATCAAAATTTTCGTAAGTGCTGTATAGTTTGTGAAGTCTATCAAATTCATCGTTGATAAACTTGGAATACTCATTGAATTCTTTTTCAGATTTTGTATACAAACTATATCTTATTACTGTGTCAAATTTGTCATAAAGTGTGGCTTCGTGTTTCTCAAAATCTTTAGACGAAGATTCAGCCTTTTCATTTACTTGTGGTGCTGGATCTTTTGGAACTGGTTTATTTTCACCTTTTTCTTGAGAACAGCCAACTAACATTGTTAATGTTAAAAATACTAATATAAATTTTTTCATATAATCACCACATACATTATATCAAATTTTGGAAAATAATTTGACATCTTTGACTTATTTTAATATTATATGCTTCAAAAATTCCTGTTTTATAGTATAATGGTAGTGATAATTTTTTAGGAGATGAATAATGAAGAAAGCTATTATACTTTCTGCCGGAGAAGGCACTAGAATGAAATCTCACAACTCAAAAGTTTTACACAAACTTTTGAACAAGACTATGATTGATTACGTCATGGATGCTTGTGATTTTGTGGATCAGAAAATAGTAGTCGGCGGAAATAATTACGATATTTTAAGAGAAAACTTAGATGAAAGTATTCATCTAGTAAAACAAAATATAGGAGAAAAATATCCTTATGGAACAGGATATGCCGTTAAATTATGTTTAGATGAAATAAATGACGGCGATAAAGTTATTATTTTAACGGGAGATACTCCATTAATAAAGCAAGAAACGTTGAAGAAGTTTTTTGATTTCCATGAACAACAAAATTCCGTTGCAACAGTTCTTACAAGTGAAATCGACGATCCATTTGGATATGGAAGAATTGTAAAGGACGAAAAGGGTAATTTGCTCAAAATCGTTGAGCAAAAAGACTGCAATGATGAGCAATTATTAATAAAAGAATTCAACAGCGGCATGATGATTGTAAACGGCGATGTGTTGAAGATGTCGATTGAAAAAATCGGTACAGATAATTCAAAAGGCGAGATGTATTTGACAGATATTTTCGAAATCATCAGAAATGACGGCAAAATTATCAAAACTTTTAAACATTCTGATGTAAACGAAACTTATGGAATAAACACAAAAGCTCAATTGTATTTCTGTGAAGAAATTTTAAAACAAAGAGTTAATGAAAAATACATGGAAGAAGGCGTCGTAATTTCAAATTCAGATTCTGTAATCATAGAACCATCTGTAAAAATTGGAAGGGACACTGTGATTATTGGACCTTGCAGGATTTACGGAAACACAGAAATAGGCAGTGATTGTTTGATTAAGGGCGATTGCGAAATCGTGGATTCTAAAATCGATGACAACGTGGTTATTAAATCATCATACATCGAAAATTCTGTCGTAGGAAAAAATACGGACATCGGACCTTTTGCTCATTTGAGACCAAACAGCGTTTTGAAAGAAAATGTTCATATTGGAAACTTTGTTGAAATCAAAAACTCAACTGTTGGCAATAAAACAAAAGCAGGTCACTTGGCTTATGTTGGAGATAGTGATTTGAAGGAAAATATCAACATCGGTTGCGGAGTAATTTTCGTGAATTACGATGGCAAGAACAAGCACAGATCTGTGGTTGAAGACAATGTGTTTGTCGGTTCTAATTCAAATGTGATTGCTCCTGTGACTTTGAAAAAAGACAGCTTCATTGCTTGTGGTACTACAATTACTGAGGATGTTGAAGAAGGTGCACTTTCAATTGGAAGAAGTCGCCAACAAAACAAAAAAGATTGGGTTTATAATAAAAAAAGATAGAAATGGAATGATTATATGTATTTAATCGCAGGACTGGGTAATCCAGGAAGTAAGTACGAATACACAAGACACAACGCCGGATTTATGGTTATAGATGATTTGGCAAAAAAATTGAATATTAAGGTGAACAAATTAAAATTCAAATCGTTGATTGGTGAGGGATTTATTGGAAACGAAAAAGTGATTTTGATGAAACCTTCAACTTATATGAATGATTCTGGAAAAGCTATATTGGATTGTTTTAATTATTATAATTTATCGGCAGAAAATCTCATTGTTATTTGCGATGATATTGATATTCCCTTCGGAACTATTAGAATAAAAAAGAAAGGCTCTGCAGGAACTCACAATGGGTTAAAATCCATTATATATCTTATTCAATCTCAAGATTTTGCAAGAATCAAGGTATCTGTCGGTCAAAATGACAATAATTACGATTTGAAGGATTTTGTGTTGTCACAATTTAGCAAGAAGGAATTTGAAGTTTTAAAAAAAGAAATCGACATGTCAAGTGAAGCTTGTATCAAAATAGTAGAAGAAAATGTCGATTATGCTATGAACAACTTCAATGGGAAAAGCTTGATATGAATTTTCTAACTAAAATTTACGAGGATAACACAGAATTTCAGGGATATTTAAATTCTTTATCATCGGATAATTCATCTATTTACATTCACGGTGTCATTAAGGAAGCTTTTGCAAGTTTCGTGTATGCAACATCCAAAAACATAGATAAACCTCTTGTGGTAGTTGTAGAAGACAATATGAGAGCAAGAAATTTGACAGAATATCTGAATGATATTGAAGATAATATTTGCGAATTTTTTCCAAGCAGAGAACTTAACTTGTACAATGCAAGATCACTGGATGATAATGCAGAAGATCAAAGAGTAAATGTGTTGTTCAAATTATTAAACAACGAAAAATTCATCATAGTTACCACATTTGATGCTTTAACTAAGAAAATCACGAAAAAATCTGTTGCAAAAAAATACACATTTACAATCAAAGACACTGATTTGATAAATTTGGAAGAACTTCAAGAAAAGTTGAAGGTGTTGAAGTACGAAAGAGTAGACACCATAGAATCCAAGGGACAATTTGCCATAAGAGGTGGAATTGTAGATATTTTTCCAGTACACAGCAGATTTCCTGTGAGAATTGAATTGTTCGATGACGAGATAGATTCTATGAGGTTTTTTGAAGTTTCAACTCAAAGATCAATTGAAGATTGCAAGTTCGTCGACATCATTAGTTGCAGCGAATTAATTATTGAAGAATCAAAGAAAGAATCCATTATTAATTCTATTCAGAAAAATCTGGATAAAAGGGTTAATCATCCGATTTTTGGAGAAAATGTAGACAATGTCAAGGACAAATTCGAAAAATTGATGGAATGCATCAGGAGTGATTTGGAATACGAAATAGACTTGGTATCATGTTTTCTTACAAAAAAAGATTATGATACTGTGTTTGATTATTTTTTAGATGACAGCATAATGCTGATTGAAGATTTGTCCAGATGTTATGATATTTACAAGGAAAAAGAAAAGAGATTTTTGGAAGATTTCGTGTATTTGGTTGAAAAAGGAGAAGTTTTAGCTAAACACGAACAATCTCTTATTCCTATTTCCGATATTTTGAAATTGATAAAATCAAAAAAATCTGTCAACATTACAAGTTTGGTCAAAAGAACTAGACTTATCGAATCAAATGCGATGTATCAACTTAAAACATTGGAAGCGCCAAACTTTAACAAGAATATCGACAGTTTGGTTGAAAATATCAAATCCAACAGTTTAAGGGGATTCAAGCAAATCGTGTTTGCGGCAAATGTCGAACGAAAAAACATGCTCAAGGATTTGTTCTTAACTAATGGAATTCCAACTCTTGAAGCTGAAGATTATAATGCAAATATCAAATCGTCGCAGGTTTTGATTACTCAGAAGAATTTGCCAAATGGTTTTGAAATAAAAGGTCCTAAGTATCTGATAATTACTTATAAGGAAATTTTCGGACGCGAAAAACAAATTCGAAAACGTAAGAAGAAAAAAAGTACCGGTCAGGATATTGTAAATTATTCTGATTTGAATATCGATGATTATGTGGTACACGAGAATCACGGGATTGGTCAGTACAAGGGAATTGAAAAAATCGATGTAAATGGAATACAAAAAGATTATATTGTAATTCAATATAAAGCAAATGACAGGCTGATGATTCCAACGGATCAGATGAATTTGGTCCAAAAATACATCGGCGGTGGCAACATCAAAAAGCCTTCATTAAATAAATTAAGTGGAAATGATTGGGCAAAAGCAAAGCAAAAAGCTAAGAAATCTGTCGATGAAATGGCAGATGATTTGGTTGAATTATATTCAAAAAGAGCTAAGTTAAAAGGATATCAGTTCTCTCAAGATACTGAATGGCAAAGAGAGTTTGAAGATTCATTCCCTTATGAAGAAACAGATTCTCAAGTAAGATCCATTGAAGAAATCAAAACCGATATGGAATCTGACAGACCAATGGATAGGTTATTGTGTGGTGATGTTGGTTACGGAAAAACAGAAGTTGCAATCAGAGCTTGTTTTAAAGCTATAATGGACGGTAAACAAGTTGCATTCTTAGTTCCAACGACAATTCTCGCACAACAACATTTCAATACAATTAAAGAACGATTCAGAGATTATCCTATAAGAGTTGAAATGTTGAGTAGATTCGTCTCTCCAGCACGTCAAAAACAAATAATGAAGGATGTGCAAAGAGGTCTTGTAGATTTATTGGTAGGAACTCATAGAATTCTGTCGAAGAATTTGAAATTCAAAGATTTGGGATTATTAGTAATTGATGAAGAGCAAAGATTTGGTGTGAGACACAAAGAAAAATTAAAATCCATGAGAGAAAACGTAGATGTGCTTACACTGTCAGCAACTCCAATTCCTAGAACTTTACAAATGGGTTTGACGGGAATTAGGGATATGAGTCTATTGGAAGAACCACCAGAAGACAGAACTCCGATATCAACTTATGTTACAGAGTACAATCCTAGTTTGATAAGAGATGCAATAATCAGAGAGCTAGACCGAGGTGGACAGATATATTTTGTGTATAATAGAATAGAAGATATTGATCAGATGGAATTTAAATTGAAAGAGTTGGTTCCAGAATTAAATATCGCCATTGCACACGGAAGAATGAATGAAAAAGAGCTTGAAAATGTTATGCTCGACTTCCAAGATGGGCTGTATGATTTATTATTGTGCACAACTATTATAGAAACAGGTCTTGATATACAAAATGTCAACACAATGATAATTTATAATGCAGATAAGATGGGCTTGTCGCAATTGTATCAATTAAAGGGACGTATTGGACGATCTGATAGAACTTCGTTTGCTTATTTCACATATGAAGGGCAAAAATCATTGACCGAAATTTCCGAAAAACGACTTATGGCAATAAAAGACTTTACAGAATTTGGATCTGGTTTTAAAATCGCAATGAGGGATTTGGAACTCAGAGGAGCTGGAAATCTTTTGGGAGAAAGCCAACACGGTCACATCGCAAAAATCGGTTATGATTTGTATGTGAAGCTTTTGGAACAAGCAGTCAGAGAAGCGAAGGGTGAGACTGTTTCAGAAAACAAAAATATCGTTCAAATCGAAATCAAAGTCAACGGATACATTCCTGAAGACTACATTTCTGAGAATGAAACAAAGATTGATATCTACAAAAAAATCGCATCTATTCAAGATGAAGATGATTATTCTGAAATAATTGATGAATTAATCGACAGGTTTGGAGATGTTCCTAAGCCTATCGTTAATATAATGGATGTATCTATAATAAAAGCTTTCTGTGCTAAATTATCCATTGAAAGTATAAAAGAAATAAAGGGAGAACTTTTCTTGCAATTTTCTTCTCCTGACAAAATTTCATTAGAAAAATTAAAATACTTGACAGAAAATTACAAGAAAGAAATGAGATTTGATTTGTCAGAAAAACCAAAAATCATTTTGGGATTTCAAGACAAAAATTTGAGAGATCCTATCGAAGTATTATCGATACTTTTGAAGGATAATGAGAAATAATTGGAGGAAAAATGAAGAAATTTTTAGCAATTGTATTAGCTGTGATGATGGTAATGGTAACAGGATGTTCTAAAAAACCAGACGGAGCAGTGGCAAAGATTGGCAAAGAATACATCTACCAAAAAGATGTGGACAAGGTAATGGAAGATTACAAACAATATTATGGACAAGATATTTTCAACCCTAACACTGAACAAGGTAAGGAAGCTTTGAAGCAAATCCAACCTAAAATCATTGATATGCTAATTAACGAAAAAATCGCAAACAAATTAATGAAAGATAAAAAAATTGAAGTGTCTGATAAGGAAGTTCAAGCAGAAGTTGACAAGCTTCAAAAACAATTGGGTGGAGCAGACAAATTCAAAGAACAACTTAAAAAAGAAAATATGACAGAACAAGCTTTGAAAGAACAAATCGAAAAACAATTGAAGAACAAAAAACTTTCAGGGCAATTTGAAAAAGACTTCAAACCATCTGACAAAGAAATCAAAGACGAATTCGATAAAAACTTAGACACTTATACTCAATATAATGCAGATCATATTCTTTTCTCTGGTAAGGATGACAAGGGTAAAAACTTGGACGACGCTAAGCTTAAAGCAAAATCAGAATTAGCAAACAAAACTTACGAAGAAGTAAAAGATGGTAAGAACTTCAATGAAGTTGCCAAAGTAAAATCAGAAGACCCATCAGCTAAGCAAAATTCTGGTAAATTAGGTGATTTCTTATCATCTACAATGGTAAAAGAATTTTCTGATGCATTGAAGAAAATGAAACCAGGTGAAGTTTCAAAACCTGTTAAGACAGAATTTGGATATCACATCATCAAACTTAACAGTAAAATTACTGAATTAGATAAGATGACTGATGCAAATAAACAAAATGTTAAGACAGCAATTTCCAACAAAATTATCCAAGAAAAAGTTCAAAAAGAATTTGAAAAACAAAAAAAGGATATGGGGGTAAAAATTTACTAAAATTTGATAAAAAAACGCTGTTTTTTCAGTCAAAACACTTGAAATAAAAAAAATATTACTGTATACTGTATTTAAAATAGGTTTTAACTATTTTGAAAATTTAAGACCAGCTATCAAATGTCAAGAGAGAATAAAAAATAATTTATCTTGAAATTTAAGGCATGTCAAACAAGCCTAAAAATTTAGGCTTAGAAAAATTGAATAACAACTAAATATTAGGTATGTAAGATTTG
>NZ_QGTH01000017.1 GCF_003182075.1 Finegoldia magna
ATTTTTTATTTGATTTGGTCATTTCTTTTTTAGGCCTTCCTCTTTTATCTTCTAGCCCAGAAAGACCATGTTCTTGATAAGTTTTCTCCCATCTGCATACCATAGATTCATTTACAAGGTCGAAGTGCTCTACAGTCTCTCTAAGCGAAGTATTATTGATTTGCCTATATTGTATTACAGATAACTTAAATTCACTAGTGTAATTATTATTTTTTAACTTTTTAGATAAGTTATCAAATCCTCCAGATTTGTATTTATTTATCCAGTTCCGCATGGTTGAATATGGAATATCATATTTTTTAGCCACACTTTTATGACCCCCTGTTTTTCCTGATAAATATTCTAGTACTAATTTTATTTTAAATTCTTTTGTGTATTTTGGCATACAAAAACCCCTCCATCCGTATTCCGGATTTTGGGGTTCAGGTTATTTCGGAGTTTTTTAGTATCAATAAATAATGTACTTAGTACTCCGTGTGGAAATTCTTCATTATTCGTTATACTATCAGATAAATTTTTATCTACTTTTTTCTGGAAGCTTATTGAAATTTTACCCAAGTCATGATATAAACAAGCATAATACAATAAATCAAAATTAACGTTTATTTTAGGATATATTGATTTTAAAATTTCCAATTGTTTTAAAAGATTATCTGTATGTTGTTGTATAGTTTCTTCTGGATTTGATTTCGCTAAATATCTGTTATGATGCATTCAATTCTCCTTTTATGCAAAAAACACCAAATCTCCCGTATCATCCATTAAAATTTCAAAATCAGAATCTGCGTAAATATGGGATGTGTACAGCACTTCTATTTTATTCCATATTCTAAATTTTTTAGGATTTTTTTTATTTCCGTAATCTACGCTCTCGTAATCTTTGTTCAAGATATATTTTGTACCTCTATGAGGAACTCCTGATTTTGCTTTTGATCTGTAGATTGAATTATTCAAATAGTTGTACTTATCCGAATCAAAATCTTTACTGCTTTCAGAAAATTTTAAAGGAATATATGCGTACATATCTTTATCTAAATACACACTTCTCTCAACATCGCATTCTTTGACTTCAACAATTTTTACATCATCTATTATTACTAAGTCCTCTCTTCTTCCTAAAGATGGATACTCCCACGGCTTTTTAAATGCTTCATAAATTTCTGTTACTTGATCTTCATTTTTTGGCATTACGTGAATAACTAGTTCTACTTGCGAAAGCAACTCAGTGGTAGAAATACCTCGCCCTATTCCATATCCATCGACGTTTATTTGGTGTCTTGATGCTTCAAATTTGTATCCATTTTTGAATTCATATCTAGTGTACAAATCATTAACCTTAGAAACATACTTACCTTTAACGCTTATATTCATTTGTTGATATTGTGTATATCTACACATATTATGAACCATTCCAATTACCGTAGAATAAGGTGGAAGAGGATAAGTTTCTTTTATTTGAAAACTCATTGGTTTTCTATAATTTACTAAATCTTGAAATAAATGTAGTTTAACAGCCTTCATAATATTCATTAACCTTATCTTTAATGACCTTAAAGAATTCAGACATTGATATAGTATTCAATTCATTTTTTATTTGTGAATCATTTTCGAATTTCTTTGATAAAACCGCACAATAAGTTTCTTTTTCTACGCTTTCTGGCATTGCTTCTCTTATTGCTTCAACATCAATGTTTTTATCTTTTACATCTACCAAATTATGGAAAAATGGATTTTTGGTATCATAAACACCGCCAATAACGAATAATGGTTTTAAGTCTTCCCTTCTTCCTCTTATATCTCTATAAAGCATTGATACTGTATCCAACAGTTTATTTACTCTTCGTACTTTTTCTTCTTTTGGAAGATTAATATCATAGACTTCATCTATCCCAATTTGGTCCAAATCACAAGTGATAGTATATTTATATAATGATTTGTGGATTTCAGATTGCGCTAAATTCATGTTTTCAGATAATCTATCCGCTAAACCCTTATTAGTTAGAAAATCCAAATCTCCCTTGTATGTTTCTAATGATGTTGCGTTTGATAATCTAACTTTAGCGCTTCTCTTTTTACCACCAGTATTTTTTTCTGTCTTTAAATATCCAAAAAAGTCTATTTCAGGATACTTCTCAATAGTTGCATCTTTACTAAATTGTACAACCTTTTTTTCGCCTTTTCCTTCAGCACTTACAGGAGCTAAGTCTTCTCCTAATTGCTCAACAATATTATATCTAATGGCTTGTCTAGAAATGTATGAATATTGTTCTCCGTTATTTCTCGCAACTTTCTTTAATGATGCCACATTTCCAATTGATTCTCCATAATTGGCACTTTCAGCCTCAAATATTATTGTTAGTGTTAATCCTTTTGGTTTAAAATTATTCATTTGTATCCTCCTATTTGTTTTCTTATTTATCTTTGTTTTCTTCTTTTATATAGCCTATCATTCCAGTAATAAAAGCATATCCAATATTTTTAAATACTAAATCATCTTCCAAATTCTCAGCAAATATTTTTGGAATACTCTTACCAACATACATATAAGCGTTAATCAACGTATCCATAAAAGAATGCTTGTTATTAGTTTTTAGTGCATTTAACATTCTATAAGCTATGCCGTTAAGCTTTTTATTATATGCTAAATTATTATTCTTTTTATTATCTTCACTTTCACTAGATTCTTGTTGTAATACTTCGTCAATTTCCACTTTACCTTTTCCTGAAATATTGTATGCTTTTTGAAGATAGTACCCAGCAATCCTAGCTTCGTCAACTAAATTATTTTCTAGGTTTTTCACGTAACCTGCCTCCTCTAAATATTTAATATTAATTTTTAATATACTTGAGACAATACCCGCATTATAATACGTACTGTCAGGCATTGATAACTTATAATGAAGTAATTTTTGTACTAACAAAAATTGATTTTGATTATTTAATAACTTTTCCATTACCTCATTGTAGATATACTTATCATTGGAATTTTCGCTATATTTCCCTTGTTTTATCGTATTCAATTCAGTTTTGCAACTGGATATTGTCTCTAATACAACCTTGTTAATTATGTTGAAGTTATATTTTATAGAGTCTTTATCTACATCTCTATAAAATCTAACCACTTGCACATCTGATAGTTCATACTGAGAGTTATCGTTTAAATTCTCATTCATGTTATCTTGTATTGATTTATAAATAGATATTCCCGAATAGCTGTTTTCATGTAACTCAAAATTTATCTTCTTATTAATTTTAATTAGATTGTTCAAATCCATTGAATAATTAATGAAGATTCCTTTATTAAATGCGTAGTTAATACCAGCTGGTACACATGAATACACCAATCTACATATCGGACAGATAGCTACATAATTATTAAAATCCCATACATGAGATGTCTTTCTATTTGTATCAAATCCCATTTCTCGTATAAAACCAATATCTGAATTCAAGTCTTTTATTTTAGAAGAACAAGCTAAACATTGATACTTGTATTTTGCTTTGTTTTTATCGAAGTTTTCTATATATTCTATTGCTGGATTAACAAAATAATCTTGATATTCCTCATACATATCTGGATTTTTGCATTGACGATTTAAAAAGCTGACTCCGTCCCATGCATTTCTAATTATATTGTAAATCGCGTTTTTCGCTCCAATGTATTTAATTGCATCATAGCTTTTAAAATAGTTAATTATTTCTTTCATTGTAGCTATCTGACTTTTTATATCTTCTATTCTATCTAAAACCTTTTCTTTTTTCTTTAGTTTGATTTTTTGAAGTTTTTTTTCTAATAATTCAGGATCTACATTTCTACCTATCAATTTATAAGCACTTTTGTAGCTATTACTTTTTATATATTTCTTGAAATTTTCAATGTTCAAATTAAGTAAATCAAGTTCTTTTTTCTCAAATTTTTCGAAGTCATTTTCAATCCAGTTGTCTAATAATTTTTCTGTGTTAATAATTCTGAATAATGAGAAAGTATCCTTGTAGGTTTCTATCAAATAATTAAAAAACATATCTGAGAATCCTTTTAGCAATTCTACAGGAAATTTTATTTCATCCGAGCTCACTTCTATCTGATCTTTATATCCAGCTTTTTCCAATATATTGTATAAACCACAAATACCAGCATTTTTTAGCCAATCATCAGATCTTATTGTTATTATTTCTCCCAAACTAACCTCCTACATTAAATTCAACATCCCAAAACCTGCTGATTTTAAAGATCCTATTCCGCTTTTATGCAAATGATTAAGAATATATGGTTTTGTTTTAATATCAAATATGCAAAGATTTGATTGAATCCAAATGTCATAGTATTTTATTACTGTTTTCTTACTAGAAATAATTCTCACATCAATATTATCAACATCATACTTAGATTCTGGTAACTCTTCTAAAAGTTGATTTTTTAAATTTCTTATGAAAATTTCCTTCCCTTTTTGATCGCAAATATCATAGTACCAGGTATTTGAGTTGTCTTCGTGATCTCTAATCACTAAAGGTGACATAGTTTTAAAAACTACCTCATTGTCTATAATATTTCTTTCTTTAATCATTTGAATTTGTTTAATAGTTAATTCAATATTTTTGTACAAATAAGGATGTGATTTTCCTTCCACCATAGCATTGTAAAATTCAATGCCAAAAATCATATCAGATGTTGAAAAATACAAAATTATGGTTTTATCTGGAATATTTATGAAATCATTTTCAAACTTTGCGTCTTTTAAATAAAGCGAAAAAGTTGATTTTTTTCTGTCTACATTTCCTTTTTTGTACATTTTTTCATAGAATTCTTTATTGCTTCGTTCTAGATAATGTTTAAAAAATGATAATATCATCCTATTTTTATCTATTGGGATATTTGTAGTATTTAAATCAATACTTATTTTAAATCGCATTTTATTTCGCCTCCTTTTTTATTATTCCCTATATTAGTAATAGTATCACTGAAAAATTAAAAAGTCAACTGGTTTTTTAAAAAAATTTGTGATAAAATATTTTTATTAAAATATACTCATAGTGAAATGTAAATATATTTGTAATTCTTAATTCACAATAAAATCTAACCAAAATGGAAAAACAAGCCTTTCGGCTTGTTTTTTTAATTTAATATTGTATTTTCATTTCTAACTTTTCTTCAAATTAAATGTTTTATCCCCCTTAGCCAACACCAAGAAATATCCTACAACTGTATAAATCACGCAGATTGCCAATGCTACTAATCCTATATTGAAATTCAATTTTATTTGAAGGATTATTATTCCCCAAAAAAGTAATGATTCGAATGTGTTGAGTATTGAGTAGACTACGTTTTTACTTTTGAGTCCTACTGTGAATGGTTGAAGTAGCATGTACATGTAGAGTTGTTTTACTGATTGATACAAGTAAATTATGATGACTGACACTGCGGCTTTTATTAACAAATCTGTTGTGTTTAATTTTGCGGCGAATATCCAACTTATTATCAATAATAACACCAATCCAAATGTAGGTGCGTTGTCTTTTAAATTTTGTTTTATTCTAAAATTTAGTGTGTCTTTTATGTTTTGTTTATTTGCGTAAATCATTTGTTTCATCAAATATCTATCCATATTCAAAAACATAAATCTGTTGAATGATTCTGGAATTGCTATTTGTATTCCGAAATACAACAAGATTATCGGAAATACTGACACTAATATTTTCAAATCGCTTGGTTTTGGATTGATTATGAGTCCTCTTAGTACGATAAATCCAATTACACCAACAGCCAAGATTATCCCTGAACGAATTAGTATCATTTTTTTGTATTTGTGTTTGAATCTGTAGCGGAATAATTTGTTGATGTATTCAATCCCGTTGTAATTATCGTAAATTTTTCCTTTTTCTTGTGCTATTTTTTCGTCGTCGATTTGGTATGCGACTGTGTTGATGTCTTTAAATGTGTTGTCGCGATCGATTATGGATTTGTTTGTGATTTCAATTCTAGCGATGTGTCTGATTTTTTCTGTTTTATGAATGAAAATCGCACCGACAATATATGCAACAATTCCGAAAATAAGCGCGTAAGTTGAATAAAATATTTGTACAAAATATTTGGATTTCGTGCTGTACAACACCAAAAGTCCCATTCCAGATAATAAAATTATCCACATGCAGATGTAGTTTTTAGTTAAGTGTTTGTGACTTTTAGTCGAATACGCACAAATATTTATGTATTTTATTAATTTTCTAAATCCAAGGCAGAATACAGTGATATTCATTGCATTCATTGGGTTGATGTCGAATATAGCGAAAAATATCGCAAATATTATTCCAGAGATTGCAAAACTAATGTCTGACAAATAATCCTGCAAAATCGTGTATTTTTTGGCGTCAAGTTTCAAGGCTTTGACACAAATCGAATCCTCGTTATCGAAACTTACGTACATAAATTGTGAAATCATGCTTCCGATTACAACAGACAAATAAAAGAACGTTATAAGTATATTTTGTTGAATCGTTCCTTTGAAAATCTTTGCAGCTCCTATAACTGCTATTCCATAAACTGCTGCACAGTACAAAATTTTGAAAAATAGTGTCTTAACTACATATGAAATGTAAAAAATCGCAGAATAGCCAAAGCTCAACACGTCATTTCCGTAAATATCCGCAGGAATAATCTTCTTGAAAATTGAAAGTTCACGAAGTTGATACATTGTCTGATTGAGCTTCATCTTCATAACTAATCTCAAATAAGTGCTAAGATAATTACTCATCAGACTCATCCTTTAAAATGTCGTAAAGTTCTGCATCGAATTTGTCATCGTTCTTGTCCAAATCCAATTTTTGTAATTTCTTGTGGTGTAGTAGCACGATTTCTTCGCTCATTTGTTTTGCCAAATCCAACATGTGCGTAGACAAAACAATAATTCTTCCCTGTGATTTCAATTCCATCAGCAATTTTTTGATTTGCGTACTGATTACAACATCCAAGCTTGTCAACGGTTCATCTAATAACAAAACTTTCGGTCTTGAGATGAACAATGTTATCAAAGATATTTTACTTTTCATTCCATGCGAATAATCTTTGATGAGTCTGTTTTGATCTTTCTTGGAAAATTCCATCATTTCCATGTAATCTTCAACCGTTTTTATATCGTTAGGAGAGTTAATATCGCGATAGAATTTGATGTATTCGTAACCTGTTAGAAATTCAGGAAGGAAATTTTCAGAAAAAAGCATTCCTATGTCTTCTTTATCAAGTTTTTCAGTTGAACCTTCATTTTCCAAGTAGAATTCTCCTGAATCAAAATCTATCTCATCGTATAAGACGTTAAACAAAGTTGTCTTTCCGGCTCCATTTCTACCCAAAACAGAAGTGATGACTCCTTCTTTGAATTCGTAATTTACTTCGTCTAGTACCAATTTGTCATCGTATTTTTTAGTCAAATTTTTGATTACTAATTTCATTTTCTCCTCCTGTTTACTAATGTATTAATTATATCACACATTGTAGTGTTTGAAAAATATGCTATAATTATCTTACAGAGGTGCGTATGCAAGAATATAAGAATATAATTTTGGTGTCACATTGTTTATTGAACGAACTTGCTGTTGTAAAAAACGATGCTAGCAGGAAAGATAATTTGAGTTTGATTAAAAATTTAATGAAAATGAACGTTGGAATATTCCAATTACCTTGTCCAGAAAATAGAATGTACGGGCCCAATCGCTGGGGAAGCGTGTACGAACAATTCGACAATAATTTTTACAGACAAACAAGCCGTGATTTATTAAGCCCAATTGTCAACGAAATCTCCGATTATATCAAGGACGGAGTAAATTTTTTGGGAGTTATAGGAATAGACGGTTCTCCTAGCTGTGGAATCGGGCTTACTTGCAAATCAGAAGAATTCAAAGGAGAAATCTCCGCTATAAAAGACATTGCTCATTGTGTAAATTCCGTAGAAATGACAGATGACAAGGGAGTCTTCATGGAAGAATTGGAAAAATTATTCGAAAACAAAAATATCGAGTCAAAATTTTACGGCTATAATGACAGAAACGTAGATGAAATAACAGAAAAAATCGAACAATCTATAAAAAAATAACGCATTCAAAAACTGTGTGAAGTCAAATTCACACAGTTTTTTATTGAAATTAAATTATCAGCTGAACAAATTATAAAACACATTCGTCGGTATCAAAAACAGATACGGTGCTGTTATTATTGCCAATGTCAAAGAAACTTTTTTGATTTGAGATTCTGACAAATCAGTATTTCTGAATGAAAATTTGCGGTTGAATATATACACCAAAAATCCTGCAAACATTACTGCTAGAACCATAACCAAAATTCCCCAAGGCGTTTCGTAATAATCGTTCATTATCGGAATTGAAATATTATCGTAGAACCATTTTGCAATATTATTTCTTGTTCCATTAATCCCGAATGATAAAACCATCAATACCGCCGTAGCGATAATGTCTGCGACAAATCCAAGTGCAACTGTTTTTGCGATCGATTTTTTTATAACCTCCATCGGTTTTTCTATTTTAATTAATTTCAACGCCAACAAAGTTACCAAGAAATCCACTAATATATTCAACGGTACAATCCCAACCCAAGTTACTGGATAAAGCCACACAATCCAGACTGGAAATATCAAATTGTACAGTTTTACAGATTTTTTGTTCATTATTTTAATTTTTTATTTACAGAGTCTAATTTTTGCTCAAATGATGCATCCTTATCTCTTCTGTCATCAATTTTAATCACAGAATACACTCTGTCAACTCCTTCTTTAAATACAGATTCTTGCATATCGCGAACAGCTTTCAATAATTCGTCGATATCTCCTTGCATAACAGTTCCCATTGGATTCAATTCAACTTTTATATTTTCTTTATTTCTTACATTGTCATAAGCTTTTGCAACGTATTGTGATAAACTTGTAGTTTGTGTTCCTATTGGAACTAATGTTAATTCTAAAATAGCCATTGTAATCTCCTTATAAATCTTATAAATTCTTCAAAATCTTAATCGTATCTTGGATTTGTCCATCTCCAGGATTTTTAATATCGTCAAAATCAACACCCATTACAATAATGATGTATTTCTTGCCATTTTTTTCGGACAAAGTTGCCCAACAAAGCCCTGCTTTTTCCGTAGTACCACTTTTGCCGCCAATAATTTTGAAGCCATCTTGATCATAATCTTTCAATCTACCAAGAACTGTACTTTCGATTTCAATTCCTTTTGGATGATCCAAAGTTTTAGTAGAAATGTACTTATTGGTCGTGAAAATCTTGTAGAATTTTTCATTTTTCAATGAATTTTTCAACAAAAACGCCATATCTTTTGCACTTGAATAATGATCATCCTCATCCATTCCCTCAGGATTTTTGAAATTCGTATTAGTTAATTCCATATTCTTTGCGTTTTCGTTCATTAAATCCACAAATTTTTCCTTGGAACCACTTGCATTAATAGCCAAGCTGTCTGCACATTCTCCGGCAGAGGCAAGCATAGTACCATACAACAAATCGTCGAATGTTGTGGGTTCGTTGCCATAAAAACCTGCCATTGAAGCGTTTTGTGCAACAAGTTTTTGGTAGCTTTTCTTATCTATCGGAGCTTTTTTATCAAAATCTTCAATTTTTCCTATAGCTGTATACACCGTCATCATCTTGGTTAAAGACGCAGGATACACTTTCTTGTCTGGATTTTTGGAGAAAATTTCCTTCTCATCATCAATTGAGTAAACGTAAATACAATCCGCATTAAAACTAAGCTTGTCAAATTTATTCTCGTTTGCAAATTTGAAAATGAAGAACACTCCAACGACAATCAACAGAGTAATCCCTGCTATCTCAAGTTTCTTTTTCATAATTCACCCCATTTGTTCATTTCAATTATACCACTAATTTTTTCAAATAAATCTCATTTGACATATCTTAACATTTTTATCTTGACATTATTTTTTATTTTGATATGATTTAGGTAAATAAATGATTTAGTTAATTAATTATATATCAGAGGTGTTTTAATGAAAAAAATAATAATATTCGTAATGATATTCGTATTGATAATTTTCCTATTAATATATTTCTTTCATACAACTAAAAAAGAAAAAAAAGTAGTACTATTGGGAGTAGAATGTGAGATAATAGACGTTAATAGATCCGACAAAACACTTACAATTATAGGTGCTGAAGGTGGCAGAAAAATTATTCAACAAGAGTCAAAAATTGACTGCAAAGATTTAGAAAAAGATGGCAAAATAGTAGAATTTAATTCCTCGAACCAACCAAAGATTATAAAATTTGATGATTTAAAACAATCTGACAGGATTAAAATAAATATAGATGAAAAACAACTACAAAACAATAATGAATTTTTGAAAGTAAAACAAATCGAATTGATAAACAAAAACTAGAATAAATTGGCTCCAAACGCCAATTATTCTAGTTTTTTAATTTTTATCTTGTTAACAATTTCTTATACAAATTATCCACCATTATCGCTCCAAATGGTGCAGTAATCAAAATAGAAATAACCGCTACAGTCAATGCCATATCCCCCACTTTCAATCCCATAGATAGAGGAATTGCACCGATTGCTGCTTGAACAGTCGCTTTTGGAGTGTAGGCTATCATGCAGAATAATCTTTCTTTTGGTGTTAATTTTGTTTTCAAAACAGATGTGTACACTCCAATCATTCTGAAAATCAAAGCACAAATAACCAAAACGACCACCATGATTCCAGAATTTATCGCGTATTTTACATTAACAGTCGCTCCTACTAATACGAACAAGAATATTTCTGCGCCAACCCATAATTTATTGTATTTTTCTGATAATCTTTCAGCCAAATCTTCGTAAATCTTCTTCACAACCATGGACATCGTCATTATTGCGATAAGTCCCGAAAATGGAATCGGTGTTATTTTTTCCAATTCTAACAATAAGAACGAAATACTCAATACAATCAACACTTTCACAGTGTCACGCATGTGAAATTTCTTGAAAAATTTCACCAACAAAAATCCTATTCCGGCTCCTACGACACTTCCTATCAAAATAGAAAAAGGAATGGCGATGAATTTGAACACATTGATGTCTCCTGTTTGCGCGAGAGATGTCAGCGAGGTGAACACAACTATGCAGAACACATCGTCGCAGCTACTTCCTGCCAAGATAAGTTGTGGAATTTTGTGTTCATCTCCGTAGCCTTCTTCAATTAGTCGTATCATTCGTGGAACGACAACTGCAGGAGATACCGCAGCGATTATCGATCCGATTATAAATGCATCCAACACATCCACCTTCAAAAATATCGGTGCTAATATTCCCACAGCGCACATTTCAAAAACTGCCGGCACGAAACACATTAACACCGCCGGTCGTCCGATTTTTTTCAAATCGTCAATGTCCAGTGACAACCCCGCACGAGTCAATATAATCACAAGTGCAATAGTTCTAATTTCAGATGAAATATCCAAAATTTTCTTGTCAATCAGATTCATGGCGAACGGTCCGAGAGTTATTCCCACGATTAAGAATGCCAATATAGGTGGCAATTTTATTTTTTTGAAAAATTTCCCCAATATCAACGACAAAATAATTATAATTGCTATACTTTTTAACATAATTCCTCCATTTATATAATAAAAAAGCTGATGAGATCTGTAAAAAACAGAAGTCATCAGCAAAATTTTTGCGTTTTAGTTAATAACAAGGGAGCACTTCATTCCCCACATCTATTTCCATGAAAGTTCAAACTTACCACATGCTTTGTTGTAGTTAAAAACCAAGCGGTATTTCTCGGATTCGTTCAAATAATCAGAAGAATATCCATTCATCTTGTTTAATTCGAACACTTTGTTTCCCAATGAATCTATAAGGCTAACAGTAACGTTGCCGCTTTCCAATTCATTGTCCAATTTAAAATCGTAAAACCCACTTTTTTTGACTTTGAACACTTTTGTAGCTTTACCGCTAGTTTTTTTCAAACTTGCGTGGATATTGTCCTCCAAAATCCCATGTGTCTGATAAAACCACAAGGCAGACATGCTCCTAAAATATCCAACTCCATTCATATACATAAAGTATACCACTGCAACAATTGCAATTACCGAAAAAATAATTAATGAGCTCGGCTCACCGGGTAAATCCATAATAAAAAATCCTCCATATATTTCAAAATTTCTGATAATAATATACCACAACATCAAATTTTTTACAATAAACTACAACACCAATTCTTCTAATATTTTGACATTTTTAATCACAATGACCTTGCTTCCTATCAAATCGATATATCCAAGCTTTTTGAACTCACCTAGTTTTCTAGTAATAGTTTCTCTTGTTAGCCCAGAATAATTTCCAAGTTCTTCTCTGTTCATCGCAAGGTCTAGCCTTATTCCGTCCTTAGTTTCCACGCCCATTGTATCTTTTAATCGTAATAAAAGCGCCGCAGTTTTCATAGTAGCATTGCTAGTGGATAATCTTTGCACCAAATCTTCTGCAAGTCTAATTCTTTCGAAACTTTTCTTCAAAATTTTAGTAAGGGCAAGTGGTGAATTTATCAAATATTTATTGAAAATATCCCTAGGAATCATTATAACTTCACAGTCTGTCAACGCTTGACCCATGTAGATGTATTCCACATCTTCCAAAATATTATGACCACCCACAAAATCATTTTCGTGATACAAATACAAAATTTGTTCTCTTCCATCAATCGTATTGTGAAAAACTTTTATCGTACCTTTGTGGATTACATACATGTTTTCGGCAGAATCTCCAGGCTTAAAGATGTAGTCTTCTGCTTTTAATTTCAAAAACTTCAACTTGTCGATTACCTCATCGTAATCCACATCGTCAATTCCCTTGAAAAGCTCCACATCTTTTATAGCTTCCAACAAGTATTTTTTATCATCTTCCATATTAAATTGCTCCTCTGTTATTTTCCTAGCTTGAAAATTCAAAGCTTCATCACGTCTGCTGTCGCTTACGGTTTTCGCAAATTGTGCATTAACGTATTTTTCAAATTTTTCTGCAACTTTTTTATCCATCGCTTCGACATTTTCAAGGAAGTATTTCCTACCCAAATTTTTGTATTTATATACTCCACCTAAATGATATGGTAAAATTTCAATTCTTTCAACCATATTTTTTATTTTTCCTAAAGATTCTACAAACTTATCCATTTCTTCGTAGTTATCAGTAAATCCAGGAACCATGACATGTCTAGCCCAAATATTTCCACAAAAACCATTAGATTCTAAATTATTTACAAATTCTAGGAAATTCTTCTCTTCCATAAATGTAATTTGCTTGTACAATTTGGAGTCGAAAGCTTTGAAATCAAGTAGCATTGTGTCGATATAAGGAAGAATTTCTGAGTAGTATTTTTTATCGCCAACTCCAGATGTATCCAAGCAAGTGTTGAATCCTTCTTGTTTGAGTCTTTTCACCAATTCTTTTAAGAATTCTCCCTGCAACATAGGTTCTCCTCCAGAAATCGTGACTCCACCTTCTTGTCCGTGATATGGCTTGTATCTTTTCGCTATTTTTATAATTTCATCTACAGTGTATTCTTTTCCACCATGTATATTTTGAGAATCTGGATTGTGGCAGTAAACGCATTTCAATGGACAACCTTGCAAGAAAAATATAGTTCTGTTTCCCGGTCCATCGACAAGTCCCATAGTTTCGATAGAATGCACGTAACATTTTATTTCATTGTCCATAATTTTCTCCCATCGTCAAAAAGAGCATACGAATATGCCCTTAATAAAATTTATTTATACAAACTCATGGAATGTTCTGTTGATTACATCTAGTTGATGTTCGCGGTCCAATTGGTTAAATCTTACAGCGTATCCCGAAACTCTTATAGTTAAGTTTGGATATTTTTCTGGATTTTCCATCGCGTCTTCCAACAATTCACGATCCATTACGTTAACGTTCAAATGGAAAGCGTCTTGGTTGAAATATCCATTCATGATATTTGTCAAGTTTGTTATTCTTTCTTCTTCGTTTTTTCCAAGTGCATTTGGAATGATTGAGAAAGTATTTGAAATACCGTCTTGATTTACGTTCTTGTAAGGCATTTTTGCTACAGAGTTCAATGAAGCAAGTGCTCCTGATTTGTCTGCGCCATTCATTGGGTTTGCTCCTGGTGCAAATGGTTCGCCTTTTTTACGTCCGTCTGGTGTGCTACCAGTTTTCTTACCGTAAGTTACATTTGATGTGATTGTCAACAAACTCAAAGTGTGTTCTGCATTTCTGTAAGCTTTTGTTTTTCTCAAAGATTCTATGAAATATTTGCTTATAGATATTGCCAAATCATCTGCCCTATCATCGTCATTTCCGTATCTTGGGAAATCTCCTTCAACTTCAAAATCAACAGCCAATCCGTTTTCATCTCTGATTGGTTTTACTTTCGCATATTTTATCGCTGACAATGAATCTGCAGCAATCGCAATTCCTGCAATACCAAAAGCGATAAATCTGTGAACTTCTGGGTCGTGAAGAGCCATTTGTCCTTTTTCGTAAGCGTATTTATCGTGCATGTAGTGAATTGTGTTCATAGCATTCACATAAACTTTCGCAAGTTTATCGATAACTTTTTTGTAGTTAGTAACAACTTTATCGTAATCCAAAATTTCAGAATCGTCTCTTTCAATTCCGTCTATTACAGTTACGATCTCGCCTGTTTTCTTGTCTCTGTAAACTTCGTCAACTCCACCATTAATTGAATACAAAAGCGCCTTTGCAAGGTTTGCTCTCGCTCCGAAATATTGCATTTGTTTTCCAACTTGCATTGCAGATACACAACATGCTATTGCGTAATCGTCGCCGTAAACATCACGCATTACATCGTCGTTTTCGTATTGAATGGAAGCTGTTTTGATACTCATCATTGAACAGAAATCCTTGAAAGCGCGTGGTAAATTATCTGACCACAAAACTGTCATGTTTGGTTCTGGTGATGTGTCGATATTGATTAAAGTGTGCAAAAATCTAAATGAAGTTTTCGTAACCAAAGTTCTTCCGTCAACGCCCATTCCACCGATTGATTCTGTAACCCAAGTAGGATCTCCAGCGAATAATTCATCGTATTCAGGAGTACGTAAATGTCTAACCATTCTAAGTTTGATGACTAATTGATCTACCAATTCTTGTGCGTGGTCTTCATCCAAAATCCCTTTGTCCATATCTCTTTTGATATAAATATCTAAGAACGCTGTGTTTCTTCCGATTGACATCGCAGCTCCGTTGTTTTCTTTTACAGCTGCCAAATATCCAAAATACAACCATTGGACAGCTTCAGTCGCATTCATTGCTGGTCTTGATATATCAAATCCATAACTCATCGCCATGTCTTTTATTTCGTCAAAAGCTTTGATTTGTTCAGAAAATTCTTCACGTCTACGAATGATTTCTTCAGTAGCATCTCCTGTCAAATTTTCCTTGTCTCTTATTCTCATAGCTTTCAAATAATCTATACCATACAAAGCAATTCTTCTGTAGTCGCCGATAATTCTTCCTCTTCCGTAAGCATCAGGAAGTCCTGTCAACAAACCAGCTGATCTGAAAGTTCTCATTTCTTTTGTGTAAGCGTCAAATGTTGCTTGGTTGTGTGTTTTTCTGTATTCATTGAATTTTTCTTTGATAACTGGATCCATTTCCAAATCATAAGCTTTCAAAGAATTTTCAACCATTCTGAAACCACCATATGGATTCATAATCCTTTTCATAGGTTCGTCTGTTTGTAATCCAAAAACAACTTCATTGTCTTTGTCGATATATCCTGCATCAAAGTTATTAATTCCGCTGAATCTTTCAAGATCAACCTTGATTTTCTTGGATTTTACTTCCTCAACGATCATATCGTTTACTTCGTTCCACAAAGTTTTAGTTTTTTGTGTTGGACCTACTAGGAAAGAATCGTCCCCTTCGTATGGAGTGTAGTTTTGTTGAATAAAATCTCTGACATTGATTTCATCTGCCCAGTCTCCATCATTGAAACCTTCCCAAGCTTTTTTGAATTGTTCATTATCGAATAAATTGCTCATACATATCTCCTTTTCTTATTCATAATGTTATATTAAGTATATGTTAAAAAAGTTTTAAATACTGTGATTATAATCACTCTGTGATAATTTTTATCATAGAATTCTTACAATCTTTCAATATTGCTTGTAAATAAGTAAAAAATAGGATATATTTTAATTACGGAGGGTTTTATGAGAATAAAAATATCTAACAGTAAACTAATAATTCTAGCAATTCTAACATTTGTGATAGAAACAATCGCTATTGTTGCGACTCAAAATCTCACAGGAATCAATAGAATTTTCATTATAATTTCATTTACATTAATCACAACGTTCGCACTTTTTCTAAGTTATATCTTGATTCAAGTGCTTTACAATATGATAATGGATAGAAAAATCGCCGGCGAAATCAGAAAATACATGCTGGATTACGAACAAAATGGAAATTTGGACAAATTATTTCAAAATTTCAAAAAAATAAAAGACAAACCAAAAACAGATTACGCAAAAAGCTTGTATTATTTTAACTTGGCGATTGCCTATGTGGAAGATCACCAATTCCAAAAAGCACGAGAAGTATTACAAAAATCCACATTTCAAAAACACAACCAATCATTTAATCAGATTTTCAAAATGCTTTTAAATGATATCGACAAACACGAAAAAGAATACAACGAAACCAAAAAGACGCCAGAAAATTAATTCTGGCGTCTTTTGTTATTGTATTCTAAGTCCCATTTCACCGAATGTATCTGCGTGGTCAAAATCGTGGTATTTAAATCCTCGTTGGAACCATTCGTTTCTAAGTTCAGATGATCCGTGAGTGAATTTTTCTGGTTGGACATATCCTTGTCCCATTTTTTGAATGTGATCGTCGCCGACACTTTGAACTGCACTTATCGCTTCTTCAATATCTCCTTCTTCCAAGTAGCCTTTCTCTTTAATATAATAACTGAACACTCCTGCAAAATAATCTGCTTGTGTTTCCAAAGCTACGGAGTATTTATTGGCATCTTTTTCATTTAATCTACGTTGAATATTGTGAACTCTATCCAAAATTCCTAGTTCTTTTTGGACGTGGTGGCCAACTTCATGCGCCAGTACATAAGCCATCGCATAATCTCCACCGTCAGCTCCAAGCTTTTGAGTCAACATGTTATAAAAAGTTACGTCCATGTAGATTGTTTGATCCAGTGAACAATAAAACGGCCCTACGTTTTTGTCAGCATTTCCGCAACCTGTAGACACTGCTCCTTCAAAGAAATGAAGCTTTGGTTCTTCGTAATTTTTGTTTATTTCAGAAAATTTTTCGTGCCACACATCTTCTGTGTCTTTCAACACAACACTTAGCATCTTTTCAGCTTCTTCAACTTCCTTGCTGCTAGCTTTTTCAGAATTGTTAACTTGTTGTTCTTGCTGTGTTCTGTTTTGTTCATTGATAATATCTCGTGGATTTCCTCCAAACAAAGAATACACAATCACAAGCAAAAGCAGTCCGACGCCACCGATTTTAACCGGTCCTCCACCGGAAGAACCTCTGCTTACATTTGAACTTCCTTCTCTACCTCGCCATTTCATATTTTGCCCCCAATATATTAATCTTTCGTTAAATTATTTATACCCATTTTTAATATTTTTCATTAGATCTGCTAGACACTGCGACAAATTTCAAATCCACATACTTTTCATTCAAAGTTTTCTTGATTTCTCTTAAAGTGTTTTTCGTCGTCACAATATCATCCAAAACCAGAATTTTCATATCCGACACATCAGCATTCATCTTAAACGCTCCTTGTAGGTTTTCAATTCTTTGAAGCTGCGATAAATTATGCTGAATTTTGGTTTCCTTCACTTTTACAATCGCATCTTGCAAATACTCCATGTCCAAATTCTTTGCCACTTCCTTTGCAATCTCGTGAACGTGATCAAACCCACGTTTATTTATCGTAGATTTTGTCGAAGGAACTATGAGCAAAGTGTAGTCTTGTAAATTTTTTTGCTTTATTTTATCAGCCACTGCATCTGCCAAGAAATATTTCACAACTTGTTTGCGGCTAAGCTTGTAATCGTAGATGAGTTTCTTCGTCAAGCCCTGATGAAGTAATGGAAAATAGCAATCCGTCCCGTCGATATCCCTGTAGCCGTCCACAAAAACCAATTTGTCAAAGCAATCTTCGCACAACAAATATTTGTACTGTTTTTTCTCGTGACAAATTATACAACGCTTTTGAAATAATAAACTAAAATCCCTCATCTTCGAATATCTCTCTCATCATTTCTTGTTCGTCATCATCTATGTCAAAATCCATGTATTGTTTGATTCTCCTGTCCAGTCCAGAATTTCTCTTCATTATTTTATTGTTAGATATCATTTGTCTCAAAATTTTAAGGCTTCCAACCAAAACGACTATTTCTCTCGCTCTTGTGATTGCGGTGTAGAGCAAATTTCTCGTCAACAACATAAAAGGAGCTTGTGTGACTGGAATTACAACAATCGGAAACTCACTTCCTTGTGATTTGTGAATAGTAATCGCATAAGACAACGTCAAACCGTCACATTCTTTTTTCGTGAAACTTGCAGTTTTATCGTCAAACAACACATCAATCGTCTCATCAATCGGATCAACGTATGTAACTCTTCCTATATCTCCGTTGAAAACGCCCATCGAATCATCATCAATAAATTCCTTCGTGTACTCATTTTTGATTTGCATAACTTTGTCGTTGAGCCTGAAAATCCTGTCTCTTTGTTCGATTTCTTCTGTCATCGGAGTTTTGGGATTCAAAACTTCTTGCAAAGAAGCATTTAATTCCTTCGTTCCACAGCTAGATTTTTTCATCGGAGTTAAAACAATTATATCGTCAAACTCATCTTTTTTGTAAAAATTTGGTAGTCTCTGTGCACACAAATCCAGAATTGTCTGTTTGGCACGTTCTGGATCATTTTCTTCTATAAAGAAAAAATCCTTGCCCTTTTCATTCAAAATAGGAAACTCTCCGTTGTTAATCCTGTGCGCATTCACAATAATATTGGAGTTTTGAGCTTGACGGAAAATTTTAGTAAGTTTTATCGTAGTGATTTCTCCGCATTCTATCAAATCGTTAAGCACATTTCCAGCTTGTACACTTGGAAGCTGGTCACAATCTCCCACAAAAACTACTCTCGTGTTAGAATCCAACGCTCTCAATAAACTATCCGCTATGAAAATATCCATCATACTAGCTTCATCTATGATTATCAAATCACAATCTATAGGATTATCTTCGTCGTGATCAAAAATCGTTCCATTTTCAACTGGAATGTATCCCAGAATTCTGTGAATAGTCTTCGCTTCTTCGTTGCAGCTTTCAGAAAGCCTCTTAGCTGCACGACCAGTAGGCGCTGCAAGAATTATATCCTTATCATTATTCTTGAAAATTTTCGTAATATTGTTGATTATCGTGGTTTTACCAGTACCAGGTCCACCCGTAATTATCAACATTTTTTCGGTCATAGATTTCTTGATGGCTTCGATTTGCAATTCATCCAAGTGTTCTGATTCTAGTTTTGAAAGCTCGTATTCCACATCGAACTCATCTTCTATTTCGCTGTTCAAAATATTTGCAATATTCATCGCACATCTCATCTCTGATTTTTCGATTTGTGGAAGGTAGACTCTGTTCTCATCACCAGTATCATCGATTGCAATAATTCCATTTACGATCAAAGATTCCAACGTTTCCTGTCTGTTTTTGATTTCAATATCAAGAAGTTTTTCCACTCCAGCTATCAAATCATCTTCGACTACGTAGCAATTCCCGTTAGAATTTGCTTCCTTCTCCATAAAATATTTGAATGCAGCCTTAATTCTAAAAGGAGAATCTGGTTCAATGTCAATCCTCTGTGCAATGATATCCGCCGTTCTAAACCCAATTCCCCTAATATCATCAATCAAAGTGTATGGATTTTGCATGATAATCTTTTTAGTATCTTCCTTGTAAAAATCAGAAATAATATTTGCTTGATGAAGACTTAGTCCCAATGATTGCAAATACAAGAAAATCTCTGCGTATTCTTTTTTCTCGTCGAGTGATTCTTTTATTTTTTTGTAGTTTTTCTTACCAATTCCTTTGACTTGTAATAATTTGGATGGAGAATTTTTCAAAATTTCCATTGTATCTTCGCCAAATTCTTCTACGATTCTTCTTGCAGTCGTCTCTCCAATTCCTTTAATCAAACCACTTTGAAGATAATTTATAATATTGTACATGCTAGGCTTACTGGATCTTTCAACGAAAATTATGTTGTATTGTTCGCCATATTTCGGATCTTGAACTTTATTTGCCTCAATATTCAAGAAATCTCCCGGCATAACCTTGAAACTATTGCCCTTGATAATTCTCTCTTCACCGTCTTTGTCTACAGAAAAAATCCTGAAACCATTGGACTCGTTTTCAAATATTATATTTTTGACAGTTGCTGAAAATTTCATACACTCACCTACAAAAAAGAGGGTTGTTCATTCAAATAACAATCCCTCTGTTTATATAATTTATTAATCTTCGATTTCAATTCTTTCGATATTTGCTCCTAATTTCTTGAATTTCGAAACAATATCGTCATATCCTCTGTCAATATGATAAATGTCTGTTACATTTGTAGTGCCATCTGCCACAAGTCCAGCCAAAATCAAAGCCGCTCCAGCTCTCAAATCTGTAGATTTAACAGTAGCACCTTGAAGAGAATCGACTCCAGCAATGCTCGCTTCATTTCCTTCAGTTGCAATAGCAGCGCCCATTTTTTGAAGTTGTTCCACATGCATAAATCTATTTTCAAAAACAGTTTCTTCTACACTACTTTGACCCTTGCATACAGTCATCAACGCCATAAATTGCGCTTGCACATCTGTAGGAAAACCAGGATATGGTAAAGTTTTAATCTTCGTTCCTTTTAATCTGCCAGTCGATATAACTCTGATAGAATCTTCGTCCTCGTTTTCAATAACCTCGCAACCAACTTCACGAAGCTTTGCAATAATCGGCATAATATGAGATGAAATACAATTTTTCACAGTAACATCTCCACGTGTAATCGCACTTGCCACCATAAAAGTCGCAGCTTCGATTCTATCTGGAATAATCGTGTGTCTTGCACCGTGTAATTTGTCAACGCCGACAATTCTAATTGTAGAAGTACCAGCGCCACGAACCTTCGCTCCCAATTTGTTCAAGAAACTTGCCAAATCTACAATTTCCGGTTCCTTTGCAGCATTTTCGATAACAGTTTCTCCCTTTGCCATCGTAGCTGCCATCATAATATTTTGAGTCGCACCAACACTAGGAAAATCCAAATAAATTTCCCCACCAATCAAACCATCTTTTGCGATAGCTTCTATCTTTTCGTCAGTCGATTCAATCTCAGCACCCAATGCCTTGAATCCTTTTAAATGCAAATCCACAGGTCTCGAACCAATCGCACATCCACCTGGCAAATACGTTTTGGTTTGACCAAGTCTTGTCAACAAAGGTCCCATTACCAAAAATGAAGCCCTCATCTTGTTCATCAATTCGTGTGGAGTCACAGAATTATTGACATTGCTACTATCTATCTCAACCTTATTCTTATCCAAATAAGTTACTTTTGATCCCAATTCTTCTAAAACTTTTAATATAATTGAAACATCCTTTAACTTTGGAACATCTTCTAAAATTATCGGTTCAGTTCCTAAAAGAGATGCTGCTATAATAGGAAGCGCTGAGTTTTTGGCTCCGTCAATCTTGACCTCGCCTTTCAAATTTAAACTTTTTTTTACTTGTATAACTTCCAAAATAACCTCCATCAGTCATTCGTTTTTCTTATTTATATATAAAATATTATATCATATCCATTTATCGTTGACTAATTTTTAAGGGTTTTACAAATATTTTACAAAGCAAAAACCCCCTTGGGTAAGGAGGTTTTTGTGAAATTTTATTTAGTTTTTGATAATTTTTACAGTTTCATCAAATGCTTCTTTTCCTAATTGAGCATCCTTAGATACGGTAACTTCTTTCAGATTATTCTTTTTGAATGCACCTTCACCTATAGTCTTAACATTTAATCCAATGTCCAATTTTTCAATTTTATTATTGAAAAATGCTGCATCTTCAATAGTTTTAACAGTTGAAGGAATTTTAACATTTACCAAATGATTTACATACAAACTTCCTTGCCCAATAGTTTCTAATCCTTCTGGTAATTCTACAGTTTCCAAGAAATTTTGTGCAAATGATTGAGCGGCTAACTTCTTCGTGTTTTTAGGAATTACAACAGATTTTAAATTATTGTTTTGGAATGATTGTACCCCTATATCGGTGTCATCAGCAAATTTTACTTCATTTAATCCACAAGTATAGAAAGCTTGGAACATTATTTTTGTTGCTCCTTTAAATTCTGCTTTTTCTAGTGGGTTTTGCATAAATGCTTGCTTTCCTATTAATTCCACATTTTCAGGAACAATTAATTCCTTTATTCTGCAGTAACTAAAAGCACCATCTCCTATTTTTTTCAAATTCTTAGATATATTCAAAGCTTGAATTTGATTACCATAAAAAGCTCCTGTTTCGATTTCAGTTACTGACTCTGGAATTTTGATTTCTGTTAAAAAGTTACCCGAGAATGAACCATCTTTGATACTTTGTAAACCTTCAGGTAAATCAATGTTTTGCAATTTGTTATTCATAAAGCATTCGCTACCAATATATTTAACTTTACCTTCCATTTTTACGCTTGATAAGTTATTATTTCTAAATGTTCCATCTTCAATTCTAGATACATTCTTAGGAATAGTTATGGTTTCAAGTTTATTGTCAGAAAAAGCTTCTTTTCCTATTTTATTCAAAGATTGAGGCAATACAACTTCCTTTATTATATTGTTCTTGAACGCAGAATCATCAATTGTTTCAACTCCTTCAGGAATTGTTAACTTCATAATTCCTTTATCTTGGAATGCCCCTACCCTTATTTTTTTAATTCCAAAATAATCTTCAAATCCGCCGATTGTTTTTACATCCACGCCATCGATTTGCTTTGGAATTTTCACAACTAAGTCATTGCCAATATATTCAGTAATTGTTTGAGTATTCTTGTCAAATACAAAGTCTTTTTCTTCTGATACTTCTTTTTCTGGTTTTTTCGGGATATTAGTTTCTACATTTGAATCGAATGCCAATGGATGAACATCACAATCCTTAGCTAGTTCTACTTTTTTGATGTTATTATCTGCAAAAGCTAATATATCTATTTTCTTTACAGAATCAGCGAACTTTACACCGGATAATTCATTGCTCTTGAACGCCTTTGCTCCTATTTCTGATACTGTATTTGGAATTTCTAAGTTTTCCAAGATATTATTCTCCACTAAACTTTCTGGAATACTAGTAATATTCTTAGGTATTGTGAATTCTTTCAATTTATTATTAGCGAAAGCTCCTTTTCCTAATTTTTTAGTATTTTCAGGTAATATAATTTTATTAAGACCTGATGAGTTGAACGCATTTGCACCTATTTCCTCTACCGATTCTGGAATTGTAACTTTTCCCAAGTTATTATTGTTAAAAGCTAATTCGCCAATAGAAATTACTGTCTTTGGAATTTTTACACTATTTAATCCTTTGTAATAAAATGCGTATTCAGCTATATGTTTTACTTCAACGCCATTAATCTTTTCGGGAATTATTACATCTTTTCTTGCATAAGGCTTGTAATCTATAATAGTTCCTGTTGTAGCATCAAAATCAAAATCATTTGCTGCGTTTGGTTCTGTTGACTTTTGGGTGTATTTAACTTCTATTGTCGTACACTTGTCTAAATAAAACTCATAAGTATTATTCAATAATTGAGTTATTAAGTTTTTCCCATTTACTAAAAATTCACTAACCGCCTTATCGTCATCTGGATCTACTGTAATCTTTATTCTAGTACCCGGTTTTATTTGATTGCTTGGTTTGACACTTGATTTTATATTTTCGCCCTTTAAAATAAGTTCACATCTTTTTTCATAAGTTGGTTCTATTTTTGTGTCTTCGTTCATTATGAATGTATACTTATTATCTTTAATTTTAGTCACTTCATCTTTACCATTTACTAAAAGTTTAGTCACAAAATGTTTCTCTTCTGGATTGAAAGTTATAACTACTTCTGTTCCTTTTTTTATTTTGTCACTAGCTTGATTAGATGACATATTATCGCCCACTAAAGTTAGTATGTGTGTTTCTGGCTTTTCTTCTGGTTTTTTCACTTGTAATTTTACGTCATTCAAGTTCCATCCGTAAGCTTCTGCAAATACAATTTTTAAGTTAGCGCTTACTGTTTTCTCGTCATTTGCTTTTAAGAATTCATCTGTAACTTCTAAATTTATTTTGTCATTTTTTACATCAAAAGTAGCTTTTACTCCTTCTACATTAGTTGTTACATTTACAAGTGCAGATGCATCTCCCAATTCAAAAGCTTTGGCAAATTCATTAAATAAATTTCCTAGTCCTTTATATTCTGTTACAAATGAAACTTTGTTGTTATCAACTGTAACTGATTGCGTTTGAGTTACATTTTGACCGTGGAATCCAATGCTTCCTGCTCCTTCTTCTTGTTCCATATATCTTGGTAAAATATAATCAGCTAATTTAGAATAATCACTGATTTTATTATCCGAAAAATCTAGATGATTTATTTTTTCCATTCCAAGAATTATATCTACATTTTCGATTCTGTTTGCAGACACGTCAAAAAATGTCAACTTAGTTAAGTTCTTTAGAGAAGAAATATCTGTAATTCCATCGTAGTTTATCCTCTTTTCTCCTTCTTTTATAACATTAACATTATTGTGCAGATCCAATCCTGTTAGATTTGTCAAATCTTTAAGTGGTTCAACATTTTCAATTAAGTTGTTGTATAATTTCAAGAACTCTAAGTTTTTAAGGTTTGCTAATGATGATACGTCCGTAATCCTATTTCTTTGAAGTTCCAAATATTTCAAGTTTTTCAAATCTTTTAATGGACTAATATCTGAAATCTCATTTTCATTTACTTTTAATTTTTCCAAATTAGTAGCGTATTCAATTCCTTTTAAGCTCTTCATCCCTCTTGTTATTGAAAATTTGAAATCTTCTGTATTGGATAAATTCTTGGCTTTTCCTAGTATTGAATATGTGTCTTTGGATTCTTCTGTAAATATTGGCTTATTAGTCTTCTTGTCTAAGAATATGGATACTTCCTTCAAAGATTCCATTTCTTGTTTTGTGATTGGTTTGTCGTCAGGTCTGTTAACATCTAAGTTTTTGTTCAAAACTTTCAATAACTTAGCATCTTCAATGTCTACATATTCTGGCTTTTCTGCTTCTGAGTCTTTCAAGTTTATAAGTTCAATACTATAACTGTACACTGGATCGGAGTATGATTTACTATCGAATGAATATTCCAATTTCAATCCTTCGATATCTTTTAGTGTCATTTTATCTTCCAATGTAAGTTTGATTTTGTTGTCTTCAGTTACTTCTGCTTTTACTTTAGGATTATCTGATTTGATTTCTTTGAATTTCGTAAATACTTTGTCTATTAACTTAAATGGATTATCGAATTTTACAATATTTCCATTTAATTTAACGTCCGATACTGTTGTAGATAATTTGTCAGCTTCTAATGAGTAAATACTTTCTGCTTTAAGTGGTGTCAAGTCAGTAATTTGTGTTTCACTTACATTGATATCTCCCAATTGCTTCAAATCTTTTGCTACTGAAATGTCTTTAATAGGATTGGAATGTACATCTAAATTGTACAATTCTTCTAACTTTTTAAGTGGTGCTATATCTTTTATTTGATTTTTGGATAAATCTAACATTCCCAATCCCGTTAAATCTTTCAACGCTTCTACTGATGTAATTTTATTACCAGACAAGTTTACATCATTTAATTTCGTTAACTTAGAAATAGAATCTATAGATTCTAATCCGTTTTGAGCAATGTATAATTTTGTTAAATTAGTAAGCTTAGATGCGTCTATTTTTGTAATTTTATTATCATTTAGATTCAACGTTTCTAGTTTTGATAAATCTGTAATGGAAGATACATTTTCTATTTGGTTATTTTCTAAGTCCAAATAATTCAATTCTTTGTTGTTTTGCAATGGAGATATATCTTTTATTTTGTTATTATTGGCCATTAACCAATTCAATTTCTTGTAATTTTTAGTAACAAAAATATCGGAAATTTCATTATTTCTAATATCAAGATTTTCAACATTTGTTAAATCTTTCAATACTGATATGTTGTTAACTTTGTTTACTGAAATATCTAAACTTTTAAGATCTTTCAAGTTATTTATAATTGATACATCTTCAATTTGATTGTGAGAAATATATAATTTTTCGAGTCCCGTTAAGTCTTTCAATGGTGTTAAATCTTTTATTGCATTATGTGATAATCTCAATAATTTTAGCTTCTTCAAATCTTTCAATGGTGTTAAATCTTCAAATGACTTAGAAGAATCTTCTGGATCTCCACTAATTGTAAGTGTTTCTAAATTCTTCGCAGCTTCCAAGCCTTTGATGCTGTTAAACTCTAATACATCAAAATTTTCATCAAATGATCTATGACCAAAAGATTGAAGTTGTTCCATGTCTTTTACTGTCAAATCTGTTGCATTTGGGTCGATTCTGTAGTTTTTGTCAAGCAATTTAAAGTTATATTCATTTATATCTTCTTCAACTATATCTTTTCCATCGTAGTTCTTGAAGAAGTTTAGAAGTTTTTCTTTTAATTTTGCATCACCAAATTCTACAACTTTGTCTTCTGGTTTTTCATCTGGTTTTTCTTCTTCACTCTTTTTGTGTGCTTTGATGATTTCATCTTTTAATGCATTAACACCTTCTACTGTTTTGGCTTTGTTAATTTGGTCAATGTACACTGGTGATGTTATTCCATTTTCCTTTAATTCTTCAATCGCTTTTTCTTTGGCTTCTTTTAAGGCTTTTTCTTTTGCACTATCATCTGGCTTTTCTTCCGGTTTTTCTTCTGGCTTTTCTTCCGGTTTTTCTTCGCCTGGTTTTTCTTCCGGTTTATCTGGTGTTGAAGGATTGTCTGGTGTTGGTGTTACTGAAGGTGTATCTGGTTTATTGTCTTTAGTTATTTCCACACTTGCTATTTCTTCAATTTGTTTTGAAGATACTGATAACTTTCCACCTACTACTGTTATTTCTTTCGTTTTGTTATCTTTAACTATTTGTTTGATAAATTCTGTATGACTAGGGTCTGTAAGTAGTATTGGTTCATTATTTTTATGGGCTAATGGAGCTACTGACAATGCATCAGGATAGTTTCTTCCGTCTGCCAACACAAACTTTTCTAAATTTCCGAATTCTTTTGCGATTATCAAAGCTGTTTCATAACGGTCAGCTCCTGCTAATCTTCTTGTGTTTTCTAATCCTTTTATATTAACAGATTTTTCTCCTCCAAAAATTAAGGAGACCTTGTCCTTTGTGATTCCTTTCGGTAAATTGTGTCCATCTGTCAAAATAATTGGCAAGTTTTCTTTTGAGGAAAGTGGTGTTGCACACAATGCATCGGCAAATGTTAATCCACTTGCAAGCGCAACTTTTCCATTAGGATTTAAGTATTTGTACACTTCAACTGATGTTTCGTATCTGTCAGCTCCTGCTAATCTTTTAACGTTTTTAAGTCCTTTGACATTAACCGATTTTTCTCCACCTACTATTATTATTTGCTCTGGGTTAAGTCTATCGACTTCGTCTTTAATGGCTTGTGGAAGCTTTTCTTTTTGTGTCAATAATACTGGTGCATTTTCCTTGTTAGCCAAGCTTCCTGCAACCAAACTATCTGCAAAATTTTCCCCACTGGCAAGTACAACGGTTTTTATGTGATTTGGAAATGTTCTTTGACTGATTTTTGCTGATGTTTCGTATCGATCAGCCCCCGCAATTCTGTCTACCTTGATTTTGTTTTGTTCTTCTGCGAGAACTGGTGTGAACGAACTCATTACCATGCTCGCCGTCAGAATTACTCCTAATATTTTTTTCATACTACCTCCTAATTTCATCTTTATTTTATTATATAGGCTAAAATTCATATTTACTAGTGATTACTTATTGAAATTTTCTATATATCTCTTAAGTTTTTATGTTTTTATCTATAAGTGGTATAATTGTATAAATGATTTAAGGAGGAAAAAATGAAATTAACTACAAAAGATTTGACTAAAATCGGAGTATTTGGTGCTTTAACTATCGTTCTTGGGCTTACTCCTTTGGGAATGATTCCGATTGGACCTGTTAGAGTGACCACACTACATATTCCAACTATTGTTGCTGCTTTGGTTGCAGGACCTTGGGTTAGTTTATTCGTGGGATTATTGTTCGGTTTGTTTTCATTGGTAAATAATATTATTGCACCGACAATTCTTTCATTTATGTTCTACAATCCATTGGTTTCTGTGCTTCCAAGGGTTTTGATAGCTGTTGTAACTTATCAAGTTTACAACAAATTAAGAGACAAAAACGATGTGATTCGCTACGGAATTCCAGCAATTTGTGGAAGCGTTATGAACACAGTTGGCGTTTTGGGAATGGCGTTTATTTGTCATTCAAAGCAAATCGAAAGCGTTATGCATGTCAAAGCACAATATTTTCTTGGAGGAATTGTCGCTACGAATATGCCTTTTGAAATCGTGATATCATTCGTGTTGGCGATTTTGATTGCAAAAAGTGTAAACAAAAATAAATAGTTCAATTAAAAAATCCACAAGATTTTGAAAATCTTGTGGATAATTTTTTGTTTTAATCTTCGACGTCATCACTGATGTTGCAAGATCCCAAAAATCTTCTTCTGATATCTTGACCAGTTTTTGTTCCTGCAACTCCACCCATTCCTGTTTCTCTCAATGATGGTGGAAGAGTTTTGCCGACTTTTCTCATCGCTTGGCACACTTCTTCGAATGGAACTATACTTGTGATTCCTGCCAATGCCATATCAGCGCTAATCATTGCGTTTGTAACTCCCATTGCATTTCTGAATGTGCAAGGATATTCTACAAGTCCTGCGATCGGGTCGCATACAAGTCCCAATACATGTAGGATTGCAAATGATGCTCCGTGGAATATTTGCTCAATAGATCCACCTCTTAAAAATATCAATGCACCTGCTGCCATCGCTGCTGCAGATCCTGTTTCTGCTTGGCAACCTCCGTCAGCGCCAGAAAATGTTGCGTATTTTCCCAACAATTGTCCAACACCGATAGCTACTAACATTGCATCGATAAGTTCTTCATGTGAGCAGTTGTATCTTTGTTTAAAACTCATAAGAGCTGCTGGCAAAATTCCCGACGAACCTGCAGTAGGTGATGCTACGATTTTTCCCATAGCCGCACTGATTTCCAATGTTGAAAAAGCCATCGCCATTGCTTCTGCTGTAAATTGTCCTACTATTGGTTCATTTTCATTTGCATAAACGTGCATTTTATGTGCAAATCCGTCTATCATTTTTTGATTAGTCACTGAAGGTGTTTCCAAGAAATCTGTCGCAGATTTTTCCATAACATCTAGCATATGTGACAATTCACTTCTGATGAATTCTTCAGATTTGCCAGTTCTTTCATTTTCTATTTCTATAACGTATTCGTAAAAAGGTCTGTTTTCCCTCTTAACAGTATTGATTATTTCTAATGATGTATCAAACATAAACTCTCCTTAATTTCGTTGAATATATTTTGTGAAAAGAAATCTATCGTCTTTTAATAAATTTTCTGTCAAATCTTCGCCGATATTTTTGTCTAATTCAACAATCAAAGTTACTATTCCGTCATGTTTCAACGTCTTCATTCCTTCGATGTTGTAACCATTTCTGGCAAGTTCTGAAGAAATATCCGCAATAATTCCTCTTACATCCACGTATTTCAATAAAATTGTAGGATAGCTTCCTGTAAATTGAACAGCTATTCCGTTGATATCAATGATTTCAATATTTCCTCCACCAATTGATGAGCCAACGATGTACATAGTAGTTCCATCTTCGTATGTAAATGTAATCTTCGCAGTATTTGGATGCACATCCCCTAAGTCAGCTTCTCTGAAAACATAGTCAATTCCTCTTTGATCAGCGATTGCAAATGAATCTCTAAGTCTAATGTCGTCTGGTTCAATTCCCAATACACCAGCTAATAAGGCTCTGTCTGTACCGTGACCTTTGTAAGTTTTCGCAAATGATCCATGAAGATCAAACTCAACTTTTGTGAACTCATTTCCAGCAATCATAAGAGCAGTCTTTGCAATTCTACAAGCACCTGCAGTGTGAGAGCTAGAAGGTCCAATCATTACAGGTCCCAAAATATCAAATATATTATATTCTCCCATAAAAACCCCCTAAGTATTTTCCTTAACAATTATATCATATCAAATTCAGTGGATAAAGAAAAACAGGAAAATTTTCCTAAAAAAAAGAGAGGCTCAAAGCCTCCCTCAATTTTATTTTAAGTTGAAAAATCCTGCTGGATCGTTGGTTTCATCTGCAAACCAAATATCAGCATATCTACCGTTAATTGAAACTCCCATCACGCTAATAGTGTTCCAGCCTTCTTCTCCAATGATAACTTTGTTGTGACCTGGAGAATTCTTCCAAATATTAAGCGCTCTTGTTGCTGCATCTTCTGTTGTGAAATCACTCATTGCAGAAATTTCGTATCCGTCAACTTTGAAGTTTGTCAATTCTTTTGGTTTGTTCCACATACCTTCTTTGTATTCGTGATCTGGTGTGTACATTACCGGTTTCCATTTTCCGTGATTTGACCAACTGTGAAGATTTGCTGCTATTCCTCTTTTGTCCTTCCAACTTTCGCTGTAATATTTGTTTTGGTCGTTGTTGTGAGTTCTTGCAACAAATGTCAATGACTTAGAAACCTTTAATGGCTTCAATCCTTTTGATTTACGATAGTCATTGATTCTTTTAGCTAATTCTTCTTCTCTTAATGAAAGAGGTGTGTTGATGTTGAAGTTAGAAAGATTAGTGTCTTTTACTCTTTTTCCTTCAGTATTTGGTTTTTGTTCTGGTTTCTTTTCTGGTTTATATTCGCCAGTTAATTTTTCATATTGAGTTTTTGAAACTGATTTTTCGCCACCAACAATACTTATATTTTTAATTCCTTTTTTGTCTATAAATTCTTTTATTCTGTCAATTGCTGAATCGTCAGATAATAAAATTCCTGAATTCATTTTAACTGCAAGTGGTGCTGCTGATAAAGCATCTGGATAATCTCTTCCATCAGCGATTACAGCTTTTTCAGTTGTACCGATTTGTTTCATTACTTCTATTGAAGTATCATTTCTATTCTTGCCGGAAATTCTTGCTACATTTTCCAATCCTTTAATACTTACAGAATTTTTGCCGCCAATTATAGTGCTGATGTCTTTTGCTTCAACACCTTTTGGCAAGGTTTTTCCGTTAGTTAATACAAGAGTTTTGTTTTTTGAAATAGCGTAAGGAGCTGCAGACAAAGCATCAGCGAACTTTTCACCATTAGCCAATACGATATTGTTCTTAGCATTTAATGCTTCAGCTACTTTTGTTGATGTTTCGTATCTGTCATTTCCAGAAATTCTAGTGATTTTTTTACCTTGAAGTTTTAGTGTTTTTTCTACACTTTCAGATACAGATCCTTTACCACCGATAATGATGATTTCTTTCGCTCCAAGTCTGTCGATTTCTTTTTGCAAATCAGAAGATGCTCCTGCTTTTTCTGTCAATAAAATTGGTGCTTGATCCGCAAAGTTTCCAGCAGTCAATGCATCAGCAAATTTTTCGCCGCTAACTACGACAACTTTATCACTCTTTGAAAAAGCGTGCTTGCTAATTTCGATTGATGTGTCGTATCTATTATTGCCTTTAATTCTTTGAACATCTACATCTTTTGCAGCAAATGACACTTGTGGAATTATGTTTGCTAGTATTACTCCTGCTAACATTAATCCCAATACTTTTTTGTTTTTCATAATTTTTCTCCTTCTCATTATTAATACTAGGTTTCCTTATGTATGGATATCGTTTTTTTATTTGCAATTATATTATACATCATAAATGTATTAAAGTAAAAATCTTTTT
Source organism: Finegoldia magna (assembly GCF_003182075.1). GTDB lineage: Bacteria > Bacillota > Clostridia > Tissierellales > Peptoniphilaceae > Finegoldia > Finegoldia magna. The sequence goes on from NZ_QGTH01000017.1 coordinate 32,162, forward strand.
GTGACGTTATTTCCTATTAAAACAGTCCACATTTTTTTATAACAAACTATTACAATTTTGGGTTTAACTTTTCCAATTTTAAGATTTAGAAATCAACAATTTCAGTAGTCTAGATATTCGTGCATGAAGTTTGCTATTACTATAAATAAAAAATGGTCCCTATAAAAGAGACCATTCATCTATCTTACTACTACTGCCATTCTTCTTGACAAATAATTTTCAGATAATTCACTGTATGATTTTGTGATTTCGTTTGAGTACCAAGGATCTGCAATGTAGAATCTGTTTGTTTTTGGATTGTAGCCGTTGATGCAGATTCCGTGGTTGTTTGCAAAAAATCTCTTTCCGTAAACATTAGTTGACCATTTTGGTTTTTCCCATCTTAATGTTCCGTAGTACATAATTGTGTTACCATTTTGAAGTTCCGCTATTATATCTCTCATATTTGAACCAGAAATATTTTCTGCTTTTCCATTTGCAAATCTGTTCGCAAACTTAGTCATCGGTTCTGGATTCATATATGTCGCCATAACTCTTGTGTGGTAATAAGCATCCCAAACATAAGGATTTCTTGAAAAACCTGTGTTGTTATTATTAGTGTTCATAGGAAGTTGATTCAAAAATTCGTTGTAAGTGTACTCTAACGCATAACCTTTTGCTTGTAATGCATGATACATTGCAGTAGGTTCGCAACCAATTGGGGCAGCTTTTTGTTTAATGCCACGTTGTGATTTTGGATTCATTTGGTTCATTATATTTGGAACTGTAATGTGTGAAATTCCAAAATCTTGTGGATTGTAGTATTTGAATCCTTCCGGTCTAATCCATCCCTTAATTCCGTTAAATGACAAATTAACCCATTTATCTTCAACCTTAACAACCTTCAAAATCTTGTTAACTGCAACATCGATTACTTTTTTCGCTGTGTCTTTCATTTCTGTTAACAAAGTGATAGCTTTGTTATTAACAACGTAATCTTTTAATCTGAATACATTTCTATCAGTTTTATAAACTTTGATTAATTCTTTCTTTAATAAAGCGTTCTTGATATTTGTGAAGCAATCATCTGAGATAGATTTTTCTCCGCCAAATACATAAGATTTTTCTTCTACATTTAAACCTTTCAAGTAGTTTTCATGAGTTTGAGTTTTGTTAGAAGAATTCGCTTCTTTTTCCAATTGAATGTTATCTTTTGGAACTAAAACAATTGGCGCGTCGATTTTTTGACTAACCGGAGCTGCTGCTAATGCATCTGCATACACCTCTCCTGTTGTAAATATAGCTTTTTTGGCGTTTGGATAAGCGATTTTGGATACTTCAACGCTTGTTTTGTATCTGTCATGACCTGCAATTCTTGTGGATTTCAAATTAAGAATTCTGTCGATTTCTGCTTTTACAGAATCGCTAATGCTGTTAGCTCCACCTACGATATAACTTTTTAAAATCTTTGTCTTATCGATTGATGATAAATACTCTTTGATTGATGTAGGTAGTGTGTTTTTTTGTACTAGAAGAATTGAAGATTTTGTTTTGTTTGCAAGTCCAACCGAACTCAAACTATCTGCATAATTTTCCCCACTTGCAAACACCAAAGTGTCCGCATCTTTCTTGTTCTTTGCTAATTTTGCGTTGACAGCGTATCTGTCATGTCCGTCGATTCTTTCAACTTCGATTCCCATTTTTTTCAAAAATTCTTCAACATCTTTGCTGATTGTCTTTTCGCCACCAATGATGTGAACTTTTTTGATGTTTTTGTTCTTTAGTTGTTCTCTAGTCTTTTCGTTTAGCTTTGAACCTTCAGTGTACAAAATCGGCATCTTACCGTCAGTGATGTTGCCAGAGCTTATCGCATCGGCAAATACTTCGCTTGATGTAAGTACAACTTCTTCTGCCTTGTCGAAAAACTCATCGTGAATCTTATTTGCAGATTCAAATCTGTCATGTCCTTCGACTCTTTCAGCTACGTTTTTGTCCGTAAGAACTTCCTTGTGTTCTTCCTTTGTTGGTTGTTCATTTGGTTGTTCTTCGTCCTTTTTTTCTGCTTGGTCAGCTTTTTCTGTAGAATTTTCTTGTTCTGAACTATTTTCGGGATTTAATTGTTCGTCATTTACTTCAACTTTTGGTGAAATAATGTTTTCTTCTTCGGCGTAACTAATTCCTGTTGTCATTGAAAATGCTAGTAGAAAAGCTATCAATAACTTCTTTTTATTCATACCTTCCTCCTTAATAAAAATTATACCACATATTTAGGAAGTAATATCATTTTCTATACGTAAAATTCCGCTTGTGCATCCCACAATTTCTTGTACATTCCTTTCTTGGAAATCAAGCTATCGTGATCTCCAGTTTCAGCAATTTCTCCTTTGTCGAACACGATAATTTTGTCGGAGAATTTGCAACTAGACAACCTGTGTGAGATAAAAATTGCAGTTCTATCTTTGATTATTTCGCCCAATTTCTCGTAAATTTCCGCCTCACTTATAGGGTCAAGGCTCGCAGTCGGTTCATCCAATATCAAGAACGGACTGTCTTGGTACAATGCTCTTGCGATAGCGATTTTTTGTTCTTGACCTTTGGAAACGCTAATTCCATTTTCGTCGATATCTTTGTACAGATAAGTTTGGATCCCCTTGTCCCATTTTTGAACATCATCGTACATCCCAACATCTTTTAGCGATTGAACTACTTTTTCTTTGTCGTAATCCATTCCCGAAGCGATATTTTGCGCCAATGGATATGCGAACAAATTAAAATCTTGGAACACAACTGAGAATATTTTCAAATACTCATCGTATCTGTATTTTTTGATGTTAATTCCATTCAACAAGATTTCCCCTTCAGTAACATCGTAAAATCTAATCAACAACTTCACAAAAGTAGTCTTGCCACAACCGTTTTGCCCTACAATCGCCAATTTTTTCCCAAGGTCGAATTTCAAATTGATATTTTTCAATACCCAACTGTCAGTTCCAGGATATTTGAAGCTGACATTTTTGAATTCGACTTCGTATTTTTTGTCGGATCTTTTTTCCGTAGTCAAACTTCCATTGTAAAACTCCGATTTTTTGTGCAAATAATCCATCGTAAGTTCTGCGTACGGAGTGTTACCTTTGTACAATGCAACGCCTTCCAAGAATTTCGACAAATTGCTCGTAAAATTTATCAAACTTCCCAAATATTGGCTGAGCATTCCTATTGAAATAGCACCAAGTAATGATTTGGATACTACAACAAGATAAATCAACAAAACTTGTAATTTCGAGAAAAATTCGCTGAGTATTTTGTATGTGACACCTTCTGTCGACATAATTCTGTCAAAAACTCCACCAGGATTGAAAACCCCACATTCATTAAGCATATTAGATGCAATATTATATTGACGATACATTCTAGTATCAAGCATTCTATATTGATCTCTCATCCTAGAACAATAAAATGAGAACACTCGATTTCCAAATTTTCCTTCTTCATTTATTTTATGCCAAATTTCAAATTGTTTTGCGTTAATTTTCTGTGAAATCCACGATAAAAATACAACCACTACAATCAACAAAACATTTATCCAGACGCTATTTAGAAACGAAAAACTTTCTGGTGCGTTCCAGCTTGTAATGAGAAATTGATACGACAACACCAAACTACCTATCATCGCCAATAAAGACTCCAATATCATATCGTATGCGTAAAGAACTCTTATAATTCCGAATTCACCGAAGTTTATGTTTTGTTCTATATTCGATTTTTCTCCAATAATTTCTGTATCTTGGGATTGTTTGTAATCCAATTCATTGTATTTTTCGGATAAAATATGAAAAAATATCTCGTATTTCTTGTCATTGTATGTGTTTTGGATTTTATTCGTCAAGGCGATAATAATTTGAATGAAAAACACTGACAACAAAGCAATTACTGCCCATTTACCTACAAATCGCACAGGCATCTTGTTGACAATTCCATCTATCATTCTAGCAGATGCGTAAATACTAATTAACGGGAAAACTGCTGAGAATAAACAGTTAAGAGTGTAGTTGATGATTAGTTTTTTGTAATTTTTCCACAAAACACTCCAAGTATCTTTGAATAGTTTAAGATTCTTTTGCATTGTAGTCCTCCCTGTAATATTTCGCTTGAGTGTCGAACAAATACTTGTACGTTCCACCTTTTTCCATCAATTCTTCGTGAGTTCCACGTTCTTCAATCCCGTTATTTCCAATCAACAAAATGTAATCGCAAAATCTCGTCGAAGCCATTCTATGAGAAATAAAAATCGATGTGTGGTTTTTCGTTAGTTCATTGTATTTGTTGTACAAGTCCCTTTCTGCCAATGGGTCAAGCGCTGCTGTTGGCTCATCTAATATCAAAAACTTCGAATTCTTGTACAAAGCTCTCGCAAGAAGTAGTTTTTGAGTTTCTCCACCCGATAAAACCGGTGAATCTTGGTAGATATATTTTTCAATCGTGTTGAATACACCATTTGGAAATTCCTTAACCTTGTCGTAAAGACCTGCTAATTTCAACACTTCTTCCACGCCTTCCACATCATCTGTAGATTTTGATTGAGTTACATTCATGTAAATAGTTTCTGGCAATATCGAATAATCTTGGAACACCGCAGAGAAAATCTCGTAATATTTTCTTCTGTTGAGTTCTCTCAAATCAATTCCATTGACAAGCACACGACCCTCTGTTGGATCCAAAAATCCTATCAAAAGTTTAATCAACGTAGTTTTCCCCGATCCATTGAGTCCAACAACAGCGACCTTTTCTTGTGGGTTGACTTGGAAGTTCACATTCTTCAATACATATTCGTCACTACCTGGATATTTATATCCCACATTTTCGAATTTTATCGTAATATCATCATCAGGATTTAATTCGATTCCTCCGTCTTTTTTGAACTTTTCTTCCAAATCCACAAACTCTCTTACAGTTGCGATGTCCTTCGCTTCCATAAAAAGCACACTGAGAAAATTGAACAATCTTTGAACATCATAGCCGAATTTTGTTTGTGCGGAAAAAGCCAACAAAAACATACTGGCATCGATTTTGCCATTCACTGCAAAATTTATCAAATAATAATATGTAACGGAATTCCTCAAAAGGTTGAACACGCAATCCAAGAAATCTGCTATCAACATTTTGTTGCCCATTTTGTTCAAGAAATCATCGTACAACACAAAAACGCTGTCGTATATATCGTCCAGCCAATTTCCTAGGCCAAACATTCTGATATCTTTTGCGTATTCTTGACTGCTCACTGAATAAATGTAGTTGAATTCCTTCTCAAATTTAGCCTGAGTTTTCCTATTATCGTACTTCCATTGTTTAAATTTTTTTGAATACAGAAAACTAATCAAACTAGCGATAATCGACACCAAAATTATGAAAATAGGAAGCCTTGCAAGTAAAATCAAATACACACTTGTGCTGATTAATAAATACAAAACGTCTTTCATCGTAAGCCAGATATTTTCCGTCGCTACATCATTTCCTTTTAGATTTGTGTTCGCCTTTTCTGATATATCCAACACATTCTTGTCCAATGTCATCTCATAATCCATCGACAAGAATTTTTCTATACATTGATTCATCAAAATACTTCTTATGTAGATTTTCTTGGACAATATTCTCAAATCCAACGACTCTTTTGTCGCTGAACAGACGAAAATCAAAACCGCAAACACAACAACAGTAAGCATAATTGTTGTGAAATCTTGTGAATTTTCAACCATTTTGATAATTTGTGGAGTAAAGTACAACTGTAAAATATCAATTCCAGCAGTCGTGATAGCCATAATTATCAGAATGAAAATCAAACTTTTTTGGTTGTTCCACGCAAGATTGAACATAAATTTTATATTATCATTTGTAGAATATTTTTTATTCATAACTACCTCCCAATAATATATTAACCGAAATACTCTCGTATTTACGTTTTAGGGATAAGCACATCAAAAACAGGGATGACTATATCAAAATCTCCGTCGTAAAAGCATTGTCCTCTGAATTTCTGTTGATGTAACCGTCGTATTTGTCGACGATTTCGTCGATACTGATAAGTCCCAGACCTCTGTTCTCGCCCTTTGTCGATTTGAAAATTCTGCCAAACTTCTCCTGTTTTTTGCTACTTGTCTTGTTAGTAAATGAAATGTACAATTTATTGCCCTTCATATCCATATAAATCCTGATAAATCTGTCCTCTTCTGTCAAATTTCTCACCGATTCAATCGCATTGTCGAACAAATTCCCAATAATCGTCGCCAAATCAATATCTTTTATATCCAAAATATTCGAAATCTTGCAGTCGGCAATGCATTTTATATTTTCATTAGTCGCCATAGTTATCTTGGAATTCAAAATAGCATCCGCCATCCTATTTCCAGTTCTAATCACAGGTGCTATTGAATGCAAATTCTCATCCAAATTATCCAAGTAGTTCTTGATAGATTCCATATCATTTTCAGCAACAAAAGAGCGCAAAGTTTGCAAGTGATTTCTGTAATTGTGGCGAAATTTTCTGATATCGCGGTACATATTCTCCACTTCTTGATAATGAGTGTTCAACAGTTGTTGTTGATATTCAAAAATATCTTTTTTTGAAAATAAAATCCTAATTTTACTCAAAAATCTCATATCTCACCTAATAAAACTCAATAATTTTTCTGTTAAGCTCGTTGAACTTCGCCTTTGACAACAAAAATTTGCTATCATCTTCCAACAAAACATAATCCTTCTTTGTTTCTGCGATTTTTTCAATATTAATAATTTCCGAACGACTCACCTTGAAAAACCTATCATCCAACATATCCAATAGTTGTGTCAACGTCATCCTAATTCTGTAACTTTTATTTTGTGCAAAAATATCCACGTAATTTTTGTCCGAAATACAACTTAAGATATCCTTCAACAAAATCTTCGTATTAATCCCGTTGTCTTTTACGATAATGAACTTCTCCTTATTGTTCATTTGATTGGTCGCCTTGTCCAAAAGTTCGAAAAGTTTCTCCTTTTTTATAGGCTTAATCAAAAAATTCAAAGCATTGACATCGTATCCGTATCCGATATATTCTGGATAACCACTTATGAAAATAATCTGAATATCGGAATTTTTCTCACGAATTCTCTTGGATAATTCCACGCCATTAATTTTTTTCATCTCAACATCCAACAACAAAATATCTATATAATCATTTTCATCGTTATTGAATATAAAATTCTCACCAGATGAAAAAAGCTTAGTCTTCAAATCGATTTTGTTGATATCCGCCCATTCTTCGCAGTATTTTGCATACAAATTTCTTATATTTTCTTCGTCATCTACGATTGCAATATTCATAACACACCTCTGTAATATTTTATCACAATAAATTATTTTCAAATAAAAAAAAGCTACTGACACCTTGTGCCAATAGCTAATAATTATTTTTCTCGTAAAAACTCCAACAATTCGTCCTTTATTTTCTCATCATGAAGTGCAAAATCAACCGTAGCCTTCACAAAACCAAGCTTGTTACCTACATCATATCTCTTGCCGATAAAATCATACGCAATCATCTTGCGTTTTTCGGCTAACTTGTTCAAAGCATCAGTCAATTGAATTTCGTTATTCTTGCCAGGTTTTGTTTCGTGAAGAATCGGAAAAATATCTGGCGTTACAATGTATCTTCCAAGAATTGCCAAGTTAGTTGTAGCCTCTTCACGACTTGGTTTTTCAACCAACGACTCAACCTCAGTAATTCTATCCGAAGTCTTCACACCATTCACAATCCCGTACTTATCGACATCATCCCACGAAACTTCTTGCACACCCAAAACCGGCGCCTCTTTCTTTTCGTAAATATCAGCCATTTGTTTGATACAAGGAAGCTCATCAGAAGTATTGTAGATAATATCATCACCCAACAAAATCGCAAAAGGCTCATCACCAACAAAACTTTCTGCGTATTTTATCGCATCTCCAAGACCGTTTTTCTTCTTCTGTCTAATAGTGTAAATGTTCGCCATCTTCGAAAGCTCGTGAATTTCTCGTGATATCTCCGAAGACTTCTTGTTCAATTCGTATTCCAATTCGAAATTCACATCAAAATAATCCTCGATAGATCCCTTATCCTTGCTTATAATAATCAAAATATCCGTAATTCCAGAATCCACAACCTCCTTTACAATATGATGCAAAGTTGGTTTGTCGTAGATTGGAAGCATCTCCTTCGGAACAGATTTCGATGCAGGAAGCATCCTCGTACCAAAACCCGCCGCAGGAATAACCGCTTTTCTTACCTTCATTGTCACTCCTCGTGTTATAATTTTACGCCATAAATCATTTGTCTCTAATAATATTGTAACAAGAAATGTTGATTTTTGCTATAAGGGGCGTGTAGATAGGTTCAAAGTTGCAGGATTTTGAAGTTGCGTATGCTATCAAAAAGTGCAAAACCGATTTGCGCACTCCCTCTTTTGATTCTTGCTGTGATAATTTCAAAAGCTTGTCCATGAAATAAAAGCAGATTACTGCATTTGCTAAGAATATCGTCTGGAGAAAATAATCAAAAATCCAAGCGAAATGACCCGTCAAAAATCTCACTCGTGCCAGCCGAAGGCGCACTTGAGATTTTAGGGGCATGAGCGTTAGGATTTTTTTATTTTTGTAAGCCAGATATTCGTGCAAATCAGTTTTTCTGCTTTTCTATTAATATATATAGTGTTGGCAATTTTCTCCCTCGTTATACAATTTTTCCATTTTTTGTTATGGTAGCGGAAATAAAGTCGCGGCACAAGGATACGGAATAAAAGTCGTAACACGCATCGTCTGGCTTACGAAAATTGGCAAATTCTAATCTCGAAATTCTAAAATCTCAAACTCGTGCTACGCACTCAGACAATGAGATTTTTTAACGAATTTCTTCGATTGAATTTGGCACAATTTTCTCCAGATGACTCGCTTAGTTACGAGCTTTTATTATGAGTGCTACAATTTAAAAAAAATAGGCAACCCCCGTTGCCTATTCTCCAAAATCTATTTCTTTTTAATTCCCAATTCACCATCTACATTTGTAATAACGACAGTGTCTTTGTCAGTTACAGTACCTTTTATCAATTCACGTCCGAGTTTTGTTTCGACGTTGGATTCGATATATCTCTTAACTGGTCTTGCACCGTACAATACATCGTATGCTTTGTAGATAATCAAATCTTCTGCGGATTCGTCGATTTCGATAGTGATTTGTCTGTCTTCCAATTGTTTTTGCAACAATGAAACTTGTTTTTCAATAATCTTGTAGATGTCTTGTTTTGTCAAAGGTTTGAACATTACGATATCGTCTATTCTGTTCAAAAATTCTGGTTTGAATCGCACTTTCAATTCATCCATTACAGAATTTCTGCTTTCATCAGAAATATTTCCGCTGTCGTCAATTCCTTCAATCAAATCCATCGAGCCAATGTTACTTGTCATAATAATGATCGTGTTTTTGAAGTCGACAGTTCTACCTTTGTTGTCTGTCAAACGTCCGTCATCCAAAACTTGCAACAAAATGTTGAACACATCTGGATGTGCTTTTTCTATTTCGTCGAACAAAATCACTGAGTATGGTTTTCTTCTGACAGCTTCAGTTAGTTGACCACCTTCATCGTAGCCAACGTATCCTGGAGGCGCTCCGACAAGTCTACTTACTGCGTGTTTTTCCATATATTCTGACATATCAATACGAATCAAATTCTTTTCGTCATCAAACATATTTTCAGTCAAAGCTTTTGCAAGTTCTGTCTTACCAACACCAGTTGGTCCAAGGAATATAAATGAACCGATTGGTCTGTTGAGCGATTTCAAACCGCTTCTAGCCCTGATGATTGCATCAGTCACAGCAGTTACAGCTTCATCTTGTCCCACAACTCTCTTGTGTAACAACTTATCCATATTCAAAATCTTGTCACGTTCTGTTTCCACTAATTTTGTCACAGGAATTGATGTCCACTTGCTCACAACTTCTGCGATTTCATCTTCAGTTACGCTTTCTTTTATAATTGAACTGTCGTCTTCGTCCATTTTCTTGTTCAATTCTTCAAGCTTGTTTTCAAGTTCAACTAATTTTCCGTATTTTAATTCAGACAATTTTTCAAAATCATATTTTCTTTGAGCTTCTTCCATTTCGTGTTTTACGGCTTCGATTTCAGATTTTGTGTCCTTGATTTCGTCGACCTTGGATTTTTGTTGAGTCCATTCCATATACATCGCATCAAACTCGTTTTTAGTATCTTGCAATTCTTTTTCCAAATTTTCGAGTCTGATTTTACTCATTTCATCGTCTTCTTTGTTCAAAGCAGCACGTTCGATTTCAAGTTGCAATATTTTTCTCTTAGTTTCGTCGATGCTTTCAGGCATAGAATCAATCTCAGTTCTAACCATAGCACTTGCTTCGTCCATCAAATCAATAGCCTTGTCTGGCAAAAATCTGTCAGTAATATATCTATCCGACAAAGTTGCCGCAGCGATTACAGCATTGTCAGTGATTTTAATTCCGTGATAAATCTCGTATTTGTCCTTAATACCACGCAATATCGAAATCGTGTCTTCTACTGAAGGTTCTTCAACCAAAACTTTTTGGAACCTTCTTTCCAACGCGCCATCTGTTTCGATGTATTTTCTATATTCATCCAACGTTGTAGCGCCGATTGTTCTTATTTCACCACGTGCTAACATTGGCTTCAACAAGTTTGCTGCATCCATTGCGCCTTCTGATTTTCCAGCTCCGACCAAAGTGTGAATTTCGTCGATAAACATAATGATTTTGCCGTCAGATTCTGCCACTTCTTTTAGAACAGCCTTCAATCTTTCTTCAAATTCTCCTCTGAATTTCGCACCGGCAATCAAACTTCCCATGTCCAATGCAAAAATAGATTTGTTTCTCAAAGTTTCTGGAACATCGTCATTGACAATTCTAAGCGCCAAACCTTCCACAATCGCAGTCTTACCAACACCAGGTTGACCAATCAACACTGGATTGTTCTTCGTCCTACGACTCAAAATCCTAACGCTGTGTCTGATTTCATCGTCACGACCGATAACTGGATCAAGTTTGCCTTCTTTCGCCAAATCAGTCAAATTACGACCGTATTTTGTCAACACATCAGTTGTATCTTCTGGATTATCAGAATCTATCTTTTGATTTCCCCTCAAATCCTTCAAATTAGATGCAAAGTTTTGCTTGTTGACATTATAATCTTTCAACAAAACTGCACTAACAGTGTTTTTTTCTCCTAAAATACTCATAAAAATATGTTCCACTGACACGAAACTGTCTCCCATTGACTTAGCTTCGTCCTCTGCTTTCAACAAAATTCTTTGGAAAGCAGTGCTTGGATACACACTCGATTGACTGTCGTTTTTAGGAAGAGAATCTATTTTTTTATTAAAAGCGCTCACAACTTTTTTGTAATCTGCGCCCAATTTTTGAATAGTCTTTGCAACTATTGAATCTGAATCAGACAACAACGCATAGCTCAAATGAACATCCGTAACTTCTGGATTGCCCAATTTTATCGCAGTATTTTGCGCATCTTGAATTGCTTGAACAGATTTTTGTGTGAATTTGTTTAAATCCATAATCCTTACCTCCTAACATTATTCAGAAATATCGTATAATTTTTTGTATAATTCTTCTTGTTCTTCGTTTAATTTTGTAGGATTTACAATGGAAATTTCAAGATACAAATCCCCTTTGACACCTTTCATATCCACAAATCCCTTATCCTTAATTCTAATTCTTTGATTAGCCTTGATATTTTTCGGAATCTTAACCTTGATTCTTTCGCCACTAATCGTTTCAACATTGATGGATTTCCCAAAATAAGCTTCCCATGGTTTAAGTTCAACCTTCTTGATGATATTGTGATCTTCAAGCTTGTTGTACACATCAACCAGGTTAATCTTCACGTAAATGTCCCCGTCAACTCCGAACTTTTCGCCCTTGACCTTAATCTTTTTACCAGGCAAAATCCCTTTTGGAACTTTCAAATTCAAGTTGACACTTTTATCTCCAATCATAAGTCCCAATCTTTTTTCTACACCGTTGTAGATATCTGATAAGGAAACGGAAATATCTGTGTCATATCTTTGCCTTGGTTGTGATTTTCTTCCAGCATTTTTGAAACCACCGAAAATATCGGAAAATCCTCCGCCGCTACCTTGTCCACCCGAGAAAAACGCATTGAAAAAGTCCGAGAATCCTCCGCCACTTCCACCTGTTGTGTAAGTGTACGAACCAGAATTTTTCCCAAATCCGCCAAATCCTCCGAAATTTCCAAAATCGTACGCATTCGGATCGAAGTTTTGTCCGCCTTGGAAATTATAATTTGATCCGAACATATCGTATTTTTTACGCTTATCTTCGTTACCCAAAACCTCGTAAGCCTCGTTGATTTCTTTGAATTTTTCTTGTGATTTCTCATCGCCTTTATTTAAATCAGGGTGATATTTCTTGGCGAGTTTTCGGTATGCTTTTTTAATTTCTTGGGAGCTCGCCTTTTTATCCACCCCCAAAACTTTGTAATAATCTTTATATTCCATAAAAAACCTCCCATAATTTGTTTTTGACTTTCTTTGACCTTGATATTATTATACACCCTTACGAGTGCATAATCAATAGTATTTTCAATCTTTGCAATTTCTTTGACTTTTAAATTTTATCTTTGACTTTTGATTTTGATTTTTTGTTTTGATTCTAAAATTAAATCATATCCATATGGAATGATCCTTGCCACTTCCCACTTCGAAATGGTATTTCACAATTCCCAAATCAACCTTTGCTGACGGAGCAAATTTCGCCTTTGCCTTAACTTTATCATCAACCAAAGTCAACATAAATTTTTGTTGATTAATCGCAGTCGGAGCATTAAGTGCACAATCGACACCATCCTTGAACCATTGTGGCGAATTATCACTCACATTTGACACTTGTCTTGGAAGTTTACTCTTGTGATTGTAACCCCAGTTTTGAGGAATACCGAACGCAATCACAATTACCAAGTTTTCGTTTGGTTCTATGTATTTTTTAATATTCTTCTTATTATATGTAAGAGCAACCCAGCACGAACCCAAACCCAAATTCATAAGTTCCATCACAAGCTTCTCGCCGTAATATCCGCAAGTCTCGCTCAAATCATTGCCTACACCCTTCATAATCAGAAAATTATTCACATTCTCAAACTTTCCGTACTTGGCAAGCTTTGAATTAAAACCTTCCTTATCATCAAACACAGCCCTTATATTCAAATTCGACTCATGATTAACCTCGTCAACCTTCTGTTCAATAATCTTCTTCACAGAAGAATCAATCTCTTCATTTATGTATTTTCTAACAGAATGCCTCTTGTGCATCAACTCTAAAATATCCACCATGTCCCCCTCATTAAAATATATACTTATTATAATATACCACAAATCACGAAAATTCACGCACCACCACGCATACAATTAAATATTTCCACACAAACAAAAATGGAATCCACCGATTCCATCTATATTAACCCACCACTCCACACCCAAAGCTCAATACATCTTGCGCAAATTTTCCAAAGCCTTGCTTCTCGTATTGTAGAATGTCGACTGTTTCATATTCAATTCTTTACAAATCTCCCTCGCGCTTTTTTCACGAAGAAAATTCTCATAAATAATCTTCTGTTGCTTTTCAGGAAGCTTACGCACCTTCTCATAAAGCCTTTTAATCTCCAACCTATCCTCAAAATCCTGTTCGATATTCTCATCAGATTCAATCAAATTCATCACCTCATCTCCATCCTCATTAGTATAATTCAACGACGAAACGCTCCTTCTAGGATTCTTCTTCAAATAGAAAAACCTCAACCTCTGCTTCAAATAATAATTGAACGGAACCTTCTTCGAACCATCATACTCCATAATCGCATACATAATCTCAGTCTTGCCATCATCCACAAGCTCCTCAAAAATATCCGTCCTATCATAATATTTTTTTATACTACTAATAATCAACGGCTCAAAAGCCTTGTAAATTCTCTTATCATTCAAAATTTTGTTATTCACAATATAATCTATCTCATCAAAATTCATGATTTCCATCTCCTTTTACTCAATTTTACAATCGATAATAAGATTTTATTAATCAAGAATGAAACGTAAAACCACACCAAAACAGATAGTAATAGCGTGAACTATTCGACTATTTTGTAAAAAATCATCATCATTCTTCACAAAACAAACCAATTCATTGTAAATTCAAATTGAAAACGCTTGAATGAGAACGTATGTTCTGTTATAATAAAATTATCATAAAATAAAAGGAGAATCAATGAAACAATTACAAGCAATCATTCCGATATACGTAGACAATATCGGCAATGCAGTCCAACTTTATTTTAATGATTTCACCACTACCAATTATTGTTCAATGGATTGTTGCATCAAAAAAATCGCCCGCAACCAATTAATAGACATCACAGAATCCAAGAAATTAATCAAAAAATCCTTGAACATAACCAAAAATCCTCCTATTTGTTTTAAAAACGGAACGTACTGCATGATCAAAGTCAGAAAACCAATATCCAAAAACGATGGAAGTTATGGACTGTTCAACATCGAATCCATCGAAGAAATAAAAACAGGACACATAATACTTGCGAATAATCAAAAAATCACAACACTGGAATCCAAGAAAAGCATCGAAGACAAAATCCAAAAAGCGAAACTCGCCAGACTTTTGATAGATGATTATACGACAAACTTGGACATACTCACAAGAAAATAAGCATAAAAAAACTGATACAAGAAAATGTATCAGTTTTTCGCATTAAAAAATGGGACCATTTCTGGTCCCATTTTTATAAATCTTCTCTGAGAAAGATTAATTATTTACGTTTTTTAAGTGAAACGTAAGCACCTGCTGCTGTTGATAAAGCTGCTGCTGCTAATGTTAAGATTTCAGCTTCGCTACCAGCTTTTGGTAATTTAGCTTTTTCTTTTTTCTTTGGAGAATCTTTATCTGTTTTACCTGGTTTTTTGTCTTCTGGTTTTTTATCTTCACCAGGTTTTTTGTCTTCTGGTTTTTTATCTTCACCAGGTTTTTTGTCTTCTGGTTTTTGTCCTTCACCAGGTTTTTCATCTTTTTTATGAGCTTTTAAGATTTCATTCTTTAATGCTTCTACGCCTTCAACTGTTTTTGCTTTGTTGATTGCATCAAAGTATATGTCAGAAGTGATTCCTGCTTCTTTTAATTCTTTGATTGCGTCTTCTTTAGCGTTCTTTAATAACCATTCATCGATTGTGATTCCTGGGTTTGATTCTTTGTGTGATTTAATTAATTCATCTTTTAAAGCATTAACGCCTTCTATAGTTTTTGCTTTTCTGATTTGGTCTAAGAAGAAGTCTGAAGTAATTCCTGCTTCTTTTAATTCTTTGATTGCATTTTCCTTAGCATATTCTAATTCAGCTGCTTTTTGATATTCTTCTTCTCTCTTTGCATCTTCATCAACTGGTTTATCTTCACCTGGTTTATCTTCACCTGGTTTTTCTTCGCCTGGTTTATCTTCACCTGGTTTATCTTCACCTGGTTTTTCTTCGCCTGGTTTTTCTTCACCTGGTTTATCTTCACCTGGTTTTTCTTCGCCTGGTTTTTCTTCGCCTGGTTTTTCTTCGCCTGGTTTTTCTTCACCTGGTTTTTCTTCGCCTGGTTTTTCAGCGTGTGCTTTTAAGATTTCGTTTTTTAATGATTCTACGCCTTCTACTGTTTTTGCTTTGTTGATTAAGTTGAATAGATATTCAGAAGTGATTCCTGCTTCTTTTAATTCTTTGATTGCAGCTTCTTTAGCATATTGTAATTCTGCTGCTTTTTGATATTCTTCTTCTCTCTTTGCATCTTCATCAACTGGCTTGTCTTCGCCTGGTTTTTCTTCTTCTGGTTTTTCTTCGTCTTCTTTGTCTTCAATCTTTAATACATATTCCCAGTTTCCATCTGCTCTTTGTGTTACTTCGTATGCATTGTTGATTTTTCCAGGGTTTAATAATTCATTTTCTAAAGCTTTTTTAGCTGCTTCTTCAGCTTCTTCTTTAGTTCTGAATGCGAATTCATCTTGAATATATTGGTTACTATCTTCTGGTGCTTCACCTATATCACTGTTGTCGATATATAATGAATAAATATATTTACCATTACTGTTTTGTGCTATTGTATATGCATTGTTTATATCATCATTTTCTAAAGCTTTCTTAGCTGCTGCTTCTGCTTCTTCGTATGTGTCATATTCATCTTTTAATTCTGGTTTTTCTTCGCCTGGTTTTTCTTCACCTGGTTTTTCTTCGCCTGGTTTTTCTTCACCTGGTTTTTCTTCGCCTGGTTTTTCTTCACCTGGT
>NZ_QGTH01000018.1 GCF_003182075.1 Finegoldia magna
CAAATCTTACATACCTAATATTTAGTTGTTATTCAATTTTTCTAAGCCTAAATTTTTAGGCTTGTTTGACATGCCTTAAATTTCAAGATAAATTACTTTTTATTTTCTCTTGACATTTGATAGCTGGTCTTAAATATTCATATCTTCCCAATCAAAGTCATCACTCAAAGGCTTTTTATTATAAAAGTCCTTGAACAAATCCTTTGTGTCTTCGACACTCACATCATCGACACACTTCACCAAACTGTCAGCAATATCCTTCATATATTCAATATGATAAACACATTCGTAAGCATTAGGAATAAAAGTCGCTTGAATGAAACTTTCGCCCACAAATTCCAACGAGAAAAAGTAAGTCTTCTTACAAGATCTTACTTCCTTGTAATTTCTAAGTGCATCTTCTGAAATCTTGTCTATCTCATCTAAAACTATATCGAATAGGGGAGAGTCGAATGTTTTTTCCGAAGTTTTCAAAATCAATTTACTATTTTGCTCTAAAAACTCATCAGTTCCACTAAAAACTCCCTTTTTCAAAAACTCAAGCATAAAAACCCTCCTTAAATTCAAAAATTTATTTTTTAATTTTTGCTACCATACTTATAATATCACAAATCAGAAATATAATACTCAATCAACTGAAAATAATTATTACAAAACATAAAACAAAATACAAACTATCTGATAATTGAATTTATACGAATGAACGAAAAATTCGAAAATTTTATATATGCTAAAGTGAAAAAGTGATATAATATCAATAACGATAATCAATATTGAAAGGAGGACGAAATGATAAAAGTAAATAATTTACACAAGAGCTACAGCTCTGGTCAAGAATCTATTGAGGTACTTAAAGGAATTGATTTGGAAATAAAAGATGGTCAAATAATTTGCGTTTTGGGGCCATCTGGCTCGGGCAAATCCACTTTATTGAACATACTCGGCGGAATTGAAACGATAGATGAAGGTGAGGTAGATGTTTTCGATAATAAACTTGAATCCATCAGCAAAAAAGAACTTGAAAAGTACAGGCGAAATTATGTTGGATTCGTTTTCCAATTCTACAACTTAGTCAGCAATCTAAATGTGTTGGAAAATATTGAAGTTGGAAAATATTTATCAAATAATCCAATAGATATAGATGGTTTGATTGACGATTTGGGATTAAAGGAGCATATTTACAAATTCCCCAACGAAATATCTGGAGGACAAGCTCAAAGAACATCAATAGGAAGGGCTATCATCAAAAGGCCAAAATTATTGATTTGTGATGAGCCGACTGGGGCATTGGATTACGAGAGCGCAAAGGATGTTTTGGTTTTGATTGAAAAACTCAACAAACTTTATGGCTCAACTATAATAATCGCAACGCACAACACGCAAATTTCGAAAATGTGCGATGTGATATTGTCTATTCACAATGGCTCGATAAAATCAATCGAAGAAAATAGAGAAAAAATTTCTGCGAATGAGGTGACTTGGTAATGAAAAATCCAATTAACAAAAGGATAGCAAGGCAACTTGTAAAAAATCCTGCAAAATATTTGCCGATTATTTTAGCTATGGTTTTTGTTGTTGTTTTTTCGTCATCTTTTTTCACTTCACAAGATTCAGCAAAGGCTCTTTATTACGAGCAAATAAACAAGGGGAAAGTCGAAGATGGACAATTTACGACGATTTATCCGCTTGATGATGTTACAAAAGGAAAACTCGAAGACGAAAATATAGATTTGTACGAAAATTTCAATGTTGAGATTTCTCATACAAATGAAAGAAAACTCAAAGCTTTCATCAACAGAAAAAACATTAATATAGCTCAAATTTTAGAAGGAAGGCTTGCTGAAAGAAAAGATGAGGTGGCTATTTCCGGAAATTACGCAAGAGCCAACAAAATAAAACTGGAAGATTCGATAAAATTAAACGACAAAAATTTCAAAGTCGTGGGAATTGTTTCACTGCCGGATTACTCATCAATTCTGAGAAATAGAGATGACCTCGTAATGGACACCGGATATTATGGCACTTGTCTGTTAGATAAAGATGGATTTGAGTTATTCAAAGATGTCCCCATCAAATATACTTATTCTTATCACACAAAAAACAACTTAACAAAAAAACCTGCCAACGATAAGCTGAAAGATTTGATTAAGATTATTATGAAGAAAAATGTCGTGATAGATGCAGTTACGAGATACGACAATCACTGCATAACTTACTTAATGGACGATATGGACGGAGACGTTCCGACAATGACAACTTTTATGGTTATTTTGTTCATAGCGATTGCTTTTGTCAGCGCCGTTCAAATTAAAAGTATGATAGAGAAGGAATCATCCGTAATAGGAACGCTGTTAGCATCTGGATACACGAAGGCTGAATTACTGAAAAATTATATGATAACACCTGTAATTATGACGTTGTTTTCGGCTGTTGTGGGGAATGTAATTTCATATTCCTATGCTTACAAAAAATACGTATTTTTGTACTACCAAAGTTTTGATTTGCCAAAATTCAAACCGATTATAAGTTTGAGGTCGTTTTTGATAACTTGCATAATTCCTCTTACAATTTATATGGTAATTAATTTGTTGGTTATTTCGATGAAATTGAAAGCTACGCCATTGGAATTTTTAAGGGGAACCTTCAAAAGAGAAAAAAGAAAATCCAAGGTGAAACTCACAAAATTTAATATCATGACCAAATTCAAACTCAGAATGTTCTTGGACAACAAATTCAACCTTATCGCACTTGCTTTTGGCATTTTCCTAGCAAATATGATACTGTTATATGGTTTGTCAGTCAAGCCTATTTTTGAGTCGTACTCTGAAAATATGAAAAACACGATGAAATACAACTACACTTATTTTGTGCGAACTGAAGAAAAAAACGTAAAAGCTGACAAGTCGACAATTTTAGACGTTGAATTGATGGATAATGACAATAAAAAAGTTCAGTTTTATGGAGTAGATGACAATTCCAATTATAAAATCAAAAACTTATCGCAATTAAAAAAAGATGAAGTAGTTGTGTCGAAGGGATTTTTGCAGAGATTTGAACATAAAATAAACGACAAAATCAAAATCACAGAGCCTTATAACAGCAAAACACTAGAATTAAAGATAAAAGGTGTTGACGAAGATAATAATTTGTATCAGATATTCACCAAGAGAGAATTGCTGAATAAAATTATCGAAAAAGATAGTGGATATTTTAATGCTTATCAATCGAACAGCAAGCTCCACATTTCCAATTCTAATTTAATCACAAAAATCAACAGAGACGAGATGGATAAATTTATGATTCACTTTTTGGATAGTTTCGGAGTTGTTTTTAAAATGTTGTTGTATATTGGAATTGGATTTTATCTGATAATCACATTTATAATTTCCAACATCATACTCGACAAGTCCAAGCTCAACATATCGTATCTCAAAATCTTTGGATACAATGACGGTGAGATAATGAGTATTTACGTTAATATTGTATTTGTAATGCTGGTTGTCTTCCAGCTAATTATGATACCTTTAATAGATAAATTATTTAAACTTATCATATTAGTAGTGATGTCGAAGTTCGATGCGTACATTATAGCAGAAATTCCTGTGCATATGTACTTGCTCGCGATTTTGTACAGCATAATAATTTTTGCGGTTATTCAATTGCTTCAAAAAATAAAAATATCAAAACTCGATATGGTAAAAGAATTGAAAACCATTAATGGATAAACAAAACCCCAAAGTTTTTGTAGACTTTGGGGTGATTTTTTAGTTGAAACTAAGCGTACATGTCATCTAACGTAATAAGCTCAACATTGTCATCGTATGAAAAATCTTCAAATCCAGACATGCTAATTATCCAGTAAAATTTTTGGTTGCTGTTAAATATTTTCGATTTTTCAATTAATTCATTGAGTACAGATTTCGAACAAAGTCCATTTCTCCATTTGCATTCCACGAACAGATAATTTTCACTGTCGTAAGCTAATATATCAATTTCTGATTGTTTTTTACGAAGAGAATCATTTCCCCACCAATTGCCATAATCGGTAGGTAAGAATCTCAAATCTCCAGATTTGATTCTGTATTCCAAGTATTCTATCGAAATTTTTTCGAAAATTTTACCCATATAATCATTTATAGAATTTTCTATTTTTTCCGAGTATACTCTGTGACCCAATTCGAGATTTATCAAATTGAGATTAGGTTGTACAAATTTGTACCAGAAATTAAACATCGTGTCTTTAATCAAATAAATAGGGCGATTAGATTTGCGATTAGTCACAGGGGTTTTTCTTTCAATAATTCCAAGTTCTATCAAACTTTCAAGATACGGACTGATTGAGCCGGATTGTACACCTAATTTATTGGATATTTCAGATACTTTGGTTTGTCCATGGGAAATTAAATACAAAATATCGTTGTATCTTTTTGGATCCCTGAGTTCTTGTTTCAATAAATTAGAAGGTTCTTCGTATAATCTGCCTTGCACCGACAAAAAATTATTGACTATATTTTCTTGTAAACTAATAGAATCATCAAAAAAAACTAGATATTCTGCAACGCCTCCAGTTAATCCAAAAACAATTGCCTTGTCATGATTAGAATAATTCTCTACAAATTTTGCAGATTCCTTATAGGAAAAAGGATTTATTTTTAGTTGAATTGATCTTCTTCCATAAAGAGGGCTTTTATATCCTAAAACTTGGTTTTCCATAAAACTCATAGATGAACCACATAATATTAAAAACAATTTGCTTGTCGCTTTGAATTCGTCAATCAAATTTTGAAGAACTGAGGAAATTGATGGGAAAGATTCAGCAATGTATGGATACTCATCAATGACGAATGCAATTCTGTGATTGACGGAATATTCGAATAGAAATCTAAACGCATGATCAATATCAATAAATGCAGGTAAATTTTCATCATAATCACATGCCTTATAAATTGATTGTGACAAATGATTCAAGTTGATAAACTTATCAGATTCTACACCAACAAAATACGATCCAGATTTTTCTTTCATAAATTTTTGAATCAAATAAGTTTTTCCGACTCTTCTTCGACCGTAAATTACACACATGGAAAACATCTCTTTAGAAAATTCTGTATTTAGTTTTTCTAGTTCATTTTCACGACCAATAAATTTCATATTCTCACCTCATCTCTATTATAGAACACAATATCGTACAATGCAATAATACGATATTGTATATTACGATGTTGCATTAAAAATATCAAAATAATAATTAGTTGAAAAGTTTTGAAATAGTTTAGTAATTTTTTGCAACAAAAAAAGCGGCAAGTTAGTCGCTTAAAATTTGTATTCAAATAATTCTTCATCGATTTGCTTAAAACCTACAGCTTCAAACATTTTTCTGCTTTGATGATTAAAAGCGTAGATATTTGCCGTGACAGATTTTAATCCATTTTCTTTTGCTAATTCCAAAATCTTTTTGACACAATTTCTACTAATGTGTTTGTTTTGAAACTCTTTGCACACAACTATTGTTATTTCATTGTCATCAGTCAAGGAAATATCTCCAACTAATTCGTTATTGTATTCAATGTAGAACAACTTTCCATGAGTATTCAAGTAATTGTACATTTTTTGAAGCCTATCAATATCGTATACGAAATCAATGTTGTCGACTTGTTTGCACACATCCTTATCTTCGTACCATTTCAAAGTAGTATCGTAATTTTCAAAATAGGGAATAAGTTTGATTCTATCATTGACTATTATAGTGTCCATAGGAAATTCTCTAATTATTTTATATTGTGTTTCGCCATTTTTTCCTTAAAAATATCTGTAATGATTTTTTGCAATTCACCTTTTTCTTTTTCAGGAAGTTCGCCTTCTCTTTTTGCTACAGCGTAAAGTTCAGGAAATTGGTTGGAAATTCTTTCGATTGTTTTTGTTGTTGAGTGTTTTCTTACAAAAAACGGAATTTTTTTGATCCATTCATCTGGAACCAAGGCTAATATTTTATCTGCGGCTTCTTTGTCGCTGATTTCTGCTGAAGATAGTCCTTCGTTGATTTCTGCTTGTTCTTTTTCTGTAAAATCTTCTTTTTTCATAAATTGCTCCTTGTTTTTACTTTTTTTACATATATTATAACGCTAATACTATTAATAATCAAAAATGAATATCATTTTTATTCAGTTTCTCATAATAAAAAACAGCTTTTAAGATTACACAAATCCTAAAAGCTGTGATATTTATTTGAGTTGTAAACCATCTTTGTAAGCATTGCCTACTCTTCCAGCTACTTTGTAGTAACCAAGAGTATATGGGTCAAAAGCTATGGCTTCCAATGAATCAACGTTAACTTTATCATTGTCGAAATGTTCTTCATCTACTGATGTTCTGATTACTTTTCCAATGACTCCAATTCCACTATTATCTTTTTGGTATTCTATGAATTCACATTCGATAGCAACTGGAAATTCGTTGATTATTGGAGCATCTACAAGTTTTGACTTTTCGTATGTTAATCCTGATTTTTTGAACTTGTCTTTCTCAGTATTTCCGCTAACGACTCCGAAATAGTCAGCTTCGACAACATGTTTTGCATCTGCCACATGCACTACGAATCCTTTACGTGCTTTGATATTTTCTACAGTTTTGTGAGTTTCTGACAAATTCAATGCTACTGTGTCTCTGTTGAGCATAGTTCCCCATGCAGCATTCATTACATCTACAGTATTATCTTCGTTGAAAGTGGCCACCATTAAAACTGGCATAGGGAATATAGAATAAGTTGTTTCAATTTGTTTTTTCATCGTTTCCTCCTATTTATTTTGTGATATTTATTAATTAATTTCACAAGAAAATTGTAACGCTAATAGTATTATTTATCAAAATCGAAATTAATTCTTAATTAATGAGTTTACAATATCACCGTGTCTTTTTTCATCGTTTTTGACACTTTCTATTTCTGGGAATTTTTCAACAACTGGTGCATAGGTATTAGCAGCATTGTATTCACCGTTTGCAATTAGTTTATATAATTTTTTCTTTCCTATTATCTTATAGAGCAAAGGAATAAATATCGCCTTGGTTTTTTTAGGTTTCAAATTTTCTTTTGTAAGCTTGTGGAATACCGATGCATGATGACCTTCTTCTGTTGCAAGCTTACGAAAAGCTTCTTGGTCATTTGCATCCTTTACAGTATCTGCAAGTGCACGATACATTAACACAACATCCAATTCACCTTGTTGAGATTTCAATAGTATTTTCATATCTTTTTGTGTTATATTCATTTTTTTCTCCTTTTTTTGATTCGATTAGTTCCCTTAAATTCATAGAATAATTTTTTAGTTAATTTAATTTTACCACAAAACAAAAACCCGACTATTATCAATTGTGATAAAGCCGGGTTTTAAATTTAAATATAAATTTTTTGTTGCTCTATTGTAGTTTTACGCTGTGCTTTTAAACACAATTAATTGTCTATCCAATATCTTTGAATTGTCTTACCATCTGAGTTAACAAACTCATTTTCAAGTACTCCACCATTTTTAATAATAGACTTAGCTGATCCTATATTTTCTTTATCACAAATCATGAGTACTCTTTCAATTCCCAACTTTTTACACTCTATCAAAGCTAGTCTTACCATTTCTGTGGCATAGCCTTTTCTTCTTTCACTGGGTCTTATTCCATCTCCAATATGTCCACCTTCTTTCAAAAGTGACTCATTTAAATAGTGGCGAATATTTACAGCTCCTAAAAGCCTATCTCTTTCTTCATCTAAAAGGAAGAAAACTGAATCTGGAACTTTATTTTCAGTTTTAGATTTTATTTCTAAGTTATTTAGATAATAGTCAAAATCATGGTAATCATTTTTAAATATTGACCACGGAGAAGTGTTTGTGTTATTCATTTCTTGGTCAATCTTCCATTCATCGATCATCTCACCAAGCTTTAATTCATACTCTTTAGTTAGTTTAATTAATTTTAGTTTCATATATTTTCCTTAATTCCATCCATACCATGCACACAACCTACTAAATATCCAAAATGTAGCTAAAAACAAGAATTTGAAAGAAATTTTCGACCACTAATTTCAAAATACTAAGCTTTTAATAATAAATCCACAAAATCAATAATATATTGATTTCAAGCACCCAGGTTTTTCTACTTTTTCTCCAACAGCACGACAGCTTCGCAGTGGCTTGAGTGATTAGTATGGATAAAAATTATTTTTTTCAAAAGCCTCGTATGTGGGAATATGTCCTCTAATTGATTAATTAAAAATACTCTAGATATCTTTATAGTTTCTATGCATACAAATTTTATTTCTGTAAGACCTTGACTTAATCGAACTTTATGCCTTAATTTAATTAAGAACAACCTTTACCATACGTGGTGGGACATTTTTATGATATACATATATGAGTAAACCATTTAAAACCTATTATAAACAAATTAAAATACTAACATCTATCGGTTTTTATATTATTTCTATACATAAAAGATAGCTTCTATGATGTAGACAAAATGTCACAAAATGGATTTGTCTTTTATCTATCCAAAATGAATTGGAATAGCCATTTGTATTAAAAACGCAAGAACGATACTAAGTGTTCCCATTAGAAGAGAACTCTTAATTGAGTCCCTTTTCAAAAGGATAAACCCGAGAATAAAGACGAGCAATTCTAAAATGGAACGTGCTTCGAAATATCCCCATCCATATGCAAAGCACATATTAAATAAGACTGCCAAAATCGTTATCGACAGAATAAATGCCGGCTTACTTTTACCACCTGCATACCAACACACAAAAGCTAATAATGGAGAAACAACTGTAAATCCAATCCAAATCATTGCATAGCTTCTTGGAAAAAATCCAGCAATAAATTTTGAATACAAATAGTAGCTTGAAACCATAGCGACAAAAAATATAAAAATATTAATACCTGCTCTTAGGGCTGAATTGCTGTAAATAGAAATAAACATCGCAATCAACACCCAAATTGCAAAACGTCCAAGAAAATTATGAAGATCTGAAATTTCATCTATTGCCATAAGCACGCTTGGAAGTTCAGATTGATGAAAGTCCAAGTATTTAGAAAAAGTACCCAAAATAATTCCTAGCAAGAATACGGCAATTGTATTTATAATTTTTCTATTATTGGATATAGGAGTTTCTGCAATCCTTACATCTTTTAAACCCATTATCATTAACACCTCTGAAACTCATAACTTTTAGCACTAAATTTTTTAAAAATGTTTCCCGCCTTAAAAAATCAGTAAATATCATTACTTTTTGCTCATTTTTCTCCATAATCATCAATACCACACATTAACAGTGGCTTGAGTGATTAGTATGGATAAAAATTATTTTTTCAAAAGCCTCGTATGTGAGAATATGCCGATAAATAAACATCTTATAATTTACTAAATCATTCTAAAGTAGAAAAAACAGCTCATGGCTTAGCTTAATTTTATTTAATAATTAAAGGATATAGTTTGTTTACTTACATTTACTTCTGCTTCTACCCCAAAAGGAATTATACATCTTGGAGTTGAGTGTCCAATATTTATATTATAGACAATAGGTAAATCTTTATTGGTAATTTCGTCTAATAAAATAGATTTATACTCCTCATAATAGATTTCATTTTGAGGTTTCCCTACTAGTATTCCTGATAATTTATCAAATATTCCGTAGTCTTTTAGAGCAAGTATCATTTTCCTATATAAATCTGGTTTTGTTTTTTCTTCACTTGATTCTATAAGTAAAATCTTATTCTCCCATGCCTCAGGGCTTGGAAATAACTCATATTTGCTACAAATTTCTACTGTATCTTCAAATCTAGAATTATCGAACATATCATATATTGTTTCTATGCATCCGCCTAAAATTTTTCCGCTAAATATAGGATTTCCTCTTAAAAGCTCAAAACCGGTATTAGGATGACTTTTCATTTCTATTCCAATAGCTTTCTCGCTAAAATCTTCCCTTGCCTCATACCAAACTTCACTAGGCTGTATCTCATTTATTTTTCCTGTTTTTATAAGTTCCAAAAAGTATTTTTCTGTATAAGCTAACATATTAGCAGATAGTTCACATACATCTGGCAAGAAAGCCTGACCATAAAATGTTTTTATTCCAAGCTTATTTAGCATAAAGTGATTCATTGTTGAGTCAGAAAAGCCTAAAAAAAGTTTTTGTTTAACAATATTTTTTAATCTATCTCTTTCAAATAAATAAGGAGCTAATCTATAGGTATCTTCTCCACCAATAGCACATAAAATCATATCAATAGTGTCATCTTCAAAAGCAAGCAGCAAATCATCTGCCCTAGCTTCCGGATGATTCTTTAAAAAATCAATACCTTTCAAAGAATTAGGTAAAAACTCTATTTCGACTCCTAGCTTATTTAATCTGTCTATTCCTATTTTTATTTCATGCTCAACGAAACTTTCTCCCAAAACACCACTTGATAAGCTCACAACTCCTATTTTCTTTATCATTATTTCCTCCAAATTTCTAAATGAAGTAGAAATATCCTATATTCTTATTTTCTTGATAGAAGCACAACAGCTTCGCAGTGGTAAGTTCTTGGGAACTGGTCGAAAAATTCCAATGACTGAATTTTATATCCTTTTTCGATAAATTTGTCCAAATCCATTCTCTGTGTTATTGGATTACATGAGATGTAGATGAATTTATCGGGATTTATGTCGATTAATCTGTCGATTGCTTTTGGATGAATTCCATCTCTTGGTGGGTCGAGGACTACTACGTCTTTTTTCTCTACTTTTTCCATGAAATTTAAGCAATCATCGCAGATGAACTCTGTGTTAGTCAATCCGTTTAGTTCTGCGTTTTCTTTTGCTTTTTCGACAGCTTCAGCAACTATTTCGACTCCGATTACGCTTTCAGCTTTTTTTGCAAAAATTTGTGCGATGGTTCCAGTTCCACAGTACAAATCGTAGACGTTTTTTCCTGACAAATCTCCAGCTAATTCCAAGGCTCTGTTATAAATTTGTTCTGCTTGTGCTGGATTTGGCTGAAAGAATGAAAATGGAGATATTCTAAATTCCAATCCGTTTATTTTTTCTGTCAAATATTCTTTGCCGTACAACAATTCTAATTTGTCGACAATTACCGCATCAGAAATATTATCGTTAATTGTGTGATAAATAGACACGATTCTGTTGTCGATTTGCTTTGCAAATTCAACGAAATCATTCACATCAAACTCATCACTTGTGGTTACCAAATTAATCATGTACTCATCTTCACTGAAACTTTTTCTGATTATGAAGTGTCTCAAAAGTCCAGTATGTTTTATTTTTTTGAAAAATTCGTAATTTTTGTCTCTGAAATATTCTTGAACAGCTTGTCTGATTTTGTTGAAGCCTTCATCAATTATATTGCAATCTACGGTGTCTGTTATTTCGTAGAATTTGTTTTTAGTGTGAAGTCCCAAAACAAGTGGACCACCTTTGACACTATCTCCAAAAGTGTATTCCATTTTGTTTCTGTAGCCTTGTAAAATAGGCGATGGATGAAAAGTAATATCCTCATCGTAAATATCTTTGTATAATTCTGTGAGTGTTTTTTTCTTCAAATCGCACTCCACATCATACTCTAATTTTTGATAAATACAACCGCCGCATCTTTCATTTACAGGACAACCTTCAATAGTTTCAAGAGGGGAGATTTCTAGTTTTTCAACTAGTTTTCCTTCAATAAATCCCTTTTTCTTTCTTTTTCGTTGAAAAGAGATTGTTTGTCCTTGAATTGTGTTTTTTATAGAATACAAATTATCGTCTATTTTGCAAATTCCCTTGTTGGGAAATACATTGTATTCTACTTTTGCCTCTAAAATTTTTTTCATTATCCTTGTAGACCGTCTGCTTGTCTTTGCATATTTTCTACGACGATATCGTGAATATCTCCGATTGATTGTCCGTATTCCAATACTTGCCAAGGTTCATTAGTATGGAAATGAATTTTAATCAAATCATCGCCACCTACAACCAAAAGGCAATCGCCTTTAAAATGTTCTGTGATATATTCACTAATTGTATCGCTTGATAAGTTTTCTCCTGCTATTAATAATTGTGTATCAAATCTAAATTCTATTTGTTCTGACATAATTTCACCTTCATTTTTAAATTTCCCATTGGGATTAAATTAATTTTACCATATTGTGTTGTACTTTTCTCAGAAAAATTATTTCCAGCTATTCGGAAGAAGTGATTTGTAAGGATATGAATCAAACCTATCGTCAATCAAAAATAATTCTCCAGTATCGGTGTCAGTTCTAATAAGTCTTCCACCAGCTTGGTGTACCTTGTTCATTCCTGGATACACATAAGCGTAATCGAATCCGTTTTTTCCATTTTCGTCAAAATATTTTTTAATCAAATCATTTTCTACGCTAATTCCGGGAAGTCCGACGGAAATTATCCCTACAGTATTCAATCTGTCGCCGCTCAAATCAACGCCTTCGCTGAACACTCCACCTAAAACACAAAACGCCATTATGTTTGAACTTGTTGTAAATTGGGACAAGAATTCCAATCTTTCCATATCAGTTAGCGTTCTTTCTTGCGTTAAAATATCGAAGCTACAAATCTCATACACTGATTCCAAATACGAATAAGAAGGGAAGAATATGAGTTTGTTTCCAGGCTTTTCGTTGATTTTTCGAAGAATTTCTGCGATTTTATATTTCGTATCTTCGCGGTCTTTGAATCTAGTTGAAATGTTGATGTGATTTACTTTCAAATTCTCTTTTGGGAATGGGGATTCCAATCTTATGTTGTAGAATTTTTCCAAGCCCAATACATCTGCAAAGTAGGTCATAGGAGACAGTGTCGCTGAGAAAAATACGTTGGATTTACATTTTTTTAAAAGATTTTTAAAAATATTGTGAGTGTTCAAGCACATAATGTTATAAATAACATCATCGTTTTCTGATTTTATCAAAGTGACGAAAGAATCATCGTAAAAATCAGAAATTTTCAAAAATTTATTGATTTCAAAATACACATCCAATACTTTGTCGTAGTATGGTTTGTCCTTTTCTTCGATCAAGAATTTCGTCATGGATTCTTTGCAACGTACACAATAATCAATCAAATCTACTGACAAATCCTGGTAAGTGTTGACTGGCTTTGCGAATGCTTCATCTTTGATTTGTTTCGCGAGTTTCTTCAAGTTGCGTTTGATTTTGAGTTCTTTTTTATCATCTAAAAGCTCATCACAACAGTCCATAAGTTGGTTGAAACTCAAAGAATACGAATACATATCACGTCCTCGACTCACCAAGTTATGAGCTTCGTCAACCAATAACGACATTCTCAAATATGGAACTTCGAAAAATCTTTTCAGATATACTACCGGATCAAAAACGTAATTGTAATCACAAATCACAATGTCACAGAAATTGGACAAATCCAGCTCCAATTCCAACGGACAAACTCTGTATTTGAATGCATATTTTTTGATGATTTCTTCCACTATAATATCTTCGTTTTCAAGCATATCGAGAATGCATTTGTTCACCCTGTCGTAGTGACCTTTTGCAAATTCACAATCATTTGGATTGCATTTGACTTCATTATTGATGCAGACTTTGTTCTTTGCGATTATCTCGACTGATTTTATTATCAAACCTTTTTGCTTCATTAAATACAACTGGTCGTTACAAGCTTTTTTTAGCGTAGACTTAGCAGTCAAATAAAAAATCTTGTCCGTCAAATCTTCTCCCATAGCTTTAATTGAAGGAAAAAGCGTGGAGATAGTCTTGCCAATTCCTGTTGCAGCTTCCACCATCAAATCTACACCTTGTTTTGTTGCAGAGTACACGTTTTGGCTCAAATACTTCTGACCAGCTCTAAATGCAGGATAGGGAAATGACAAGTTCTGAATGGATTCGTCACGCTTCTTTATGTGCTGTGTGATTAATTCTGTGAACACGGAATATTTTTCTAATAATGAAAAATAAAATTCTTTTAATTCTTCAAAAGTAAAATTTTGCCTGATAAATTTTATTTTCTTGGTATCAGTTTGATAATAAGTAAGTTGCAAATCAATGTCTTCCAAGCCATTGTCCAAAGAATAAAAATACCCGTAGCATTTTACTTGTGCCCAGTGATATTTGTTGGAATTGTATTCCAATTCTTCCAAATCACGCGTAGTCGATTTTATTTCATCTATTAAAGTTTTGCCATTTTTAATTCCTATTCCGTCAGCTCTTCCTTCTACGATGTAATTTACCGATTTATAGAGGGTAGTGTTTTTGAGAGTAACTTCTGGCAGAAATCCAATATCGTATTCTTTTTGAATCATTTTGTGGATTTTCTGTCCTTCTTTTGCCCTGTCGAACACATTTCTGAATCTATCGTCAATGTCGCCACTTCGTTCAGTGTATTCAACCAAATCTCTGACAGAAAGTTTGATTTCTTTTTTCATAGCTTATAATTTTGTTGAAGCAAATTTACTTCCTTGTAAATTTTCCTTCTTTCAATCGCCAAATCGCGATACATTTTATCCTCATCTGTTACATATTCTATTGTTTCATTTACAATATCCGATTCTCCGTCTTCATTCACACTTACCATTGTGAAATATCCCGAAGCTTTTATGATATCTGTTCCCTCGACTTTTGCACGAACGAAACATTCCATGCTTGTTTTGCCAACGTAATCTATGATTGCTGTGATTTTTATGATTTCACCTAATTTTGTTGGAGCATTAAATGTCAAATTATTTACAGCTTTTGTCAATGTTTTATTGGAACAAAATCTTCTCGTGCACACACCTGCGATTGTGTCCATCATTTTGAACAATTCTCCTCCGTGGAGAAGTCCGTAAAAATTTCCCATATCTCCATTTGCTCTGAATTTTACAATTGTTTTTGTATCTTGTTTTGTTTTCATATTTTCCACCTTTTAATTCTTACTTCTATTATAGTATAAAATTTTATTTTCGGAAAAATGAAATCAATCGCAAGTTTTTAAAATTGAAACAAAAAGAAATTAAATGTATAATTAGATTGTATGAACTTTACAGGAGGTTAATGATTTGAAATATAGAGAATATTATGATAATGTTTTAGTCCGAATTGAAAAGGGCGAAGACGTTGTAGAAAAATTATTCGAATTAGTTGAAAAACTTCAACTAAAAAATGGTTCTATTTCAGGAATTGGCGCCAGCGATAATATAACTGTGGGATTATATAGTGTCGAAAAACAAGAATACACTAAGAAAAATTTCACAGGAGAGATGGAAATCACGAGCATCCTTGGAAATATATCTACTATGAATGACAAACCTTATTTGCACATGCATATTACATTTGCAGATGAGAATTTGAATGTTCACGGCGGACATTTGAACGAGGCTATCATATCGGCAACTTGTGAAATCATAATTAATAAAATAGACGAAAAAGTTGATAGATTCAAAGATTCTGAAACAGGTTTAAATTTATACGATATTTAAAGGAGATAAATGAAATATTATTTTAATAATGACAGCGTAGATCCATATTATAATTTTGCAGTGGAATATTTTTTCGCAAAGCATAACATTCCAGTGTTTATTTTGTGGAGAAATAAGGATTCAATCTTACTAGGCAAGAATCAAAACATTTACAGAGAAGTTAACTTGAGATACACTGAAGAAAATGGAATTAATCTAGTTCGTAGGTTATCTGGCGGTGGCTGCATATATACTGATGAAAAAAATATGCAATACACTTTTATTGAAAGTCAAAACTACGCAAATGACTTCAAACATTTCGCTAATATGATAATCAATCAAATGAAAAAAATGGGACTTAATCCAGAATTCAGCGGTAGAAATGATATTTTGATTGACGGTAAGAAAATAAGTGGCAATGCACAATATATGAAAAACAGCATGGTTGTTCATCATGGTACAATTCTTTTCGATATCGGAGTTGAAAAAATGATGCATTCACTTACTCCGCAAAAAATAAAATTCGAAGGAAAAGCCATCAAATCTGTAGAATCCAGAATTACAACTATTAATGATATGATTGATATGGAATACGATGAGTTTTTCAATAAAATTAAAAACGGAATCATTGAAGATAATAACTTAGAAGAATACGTGCTTAACGATTCTGAAAAAGAAGAAGTGAATAAATACATCGATTTATTTAAAAATGAAGAATTTATTTATTCAAAAGGAGAAACTACCGCAAATTATCAAAGAAAACACAAGTTTGGAGTTGTGGAGTATAGCTACAACATCAAGGATAATTTGATTGATAGTTTCAAAATAGAAGGGGATTTCTTTTCGAACAAAGATATTTCAGAATTTTGCGATATGTTTGTTGGAAAGACTATGACAATAGATGGTTTCCACAATGTTTTGAACGATGTAAATATCGGTGAATACATTGTTGGAATGGATGAGAAAGTGTTTTTAGGTGATATATTTGATTAGAAAACCAAAATGGATGAGAGTAAAAATCGAAGGTAGCCAAAACCTTCACGAAGTAGAAAGTTTAGTAGATGGATTTGAATTGAACACAGTTTGTAAGGAAGCAAATTGTCCTAACAGAATGAAATGCTACGAATCACGTACAGCTACATTTATGATTTTAGGAGATATTTGTACTAGAAACTGTAGATATTGCAACGTAACTACTGGAAGAGGAAGAGAAGTTGACGAAAAAGAACCTGAAAATGTTGCAAAAGTTGTGCAAAAATTAGGGTTGAAATACGCTGTTATTACTTCAGTTGACAGAGACGATTTAAAAGACGAAGGTGCAACTCAATTCAAAAATGTTATCAAGGAAATTAGAAAACACAACGAAGGAACATTGGTTGAAGTTTTGATTCCTGATATGCACGCAAAGCATGAATTGTTAGATATTGTTTTTGATGAAAGACCAGATGTATTAAATCACAACGTTGAAACAGTTCGTTCTATCTTCAAAGAAATGAGACCACAAGGTAACTTGGACAATTCTTTTGAAGTTTTAAGATATGCAAAAGAAAAAGGACTTGTAACTAAATCTGGATTTATGGTTGGACTTGGAGAAACTAATGAAGAAGTTCATCAAATGTTAGATAAGTTGAACGAATTAAAAGTAGATATAGTTACTATTGGACAATATTTGATGCCTACATTAGAACATGCAGAGTTGGACAGATATGTTACTCCCGAAGAATTCGAAGAATACAAAAAATACGGAGAATCAATCGGAATTAAGCATGTTGAAAGTGGCCCATTCGTAAGAAGTTCCTACAATGCAGGAAATGTATTTAAATCATTGGAGAAAAAAGAAAATGAGTAATGCAAAATAGGGCGAAAGCTCTATTTTGTATTATAAGAGGGAATATATGAATAAGTACATTTTTAGAGAGAAAATCAATTTGCTAATGCAAATTTTACTGACAATTTTGTTGTCGTGTTTTTTGGTGGTGGCGATAGTATTTACGAAAAGATTATTTGAAGTCCAAAATAAGACCTTCTCACTTATTGTAATTAGTGCATCGTTAATTTTATTCGCTGGAATAAATTATCTCAAGGACAGGACGATTTACAATATGGGACTTTTATTTGTAGAAGGGTTTAAACAAGATTTGTTTCATAATGTGATTTCACAAAACTTTTACGAAATACAACAAAAAGAAAAAACTTTTTCGAATGACATTACATCGACATCGCTATACTTAAAAGAATATTACATTATTCCGACATTGGAGCTGATATCTGATGCAATTCTATTGATTGCAGTTTTTGTTACAACAGGATACTGCGTTTCATTTATTCCGGTGTCAATTATAACTGTAGGAGTGTTGGTTTTCAGTTTGATAAATGTGAGAATCGACAAATCAATATTAGAAAAGAAAACAAATACATCGAATTTAAGAAAAAGATACGTGTATTTTCTAGATGATATGTTAAATTCCAAGAAAGTCATCAACTCAAAGGCTAACAAAGCGCTTGAAGTTGTTCACAGTAAATTAATAGAAGATATATCAGAAAAAGTGACGGAACTTGACAAGGAAGAGCTCACAAAATACAATCTAAAATTATTATTCATCGGAGTATATTTTATAATTAGTTTGATTTATATTATTAAACAGCCACAAATCAGCATCGGTGAAGTTATCATTCTTATAAGTTCAGTTATGTTGCTTCATCATATCATTAAAAAAATCGTAAAAGAACGATCTATGATTGTGCAATCTGAGCAAAAAGTTTTCGAAATGGAAGAAATTTTTGGGAATCAAGAAAAATCAGATAAAATTGTAGAACACATAAAAGACATTGAGTTCAGAGATGTGAAATTGTATTCTTCAAATGTTAAAGTTAAGATCAACTACACATTTTATACTGACAAAAAATACTTAATTATTTGTGATAATGAAGAAGTTGTAAACTTACTAGCCAAATCATTCATTCAGACATTGTCTCCGCAAAGTGGAATGATTTTGGTAAATAATGAGCCATTAGAAGAGTTTGATTTGTCATCAAACCTGCTAGTAACTTACGATGAAAGTTACATCTTCGATACTGATTTTAGAAATAATGTTACATTGTTTAATTCTTTTGCGGATAAGAAAATCCCACCATTGTTAAAAATATTCGATGAAGAATTGACTTCAAAACAAAGATATTCTGAATATAGTGATAGAGATAAGAATTTAATCAGATATAAGAGAATAATCAATCAAGATTCTGAATTTAACATGGTAGTTAATTTGTTTGAAAATTTGGACGAAAATACTGGCAATATTTTGCTAGAAGATTTCATCTTGAGATTCAATGGATCAATATACTGTGCTAAGGACGTTAATCCATTTATAAAGGAAAAATTCGACGAAGTATTGTATGTTAAAAATATTGACAGCGACTATTTGTTAGTTCAAGAATAAATCAAACATCACGGTAAATTATTTATCGTGGTGTTTTTTTATTTTTATACTTTACAAGAAAAATTTTTGAGTTAAAATATATAAGTAATTTAAATTTTGGAGGAATTATGAATTGGTTAAATAAAAATTATAAAGGATTATTGCTTTGCCTTTTAATAGCTATTCCTTGCCATTTTTTGGGCAAAAAATTCCCTGTAATAGGTGGTGCAGTTCTAGCGATTTTGGTTGGGATTGTTATGGGATATGTTATTAAAGACAAATCACAATTTGAAGTCGGAATGAAATTTGCATCTAAAAAAATATTACAGTATGCTGTAATTTTACTTGGATTTGGAATGAATTTGGCGGTTGTAATGGAAACTGGAAAACAATCATTGCCAATAATTATACTAACTATTTCCACATCTTTAATTATTTCTTATGTACTTGCAAAGAAAATGAATATTGCGAAAAACATTGCGATATTAGTGGGAGTTGGATCATCAATTTGCGGTGGATCAGCAATTGCAGCAACTGCTCCAGTAATAGAAGCTGATGATGAAGATGTTGCACAGGCAATTTCTGTAATATTTTTCTTTAATGTAATTGCGGCTTTGATTTTTCCGTTGTTGGGAAGCGTGATTGGATTTTCCACTAATTCTGGAAAAGCGTTCGGAATATTTGCAGGAACTGCTGTAAATGATACATCATCAGTAACAGCGGCAGCCGCAACTTGGGATGGATTGTACAATTTGGGAACACAAACATTGGACAAAGCTGTTACTGTAAAATTGACTAGAACATTAGCGATTATTCCAATCACTTTGGTATTGTCGTATTTGAGAACTAAAAAACAAGAACAATCAGAAAAAGTTGAACTCAAAAAAATATTTCCTATGTTTATTTTGTATTTCGTTCTTGCAAGTATTATAACTACAGTTGCTTTGAAAATGGGAGTAGATGCGAAAGTTTTTAATCCATTAAAAGAATTGTCTAAATTTTTCATTGTAATGGCAATGGCTGCAATTGGATTTAAAACAGATATTGTAAAATTAATAAAAACAGGTGGCAAACCAATCCTTCTTGGATTTTGTTGCTGGATTGGAATCGCTATAGTTTCAATAGCAATGCAATTTGCACTTGGACTAATATAGCATAAAGCTACGCAAAAATTTTGCGTAGCTTTTTTCATGAAAAAAAATCACGGCTTTAGGGGGAGCCGTGATTCTTAAGTACAATTTTATCTTACAAGGGGTTTGTTTGATATAAATTGATATCTATTATCATTATACTACGGTTTTTCAATTTGTCAACTAAAAATGGTTATCAAATTAAAAAAATCAAACAAATAGTAATATTTTTATATTTTACAGTAATATTTTAACATTTTCTTCGTTGAATAATCTCACATATTCTTCTGAAAGTTTTCGTGCAGTAATTCCCATTCCCTTAATTTTTTTGTTATTGAAAGTTCCATCGTAAATATAATTGGATCCACAAGATGGAGAATTTTCTTTTAAAATGGCGATTGTAGGGTTGTATAATTTCGCTAATTTCACCACTTCGTCGCTTCCTTTTTCAAATTCTTCTGTGAATTCTTCTCCATCATAATCAAAAACTTTTCCATCCTTAATCTCAACAGGATTTCTTGGCGTTGGTAATCCTCCCATAATTTCTGGGCACACTGGAATTAAATTGTATTTGTCTTTGAGTGAATGAATAATTTCATCGTCTAATTTGTTATTGGAACCATTATATTTGCAATCAACTCCCAATAAACAAGCGCTAATTAAAACATTTTGCATATTTTTCTCCTTTATTTATCGCTAATTCTTTTATTAATTTCACTGACAGGAAGGCCAATTATAGTGTTCAAATCACCTTCGATGTATTCTATAAGAACTGGATTTAAATCTTGAATTCCGTAAGCACCAGCTTTGTCGTAAACGGTGCCTTCGTCGATGTATTTTTTGATTAAATGGATATTTTTATCTGTTTTTTCTGAAAATTTTACGTTACTGTAAGTGTAGAATATTTCTTCGTAATTTTTTGATTTCAAACAAACAGACGTTACAACTTTGTGAACTTTTCCGAGATAGGATGTTAGCATATCCAATGCCTCGTCATAATCTTGTGGCTTGTTCAAAATTTTCCCGTCGTTGATTACGATTGTGTCAGAAGAAATGTAGAGCGTGTCTTCTTTTAATTCTAATGGAAGAATTTTTGCTTTGGATATTTCACAGCAAACAAGTGCAAGTTTTTCTATATTTTCACGGTCTTTGTATTTTTCATAAGCTAGTTTTTCTATTTTTCTCTCATCAATATCTGTAGATGTGCTTTCAAATTCACAAATATTTTTCAATAATTCGTTTCTTCTTGGAGATTTGCTAACCAAAATTACATGAGTAAATTCGTCTAATTTCCCGATTTTTGTAACATTTTTTACGTATTTCATTTTATCACCAAATATATTGTCTTATCTTTTTATTAATGTGTCAAATGGGTATATATAGTATGGTGATTATATGATATATACAGTGACATTAAATCCTTCGATTGATTACATAATGCGATTGGATGATTTTCAAAATGGAGAAACAAATAGAGCAAAAGTGACGGAGCTTTATGCTGGTGGAAAAGGAATTATGGTTAGCAAATTGCTACATAATTTGGATGTAGAAACCCAAAATATTGGT
Organism: Finegoldia magna; assembly: GCF_003182075.1. Taxonomy (GTDB): domain Bacteria; phylum Bacillota; class Clostridia; order Tissierellales; family Peptoniphilaceae; genus Finegoldia; species Finegoldia magna. The sequence goes on from NZ_QGTH01000018.1 coordinate 21,567, forward strand.
TTTTTGGGAGGATTTACAGGAGATTACATCGAAAAATTATTAGATGAGATGGAAATTCTCCACGATTTTACAAAAATTAATGGAAACAACAGAATTAATGTAAAATTAAAAATGGATTCTGAAACAGAAGTTAACGCACCAGGGCCAGATATTTCTCAAGAAGAATTAGAAGACTTCTACGAAAAACTTTCTGTAATTGATGGTGGAATAGTATCTTTTTCCGGATCTGTGGCAGCGAATATGGACAAGGATATTTATATTGAGATGATAACAAAATTATCTCCAAATACCAGATTCACATTGGATACAACTGGTGATGTGTTATTGAAAAGCTTAGATTATAATCCTTTGCTCTTAAAACCCAACCAAGCAGAAATAGAAGAAATTTACGGAGACAAGTTTAATTCAAAAGAAGAAATAATTTCGTATATAAAATCGACTATGATTCCAAAAGCAGAGCATGTGATATGTTCTTTGGGAAGCGACGGTGCGATTTTTGTGAGTGCAAATAATTCATTTTACATTCCAATTGTAAAGGGCGAAGTTATCAACAGCGTTGGCGCTGGAGATAGTATGGTTGCAGGATTTATCTACGCTTATATGAATGAAATGAGTGAAGAAGATATGTTCAAAATGGCAGTAGCAAGTGCGACTGCGACTGTTTTCTCGTATGATATGGGAGAAAAGGATCAAATAAATGAAATTTTTGGCAAATTAAAAATAATAAATATGGGGGAAAATAATGGAAATTAAAGATTTGCTTTCAAAAGATCTAATGATTATGAATCTTAAATCTACCACAAAAAAAGATGTTATAGATGAGATGATTGAAAAATTGTACGAAAACAATGTTATTAATGATGTACTAAAATTTAGATCTGAAATTATGAAAAGAGAGTTGGAATCTTCGACAGGTCTTGGAGAAGGAGTTGCTATGCCTCATGCAAAGACATCGGCAGTGAATAAACCTGCGATTGTATTTGCAAGAAGTACAACTGGCGTGGATTATGAAGCATTAGATGGAGAAGATACTTATATATTTTTCATGATTGCTGCAACTGAAGGACAAAACCAAATGCACATTGAAACTTTGGCGAAATTGTCCAAGCTTTTATTGAAAGAAGGATTTATAGATAGATTAAAAGCATCAGAAACTCCAGAAGATGTTTACAAAACTATTGATGATTATGCAGAAGAATCTGAGCCGAAAGTAGCACCAGTAGAAACTAGCTCAATTTATACAGAAAAGCCATTCGTCTTAGCTGTAACTGCATGTCCAACGGGAATTGCACACACTTATATGGCAGAAGAAGCTTTGAAGGAACAAGCATCTAAAATGGGAGTTGACATCAAGGTAGAAACAAACGGATCTGATGGTGTTAAGAACAAATTAAGCGCTGCTGATATCGAAAAATCTACGGGAATTATTATAGCTGCGGATAGAAAAGTAGAAACTGCACGTTTTAATGGCAAAAATGTAATTGAATGTCCGGTTTCCGATGCGATTAGAAATCCAAAAGATTTGATTGAAAAAATAGTAGACGGCAAAGCGAAGATTTATCATGCAGATGAATCGGATTCAAAAGAAGTTGAAGAAGAAACGACAAATTGGAAATCAAAATTATACCAAGATATTATGAATGGCGTAAGTCACATGTTACCATTTGTAGTTGGTGGTGGAATTTTATTGGCGTTGTCATTCTTGGTTGAAAGATTTTTCTCAGATACTTCACCAATTTATAATTTATTCTCCGTAGGTGGAAAAGCTGCGTTTGGATTTTTGATTCCAATTTTGGCAGGATATATTGCGATGAGTATAGGGGATAGACCGGCGTTAATGCCTGGTATGGTTGCAGGTTTCATTGCAGGACAAGGCGCAGGATTTTTGGGAGGACTGTTAGGTGGTTTCTTAGCAGGTTATGTTATTTTATTCTTGAAGAAAATTACTAGAAATCTTCCAAAATCACTTGAAGGGACTAAACCAATGCTAATCTTTCCAGTATTTGGATTATTGTTAACATCTTTGGGCATGATTTTCGTAATATCTCCAGTGTTTACTACAATTAACAAAGCGATCAACGGATTTTTGGCAAATATGGGAACTACAAACTCAATTTTACTTGGAGCATTGCTTGGAGCGATGATGAGTGTGGACATGGGAGGTCCTGTTAACAAAGCAAGTTACACTTTCTCAATAGGAGTATTCACAGATACTGGTAATGGTGCTTTTATGGCAGCTACAATGGCTGGAGGAATGGTTGCACCACTTGCAATAGCTTTAGCATCTAGTTTATTTAAAAATAAATTTGACGAAAAAGAAAAGAAATCAGCAGTCACTAACTATATTTTGGGTGCATCATTTATCACAGAAGGAGCGATTCCTTTTGCAGCAAAAGATCCATTGAGAGTGATTGTATCATCTGTAATCGGTAGTGCAATTGCAGGTGGACTTACACAAGCATTTGAAGTAAAATCTCCAGCACCACACGGAGGAGTTTTTATTTTACCAGCTATGGAATCTGTAGACAAAGCGTTGTTCTTCGTATTATCCGTAGCAGTTGGCTCTTTGGTTTCAGCAATCATTTATGGATTGTGGAAACAAAAAGCAGAATAATGTTATAATATTATTGTAATTTACAAATTTTCAAATTTTCAAGGAGGAAATTATGTTAGTAGCAGCAGACAAAATGTTAAAAGATGCATTAAAAGGAAAATACGCAGTAGGTCATTTCAATATCAACAACTTAGAATGGACTAAAGCTATTTTGGAAACAGCACAAGAAAACAACTCACCAGTTATTTTGGGAGTTAGCGAAGGCGCTGGAAAATATATGGGCGGATACAAAACAGTTGTAGGAATGGTTAAAGGAATGATTGAAGAATTAAACATAACAGTTCCTGTAGCAATCCACTTAGACCACGGATCATTCGAAGGTGCAAAAAAATGTATCGAAGCAGGATTTACGTCAGTAATGTTTGATGGTTCTAAATATCCAATTGATGAAAATATAGAAAAAACAAAAGAAATAGTTGAACTTGCTCACTCAAAAGGAATTAGCGTTGAAGCAGAAGTTGGAGCTATCGGTGGCGAAGAAGACGGAGTAATCGGTCAAGGAGAAATCGCCGACAAAAACGAATGCAAGAGAATTTCTGAATTGGGAATAGATTTCTTAGCAGCAGGAATTGGTAATATCCATGGAGTTTATCCTGAAAACTGGAAAGGATTAGACTTCAATGCTCTTGGAGAAATCAAAGGAGAAATCGGAGAAATGCCTCTAGTTCTTCATGGTGGAACAGGAATTCCAACTGATATGATAAAAGAAGCAATCAGCCTTGGGGTATCCAAAATCAATGTAAACACTGAATGTCAAATCGTATTTACAGAAGAAACTAGAAAATATTTCGAAGAAAATAAAGACAAAGAAAAGAAAGGATTCGATCCAAGAAAAGTTTTGAAACCAGGTTACGAAGCAATCAAAGCAAAAGTTAAAGAAAAAATGGAAATTTTTGGATCAATCAACAAAGCAAACTAATTTAAAAATCAGAATTCAAGCTGAATCTATTAATTTAGATTCGGCTTTTTGATTTGAAAAAATTTTTATTGTATAGGATAATATTACCTAGGTGATAAATTTGAAAAACATTGATTTATTTAAAACTCTTTTGAAAATTAATGCCGTAACATTTGGCGGAGGATACACAATAGTTCCTATAATTAGAGATGAGTTTGTTAAGAACAAAAAAATAATTGACGACGACGAAATGATGAAGATAATCGCCTTGGCTCAAAGTTGTCCAGGAGCGATGGCTATTAACACGTCGATTTTATTGGGATACAGGATTAATAAAACAAAAGGGGCAATCGCAAGTGTATTGGCTGCTACTCTTCCATGCTTGGTTATTATTTCGATTGTGAGTTTGATTTACAACAAAATTCACGACAATCCATTTATCAATATGATGCTTATTAGTATGAGTGGAGCAATCAGTGCGATATTACTTTTAACTGTTGTGGATTTGGCAAAATCAAATTTGAAAAAAGACAGAGCACTTGGAATTGGAATAATGATCTTAGCATTTGTAATGGGATTTGTATTTAACATAAATGTTGCGATAATTTTACTTGCATGTGCTTGTATCGGAGTAATGTATTCAAAGATTGTAGGTGGAAAATATGATTTTGATTAAATTATTCTGGGTGTTTTTTAAAGTTGGATTATTTGCATTTGGTGGAGGATATGCAACACTTCCACTTATCACGAATTTTGTAGTAAATGAAAATCAATGGATCAGTCTTAGAGAATTGACAGACGTACTTACGATATCGCAAATGACGCCAGGACCAATAGCGATAAATTCCGCGACATTTGTTGGAATGAAAATATATTCCGTGCTTGGCGCTGTTGTAGCAACTACTGGATTGGTATTTCCGGCGTTAATTATTCTACTTCCGTTGTCTAAGTTGATTTTCTCGGGAAAAGAATTAAAGTTTTTGGATTATATACTAAAAGGGATCAAACCTGCAGTTGCAGCACTGATATTCATTGCATTTATAGATTTGTTCGAATCGGCAGTGTTTAACGGCACATTTAATACGACAAACATAAACGTTGTAGCTGTAATTTCATTTTTTGTAGGATTTGTAATGTATTATAAAAAAGTTTCTATCATTAAGATAATCGGCGTGTGCGCAACGATAGGACTAATATATCAATTTGTAATTTAAAAAAAGCCTCACTATGAGGCTTTTTGTCGTTTAAATATCTATTGAGTTGTCCATCATTTTTATTGACGCTTGGTATAAGCCAAGTCCTGTCAATATCCAAATAATAGTACTTGAAATAGGTATTCCCATTATTTTTGTGAATGTGTTCATTGTAATTGTATCTGAATTTTTTATAGTTATTAATTCGCTAGCATTTACGATTCCTTCACCTACATATGAGATTAGATAAGGGAATCTTGTGAATATTTCTTGGTCGATTAGAGATATAACCACGTTAATCACAATCATAATTATAATCCATGAGTAACCTGTTTTGTTTGATGGGAACAATGATTTCGTAGCAACTATTGAGAAATACATTACGATGTATCCTATGAATGTACTTATAATAAAATATACTGTTAAAAGTATAAACGTAAATGGAGAAATCGTAAAGTACGGATTATTAAATGCCAATTTAATCATTTCTAAGAATTTCGATTCACCAACAAAATACATTCCCAAAAAGTTTATTAAAGAAAATGCTATTGCAAATATTACTGTCCAAATAAGAGCGAACAATAATTTACTCATTAAAATGTCGTTGCTTTTAACAGGAAGTGTGAACATCAAATAGCCTCTGTCGGAATAGTAATCGCGTCTGAAAACCATAACTATTTGTACAGTCAATGCCAAGAAACTTCCAAAAACTGCAAGTATACATAAAATCAAGAAAAGCATTTCGACAAATCCCATACTTTGAGTGTTTACGATTATTGAATTTTTAAATAATGCATATAAAAAGCTGTTTCCCAACAATCCTACAAGTAATGATATCAAACATAGTTTAAAGTTGTTTTTTAAATCGTGTTTTAAAAGTTTAAGCATGGTGACCTCCAAAAATTTGTTTGTACACATCTTCAATGCCTTTGTTGTAAGTTGATCTCAAATTTTCTACGCTATCATTTAATTCCACAGAACCTTTGTTGAGCATGATTACTCTGTCGAAAATTCTTTCTATATCTCTAACCAAGTGAGTGGTAATAACAAGAGTAGAATCAGGATCGATATTATCAATGATTGCATCCAAAATTTGTTCACGAGCTACAGGGTCAACTCCTGCTATTGGCTCATCAATAATGAAAAGCTTAGCGTGACGTGATAACACAAGTGCCAAGTTCAATTTTTCAGTCATACCTTTTGATAGATTGCTAATTTTCATTTTCTTGTCCAAACTCATTTGTTCAATAAAACTAGTGAATTTTTCTCCGTCAAAATCGGAATAAAAATCTTCGAACAATGCTTGAGTTTGAGCGATTGTAAGGTTAGGGTCTAGGAAAAAACGATCCGGCAAATAACTTACGAATTCTTTTGTCTTGTAATTAACATTATGTGAATCGATTTTAACTTCGCCTTCGTATTTTTTTATTATTCCAGCTAAAATTTTGATTAAAGTTGTCTTGCCAGAACCATTTGGACCTAGAAGTCCGATGACTTCCCCTTTTTCGGCTGTAAATGATACATCTTTAAGTGCTTGTTTGTTGCCGTATTTTTTCGACAAATTTTTTATTTCGAGTACGCTCATTTTTTCCACCTTTCATCTATAAGTTCCATTAGTTTTTCTTTTGGCATATTCATTTGATACATTTCGTTTAAGAAATCATCTATCAATTGTTGTGCCATATCATTTTTCAAAGCTTTTAATTTATCTTCATCTACATCAACAAATGAACCAAGTCCTCGTTTACTCATAGTAATTCCACAGCTTTCCAACTCTGCATAAGCACGTTGAACTGTGTTAGGATTTACATTCAATTCTTTCGCAGTTTCTCTGACAGAAGGAATTTTATCAGAAGACTTTAATTCTTGCCTAATTATTTTGTATTTAAAATAATCTACGATTTGAATGTAGATAGGCTTATTATCATCAAATTGCATATTATCTCCTTTCTCATCTGTTCTATAACAATAATACACCGTTACAATAAAAAAGTCAAGCTATTTTAATAAAATATTTACGCCCTTTGATGATAAATCGTTCAGCTCATCGATTTGTTCTTGATTAATTGTGGAATTTTTCTTAGCGAAAATTTTTCCGGGTGGATAAATCACGATATCATTGGCGATTATTTTATTCAGTAAATAATCGTATGTTTTATAAATTTTCGTAGAGTCTGATTTTTCATATGAACGAAAAGCTTCCAGCAAAATTTCAAAATCTTTTTTCTCATCTGCAATCGTTGAAATCAATACGAGATTTTTGTCGTCTATCATTTCAATATAAATTCCGTTTTTTATCAAATGCTCATTCACATCACTTGGATTGTCGCATTCAAGGACAATTCTTGTAAAATCTCTCTTGCAATTTTTTTGAATAGGAGCTTTTCTTATGAAATCCAAGCCTTCAATCTCACTATAAAACCAATCTATTATTTCTTTTAATTCAGCGTATTTGCTTTCATATTTAGTGCAATAATTGACGGCGTATTCTACTGATGTCATGAAAATATACGATGGGGAAGATGTCATAATCATTTGTAGATTACTCATAGTTTTATCTATCAATCTATCTTCCGAGTTGAAATTAATCGCAGCAGTTTGTGTGAATGCAGGCATCGTTTTGTGATACGAATTAATCGAAATATCACAACCCAGCTGCATTGCATTTTTGTCAAAACATTCCAATGCAAAATGCGTTCCGTGTGCTTCGTCAACAATAATCTTGATATTATTTTCGTGACAATAAGTTACAAGTTTTTCGATTGGCTGATAAATTCCATAATAATTGGGGCGTGTTATAAGAACTGCTTTGATAGATGAATCTTTTTTCAAATTTTCTATCAAAACTTCTTGTTCACACACTCCATCACAGTCAATCTCCACAGATTCTCCACGAGCAAGTCGTACGCCGTTGATTACGGATTTGTGGCAATTTTTCTCTACCAAAATTTTGTCGTTTTCATCTAATACGCTCATTATACTTGCGGCTATTCCAGAGGTTGAACCATTGACAAGATACATTGATTTTTTTGCATGTGAAAAAAGGGCAAGATTATTCCTGCCCTCAGCTATAATATTATTTGCATGGTACAAATCATCTGTATCAGATAATTCCGTTACATCAATCTTTAAAATATTTTCAAGAAAATCGTTCATTCCTTCCAACATCTTGCCCTTATGGCCAGGCATGTGAAAGCTTACTTTTTCTTTTCTATTTATCAGATTTTCATACAAATTACGCATTCAACATTTTCTCCACTTCAACCATAATTGCACATTCAGTACGTTTCTTTTGCATTGCACATCCCAATTCGTATGGCTTGTAAATATCATTATTAAAATTGTACGCATTTGCATGGCAACCACCAGAACAGTAGAATTTGCACCAACAATTTTTGCAATCTTCTTTTGTAAATACATGACAATTCAAAAATTCTTCACGCATATCTTCTGGTAAAGTTAAATTTTCATCTAAAATATTGCCCATTTTGAATTTTTCATTGCCGACAAATTGATGACAAGGATAAATGTCACCTTCTGGAGTAACTGCAATGTATTCGCAGCCAGCTCCACAACCTTGCATTCTTTTAATAACACAAGGACCTTGAGTTAAATCAACCATAAAATGGAAGAACTTAAAGTTAGAACCATTTACTTGATCCTTTGCATAATCCACTGCCAACTTTTCGTATTCTTTTAAAACAGTGTCCAAATCTTCCTTAGTAATAGCGTAATCGTCATAATCGCTGTCTACAACAGGTTCAATACTTGACAATTCAAATCCTAAATCCTTGAAATGTTTTACATCTTCTGAAAAATCCAAATTCTTTTTAGTAAAAGTTCCTCTAACATAATAATATTTTCCTTTTCTTCCTTTAATAAGTTTTTGGAATTTAGGAACGATTAAATCGTAAGAGCCCTTATCGTTCAAAGTTTTTCTCATATTATCGTTGACAGATTTTCTACCATCAAGACTAAGAACAACGTTGTGCATATTTTCGTTGATAAAATCTATCTTGTCATCGTCCAACAAAACGCCGTTAGTAGTTATTGTAAATCTGAATTTCTTACCTTTTTCATCGGCTATTTCGTTGCCGTATTTTACTAATTTCTTTACAAGTTCGAAATCCATCAAAGGTTCTCCACCGAAGAAATCCACTTCCAAGAATTTTCTTGAACCGCTATTGTCAACCAAATATTTCAAAGCTTTCTTGCCGACTTCTTCAGTCATATAAGCTTTGTGTCCACCAAAATCACCTTGTGAAGCAAAACAATATTCGCACTTCAAATTACAATCGTGAACAACGTGAAGGCACATTGCCTTTAACACAGGTTCTCTCTTTTTGAAATCTTCAATGTGAAGATAATCATCTGATGAAAAAAGCATATTCGCTTTTTCCAATTCTCCGATTTCCTTGATAGAATCTCTTACAGATTCTTCAGGATATTGAGCTAATTTTTCTACTATTTCATCTGCACTTAAATCTTTGTAATAATCAAGTACATCGTAACTTATGTCGTCAAAAACATGGACACTTCCACCGTTTACATCTAAAACAATGTTGTGGCCATTTATTTTGTATTTATGTATCATATAATTCTCCTTTCAGCTACCGTACTATTTTATAGAAAATTATGAATTAAGTCAATAAAAAACGAAAACCACTCAAAAGAGTGGCATTAATTTAATAATCGCATATCTGATTGTCTACTTAAAAGTCTTCAATCATTATGTAAACAAGATTATCTATTTTCGTTTTCACATTCTTGGTTAGCAACTGTGCAAGAAGTTTTGCAAGCTGATTGGCAAGATGTTTGGCATTCACCACAACCACCTTTGCAAGCTGATTCTTTCAAAGTGTTAGGTGTTAAAGTTTTAATATGTTTTTCCATAATATTCACCTCAAAATAATTATATCACAAATCCAGAAAAAATGTGCGAAATAATAATTCGGATGTATAATCAAAAAAAGGATTGCATAAACATAAAACAAGTGATATATTTAATTTAAAGGAATGATGAAAATGTTCAAGTACATTACGCAAAATAAAAAATTATTCTACTTAACACTTCTTACAGCGCCTATTGCCGTTGGATTTGATATCGGCTTGGCGTGGCTTTTAAGAATTATAACAGATGCAGGAACTAATGGAGAAGAACAATTTTTGCCCAGACTAATTCTAATTTCTGTGTTGTACATAATTTTTGCAAGTATTTCCGATTTATTATATCGAAAAAGCACAGTAGAACTTACGAATAATTGTATATATAACGTAAGAAATGATTTGTTCAACAGCATAACAGATGAATCTCTAATAAAAATTTCCAAACAAAATAGTGGATATTATATATCAATGTTTTTGAATGATTTGGAAGATTTGAAGATGGATTATTTCAAAAATATGGTGTCTTCATATCATGAAATTCTCAATTTCGTAATATCCTTAGTCTTGCTTGTCAAAATCGACATAATAATGGCAATCACAATAATAATATTTTCCGTGGTGCAACTAGCAGTGCCATTTATTTTCGAAAAATTAATCGAAAAAAGACAAGAAGAACTTATGAATATAAGAAATGAATACACGTCTAGTTTGCAAGAATTCGTTAACAATTTCAATTTGATTAAGTTTTTCAAAAGAGAAATTATTTTTCAAAAAATTAACCAAGATAAATCCATTGAATATCGTAACGCATCAAATACCAAGGAAACTTTGAGCAAAACTATTTACGTTTTATCATTTGCTAGTTCATTGGCAATGTATTTGGGTTGTATGTTGGTCGGAATATGGCTAGTATTCAAAGACAGAATAACCATTGGTCAAGTAATAGAATCAAGTCAACTTATGGCTTATGTGACGGGACCGTTGTTGAATTTCACAGATATAATGACAAGTTTCAAATCAGCAAAGCCAGTCCAAAACAAAATTATGAATTTCATCTCAGAACAAAAACCTGTTGAAGGAGAAGATGAATTTGAATTTAATAATTTGAAATTAAACAATATTTCGTTCAAATATCCAACAAGTGACAAATACGTTTTGAAAAATTTGGATTTTACATTTGAAAAAGGCAAAAAATACATTATTATTGGAGAAAGTGGAACGGGGGACAGTGATATAATGATGACAGATACAATAAATCCATTAAAATCAAAGTTTAAAGGCTTCCACAAAACTTTTAAACAAGACGATTTAGGATTAAGTCTGTCATCTTTTTTATTAAATTAACAAAAAAAGAAAAGAAAACATAAGTAATAAGGATTGAAGAGAATATGATAATATTTAGAGTTTTTTTCAAAATCATATTGTTTCCTATTAGTATAGCGTTAAGTATCATCACTCTATTTTTAACGTTTGTATTAGGACTCAGCACAATATTTTTCAAACTGATTTCATTTATCGCTATTATGGGATTTTTAGGATCTGTTTATCATGGAGAAAAAGCACTCGCTATAGAGGCAATTATACTAGCATATCTTTTTAGTCCTTATGGTTTACCAGTGCTAGGATATTTTATTATAGAAGTGATAGAAGAGGTGAATGAAAGAATAAAAGCAATTTAAATATAAAAATAAATAGATTAAAACGATGAAAAAGAGATAGCAAAATCAAAGCTATCTCTTTTTATATGAAAAGAAAGGGGGTTATGATGAAAGAAATAGTTAAATTTGAATACTATTATGGCAATGAAGCAGAACAATATTCATTTTTTAGGATTCCCAAAACTTTGTTTACCGACTTAAATTTTAAAAAACTATCCGTAGAAGCAAAAATTCTTTATGGAATTCTACTCGATAGAATGAGCTTGTCAATTAAGAATAAATGGTTAGATGAAGAAAACAAGGTATACATCATCTATACCATAGAAGAAATTATGGAAGTATTAAACTGGGGGAGAAATAAGTCGGTCAAAGTAATGAAAGAAATTGAAGAGATAGGATTATTAGAGAAAAAGAGGTTAGGACTTGGAAAGCCAAATTTACTTTATGTAAAGAACTTTATTTACACAGAAAATAATAAAACTACAGAAGTTTCAAAAGCAAACCTCAAGAAGTTTAAAAAACAAACTTCAGGAAGTTTAGAAAACAAACCTCAAGAAGTTTCAAAAGAGGACTCTAATAATACTAATATTAATAATACTGAAACTAATAATACTGATTTTAATAATACCACCCCCATATCCCCCTTAGAAAAGCTAGGAGAAAAATCACAAAAAACTTTGGAGGAGGAAGAATTAAAAGAAACTATAAAAAAGAATATATCTTATGAAACCTTTGAAAAAGTTAGAATAGAAGAAAAGAAGCAAGTAGATGTAATGATAAATGTACTTGTAAAAGCCTTAACTAGCTTTACAAACATTAAAATAGGAGGGAGGCATATATCCAATGAAAATTTTAAAGAAAGATTTCTAAGTCTTAACTATAAACACATAGACTATGTTTTGAAATACCTAAGAGAAAATGCTCCAAAGGATATTAGAAACATTAATGCTTATCTACTGACTCTCTTATACAATGCAGATGAAAATATTAGAAACATAGAAGTCATAAAGAGAGAAAATCAGAAAAGAGAAAACTATGACTATAGTAACGATGAGGATATATGGAGAGAAATTTTAAATACTTGATAGGAGAGGAGCATATGGAATTAATAAAAGAAATCCTAGAACAGAAAATAAAAAATGCAGAAACAAATAGTCCATCAAAAGATGAAGAAAATAGGAGTTATATAGATCAAGAAACAGGATTAAAATATTGTGCAAAATGTAAAACACCAATTGAAAAAGAAATAGACTTCTTTGGAGAAATAAAAAAAGTTGGTATTTTATGTCAATGTAAAAAAGAAAGACAAAAATTAGAGGAAGAAAAAAGAAAAGAAAATAAAAGGCTTTTGAAAATTGAACACTTAAAAAAAGAGTGTTTTTCTGATCCTATCCTATTAAATTGGAATTTTAAAAATATGGACAAAGACAGTGAGCATGAAAAAGTAGCAAAAAACTATGTTGAAAAATTTGATGAAATATATGAAAACAATATAGGTCTAATTCTTACAGGGAATGTTGGTTGTGGGAAAACTTACTTTGCAAGTGCCATAGCAAATGCTTTACTAGAAAAAGAAATATCAGTCAAAATGACAAATTTTTCTGTAATTTTAAATGATATGACTAACTTTGAGATTGATAAAAGTAAGTATATAAACAATCTAAATCGAAAGGAACTATTAATTATCGATGATTTTGGAATGGAAAGAGATACAGATTTTGCAGCTGAGCATATCTTTAACATAATAGATAGTAGATATAGAAGTGGGAAACCTCTAATTATAACAACAAACTTAAATATATCAGCTTTAACTAATCCTGAAACTATAAAAGATAAAAGAATTTATTCAAGGATACTTGAAATATGCAGTCCCATTATATTTACAGGAGAAAATAGAAGAATAGAAAAAATGAAGGAGAAATCAAAATTAGCCTATGAAATATTAAAAAAAGAATGAAAGTAGGTGAGTGAATGCAAAATGATGATATAAATAGCAGAACAATAGCCATAGTAAAAAAAGCAAGTATAGTAACAGCCAAGCAAGTTATAAATTTGATGAAGAAAATATTAGAAATAAATAAACATAAAGAGCAGACAGAACAGTCAAGACCCTTAGAAAAATTTAAAAAAGTAAAAGTAAAAGACCTCGTAAAAAAAGGTAAAGTAGAAACCTTAGAATTAAATGACATAGACTTAAAAGCATTGAAAAAAGAATTAAAAAGATATGGGGTGAAATTTTCCATAAAGAAAGATTTAGAAAATGGAAACAACATTATCTTTTTTCAAGCAAAAGATATAAAAGTAATGGAACAAGCTTTTAAAAAGACAGTCCAGAAATTTACTAAAGATAAGTCAAGAAAAAGGAAATCTGTAATAGAAAGGCTTAATGACTTCAAGGATAAAGTCAAAGATACTATTGACAGAGATAAGGTTAAACATAAACATCAGGAACAAAGTTTATAATAAAAACACTTGGATATATAATATATATGATGAGAAGGCATGAATAGCTTTATTGTTGAATACTATGAAAAAGAAGATGGGAATCATCCAGTAGAAGAATTTCTCTTATCTATAGATAAAAAATGAGAACAGAAGCATTAGGGAAAAAACTAAAAAATACCTTTGAAAGTAAAATATAAGTATAATGGTGGTTCAAAATGACAAATAAAAGAATATGTCCCATATGTAACTCAAAGATGAGGCAACAGTTTATAGGTTTATTACATTGCAAGTGTGGTATAAGCTATCATAAAGATTTAGGATATTTTAAAAGAAATGAAAATATGATGTTTGTCTTGGAAAGAAAAAAGATAGGTAAAAAAATAAAACAAGTTCCAGTAATAAGATATAAAAAAGATAAATAAAATACTAATGGGTAGAGAAATCTACTCTTTTTTATGGAGAGGAAGTGATTAATTCGAAAATACTAAATGAAATAATAAAAGATATAAAAAATGTTTTTAAGATAAGAGATAAGAAGAAATTTGTATTAGAAAATCTTCCTTACCTCTTATTTTTTTATATAGGAAATATCTTTGCAAGCCATGTCAACTCTTATGTAGGAGGAGATATAATAGATAGAATTCTAGTAGCTTTTAGTCAAATAGATACTTTAAACTATATTCCATCATTAAAAATAAAAAACCTGATACCCGGTCTAATTCTATCAGTAGCTATTAAGTTAATCCTTATACAGAAAAAGAAAAATGCAAAAAAGTTTAGAGAGGGCAGAGAATATGGATCGGCAAGATGGGGAAATGAAAAAGACATTGAGCCATACATTGACAAGAAGTTTGAAAACAATGTGCTATTAACTCAAACTGAAAGACTTACCATGAACAATAGACCTAAAAATCCAAAATATGCGAGAAATAAAAATGTATTGGTAATTGGAGGTTCTGGTAGTGGTAAAACAAGGTTTTTTGTAAAGCCAAATCTCATGCAAATGCACTCTTCATATGTAGTAACTGATCCAAAAGGAACATTAGTCTTGGAATGTGGGAAAATGTTGGAAAGAAATGGATATGAGATAAAAATACTAAACACAATAAACTTTAAAAAATCCATGAGATATAATCCATTTGCATATTTGAAAAGTGAAAAAGATATTTTGAAATTAGTACAAACAATAATTGCAAATACAAAGGGAGAAGGAGAAAAATCAACTGAGGATTTTTGGGTGAAAGCTGAAAAACTCTATTACACAGCACTTATAGGATATATCTGGTATGAAGCTCCTAAAGAAGAACAGAACTTTACAACTTTACTTGCTATGATAGATGCAAGTGAGGTAAGAGAAGAAGATGAAAATTTTAAAAATGCAGTAGACTATATGTTTGAAGCATTAGAAAAAGAAAAGCCAAATCATTTCGCAGTAAAACAATATAAGAAATACAAACTTGCAGCAGGAAAAACTGCCAAATCAATCCTTATATCCTGTGGAGCAAGGCTTGCTCCATTTGATATTCAGGAACTTAGGGACTTAATGAAAGAAGATGAACTGGAGCTTGATACACTTGGAGAAAAGAAAACAGCTTTATTCGTAATAATATCGGATACAGATGATACATTTAACTTTGTAGTATCAATAATGTACTCACAATTATTTAATCTATTATGTGATAAAGCAGATGACGAATATGGCGGAAGACTTCCTGTTCATGTGAGATGCCTACTTGATGAATTCGCAAATATCGGCTTAATTCCTAAATTTGAAAAGCTGATAGCAACTATTAGAAGTAGAGAAATATCAGCTTGTATAATATTACAAGCACAATCACAACTAAAAAGTATCTATAAAGATAATGCAGATACCATAGTTGGCAATTGTGATTCTACATTATTTTTAGGAGGCAAAGAAAGAACAACATTAAAAGAATTATCTGAAAGCCTGGGCAAAGAAACCATAGACCTATATAACACATCAGAAACAAGATCAAATCAAAAGAGCTTTGGTTTAAATTATCAAAAAACCGGTAAGGAACTTATGAGTCAAGATGAAATAACTGTAATGGACGGTGGTAAGTGTATATACCAGCTAAGAGGAGTAAGACCTTTCTTATCTTATAAATTTGACATAACTAAACATAAGAATTATAAGTTCCTTGAAGATTATGATAAGAGAAATATATTTGACATAGAGAAATACCTACAGAGAAAAGATGAGGTTAAGTTAAAAGAGAGTATGGTAGTTGAAATATTAGATGAATAAATTTAAAATTAGAAGTAAGATAGCTATTTAGGAAAGATTAAAAGGAAATACTTGACAAAAAATATTTTATAACATATAATAATTTCAACAGCACCCGACACGCCTCTTAACAATGCGGACCAAGTCGGGTCATTTGATTTTAGGAGAAAAAATGAAAAAAATCTATCAAGAACCGATTAGTATAGAAAATCAAGTAAAAAACTTAATAGACTTAGGACTTTTAGTAGAAGATAAAACTTATGCTAAGAAAATTCTTGGAAGAATATCCTATTACAGGCTGATTAAAGCTTATAGTATCACATTAAAAAAAGATGGAAGATATATATCAGGAATAAGTTTTGAAGATATTGTAAGTTTATATAAATTTGATAGAGAACTTAGACAACTCATATTTGAAATAATAGAACATATTGAAGTTTCTTTAAGAGCAGTTATCACAAACTATTTTTCTTTAAAATATGGAAATTTTGGCTACAAAGATTTGTCAAATGTGGGAAAATATAAAAACAGATATAAAGAAGCATTAAATGATTTAGAAAGAGAAACAAAAAGAAATAGACGCTCACCATTTATAAAAAACTTTAAAGACAATTATGAAGGTGGAGAAATTCCGCTATATGCAGTGATAGAAGTAGCAAGTTTTGGAACTTTATCTAAAATGTATAAAAATATGAAAAATGAAGATAAAAGTAAAATTGCAAAAGTCTTTCATACAGACTACCATTACTTTGAATCTTGGATAGAAAATTTTGCCTATATAAGAAATATATGTGCCCATTATGGCAGGCTATATGGAGCAAAGCTTACAAAATCACCAAAGCTATATAAAGAATATTTAAAAAATAACATTTCAAACAATACAATATTTGCTACATTAGTTAATCTTAAAATAGTTTCTGAAGAAGAAAATTACAAAAATTTTTATCATGATCTAACAGCACTAATAGCAAGATATGAAAATATTGAATTAAGACATGTTGGCTTTATAGAAAACTGGAAAGAATTACTAAAACCATAAAATTAAATAGAGAAATTTACACCGAAAAAAACATTTCGGTGTTTTTTTATGCCCAAAGGAGGAAGAATGAAATATATACGAGATGAGCCGAAAAAATAAGATACAGAGAAAAATGAAATATTAATGAATTAGAAGTAGAAGCGATAGAGAAAACTATCGCTTTTTTTTATGGAATAAAGGAGATAGAACAAATGGAAAGAGAAATGCTAAATATTAATGGAAATCTAGTAGGAGAAATAAAAACAACTGCAATAGATACAAAGGAAGGAGAAAAAGAGGTAGCTAACTTCACAATAGTTAGAAAGAACAAAGAAGAAGGAAAGGTTAAAAAAGAATATATCTACTGTAATCTCTACGGGGAAAAGGCAAAAAGTGTGAAGGAATTTAAAAGTGGAGAATACATCCATATTTTTGGATATTTTAAGGAAACAAAAAAAGAAGACAAGACATTTAAAAATTTTATCGTAAAGCACATAAATAAAATTGAAAAAGAAGAAAAAGAGGAGGAAATATAAATGGAATTTTTTACACAAGCAGTAAATGTATTAAAAATATTAGTTACAGCAATTGGTGCAGGGCTTGGAGCATGGGGTGTTATCAACCTGATGGAAGGTTATGGGAATGACAACCCTGGTGCTAAATCTCAAGGTATTAAGCAGCTTATGGCTGGAGGGGGAATTGTACTCATAGGTTTAAAACTAATACCGCTATTAGCAAACGTGTTAAAATAAAATGTTTAATATAGTAGATAAGATCAAAGAGTTTTTTTCGGAGATACTTATTGATATGATCAAGGAAAATTTAAGCGGAATGCTCCTTGATATAAATGACAAAGTATCAACGATAGCAAATGAGGTAGGAAAGACTCCGAGTGGATGGAACTCGGAGGTTTTCCACTTCATAAAGTCTATTTCAGAAAATGTTATACTTCCCATAGCAGGTCTTATCATAACGGCTGTACTATGTATTGAATTAATTCAAATGGTAATGAACAAAAATAATATGCATGACACAGATACCTTTGATTTTTTTAAATATATGATAAAAATGTGGATAGCAGTATGGCTTGTATCTCATGCTTTTGACTTTTCTATGGCAGTATTTGATGTGGCACAGAATTTAATAGGAAAGGCAGCAGGTGTGGCAAATGCTAGTGCAAAAGTTTCTCCAGGTGATATAGCTAATATGGTAGATAGCCTAAAAGGAGAGTCAATAGGAAAATTAATGACTATAGTACTAGAGACATCAATTGTAAAGATGATAATTCAAGGGATATCAATACTCATTACAGTTATTCTATACGGCAGGATGATAGAAATATATATTTATACTTCAGTTTGCGCCATACCTTTTGCCACAATGGGCAATAAAGAATGGGGAAGTATTGGAACAAACTATATAAGAGGGCTCTTCGCACTTGGCTTGCAAGGTTTATTCTTACTTATATGCGTAGGAATTTATGCCGTACTTGTTAAGACTTTAAATATATCAGACATACACAAAAGTATTTTTGAATTACTAGGATACACCTTAATACTTGGTATAACTATGATGAAATCAGGAAGTATTGCAAAATCAATTTTAAATGCTCATTAATAAAAAAGGAGAAGATGATGAAAATTAGAAGAAAAAAGGACAAAAAAATTAATTTTAAAACACTTGGAACAATAGGACTCCCAATACTTTTAATAGGGGGATATATTACAAGAGAAATACAAAATAGAATGATTATAAGAAAAACATTGGAAGTTTTAGATAATAGAGAAGAAACGAATGAAAAAGTCTTAGAAATAGCAGTGAATATGGGAAAATTATTAGAAGATCTGAACAGAGAAGATATATATGGATTTTACTTAGAGGGGTTAGAATAATGGCTTATGTAAATGTCCCAAAGGACTTAACAAAAGTAAAAACAAAGGTAGCTCTAAATCTAACAAAAAGACAATTAATTGGCTTTACAATTGCAGGTCTAATAGGCTTTCCAGTATATTTAATGGTAAAAAAAGTGCTGCCTAATGACCTATCTATGTTAATTATGATAGGTGTGTCTTTTCCTATAATATTTGCAACTCTTTATGAAAAGGACGGGATCTATTTTGAAAAATATTTAAAGTATATTATAGATAAGAAAAGACAGACAAGTATAAGGATATACAAGACAGAATGTATTTATGATATAAAGAAACAAAGAAAGGAAAGGAGTAAATGAATCAAATACAGAAAAAACAACAGAAAAAATTAAATCAAGAAAAAAGAAATTTAAAAAAACAAAAAGAAGATTTAAAAAGCATTAGTATAAGTCAAAAAAAGATGAAAAAAGCAAATATTTCTAAAGAAAAAGGAAAGCCCAAAAAGAAGCTTTCCTTTTTTGGTGGGAAGAAGAAAAAGAGCGTTCAGGAAACAATCCCCTATTTAAGAATGTTGAGAAATGGGATTTGCCAAGTTGAGAAGAACAAATTTAATAAAATGATACGTTTTTTAGATATTAACTACCAGCTTTCAACAGAAGAAGATAAGGAAAGTATATTTAATGAATTTTCAAGTTTTTTAAACTATTTTGATCCAAGTGTTGATATAGAACTTTCATATATTAATCGCATAGGAAAAAATGAAGAAGTAGAAAAAAACATCAATGTTCCGGATAGAAACGATTCATATAATGAAATACGAAAAGAGTACAGGGAAATGCTAAAAAATCAGAGTCAAAAAGGAAATAATGGACTTACTAAATATATGTATATCACCTTTAGCTTACAAGCACAAGATTTAAAAGAGGCAACTACAAGACTTGAAAGAATGGAAATGGATATATTAAATAACTTCAAGCAGATGGGAGTAAAAGCTTATGTATTAAGTGGATATGAAAGGTTAAAGGTTATTCACGATATCTTAAATCCGAATAAGAATTTTGTTTTTTCCTTTGAAGACCTAAAATATAGTGGACTATCTACTAAGGATTATATAGTACCAGCATCATTTAACTTTTCATCTCACAATCAATTTAAAATTGGAGAATACTTTGGAGAAGTAAACTTTCTGCAAATTCTAGCACCTGAATTATCAGATAGATTATTATCAGAATTTTTAGGGGTTGAAGAAAATATGATTGTAACATTTCATATAAATTCCATTGATCAAACAGAAGCTATAAAGATGATTAAAAGAAAAATAACGGACTTGGATAAAATGAAAATTGAAGAAAATAAGAAGGCTATAAGATCAGGATATGACATTGATATTCTTCCAAGCGATTTAATTACCTATGGTAATGATGCTAAGAAACTATTGGTAGAACTTCAAAATCATAATGAGAGAATGTTTGTCATAACTATTTTGTTTACAAATATGGAAAAAAGTAGAAAGAAATTGAGTAATATAATCTTTCAACTAAATTCAATAGCAGGTAGGCATAATTGTGTATTGAAAAATCTTAACTATAGACAGGAACAAGGACTAATTTCCTCCCTACCACTTGGGAAAAATGAAATCGAAATAAAAAGAGGACTTACAACTAGCTCTACAGCAGTCTTTATTCCTTTTACAACAGAAGAGTTGTGCTTAGAAGGAGAGAGCTTATACTACGGATTAAATGCTTTAAGTCGTAACATCATTATGACAGACAGAAAGCTTTTAAAGAATCCAAACGGTTTAATACTTGGAACGCCTGGTAGTGGTAAATCTTTTTCGGCTAAAAGAGAAATTACCAATGCTTTTTTAATCACACAAGATGACATCATTATATGTGATCCGGAAGGGGAGTATGGAAATTTAACTAAGGCACTAGGTGGAGAAGTTATAAAAATATCGCCAACAAGTAAGGATTATATAAACCCGTTGGATATAAATGTAGACTATGCCGATGAAGACAATCCCTTATCTTTAAAGTCTGATTTTATTCTTTCACTGTTTGAACTTGTAGTAGGAAAGGAAGGATTAAGTGCAGAAGAAACTTCAGTAATTGATAGATGTCTTCCAATATTATATAAGGATTACTTCGACAATCCCATTCCTGAAAATATGCCAATTTTAGAAGATTTATATAATTTACTTTTAAAACAAGAAGAAAATGTAGGGAAAAAATTAGCGGTAGAAATGGAAATTTATGTCAAAGGTAGTCTTAATGTATTTAACCATAGGACTAATGTAGATACAGGAAATAGAATTCTTTGTTATGACATTAAGGAATTAGGAAAGCAACTTAGAAAAATAGGTATGTTAATTGTTCAAGATCAAGTGTGGAATAGAGTAACTATTAATAGAAATAAGAAGGAAACCAGATATTACTGTGACGAATTCCATTTGCTTTTAAGAGAAGAACAAACAGCCTCATATTCCATAGAAATTTGGAAGAGATTTAGAAAATGGGGCGGGATTCCAACAGGATTAACACAAAATGTAAAGGACCTTTTAGCCAGTCCTGAAATAGAAAATATATTTGATAACACTGATTTTATCTTAATGCTTAATCAAGCTAGTGGTGATAGGGAAATTTTAGCTAACAAGTTAAATATATCTCTTTATCAGTTATCCTACGTCACAAATTCCAATGAGGGAGAGGGATTACTATTCTATGGAAACACAATAGTACCTTTTGTAGATAGATTTCCTAAAGATACAAAATTGTATAAGTTAATGACAACTAAACCAGAAGAATTAAAGGAAGGGATAGAAATTGATAGACAGAGAGAAGTTAAAAACTAACTATATTATTAATTTAGATGCAATTTCTGCTCTAAAGGAATTTCCAGATAAAACATTTGATTGCTGTATTACATCTCCTCCATATTATGGACTTAGAGATTATAAAGCAGAAGGACAAATTGGAAGAGAAGAAAGTCCGGAGGAATATTTAAATAAATTAATTGAAGTCTTTAGAGAAGTAAAAAGAGTATTAAAAAAAGAAGGAACACTTTGGGTAGTTATTGGAGATTCTTATGCAGGGACAAGAAGCAAAAAAGAATATAAAGATCCTAAAAACATAGAAGGAAGAAGTGGTCAAAAAGAGTCTATTACAGAAAAACTCAGTGGCTACAAGGCAAAAGACTTAATGGGGATACCTTGGCAACTAGCTTTAAAATTAAGAGAGGACGGTTGGTATTTACGAAGCGATATTATTTGGCATAAGGAAAATGCCATGCCTGAGTCTTGTAGAGATAGACCATCAAGGTCTTATGAACATATCTTCCTACTATCAAAAGCAAGAAAGTATTTCTATAACTTTGACGCTATGAAAGAACCAATAAAAGAAATAAGCAAGAAAAGATATATGAGGGCAAGAGGAAAAAACAATAAGTATTTACAAGAAGGTACAGGAGCTAAAAGACAGAGCATAAATGAAGCAAGAGAGTATGGAGAATATATAGGAGATAATGTCCCTAAGTTTAGAAACAATAGAGATATTTGGACTATTAACACCAGTGCATTTAAAGGAAAACACTATGCGGTATTTCCACCAAAACTGGTAGAACTTTGTATAAAAGCAGGATGTCCTAAAAAAGGCTTGATTCTTGATCCCTTTATGGGTTCAGGAACTGTTGGAATGGTAGCTATTAGAATGGACAGAGAATATATTGGAATCGACATAAACAAAGATTACTGTCAAATAGCTAAAGAAAGGATTGAGAAAAATATGAAATAGGAGGTGTATATGAAAAAGAAAGGGAAAGTAAACCCAAGAGATGTACCAAAGACCAATCTTATATCAGAAAAGAAAGAAGAAAGTAATGAAAAATTCAGTAATACAGAGAGAGCATCAGATTTTTCAAAAAAAGAAATAAATAAAGTAAAAAGCAGGAACAACATAGACAATAATGTTGAAAACTCTAAATATTACTCAGATCATTTGCAAGAAAATAGTCAGGATTTATTCAAAGAAAAAGAAAAGCCAAATAGAGAAAGAAGACAAAGAAAAATCCATGAGGAAAAATTTGCAGAAGCCTCCTATCATAATGAATATCAGCCGGAATATTCGCAACGGCAGCATAGAAAAATGGAAGAAAATGAAGAAAGTAGATATGGTGAATATCACGGGCAAGAAACAGAATACAGGCTAAGTAATTTTAAAGAAGATTTTAATGATGGACCAATTTCAACTAATTCTAATATAAAAAGTAGCATTTCTCCCAAAAAAAATTGCAAGGGGAATAGTAATTTAAAATGGAAGAAAAACGTTGAGAGTGAAACTTTTAATGATGTGCCAGAGAAAAAAATAAGGAGATTTAGAAAAGAAGATAAGAATTTTAATAGAGAGGTAAGTTCAACATATGATCCATTATCACAGGACTCAGATAATGATGGTGTCATAGATCGCTATGACATTAACTTTAGTGATAGCAATGTATCCTATAGGGATACAAGAGATGACTATAAGTATTTACCATCTTCTGATGTGCAAAGAAAAAATTGGGATGGTTATTCTATTCTTGGTAAGAAAGGGAAAGAAAGCTTTCAAAAAAACACCTTTAAAAAACTTTATCAATCTCAAAGTCAGTTTAAGGATAAAGGGGAAAAAGCAGAATTAAAATCTTTAAATGGGAAGTTTAGAGGAAAAGATCTATCATATAAGGCAAATGAAGAAGATAAAAAAATAATTCAAGACCTGAATACTAATAAAAAACAAAATAGCAAATATTTCAAAGGCAAAGTTAGAAATTTAGAAGAAAAAAATATGCTAATGGGTAGGGTTTCTAGTGGGAAATTTAGACAGGATAGCATATCTGAAGGATTTAAAAGTGAATCTGAAAAAAATAAAGATAAATATAATATAAATAAAAAGAATCAAGAAAAAATAGGCACAAAAAAAGAAATCTTCAAACAGGAAAAAAACGTAATAAAAAATGAGAATCTTGAAGTAGATGAACTTGATTTAAATCATAGTGGAATTTCTAATAAAAACAAGGGAAAGAAAAGACAAATAAAAGACGCTTTTGATAATACTATAAAGAAAAGCAACTTTGATCCAAAGAAAGAATACACCAGGACAAAAAAAGAAGTACAGGATTCCAAAAATTTATCTGAAGAAAATAAGGTAGATACAAAAAATAAAACTAAATTCCATTCTAAAAAAGATAACAAAAGTGAAAAAGATAAGTTTTATAAAAAGGAAGATAAAATATCAAAACTATATGAGAAAAAGAATAAAAAGGAAAAAGAGTTAATTAAGGATAAGAAAAAGTCAAAAAAAGCGGGTTTAGAAAAACCTATTACTTTTGCGAGTGCTATGACGGCAAACTATCTATATAGTGGGAAAGATGATAATGCAGGCGTTAACGCTGCTTATAAGCTTAGTAGAACTACCGAAGTTATAGGTAGAGAAATTAGCCATTTTAGAAGGAAAAAACCTTTAAAAACTCAAAGAAAAATAAAATCTTTAGAAGGGAAAATTTATAAGAAAGAAAGTAAACTCCTCTTTCAAAGAAATTTTGAAGAATTGAAGAAGACTAAAGCTTATCAAAACTCTAATAAATTGAATCGATTTTTTATGAAAAAGAAGTTTCAGAGAGATTTTAGGAAGAAACACGGGGAAGGTTTAGTAAATAGAATAAAGAAATCTTTCGCTAATATTGGAAAGAAAACATTGGAAGTTTTAAAAAACAAAGGATATAAGCAAATTTTAATTGCCCTTTGTATTTTAGGACTTTTTTTTATGCTATTTCAAGGAATTAGCAATGTTGGCAGTCTTACTTCAGGATTAACAAGTAATGTTATAGCTACAAGCTATCTATCAAAAGAAGAAGTTTTAATGGATATTAATAATGAATTTACAAGTTATGAATATGCATTACAAGATGAAATAGATAGTATTAAAGAAAATTATCCAAATTATGATGAATATCATATAAAAGGAGATTCTGTTGGTCATGATCTACACGAACTTTTTAGCTATTTAACAGCAAGATATGGAGAGATTAAGTCAGCTGAAGAGATACAAAAGGAATTAAAAATACTATTTAATCAAATGTATGAGAAAAAATATACTTCAAAGTCTATTACAAAATATGACAGTGAAGGAAATCCATATACCTATAGAATTCTAACATTAACTATAAAAAAGAAAAGTATTGATGAAATAGCAAGAGAAGAATTTGCAAACTATGAAACAAATATGGCTCATTATTTAGCTTTACTTGATAGTCAGGGAAATATGAGTGGATATTTTGGATCAAGCTATGGGAACTTGGGAGAGATTATAGACAATCCAAACTTTGGAAATCCCGGTCTTGCTTTTGATTCTGAAACTGCCAAAGCCTTATTTAATGAAGCAGAAAAACATATAGGTAAAAGATATGTGTTTGGAGCAAGTGGACCATCTAACTTTGACTGTTCAGGTTTTGTATGTTGGTCATTTACAAAGTCTGGTGTAAAGAGAATGCCAAGAACAACTGCATGGAGAATATACAAAGACTATTGTAATCCAATATCTCCAAGCGAGGCAAAACCTGGGGATATTATTTTCTTTAAAGGCACATATAATTCCGGCACGCCAATTTCTCACGTAGGGATATATGCCGGAAATGGAATGATGCTCCATGCAGGAGATCCTATCCAATATGCCAGTATAAACTCAAAGTATTGGAAAAATCACTTTTATTCCTTTGGTAGACCAAAATAAGGGGGAAGGAGTAAAAATCTATGAATAAAAAATTAATCAGAAACATAGAAAAACAGAAGAATTTAAGAAAGAAAAAAGAAGAAATTGAAATAGAACTTCAGTTATTAGTAGAGGAACAAGAAGAAATAGAAAATTTAGAGGTCATTAAGGAATTTCGAAGTCGAAAAATATCTCTTGATGAATTTTTATTTATTGTTAGAAAAAATAAGGAAGAAGAAAATAGAGAAAGACAAGAACTTAAAAGAAAAGATACAAATGAAAGTGAGGAAAATTTATGAAAAAAATAACCAGTGGAATTTTAGCTGTGATAATGCTACTTGTAAGTTTAGTGAATATAGTGGCTGTAAGTCCTGTATATGCAAGTACAGATTATAAGGTAGAGTGGACGGAAGATGATTTTATGTATTCCTCTGAGGGAAATATAATAGCCTTTAGTGATAAAGGCTTAGAAAAGAAAGAGAAGACAAATATTCTAGTATTTCCTGAAGGAACGAAGTCTATTAATGGAAATTATTCTTTAAGTCATTCAAACGATGAACTTAGATATAAAAGAGAATTTGGACGTGGCAAACATTGGGATAAAGTAATTATTCCTGATTCTGTTAAGCATTTAGGTTATGCTGCCTTTTACGATGCAAGTATAGACGAGGTAAAACTATCAAATAGTCTAACTTATCTTGGTGGTTTAGTATTTTTCAATTGTGGACTTAGAGAAGTGACTTTACCTGATACTTTGGTAAATATTGAACATAATGCTTTTGAAAGAAATAACCTCCAAGAAATAACTATACCGAAGTCTGTGAAGACAATTGAAC
>NZ_QGTH01000019.1:0-14381 GCF_003182075.1 Finegoldia magna
TTAAAACAAAATTAAACGGAATGTCCCCTGTTATGTACAGATTACATTCCGCTTAAAATATTATTAAATTATTCCGTGTTTACGGGTTCAGGTCATAAGTGAGCTCTTGCATTTATTAAAGAATTGAAAATCCTAATTCTTTTGAATCTTTGCAGAAAGTCTTCACTGTATCTAGTGAATATTCGTTCAAATCTTTTCCCATCAATGAAAGTTTCTTGATGATTGCAGGAGTGCATGTGATGATGTCTACTCCCAATTCATTTGCTTGGTAAATGTTGAACACTTCTCTTGGAGATGCCCACAACAATTCGCAACCTTTTTTAGTTTTGCAAATTTCCAATGATTCTTTCATGATTGGCATTGGATCAACTCCTGTGTCTGCAATTCTTCCAGCAAATACTGAAACAATGCTTGGAACATTGTCAGTCAAGTTGTCTACTACTTCTTTTACTTGATCTACTGTAAAGATTGCTGTAACGTTAAGTTTAATTCCTTTTGAACTAAGTTTTTTCAATAATGGAGCAGTTGATGTTCCATCGCTTGTAGTTACTGGAATTTTGACGTAAACATTATCTCCCAATGAAGAGATTTTGTCTGCTTCTTTTTCCATAGTTTCTAAATCATCTGCAAATACTTCAAATGATACTGGATATTCTGTAATTTCTTCTAGAACTTTCTTGGCAAATTCAACGTAATCAGTGATTCCAGCTTTCTTCATCAATGATGGGTTAGTTGTAAATCCTGTTACTTTTTTTGATGCCAATGATTCTAACATGTCTTCTAATACTGCACCGTCTGAGTAAATTTTTGTGTTAATTTTATCCATTTCAACCTCTTTCTTGTTTAGTTCAAATTATTGTTCGTTGTTAATTGCTGTGTCTTTCTTAGTGATAATTGAAGGAGCTATTAAAACCACTGCCAAAACAGCGATAATAATGTAAACTCCGACATTACCCATAGCGTTACCAACTTTTCCTAATAAAATTCCCAAAACTCCGAAGTCAAAATCTCCGAATGTTGTATTGTTAAATCCTAATTGTCCTAAAACTGGAAGCAAGAATGCTGGAAGGAATGCCAAGAATAATCCGTTGATGAATGAACCTATCATAGCTCCTCTTCTACCACCAGTTGCATTACCGTAAATACCAGCAGTTGCACCACAGAAGAAGTGAGGAACAAGCCCTGGAATAATTAATACTCCACCGATAGCTCCCAAAATAAACATACCGATTAATCCGCCTACAAAACTACATGCAAATCCCAAAATAACTGCTGTTGGTGCGTATGGGAAAAATACTGCACAGTCAACTGCAGGAACAGAGTTTGGAATTAATTTTGTAGCAATACCTTCGAATGCAGGAATCAAATCTGCTAAAATCATTCTAACACCTGCATATACGATTGCTACACCAACTGCGAAGTTTAATGCAGAGATGATTGCAAACAAATATGGGTTTTGTCCGTTAGACATTTTGCCGACGAAATCTGGACCAGCTTTGATGCTTGCGATTAAATAGAACACAATCATTGTCAACGCTGTTGAAATTGTAGTATTTCTTAAGAAACCCCATTTTTCTGGAATTTCGATATCTTCAGTTGATTTGGAATCTTTTCCAACTAATGAACCGATGAACGCCGACAAATAATATCCCAATGAACCAAAGTGACCAAGAGCTATTTCGTCTCCATCAGTAGCTTTCAAAGTGTATTTTTGTCCGATTGCTGGAGAGATTGAACTCCAAGCTCCCAATATAAATCCACCAGCCAATACCAAAGCCACTCCCTTAAATCCGATTGCACCTAAAGTTGCTGACAATAGACAAGCCATGAAGAAGCTGTGGTGACCAGTTAAGAAAATGTATTTGTATCTTGTAAATCTTGCTATTAATAAGTTAAAAATAAGTCCTACTAACAAAATTGACATTGTTTCTACGCCCAAAACTTTTTGTGCAACAGATGTGATGGCTTCGTTATTAGGAACAACACCTGTGATGTTGAATCCGTGTTGAATCATTTGACTCAATGGATCCAAGTTAGTCGTGATGACATTTGCACCTGCAGCTAACATTAAATATCCTAAGATTGGACCTAATGTACCAGTCATAACCTTGTGTGCTGGTTTTTTAAGAGCGATAAGACCTACCATCGCGATAAGACCCATCAAAAACGCAGGTTCAGATAAAATATCCTTTAATACGTTTAAAAATCCCATAAATTCCTCCTAAATTTTTATTTGAATTCTTCTAATACAGGAACCAAATCTTCTTCGATTTTCTTTTTGTTAGTGTAGCTTTTTACAATGGCTACTTTTTGATCATCTGAAAAAATTGATTTGAATTCCTTAACAGTTACGAAAAGGTCAGCGCCCTTTCCTACAGCTGCGTTAGAATCACAAGATTCAACGTTCGCTTCAATTCCCATTTCCTTGCAAATAGTTTCAACCTTCATTTTCAAAAGAAGACTACTTCCAATTCCATTACCACATACAGTAACAATATTAATCATCATTTCCCTCCTCTAATTTTTTGTTAATAATATCCAACATTTCGTCCTCAGATTTTGCATTTATAAGCTCATCTGTAATTTCATCTGAATCCAAAAGCACTGCCAATTGTTGAAGTGCTACAATGTGTGATGAAGAATCCACAGCTGCCAAACAGAACAAAATTCTTACCCAATTGTCCTCATCTTCTTCATCGTTTCTAAAATTCACAGGCTCATTTAATTTTGTCAAACTAATAGCCATTTTGTCTACATTGCCGTTTGGTCGTGCGTGAGGAACCGCAATGCTCGGAGCAAGCACAATGTAAGGGCCAGCATCCTCTACGCTTTTTATCATATCCTCTACATATTGTTCGTTAATGTAACCATTGTCCAACAAACTTTTTGCTGCAATTCTTATTGCATCCTTCCAATCATTTGCACGATCTTCAATTCGTATCAATTCTTTTTTTATTAAATCACTCAAACTATCACCTCTTTACAAAAAAATATTGGTTAACAAAAGTATTGTTAACCTTATTTTACCATATATTCACATTAGATTATATATGCGTTTCAAAAAATTTTGCCAATTTAAAGGATTAAACTACCAATCAAAATTATTACCGGCAAAGTCACCACCGAAAAAATCGTCGACAAACACAAAGCCCTCGATGGAAAATCCGTAGATTTATTAAACATCAAACAGAAAAGCACGCTCACTCCTGCAATCGGAGCTGATGCCATCGCCAATGTTGCAATCTTTGCATCTGAATTCATCGGAATAATTAACAAAATCGCGATATAAATCAAAGGAAACAAAATATTTCTGATAAAAGAAACTTCCCACGCCATTTTATCCCTGTGAAAGGGCTCAGTAATACTCACGAAATTTGCGCCGATAATTATCATACTAAGAGGAGTATTCATACTAGCCAAATAATAAACAGGTTTTGTCACAACATTCGGCATTTTGTAAATTACCCCGAAGAAAAACAAAACAAATCCCAAAACAGACGAAATAATACAAGGATTTTTCACAACTTTGTTCCATTGAATCTTGCCATTTCCAGTCATCTCGTACAAACCAATTCCATGACTCCACAACAAAATATTGAACACCGCCAAGTAAGGAATTGCAAAAAAAGTTCCATCCGCACCAAGCAATGCTTCAATCAAAGGAATTCCCATGAAACCACAATTGCTGTAAACCGATGCGAATTTGTATGTACTTATGTTTTCGTTCTTCGAAAATCTATCAAATTTGAACAAAAAATGAGAAATCAAAATAGATGAACCCATCAAAACCACCGCAGCAAAGGCAGTCATTGCAAAATTGTTCAATAGCACTGGTGTAACGGATCTATTAAACGCGTTGATAATAACACTTGATCCCACAACATACATTACAAACCCAGTCATTTCTCTGATAGTTTCTCTACTGAAAAACCCCGTTTTCGCAAAAATATAGCCCATCGCCATGAAAACAAACATAATCAAAATTTGCTGTAACGTAACTAAAAAAATAAAAAACCACTCCTTAATACTCAATTATTTATTATACCATCATTGTGAAATTTTTCTAGTATTAATTTGTGGCTTTGACGTGTGAAATAAGTGATTGGAAAAATATCAACTAAATTTTCAGAATGCACTAAAGCAGAAAATCAGTTTTATTTAGAGTTTTGTAGCTTTCTTAGTTTCAATGAAAAAAGCAGATTACCAAGTTTGCAAAGAATATCATACGGAGAAAATAATCATAAAATCAAGCGAAGTGAACCGTTAAAAAATTGTGCTGTTTGAGTGCGTAGCACGAGTTCACAATTTTAGGTTCACGAGCTTAGAGTTTATTTATTTTTGTAGTCTAGATATTCGTGCAAATTGGTTTTCTGCTCTGTATGTTATGAATCTACCTACGACAATTTTTGTAGACAGATGAGCGATTTGCAAGTTTTGTAGTTTTCTTTATTCATAGTCTAGATGTTCGTGCAAATTGGTTTTCTGCTTTGCAATTTTTGAAACGGTCTACAACATTTTCGGGTTTCAGTGAAATAAAATAGACACCCGATACGGTTAGAATATCATACGGAAAAAATTGTTTTAAATTCAAGAGAAGTGAATCGTTAAAAAATCGCACTGTCTGAGCGATAGCGAGTTTTCGATTTTAGATTCACAAGAGATGAATTTTTCAATTTTTGTAGTCTAGATATTCGTTCGTATCGATGTCTATTTTTGTATGTCTCTGTAAGTGTAAATGTACTTCGATTGTTTTAATCAAAAAAGAGCATCGCATGATGCTCTCATTATCTATTTTACTAATTTTTTAAGTGGTGTTTTCTTCAATGTTTCTATAAATACTTCATTTTTACCGAAGAACAATATCAATGTGTATCCGATGACGCTGATGAAGAATACTGCCAACAAGTTAAGTGTGTAATGTGTGATAAATTTTGTAACCACAAATTTCGTCAAAAGTATCCACAAAGCTCCTGCTACTGCGTATTTCATTGTATAGAATAATTTGTCCATTTCAAAGTAAACTCTTGCTTCTTTGAATTCAAATAGACACACAAGAACTACTACCAATTCGGAGATCGCCGTAGTTACTGCTGCACCGTTTTGTTGCCAAAGTGGTATGAAAACTAGATTTAACCCTACATTTACAAACGCCGATATCGTCGTAGCTTTTAAGTTCAATGCTTCTTTTCCCAATGGAACATTCATACAAGTTGTGATTACACCACCTGTTATTGCGAAAAATACTGACACTGCTAGAATTTGCAACGAAAGTGTCGCCGCAATGAATTTTTCTCCAGAGAGAATGTATACGATATTTTTGGATAATACTCCAAGTCCTGTACACATTGGTATCATTAATAATAGCAAAAAGCTTGAAATTTCTGTCAACAAATGTCTAAATTCTGTTTTATCATCCAATGTTGCAGCCTTTGATAATCTTGGAATTGTAACCATGTAAATTGCACCAAGCATTTGTTTTACAACAGAATACACCCTCACACTTACAGTGTAAAGTCCAGTATAAAAAACTCCCGAAATCCAGCCAAGCATCGTCATGTCCGCGCTGACGTAAACCAAAACTGCGATGCTATTCGAGAAGAATAGCATAATAGGCTTCAAATGCCTTTTCAAATTTAATTTGAATGTCGGTTTCAAACTTACGTATCTTCTAACATGTAGCATATTCGAAACGCACACCAAACCATTTACGAAAACCGTAAGTCCTGCGTATCTTAAGTAATCTTCTTGTGTTTTTACTACGAAAAATAGTAAAATTACACCAATAGTTTGAATTAGGATACTTCTGATTGTAATGTACAAATAATCCTCGTGGATTGCATTGACCCATTCAACTCCAAGTGTCGCAAAGATTATACTCAAACTTTGAATAAAAACAAGCGTTGCCATGTCGCGCATTTTCGCAGAAACTACACAGAATATCAATAAACAAATGTAAGAAATCAACGTAGATAACAAGTTGATGGAGAAAACTTCCCTCGAAAATTGGTTGAGTTTCGTTCTATTTTCTCTGTATTTGGAACCTTCTCTGACTGCATAATTGGTAATTCCAAGCGATGCAATCAGCATGAATATTTTAATAATTGAATCTCCGTAACTTACCTTTCCCATATTTGCTACTTGCAAAATTCTCGTAGCGTAAGGAAAAGTTATCAACGGGTACACAACGCTCAGCCCAACTTTGATTAAATTAAGCATTGCGTTTAATTTAAGTGATTTTTGCTTTGCCAAGTTTTTCCTCTCCTATGTGCAAAATTTATACTTACTATATTGTATCACACCTAGCTTTATAGATTATTACAACATTTCAAAATTTGCCAACAAAAAAATAACCGCCGGTTTTGAATAATGGCGATTATTTTCCAGGTAAAACCTGTATGGATTTTGCTGAAACTATTATATCACAATTTTTTAAAAAATGTTATAACATTTCAATAAAAGCACCAATTCTTGTATTTAATTGTCCAATATCTGATTTTGAATAATCAGTTTCCACAGCGATGTATGGAACATTCTTCTTATCGTTGCAGAATCTCTTAATTGACAAACCTTCAACTTGGTAAGGAGTACAAGCTTGTAAATGCATGTCGATAACACCATCAACCTTGTATTCGTCGATTAATTTATCCAATAATTTAAGTCTATTTTCGTTTGGACTCACACATGCACAACCAATGTTCATGTATTTTCTAGCAATCGCATCAATCATATCTGGATTGTCTACATCGACATTTTCATCAATAGCCTTAGCGCCACCACAGTTTTCGTAGCTAACCACAACTGCACCGTTATTTTCGACTGCTTCGATAACTTTTTCAGTCGCACCACCGATAGGACAACCAGTAATCAAAATTCTTGGCTTGCCACTGATGTGCTTGTGTTCAGACATAACCTTAGCTTTTAATTCTTCAAGCATTTGTGGAATTTGTTCCTTGTCAAAATCAAATTGCACACCATTTAAAACATGCCACAATTCTCCACCTGTGATTGGCAAATCATCAGCCTTCATTATAGAATAGAAGTCCTTTACAGCGGATCTCTCAGCGTTTTTCACTTCAATTGCATGCTTTAATTTTTCATCTGTGATTTCAACGCCGAATAAATCTTCGATAGTCTTAATCATCTTTCTGATTTCTTCTTTCCATAAAATAAGACCTTGTTCAGTGTTCTTGTTTGGAAGCTCCATAACGTGAACTGGCTTGAATTCTCCCAAATATTCGTACATCTTCTTCTTGCCATCGCAAGTAGTTTCTCCGACAACCAAATCAGAGAAATAGAAGAACGGACACTTATCAGTCAACGCAAAACCATAAGAAGATTTGATAAGTGGGCATAAGTTTTTAGGCAAATCCCTCTCAGCATCTTGAATAGTTTCGTCACTTGTAGCACACAAACTAACACAAGTAGCACCAGCTGCAACAGCTAACTCTTGTGGAAAAAACGTACAAAAAATTCCTATAACAGGAATATCCTTATCCTTTATTTCTTTTACTTTCAAAAAAGCATTTTGACGACTTTCTGCAAAATCGTTAAAAACTTCTGGTAACTTCTTCTTTAAATCAACCATCTAATCACCTCGTAACAAATAATATCATTTACTCAATAATATATCAAAATGATAATCGTTATTTATAGATTTTTTCTATAAATGACCTCCCTCGCCCTCTCTCATAGATGATTTTGGGAATAAAGAAGGTATTGTCTTAGATAGCTTCAGAATACACAAAGCAGAAAACCAGTTTGCACGAATATCTAGACTACGGTACAGAAAACACAAAAACTCGTAAATCGCTCATCTGTCTACAAAAATTGAAAAATTCTAATCTCGAAATCCTAAAATTTGAAGCACGCTTCGCTTACGCGGTCAAATTTTAGACGGATTTCTTCGATTGAATTTAAAACAATTTTTTCCGAATGATTCGCTCTTTTACGATGTTTTTGGCTTTACAAAACAAAGTTCTTAGCAAAACTGGTAATCTGCTTTGTATTTTTTTGAAACTACCTACGACAATTATTGTATTTCAGTGAAATAAAATAGACAACCGATACGGTTAGAATATCATACGAAAAAAATTGCACTAAATTCAAGCGAAGTGAATCGTTAAGAAATCGCACTGTCTGAGCGTTAGCGAGTTTGCGATTTTAGGTTCACAAGCGATGAATTTATCAATTTTTGTAGTCTAGATATTCGTTCGTATCGGTGTCTATTTTTGCTTTTATTGAAGATATGTTCGTATCTTTACTGCTTATTTATTCTTCAATTCATCCAACACTTTGTTGACTGTTCCTTTTTCATAATAAGGTGTCTTTTCATTTCCTTTGAGCTTGATGAAGTTTTCTTGTCCTTTTCCCAAAAGTAAGACAAAATCTCCCTCATTTGCAATTTCTATCGCATGTTTAATGGCAGATTTTCTGTCTTTGATTCTGACATATTCACCGTTTTCTTCTTCAATCCCACTTACGATATCATCAGCAATGTTTTCGTATGTGTCGAATTTTGGATCGTCAGTTGTTACAATTGAAAACACGTTGTTTTCTGCGGAAATCTTTCCGACCTCGTATCTGATTTCACGAGTTCTATCGCCACTCATCCCATAAACTACGATTTTTCGTTTGTCGTTTGGCACAGATTTGTAGATATTTTCAAAAGCTTTTGGAGTGTGTGCGAAATCAATGACAATATTTATCCCCAAATCATTTTTAACAAATTCAAACCTCGCTTCAACGCCTGTAAAACTTTCCAACGCTTTGGCAATATCTTTAAGTTCATATCCCAATAAATTCACCGCAGCAATCGCAGCCACCGCATTGTACACATCAAACATAGCAAATCTGTTGAGTACGAATTTCACGTTTTTGATTTCAAAATGCATCTTGCCATCAATCAATTCTACATTTTCAGCCCTAAAATCGGATTCATTTTTAAGGGAGAATGTATATGCTTCTTCAAACCTTCCCTTTGCTTTTCTTCCGTATTCATCATCTACATTCACGATTTTTTTCTTGGCATTTTCGAACAAAATCATCTTCGCATCGAAATAATTCTCCATATTTTTGTGAAAATCCATATGCTCCATCGATAAATTGTTAAACACAGCTACATCAAACTCTATCCCGTCTAGTCTATGCAAATACAATCCATGACTTGAACATTCTACAACAGCGTTGTCGATTTTTTTGTCCACCGAAATCTTCAAAATCTTGTCGATTTCGCAAATTTCTGGAGTCGTGTTTGGCGTTTCGTATTTTTCTTTCGCGATAAAAGTTCCGTTCGTGCCGATATTTGTGCATTGTGAGTTTAAGTTTTCCAAAATATGACTAATCATAGAAGCTGTTGTAGTCTTGCCATTTGTTCCAGTGACTCCTATCACTCGAAGCTTCTTTGATGGAAAATCACACACCACATTTGAAATTTGGGCAAGAGCTATCCTTGCATCTTCGACTTTGATGTAGTTGATACCTTCTATTTTTTGTGTATCTTGTGTAACCACAATCGTGTTTGCGCCGTTTCCAATCGCCTTGTCGATAAATTTGTGTCCATCAAATTCCATCCCTAAAATCGCCACAAACACTCCACCTTTTTCGATTTTCCTGGAGTCATTTGTCACATTTGTAATCTCGTCGTCGTTGTTTTTTGTATAATCTATATAATCAATTTTATCTATAATATCAGTTAAGTTCATATTTTTCCCCTTTGGTTTTCATTTATATATTATTATATAACATCGGGCTATTGTTTTGGCAAATTTTACATATTAATAAACTCAGACTGTCGCTGATATTCGTTGACTTTTTAATGAATAATGATATAATATTCTTAACAGAACCTCTCCACGCTTAATGTAGTTTAACTACACGCGGACCACGGAGAGGGCTTTTTTTATTGTCACTAAAAAAACTGACCACCCAGCCTAGCCAAGTGATCAGTCTACAAATTTTTTATTTCATAACAGCTACTGCAACTGCTATTGCTGCGATTCCAATGATAAGTCCAAACACAAGTCCTGCGACAATACTTACTATCGCTGATTTCACACCAACGGCAAGCATTCTTTCATCAGAAATTCTGTCGTAGAATACTGCTGAATACAAGACAACTCCAACTATCATGCCTACAATTGAAGGAAGGAATGTTGTTGGAAGTGCCATCAACAAAATGTTAATCAACGCTTCACAAGCTACATACACTCCAAGTCTTGTGTCTCTTTCTACAGGATTTGGAACTGGTGAAATGTCCTTTTTAGTGAAATGGAATATAATTCTACACACTGCATAGTAGAAAAACATTGATATAACAGCCAAAATAATAGTATATGTTATTGGATTCAGTCCTGTTTTTGTTACTTGTTCCAATTGTTGTGCTTGTTCTGGGTGAAGCTTGAATTGTACTATTGATGCCGCAAACGTGAACACTCCGTACAACAAGAACAATATTACAAATGCACCTTTTTTATTGAATTTTTCAATAAGTCCATGTAACATTGAGAAAATATTTTGGCAGAAACCAGCATAACCTGAGCTTTCACGTTGAGTGTAATCTTCAATGTATTCTTCTTCGTCATCTTGACCTTCAAAGAAAAAACTATCGTCTGTTTTTTCGTAATGATCTTCTTTCGTATTAGAATAATTATCTTCTTGTGAAGCTTCAAAATAATTGCTATTTCTGTCAGAATAACTGTCCTTATCTTCGCTGTAACCGCCTCTTACATCTTCTTTTTCACTAAAATAGTTGCCGTCTTTAGTGTATTCACTGTCGTCATTTTCAAAGCCTTTGTAATCTCTATCGTCTGACATATTCTCCTCCTACTTTTTATTAGTCGTCTTTTTTATCCTTCTCGTCTTGTTCCAACAAAACCTTCTTCCATTTGTCTAGTTGTGATTCTTCTTCCTTGGAAAGTTTTGGTGTTTGTGGGTCCAATTGCTCGAACAAATCCAGCATAACCTCACTCACAACAAACCTCGTGAACCATTTGTTGTCCGCAGGAACCACATACCAAGGTGCATAATCAGTTGAAGTATGCTCCAACATATCTTCGTAAGCCTTGTGATATTCGTCCCAGTTTTCTCTTTCCAAAATATCACTTGCTGCAAACTTCCAATGTTTTTCTTCCAAGTTAATCCTATCCAATAGTCTTTCTTTTTGTTCGTCCTTTGACACATGCAAGAAAAACTTCACAACCTTGATACCATTATTGTCCAAATATTTTTCGAACGCATTGATATCTTCGAATCTTTTATTCCAAAAATCGTCGTCGTTTTTTTGATTAACCAAATTGTGAACTCTGGTTACCAAAACATCTTCGTAGTGTGATCTGTTGAAAATCCCAACTTCTCCATAAGAAGGAGTTGCCTTTGTAATTCTCCACAAATAATCGTGATCCAATTCTTCTGTGGAAGGTTGCTTGAAGCTTGTAACCTTGCAGCCAGCAGGATTAAGCGCGGTGAACACCTTTTTCACCAAACTATCCTTACCCGCAGCATCCATCGCTTGAAGTACAACCAAAATTCCTCTTTTGTTTTCAGCGTATAATTTTTCCTGAAATTCAAACATTTTTTCCAAATTTTGTGGAAGAATTTCTTCCTTCACTTCTTTTTTTGAATATGAATCGTCTTTTTTAGTGCTAAATTTTTCCAAATCAACTTTTTTATTAGGTTTTACCCTGTATTTCTTAATATCCATAACTTACTTCCTTTTAATATCGTTATTATATATTTATCCAAATTGGGTAAAAATAAAACAATTTCATTCACTGAATTAATTATATCATTTGTTCAATTTTTCTTCAATAGTTTACTATCACATTAGTATTACGCGGAATTTATTTGACAATCACCATTTTATATAATAAATTCATATTAACCAAAAGGAGGAACTATTATGAAAATATCAATACTAAATTTAATACCAAGATTTATAGATGAAACTGCCAAACAATCCATCGAACGTGGATTGGAACTTGCAAAATGGGCAGACGGACAACACTTCGAAAGATATTGGGTTGCAGAACACCACAACTCCAAATCAATCTCATGCTCAGCAACAGATTTGATTATCGGATATATTTTGGAAAATACAAATAGAATAAAAGTCGGAGCAGGTGGCGTAATGCTTCCTAACCACACACCATTTCAAGTTGCAGAAAGATACGGAACCCTCGAAACATTATATCCCGAAAGAATTGATTTGGGAATTGGAAGAGCGCCTGGAACAGACATAGAAACAGCGAAATTAATCTATCGTGACACATACAAAGAAGATAACTTCAAAGAAGCTATCCGAACTTTATTAAGCTATTTTGAAGAAGAGGCAGAAAACTTCAAAGTTCGTCCATATCCTGGAGTTGGCACACACGTTCCAATATATATCTTAGGAAGCTCCATGACATCTGCGCACATCGCAGCACAATTGGGACTACCTTATTCATTTGCAGGACATTTTTCGCCAAACACCGTTGATGTTGCACTCAAAATCTACCGCGAAGAATTCACTCCATCGAAGTATTTGGACAAACCATACGTAATGCTTGGAGTATCTGCAAACGCAGCTTACGAGAAAGACGCCGCAGAACACATCAAACAACAAGCCATCTCCATATTCTTGCAAATCCAAAACAGAAACAACAGAGATGCATTCTTAAAAGCAGACCCTAACAACAGCCCCGAACTCACATCAATCGAAAAATTCATGATAAGAACTGCCCGTGGACTTCGAATCGAAGGCGATGTGAATTCTGTAAAAGACCAATTCATGGAAATAAAACAAAAATACAACCCAGACGAAATCATCGCCGCATCCTACATTCCAGATTTCAAATTATTAAAAGAAAACTATGAAATCATACAAGATTTGGCGTTGAATGATTAGAAGGCTATTGAAAAACCATCCAGACAATTCTGGATGGTTTTGTGCTTTAATAAAAAAATCAGGAGATTACTCCTGAAATATGAAATAATTAAGTAGTAAACCGATCATACCAAAAAAGCAAACCATCACTCACTAATATCTGATATTCGTGTATGATGGTTTAGCTGCTATTGTTCTGCTTTTCTAAAAGAAAAACTTTCAGGCAAATCCTGAAAGTTTTACATTATTTCGTCTATTGTTGGGATGGATTCTCCCGATCCTTTTCTGGTTACTGTTTTTGATGATGATTTTGTGGCAAATTCCATCGCTTCTTTGATGGATTTTTGTTGATCTAACATGACTGCCATCGCTCCAATGTAGCAATCACCTGCAGATGTTGTATCCACAACTTTTGCTTTGATGGCATCTTGTTTTATGTGTTCTGTTTTTGAAAAATACTCAGATCCATTTTCTCCCAAAGTTATTATCACAGAGCCGACATTTTTGTCCAATAATTCATTTGCTGCTTCTTTTAAGTTTTCTTTGGTTGAATATCTCAAAATTTCATTCTCATTAGGCACGAATAAGTCCACCTTGTCCAATATATTTTCCACTTCAAACTCACTTGGGGCAGGGTTCAAAATCACGAAAACTCCTTTTTCCTTCGCTTTTTTAATCGCGTATTCGTTGACTTCTTGCGGAATTTCCATTTGCAAAATCAAAATATCGCATTCATCCAAAAGTTCAATGTTATCGTCGATGTCTTGGATTGTAATCGCATAATTTGCCCCATGATCTAAAACTATTTCGTTTTGTCCAGTTTTGTCCACATTTATTAGCGCAGTTCCTGTGTCCACATCTTTTTTGATGATGTTTGATGTGTCCACGCCGTATTCCTTCATATTTTTGAAAATAAAATCAGCATCCATATCATTTCCCACACACGCAAGAAACTTCACATCGCCGCCGAGTTTTTGACAAGCAATCGCTTGGTTTGCCCCCTTGCCACCGACAGATCTGCTCTTTGATATGGACGATATTGTTTCTCCTGGTTTCGGGAAATTTTCCAAATTATATGTAGTGTCTACATTCACGCTTCCTATAACTAAAATTGACATAAATCTCTCCTCAAATCTTTGCATTTACGCTAAGAGTTTTTCTTAATATATCTTATATTATACAATACAAATCAAATTTTGTAATTCAAACAAAAAAAACAATGTGACTGAATTTTAAAATTCAATCACATTGTTTTTTTAATGAATACTATTTGTATTCTTCAATACTTAATTTACCACCTAGTATAATGGATTCTTTGATTTTGTTGTCTCTCAAGTATTGTTTTACTGAAACTGACGCTTCGTCTTTATCTATCAATACTATTGGTGCTTTTTCGGCGTTTGATAGATATGGTGCTAGTAGCGCATCTGGGTATGCTGTTTTGTTTGCAAATATTACTTTGTCAGGGTCACTGTTTACTGCTTTTGCTACTTCTAGTGCTGTGTCTACTCTTGTTCTT
>NZ_QGTH01000019.1:14479-26250 GCF_003182075.1 Finegoldia magna
CGCATCTGGGTATGCTGTTTTGTTTGCAAATATTACTTTGTCAGGGTCACTGTTTACTGCTTTTGCTACTTCTAGTGCTGTGTCTACTCTTGTTCTTCCTGCTAGTCTTTCTACTTTTAGTCCACTGTTTTGTAATGTTTCTTCTATTGTTTCTGATACTTGAGTTTTTCCACCTATTATTGTTACTTTTTCAATTCCCCAATCTTTGATTGCTTTTTTAGTTGTTTCATTTAATTGGCCATTTTCTGTTAACAATACTGGTATGTTTAATTTTGATGCTAGGCTTCCTGCTGTTAATGCGTCAATATTATTGAATCCATTTACAAGTATTATTTCTTTTTTGTTAGTTGAATTTGCTCTGACTTGTTCTCCAAGTTTTACTGCTGTTTCGAATCTGTCATGTCCTGCTATTCTTTGTTGTTTTATTCCTAGTTGTTTGATTTGGTTTTCAACTTTTTCGCTTACTGATAATTTTCCACCGGCGATTATTATCTTAGATGGGTTGAGTCTTTTTATTTCTTGAAGTACTTCATCCATTATTGAATCTTTTTCAACTAATAATGTTGGTGCGTTCTTTCCTACTCCGTATGGTGATGATGCAAGTGAGTCTACCATTTTATCGCTTGATGTTATTATCACTGTGTCTGCTTTTTGGAATAATGTTTTGCTTACTTCTACTGCTGTTAGTTGACGATTTCTTCCTGCTATTCTTGTTGCTGGTATTTTTTCGAATATTTCTTTTAATGTGTCTGTGTCTTTGATGTCTTCAACTGTAGTTTCATTAAATACAACTTTTTGATTTTTCAATGATTTTTCATTGTTAAATTCTAAGTGTTTTTTGTTTTGAGTGTTCAACTTAACTACTACATGTTTTTTATCCGTCGTTTCAGCGTCTTTGAATGCATCATCTGAAAGCTTCTTCAAGCTCTTTGGTAAGTTTGTTTCTTTAAGCAAACTAAATCTAAATGCAGAATCTCCGATTTCTTCTATTCCTTCTTCAAGCGTTAATTTTTTAAGTCTCTTCCATTTGATATTGTGAGCGAAAGCTTGTCTTTCGATTTTCTTAACATTTCCAGGAATTGTCAATTCTTCTAGTTGATGTCCTGTAAATGCTCTGTCTTTGATTTCTTCAACAGTTTTTGAAATAGTAAGTTGTTTTAATGGGGCACCTTGGAAAGCTGATGGTCCAATAACTTTAATTCCTTCTGGTATTTCAAATTTTTCTAATTTGATGTTTCTGGAGAATGTTCCGCCAGCGATTTCAGTCATATTTGGTGAAATTCTAAGTTCAGTAATTTGGTTCAAAGAGAATGCTCCTCCTTCGACTTTTGTTACTGAGTCTGGCAAGTAAACTTTTTCTAGTCTATTTCCATTGAATGCAGATCCGCCGATATATTCTAAAGTATCTGGCAATTCTACATTTTCGAAATTATTAACTCTGAATGCATAATTTTCGATTCTCTTAAGTTTCTTTGGCAATTCTAATGAAGTCATTCCATTAGCAGAACTTACAGTATCTGTACCGAATTTAACTCCTTCATCCTTAATTAAATCAAATGCAGATTCTGCGATTACTTCGACATCTTTGCCATCTAAAGTTGTGTCTGGTAGAATTAGATTCTTGTTGAATTTGAATTTCGCTTTACCACTATCGCTAAATCCTGTAATAGCATTGTCCTTGTAAGTGAAGTCTTCTTTCTTGTACAATGAATTTTT
The DNA here is from genome assembly GCF_003182075.1 of Finegoldia magna. Lineage (GTDB taxonomy): Bacteria > Bacillota > Clostridia > Tissierellales > Peptoniphilaceae > Finegoldia > Finegoldia magna. The sequence goes on from NZ_QGTH01000019.1 coordinate 16,196, forward strand.
GTTGATAACCAACGCATCGACAGACTTATCCAAGTTTTCTTGTGCTGATTTTACTTCATCAGATGATTTATCCAAATCAGCCAAGACAATCTTTGCCTTGTCAAGTTCCTTCTTCATAGCATCGTAGGATTCTTTTTCAAACATTTCAGGAACTAATTCGTCTGCTTTTTTGATAGAATCTCTAAGTTTTGATCTATCTGGAGCTGATTTTCTCAAATTACCTTCAGCTTCAATCAAATCATCAAGTGCTTTGTCCACTTGTTCTTGTGTTGATTTTTCGTCTTTAAAAATTCTCTTTGCTTCTTGTAATACATTGTCGAATTCGTCTATTTTTTCTTGTTTATAGTCTGATTTTACAATTGATTTAACAGTTTGCAATTCCTTGAAAAGTTTACTTCTGTCTACATTTGTAACCAAAACTACTTTGTGATAATCATTTTCTGGAACGATATAAGTTACTGATTTCAAATGATCAGGATTTCTAGTTTCTAATCGTACAACCTTGCTATTTTCATAGCCTGGATTGTCTCTGAATACAAAATCTCTAAACTTAAATATAGAATAAGGAAGCTTTACAACTGAAAGCTTGTTGTTAGCAAAGCTATAGTTGTCTATTTGAATGCTGTTTACATCATCGGATATTTCAAGCTTACTTATTTCATTGTTCATGAAAGATTCGCTACCTGTCTTCCATACAGTGCTTGGAATGTAAACTTCAGTAAGTTTATTGTCCCTGAATGCATAAGATTCAATGGATTTCAAACCTTCTTCAAACTTAACTTTAGTAATGCCTGAGTTAGCGAATGCGTAATCTTTGATGATAAATTCTACATCTGTTTTAGGGAAAGTTACGCTGTTAATCTTTTGATTTCTAAATGAACTTTCTTTAACTCCTTCAACAGCCTTTTTTTGTCCGTCAATAGTTACTTCTTTTGGGATAACCAAATCAGGATTCTTTGCTAACTTAGCCTTACCTTTTTCAGAAAATCCTGTAATTCCAAATCTATAAGATTCTTCTTCCATTCTTCCCTTGTATTTGAATTGTCCATAAGTGAAATCTTCTTGTGACCATTCGTCAGTAGTAGGTTTTTCAGGTTGTTCTGATTCGCCAAGTTTAACTGTCAGTTTAATCATTAAATTTGTAGCTGAACAAGTTACACAAGGTGATGTATATCCTTCGATTTGTTCAAGCTTTGAAGCTTTTTCTTTGTCGATACTTGCAAATACTTCGAATTCTTTTGTTTTGTCGAATTTATCCAAATTCCAAACTTTTGCAAGTTCTACTTCTTTATCACTGGAACCTGTGTTGTCTTTCTTATCTACATAAGTTGCGATAAAATCAGTATTGATATTTTCATCTAACCAAGCTTGTAGCTCTTCTTTTGAACCTGCTTTTGCTTCAACTTTTCCCAAATCAAGGTATTTGTCTCCTTCACCTGTTCCAAGTGAATTAAAGTTGATTCTTATATGTTTAAATGGACTTTCTGATTTTATTTCTTTTATTGTTTCCCCATTTAATGATGATTTCAATAAAACTGAATTGGATTTTTCATCACCTTTTAACAATAGACCTGTTACACCTGTTTTGTTAAAAGATGTTGTCATAACAGTTTTTACTGTAGATGGAATTGTAATTTCTCCAGCTAATGAACTATCATTCATAAAGGCTTGTTGACCAATATATTCCAAACCTTCATTTAATTCAATTTTACTTAAATTCTTGTTCATTCCAAAAGCTAATCTTTCGATTTGTTTTACAGTTGAAGGAAGCTTGATTGTTGTAAGCGAGTTAGCTGAAAAAGCTCCTTGGTCGATTGTTTCAACGCCTTCTGGAATAACTACTGAGGTAAGTCCTTTTCTTGCAAAGGCTCCCTTACCAATATTTGTTACAGCCTTTCCATTAATTTTTTCTGGAATAACTACATCAGTAGCTGTACCATTATACTTTTTAATAGTAGCGCTACTTTCATCAAATACAAAATCACTTTCCGCAGTGACTTCTTGTTTTTGTGGAACATCACTTGCGTATATGTTTACAGGAGCAAATCCTATAACCATAGCAAAGATCAGTATCCACGAAACGATCCTTTTTCTATTCATATTATCCTCCTCATTTTTCTTGTAACAATCGTTACTACATCTGCGTTAAACTAATATTTGATAATAAAAGTTTACAATACTATTATACCCTTATGTAAATAAAGTAAACTTTTTATATGGTTAATTTGTTGAAAAATCAACATTTTATTAATTTAAAACTATAATTGTAAAAGTTTGATAAATATATTTTAAATTTCTATTTTCTATCCACATTTAAACTAAACAAAAAACAATGTGACTGAATTCGAAAATCCAATCACATTGCTGTTGTCCTAAATACTATTTGTATTCTTCAATACTTAATTTGCCACCTAGTATAATGGATTCTTTAATTTTGTTATCTCTCAAGTATTGTTTTACTGATACAGATGCTTCGTCTTTATCTATCAGCATTATTGGTGCTTGTTCTGTTTTTGATAGATATGGCGCTATTAATGCATCTGGGTATGCTGTTTTGTTTGCAAATATTACTTTGTCAGGGTCACTGTTTACTGCTTTTGCTACTTCTAGTGCTGTGTCTACTCTTGTTCTTCCTGCAAGTCTGTCTACTTTTAGTCCACTGTTTTGTAATTTTTCTTCTATTGTTTCTGATACTTGAGTTTTTCCACCTATTATTGTTACTTTTTCAATTCCCCAATCTTTGATTGCTTTTTTAGTTGTTTCATTTAATTGGCCATTTTCTGTTAACAATACTGGTATGTTTAATTTTGATGCTAGGCTTCCTGCTGTTAATGAGTCAATATTATTAAATCCGTTTACTAGGATTATTTCTTTTTTATTGTTAGAATTTGCTCTGACTTGTTCTCCAAGTTTTACTGATGTTTCGAATCTGTCAGCTCCTGCTATTCTTTGTTGTTTAATTCCTAGTTGTTTGATTTGGTCTTCAACTTTTTCGCTTATTGATAATTTTCCACCTGCGATTATTACTTTAGATGGGTTAAGTCTTTTGATTTCTGATAGTACTTCTTTTGATATGCTGTCTTTGTCTACTAGGAGTGTTGGTGCTTTAATTCCTACTCCGTATGGCGATGATGCAAGTGAGTCTACCATTTTATCGCTTGATGTTATTATCACTGTGTCTGCTTTTTCAAATAGTGTTTTGCTTACTTCAACTGCTGTTAGTTGACGGTTTCTTCCTGCTATTCTTGTTGATGGTATTTTGTCAAAGATTTCTTTTAATGTGTCTGTGTCTTTGATTTCTTCTGGTGTTTCTGGTTCAGAAGGAGTTGTTTCTTTCTTTTCAACAACTACAGGAATTTCAACAATTCTCTTTGAACCATTTTCAAATGTTACTTCTACTCTTGCAGTATATTCACCAGGTTTATTTGTATCGATTTTTGATTCTGTAACATCTTTCACTGTTGCTTTTTCTGGTAAGTTTTTGATGTTATCTGTTACATCAATCTTTTCACCTTGTTTTACAACTTCTTTTTCGATGTCTTCTGCTTTTATTTCTGGAACAGGAACTATTTCTCCAATACCATTGAAAATTACTTTTTGATTTACTAATGATTTTTCATTATTGAATTTTAAATGGTCAGGGTTTTTAGTAAATAATTTTACGACTCTTACTTGAGCATCAGGATTATTTAAGTCCAAGCTGTTTTTGAATGCATTGTCTGCAATACTTGTAAGTGATTTTGGTAAATTAACTTCAACTAAGTTGTTGTTACTGAATGCTTCTACTCCAATAGATTCTAATCCTTCTGGTAGAACTACCTTAGTTATGAATCTATGTTTTTCTTTTTGTTTGAATGCATCTTTTCCTATTGTCTTAACATTTTTTGGAATGATAATTTCTTTAAGAAGATTTGCTTGGAATCCCTTAGTTTCTATAGTTACTAATGAATCTGGTAATTTTAATTCTTCTAATAGGTTGCCTCTGAATGCTGACTTGCCAACTTTTTTGATTCCTTCGTTTAGTTCTAACTTTTTAATTTCATTATAACTAAACATACCTTCGTTTATTTCAGTCAATGAGTTAGATAACTTAACTGTCTCAATCTTATTTAATGAGAATACTCCAACTCCTAAATCTGTAACCGAGTCTGGCAATGATACAGAGTGTAGTTGGTTGCCACTAAATGCCAATGCATCAATAGACTTCAATGTATTTGGAAAATCAACTTCTTTCAATGCGTTATATCTGAAAGCTTCCCTGCCAATTTTTTCTAATTTGCTTGACAATTTAATTGTTTTTATTCCTTCTGGTGAATCAGATATTCCTGGTAAACAACCTCTAATAATTTCAAGTGAATCAAAATCGATTATAAACGCCTTTTCTCCAATTTCTGTTATCACTGTTCCATCAGGGTTTTTGTCTGGTAGAACCACATCCTTATTAATTGCAAACTTAGCCATACCACTGTTGCTAAATCCAGTAATAACATTTTGTTTGTAAGTGAAATCTTCTTGTGTGAATTCTTCTTTTACAGGTTTTCCTGTAAAGATGAATTTTTGGTTCTTTATAGATTTTTCATTGTTTAATTTAAGGTGATCTTGTTTCTTAGTATATAAGAATACGACATTTTTTTGATCTTTTCCTACATTACCTTGGAAACTGTCATCTGCTATTTTTTCTAATGAAGAAGGAACATTTACTTCTTCTAAAATATTGTTAACAAAAGCTTTTGAATCAATTTCCTTCAAACCTTCATTTAGTGTTAATTTTTTTAATGTTCCTGTCTTAGCGTACCTGTTTCCTGATTTAAACGCCATTCTTCCAATAGATTCAACAGAAGCAGGAATAGTAAGTTCTGTCAATTCATTTCCAACAAAAGCACTTTGTCCAATTTTTTTGATACCGTCTTCTATTGTCAATTCTGTAATAGGATTCATTGTGAACAATCCGCCTGGTATTTCACCGATATTTGCTGGAATCGTCACTTTTGTTATTTGGTTAACTCCAAAAACAGAAGTTCCTAGTTTATTCAAGTTTTTGCCCAATTTAATTGTTGTTAATTTATTATTATTAAAAGCAAAATCTTCAATTGTAGTTACAGTTTCTGGAAGCGTTACTGATGCAATACCTTTATTTCTAAATGCAGCTTTCCCTATTGTAGTAATTGTAGTCCCATCACTTGATTTTTCAGGTAATTCTACATTCTTAGATGTTTCTAACTTCTTAAGTCCTTCTTCAGAAAATCCTGTTATTTTAGATCCGTCGTATGTGAAGTCAGAATCTATAAACTTAGAATTATCTTCAACTAATACAAATTTTTGATTTTTTAATGATTTTTCTGTGTTGAATTTTAAATGGTCTTCATTAGTTGTTTGTAATTCTACAACTTGTGCGTTTCCTTTAAATGAATCATCTTTAATTGAATTCAAAGAAACTGGAATTTTTACTTCTTTTAAAATATTGTTTTGGAACGCTTTGGTGTCAATCTTTTCCAATCCTTCATTAAGAATTAATTCTTTTAATTTCCCAGTTTGTTCCTTTGCTCCACCACTAAACGCCATTCTTCCAACTGATTTTACAGAAGCTGGTAGTGTTAAACTTTCTACCTTACATCCTGTGAATGCAGATTGTCCTATTTTTTCAACTCCATTTTCTATAACAATCTTAGTTGAAATATTTGTCGAGAACATTCCACTAGGAATTTCTTTTAATGTTGCTGGTATTGTTACTTCTTTTATTTTGTTAGTGGCAAAAGATGCTGCACCTGCTGTTTCTAATTTTGATGGTAATTTAATTTCAGTAAGTTCATTCATTTGGAATGCAAGGTTTCCAATTGATTTAACTGTTTCTGGAATACTTACTGATTCTATTCCTTTTTGTTTAAAAGCTTCATTACCAATTGAAGTAATAACTGTTCCTTCTGAGGATTTCTCAGGTAAGTTTACATCTTTTATTGTTTCAATCTTCTTTAATCCTGTTTCAGAAAAACCAGTAACTGTAGAGCCTTCATAAGTGAAGTCTGAAGCAACAAATTTTGAGTCGTCTTCTTTAGGTTTGTCAACAATATTGAATGCAAATTCAAGAGTATTTATTCCACCATAGTTCGAGACTTTGTTCATAATAAAGCCTGGTTTTTGTGGGAACGTTTCATCTGTTATTTCTTGCATTTTAGCTTTTGCAATTGCTTTATTATCCTTAAAGTCAGCTATCGGTTCCCAAACTGTGTCAATATTTACATATTCATCGTATTTTCCAGTTTTGAACTTTTGAAGCTCTGCTGTTGAGCCTTCACCAGCTTTTTGATAAGAAGACATAAATTGAATATTTACATTGTCTTTTATCCATTTTTCAAGTTCTTCTGGTGATGATACACCTACATCTGTTGGCTTCTCAGTAGTAATAAGATTTGTCTTTTCATTATTACAGAATGAAGTAAAGTCAACATAAAGTTGTTTTTGAATATCTTCAAGTTCAAATACTTTTATTTCTTGACCCAAATTGTTTTTTAAAGTAAGTTTGGCAGAATCTTTGCCACCTTTTATTTTAAATTTATTTACATTAGTGTATCTAAATGCTGATGGTCCAATCCATTCTACTGTAGATGGAATTACAAGATTTCCGCTTAATACTTTATCATTAATAAAAGCATGATTTCCTATTTCTTTCAATCCTTCATTGAACACAACTTCTCTTAAATTTTTGTTATTATTAAAAGAATATGAGCCTATGCTCTTCATAGTATCCGGAAATACAATCTTTGAAAAATTATTGTTTGTGAATGATCCAAATTCAGTGAATTCAAGATTTTTTGGAAGAGTTACAGATGTTAAGTTTTTGTTTCTGAATGCACCTGAAGCAATTCCTTTTACTTTAACACCATCTATTTCATCAGGAATAACTAATTCAGTTTTATTGCCAAGATATTTAGTTATAACGCCTTTTTGCGAATCAAATTCATATTCTTTTTCAGTTTCTGAAGGTGATGTTACAACAAATTTCAATGAAATAGTATTTGAACCTTGGCAATTGTCTGGATTTGCAAGCATATATCCATCTTTTGATGGAAGATCTCTTATAGAGTCCTTATCCATCACACCAGTTACTTCGAATTCGCCATTCTTAACAAATTTTTCTGCAGTATTCCACTTAATATCTACTGGATTTTTGATATCAGAATGACCTGAATTGTCACTTGCCTTAACATAATAAGTTGCATATTGAATATTAATATTGTTCTTAATCCAATCATCCACTTCTTTTACAGATGAAGCTGTTATATTAATCTTATTAACTGGAGCTGTTACTGTAACTTTTTCTTTTACTTCTCTGTTGCAAAAAGCTGTATAATCAATTGTTATATCTTTTCTTTCATTTTCAAGATTAATATAATTCAAGTGATCGCTTAAAGCATTCTTCAATACTATAGGGGCTGAATTTTCATCACCTTTAATATTTAAAGTAATTAAATTGCTTTTAAAAAATGCTTTTGGTCCAATCCATTCAACAGTTGATGGAATATCCATTTCTCCTGAAAGACTTGGAAGATTAGCAAACGCAAATGTTTCAATTGATTTTAAACCTTTGTTTAATTCAACATGTTTAAGTTGTTTATTAAGAACAAATGCGTAAGCTTCTATCCTTCTCATAGTTGATGGCATCTTAACAGATGTCAAATCATTTTTTCCAAGTGCTCCCCATTTTAGATAAGTCATACCTTCAGGTAGAACAACGGATGTAAGTCCCTTTCCATTTAAAGCACTTTTTCCTAATCCATACACTTGTTTCCCATCGATTTTAGATGGTATTACAAGGTCTTTTTCATTTCCTTTGTAACCAGTTATTTCACCTTTTGCACTATCAAATTCAAAATCTGATTCACTAGTTGCATTAACAGTACTAGAAGATTTTTGTACTTCTGGTTTATCTGCTATTGCTGGCAAAGGCGACAATAACATCGACATTACAATCATTAACGATAAAAATCGCTTATTGAATTTCTTCATTTTTCCTCCTTTTATTTGATTTTTTACATGAACAACAGGCTTACATAGAAAATTAGTATAATGAAGCCTTGTTCAATTTATATACCCTTTTGTAAATTGTGTAAACTAAAATTGTCAAAAAAGGGCTAAAAATACGTAAAAATCATTATTTTATTAAAATTTTGAAATATTTAGTATTAAAGCAAAAAATTTTTATGAAATTTAAGATACTTGAATTATTATTTTTCAAATGGGTATATTATTAAATAAGAATATTAATAGGAGGAGACTATGGACGATAAGAAACAAGATTTCAAACAAAATCTCAAAAATTATGTATCGGATGAAGAAATTGTTCAGCCTGACGATTACTTTGAAAAAAAGCCTGTAGATGTGGATGTGAATGATGATGTGAATGGGGTATCTGATGTTACTCAGTCAAAAGAATCCACTAAATCTAATGACGATTATTTTGCAGAAATCAACCAAAAATACACTAATAAACAAAGAAAAGAAGATAACGAAGAATACGAAAACTACAAGCAAAACGATTCACCTGATTGGTATTTGAAATGCGTAAAATTTATCAGTGGATATGCAGACAAAATCTATGATTTTTACGCATCCACAAAACACGGAATTATTTATTCATTTTTGACATCAGGTTTAATCGCTGCTTTGACTAGCGCTGTGTGGGTTAGCGTTACGACAAGGGGCTCACTAGGAGAATTGTCGAAAGTTTTCCATAGACCTACGATATCTATAATGACATTGATTTTAGTACCATTAATCAATTACGTGATGACAAGATTCATATACATGTTTACGAAAAAATACATGAGACCAACTCCACCTCCTTGTACAAGAGATGTGAAAGGCGGGGTGTTTTCGATAATTAACGCATTGTTCATGTTCATACTTACACCTTTGGGATTTATCGGAAGCATCATTGGTTGCTTCACAGGAATGATAGCTTACTCTGCAACTTTCTTGGATTTGTATTTAGAAAAGGACAGTTTCAAGGTTGGTTTGAAATCATTCATCGCACAAATCGTAATCAAAGTTATAGTGTTTGTATTGGAAATGTTGTTGGTAGCTTTGGTTGGAATTTTAATTTATAATTCATTTTCAAATATGATTAGATAAAACTTTACCCGATCTCGTAAGAGGTCGGGTTTTTGTGTGCATTCAAAAAAGCCTAGCTCAAATGAGTTAGGCTTTGTTTGATTATTGTATAAGATTTTTAATCTTGTATTGAAGATTATCTGTCTTTACGTTTTTTCTTCAACCCTACGAAACCTGCTGCTGTTAATAATCCTGACATTGCAAGAGTCATTATTTCGCTTTCACTACCAGATTTTGGCAATTTACTAGAAGACTTCCTATTAGGAGTATCTGCTTTTTCTTTGCCTTCTACTTGTTCAGTAGTTTCAGGTGTTTTAGGTGTGTTATTTGGTTTCGTTGGAGTGTCTCCAGCTTGATTGTCAGGAGTCTTTCCATTTTCTTCTGGAGTTTCACCTGGTGTTTCCGGATCTTTTGGATCCACAGGTTTGTCTGGATTTTCTGGATCTACTGGTGGGATTTCACAGACATTTTTAGTTCCGATTTCAATAATCTTATCTTGTTTTTCTGTGATTGTCTTAGTATCCCTGGAAACTTCCTTGCTGTTTTCAATCTTAACAGTAGTTTCAGTTTTACCAACAATACCTTCTTGGATTATCTTAGTCTTGCCAGCTTCTAGATCTGGATTTTCTCCGATAATGATGTCGTAAGCTTTTTCACTTTCATAAATGAACTCACCTTCAGTTTTAGAACCATATTCTACAACCTTGTTTGTTGGTTCAACTCTTTCTTCAGCTACTTCAAGCTTACCAGTTTCCTTGTTGAAAGTAGTTGTGTATTTTACGGATCCATTAGAACCTTCTTCGATAACTTTTGTTTCTCCTTCTTTAAGTTCTGGGTTGTGTCTGTATTCTGTATCGTGACCAAGTTCAACCATCTTTTCAACTGGTTTAACACCGATTCTAACAATTCTATCTTCTTTTTCTGTGATAGTTTTTGTAGTTTCTGTT
>NZ_QGTH01000019.1:26347-47171 GCF_003182075.1 Finegoldia magna
CTGTATCGTGACCAAGTTCAACCATCTTTTCAACTGGTTTAACACCGATTCTAACAATTCTATCTTCTTTTTCTGTGATAGTTTTTGTAGTTTCTGTTGGATCACCAACTGGTTTAGAATCTTTAACCTTTTGAGTGATAGTAACTTCTTCCTTACCAGCTTTTCCTTCGTTTTCAATCTTTTGAGTTCCAGATTCTAAAGTTTCATCATAGATTACCTTAGTTTCAAAAGGAATTTCTCTTTCGATAGTTTTTGTAGTTTCGCCTTCAGTTGATTTTACTGGTGGGATTTCACAAACATTCTTAGTTCCAACTCTTACTATTTTATCTTGTTTTTCTACAAGAGTTTCAGTGTTTTCGGAAACTTTTTTACTGTTTTCTATCTTAACAGTTGTCTTGGTTCTTCCTGTTATGCCTTCTTGATCTACTACAGTTTTTCCAGCTTCAAGATTAGGATCTTCTATTATTTTAGTATCAAAAGCTTGTTCGCTTTCATAAGTGAATTCTCCATCAGTCTTAGAACCATATTCTACAACTTTGTTCTTTGGTTCAGTTCTTTCTTCTGTTACTTCAAGCTTGCCAGTTTCCTTGTTAAATGTTGTAGTATACTTGACAGATCCATTAGAACCTTCTTCGATTGTCTTTGTTTCTCCTTCTTTAAGTTCTGGGTTGTGTCTGTATTCAGTATCGTGACCAAGTTCAACCATCTTTTCAACTGGTTTAACACCGATTCTAACAATTCTATCTTCTTTTTCTGTGATAGTTTTTGTAGTTTCTGTTGGATCACCAACTGGTTTAGAATCTTTAACCTTTTGAGTGATAGTAACTTCTTCCTTACCAGCTTTTCCTTCGTTTTCAATTTTTTGAGTTCCAGATTCTAAAGTTTCATCATAGATTACCTTAGTTTCGTAAGGAATTTCTCTTTCGATAGTCTTAGTGTATTCACCATCAGTTGGCTTTCTACCAATCTTAATTACTCTTTCTTGAGGTTCTTTAGTTGTCTTGAATTCTCCTTCTTGAACTTCAACTACCTTGCCATCCTTGATTACTAGTTTATTAGTTCTTTTTTGCTCCCCTGGAGAACCTGGAGTAATAACTTTTTCTTCGCCTGGTTCTAGAGAATCATCGTATTCATTCCTAGTTTCAAAAGGTAATTCTTTCTTTTCAACTATTTCATGAGTACCATCGTTTATACCTTCTCCAACTAAGATTACAGCTTTCTTAGGTTGTTTAGTTACTGTTGGCTCAGATGTTTCAGTTACTTTTGAATTAACGATAGTAAGAGTCTTTTCTTGTTCACCCTTTTCACCCTTTAATTCATTGCCTTCATCATCAGTGGCATACTTCCATTCGCCTTTCTTTAGGCTTGGATCTTTTTTAACTTCTACTTCAAATGGAATTTCTTCCTTAACTTTTTCAGTTCCGTTAGTCTTTCCACCGATCTTAACAACCCTATTTTGACCTGCTTCTTCTGTTTCAGAAGTTACAACTTTCTTTTGGTCCTTGTCATAAGATGTTGTAATAGTAACCTTGCCATTTTTACCTGGAGTTACTTCTTCAGTCTTTCCAGCTTCAAGATTTTCGTCATAGATATATTCTGTGTTGAATGGTTTTTCTACAACTTTTGTTACTGGCTTTGTACCAATCTTTACAACCCTATCAGTTGCTTCTTTAGTTGTCTTGAATTCGCCTTCTTTAGTTTCAGTTACTTGGCCATCCTTGATTACAAGTGTATTTTTTCTTTCTTGTTCTCCTGGATTTCCTTCTTTGACAACTTCTTGTTGACCAGCCTCTAGGTTCTCATCATATTCAATTACAGTCTTGTAATCTATGTTTTTCTTTTCAACTATTTCATGAGTACCATCGTTTGTACCTTCTCCAACTAGTACAACTGCCTTCTTAGCTTTTTTAGTTACTGTTGGTTCAGATGTTTCAGTTACTTTTGAATTAACGATAGTAAGAGTCTTTTCTTGTTCACCCTTTTCTCCCTTTAATTCATTGCCTTCATCATCAGTGGCATACTTCCATTCACCCTTCTTTAGGCTTGAATCTTTTCTAACTTCAACTTCAAATGGAATTTCTTCCTTAACTTTTTCAGTTCCGTTAGTCTTACCACCGATTTTTACAACTCTATTTTGGCCAGCTTCTTCTGTTTCAGAAGTTACAACCTTCTTTTGGTTCTTGTCATAAGTTGTTGTAATAGTAACTTTACCATTTTTACCTGGAGTTACTTCTTCAGTTATTCCAGCTTCAAGATTTTCATCGTAGACATATTCAGTGTTGAATGGTTTTTCTACAACTTTTGTTACTGGTTTTGTACCAATTCTAACTTTTCTATCCTCTTTTTCAGTGATAGTCGTAGTTTCTTCAGAAGTTTCTCCAGTACCGTCAGTAATCTTTGTAGTAATAGTTACTTTTTCTTTGCCGACTTTGCCTTCACTTTCTACGACTTCTTTTCCAGATTCAAGATTTTCATCATAAATATATTCAGTTTTAAAAGGTATTTCTCTTTCTACAACTTTTACTGTTGAGCTTTCTGCAACTTTTGTACCTATACGAACAATATGGTTTTTAGGTTGAGAGTTTATTTTTTCGTTTAGTTGCTTTGGATCTCCATCTGGCTGACCGTTCTTAATATCTTGTTCGTAATAAGTTGTCTTAGATCCAACTTGGCCTTCTTGATCAACTACTTTTTCGCCTTTAGCAAGATTTGGATCTTCCGTAATTGTTACTTCAAATGGAAGTGGGCAAGTCTTTTCATACTTGTAAGTTCCAGTAAAGTCTTTTGTACCTACAATAATCTTTTGGGTAGCTTCTGTGACTTTTTCTTCTTCAGTAGTTGTTATTTCGCCTGTCTTTGGATCGTACTTGTTAACAGTTTTTATTTCAACCTTGCCCTTAGTTAGTTCGCCAACTTTAACTACACCCTTGTCAAGATTTGGATTATATTCATATTCAACTTTTACATCTACATCTTGCGCGTAGTCTTCTTTATTTTCAGCTGGTTTTGTACCTACCTTGATTACTTGTTGAGTAGGATTTGTTGTTGATGTTACTTCAGAAGTAAGTTCGCCATCAGCTTCGCCGTTTTTGACTGCTTGAGTGTATTTTGTTGTCTTAGAACCTGCAACCCCTTGTGTCACAATCTCACTTGTGCCGGCTATCATAGTTGGATCTTCAACGATTTTTACATCATAAGGAATTTCCTCTGTCACTTCGTGGCTAACATTTCCTGTAAAGTCTTTCTTTCCAACTCTTATTTTTGCATTAACGGGCTTTTCTTCATTAGTTACACTTGCAGAACCTTCAACTACTTCTGAATTTTTTATAGTCCATTCAGTTGTTTTTGAGCCTTCTTTTCCTTCTACATCAATGACATATTCTCCAGCCTTTAAGTTAGAATCGTATTCGATTTCATACTTATACGGAAGTTTTTCTGTATAAGAGTGTTTACCATCTGTCATAGTACCTACTCTTATAATTTGGTTTTTAACTTTTTTGGTTTGTTCAGAAACCGGATCATCGCTACTTTCAACTACTCCATTCACTAAATGTTTCTTGGTTTTAGTAACTGTTTCACCATTTTCTCCAGGTTGATCAATTACTTTTTCTCCGGCTTTAAGATCATTATCAAAAACTATTTCTGTTTCATAAGGATCGATATTCTTAACTACTTCTTCATATTCTCCGGTAAAGTCTTTAGTTCCAAAGGTTACCTTTCTCTTTCCTGGAATTACTTCAATCTTTTCAGTAGTTTCAATTTCTCCCGTTTTTGGATTATATTCATTAACAACTTTTGTTATAACCTTGCCTGGTACCAAATCTTCAATGTTACGATAGCCTTTTGGTTTTGTATTATCATAAACATATTCAACTTCAACACCAACTTCACGTTCATAGGTCTTTTCGTTATTTGCTGGTTTTGTACCGATTTCTATAATTTCTTCTTGTGGAGCAACATATTTGTCAGCTACCTCTTTTTCTGTAAATTGTGTACCTTCTTTTAACTCTCCATTAAAGATTTCTCCACTATATTCAAAGGTCTTAGAACCTGCAACGCCTTTTTGCTTAACATTGGATTTGCCTGCTTCAAGTTCTGGATTTTCTTTAATTATAACTTTATATGGCACTTCTTTAGTCACTGTGTTTGTCACAGTTCCTGTGTAGTCTTTTTGACCGACTTTAATAACAGCATCAATCGGTTCAGTGATTTCAATTTTTGGATCTCCCACTTTTTCTGAATTGACAATAGTCCAAGTCTTTGTATTTTCTCCTTCTTTACCAGGTGTAACAATCTTGTAGTTTTCTGTTGAATCTGGATAATTTTTGTAGAAGTCAGGATCAAATTCTAACTTGTACTTAAATGGAATCTTGTCTGTGTCGACAATTTGACCTTGAGTCTTGGTACCGATTTTGATTTTCTTCTTTTTAGCTTCTTTTGTAACATTTTGATTTACAGTAATTGTTCCATCTTCATTTCTTGTTGTGGTGATGGTCACTTCACCCTTTTCACCATCATTAATAAGTTCGGTTTTTCCTGCTTCTAGGTTGTTGTCAACTTCATATTCTGTATCAAATGGAATATCTACTGTAGTTGAAGCCGGTTTTGTACCAATTTTTATGATTCTTTTTGTAGGTTCTTTTACCGTTTCAACTACAATTTTGCTTTCGCCTTCTTTAAAAGTTCCATCTTGTTGGAAAATACCTTTTTTGCCATTTAGGGTATCTTGGACGAAGCTTATCTTTAGCTCTCCCTTTTGACCAGCTTGTGTTTCTTGGAAGTGACCTACCGGAAGATTTTCGTCATATTCGACCTCTGTTTCATAAGGGATTTCAGATGTCTTTGTTTCATTGGTTAAAGTCTTGTGTTGCTTTGTGGCAATAAATTGAGCTTTGATTTCTTCAGTTTTTTCTTCTTTTGTCGTTTGGTCAGTATATTTTACTTTAACAGGAACAGTCAATTTTTCCCACCATTGATTTCCTTACCATCAGGAAGCTTTGCTGGAAGAGTTGCTGTTACAGCACCTGTTGTTTGGTCAATAGATACATTCCAAACATTGCCCTTGTTATCCTTAAAGGTATCACCAATCAGTTCGTAGGACTCTGGTTGGTTTTTCTTTAAGTCCTCTTCGCTTTTTGTAATGATTGGCTTATTGACTAAGGTATTTCCTTGTGGCCCCACCTCTGCCAGGTATTCTGGTCTATTGTTGTTGGTTTCTTGGACAACAAAGTGGAACCAGTGAGTGTCTATAGAACCATTGGTATAAGTGTACTCTACAGGTAGGGCTAAGAAATCACCAGCCTTGGCTTGTTTTGGAGCTCTTATATTGAAATGTGATATGTTATCAGCCTTACCATCAATAATCCATCTCTTATCCTCGTTTTCATCCTTCATTAATTCTTCGTAAGAAATGCCTAAGTCCTTAGCGATAGCCTTATTGGCAGTAATTAGGAACTCTTCTTTTAGTTTTCCTGATGCTTCTCCACGACTATAAGCGCCGTCCATCTCTTCACCAGTTTCCGGATCTTGTATCTCGACACTAAAGTCTTGACCAGGAAATACCTTTGTAGAAGTATGTTCATCAATTTTATTACCCTTTTGATCTTTAAAGTCTTGGTCATAGTAGCGTGTGTCGTCAAGCTTTAGCTTGAAGTCACCGATGAGGTTGTAGTGGTCGTAACGGTCGATTCCTTGCTTGTCGATTGTGACATTATTTCCCTTGTGGTTGACAACTCTAGTACCTGCTCCTGTTTCAACATAGGTTCCTGTTTCACCAAATTCATCTGGTGTTTCAGCTATAGTCTTAAATTCTTCGGCAGTTCTAGGTCTAGCAAAGAATTTAACGTCAAGATTTTGTAGGCCCTTGTAGTCTTTGGTGTTAAAGATCGACTTTTCATTGACGATTGTCTTGCCGTTTGCATCTTTTATAAGGGCGCCTTCCGGCATTTTAATGAAGATATTGCCGTTGTCGCCGATATAGGCCCTCGCTCCAGGAACAATTTCTCCTGTAATAGGATTATATACTTGACCTACTAGTCTTTCTTTGGCATTATCATCGATATTGTCTACCTTGATTCCGGTATCTATATCTTGGCCTTGGACAAAATACTTAGACGTTGGGTCGTATTTATTTTTGTTAAGTTTAAGTTCTTCAAGCTTGTCATTTTCATTTGGCCATGGATTTACCTTGTAACCTAAGAGAAAGCTATCTCCAAAAAACTTAACTCCTGGATTGTCTTTAGTATAATTGTCCTGCATACCAAAGGAAGTAGAAGGATTGTCCTTGCTGTTGATATGCTTTAGAGTATCTTGGCTGGCTTCATAGTTTAAATTTCTTTGTGTTCCAGCAGCGTCCATAGTACTATTTTCTGTTGGTTTGTATGTTACATCAGTAGATTCAGAAGTCAATTTATCTCCTTCATTCATCATTGGCTTATCTCCTGTCTCTACAGGAATACGTCCAGAATCCGTTACATAAATCTTAGTATAGGTTCTTTGACCAGTCTCCTTGTCTATGGTGATTTGATAACCATATTCTCTCTTACTTGGCGAATCTGCTGATGGGTTTTTAAATTCAAATTTAAAACCGTCTTTTTCTTCTTTCTCATCAGTCTTATAGAATTCTTGGTTGGTATCTCCCGGTTGAAGATCTGTTTCCCTATAACGTTCAGATCCACTGTAGTCCTTTATTTCATTTTCTTCATCAGTATAGTTAGGCTCATTTGTAGCTTTTCCTGCTTTTTGAGCTTCTGGTTGGTTTTGTTCAGACATTTCAAGTCCAGAATTGTCCGCTTTATTTTCCATATTACTTACTGCTGTTGCTTGTGCTGGATGATTTAATGCTTGTGATCCAAATCCAGTTTTCTTGGAATTAATTTCCTTTTCTGATTGTAATTGCGAGCTTTCCTGTTGCTTTTCTTCTGCGTCTGCAGTGTTTTCTGCTTGCGCTTTTTCTGAATTTTTTTGTTCAGCATTTTGTGCTGCTTTTGCAAGTTGATTGTCTATTAATTTTTCCGTGACAGCTTTTGTGTCATCTATTTGAGTGTCGGCGTATGTTTTTACTTGCGGTGCCGATACTATTACTGCACTGGCTAATGCTGCCATGAGTAATTTTTTGTTGATTTTCAAATCAATTTCCTCCTTAAATTATTGTAATTTCCTTGTGATTTATTTTATCTTTGAAATATACTAGTAGTTTAAAAATATTTAGTTTATTCTGATTAAATTATACTTTAAAATGAATACAAACGTCAAACAAAATCCCTTTTTCCCAAAATTTTTTCGTAGTTCGTTTTTGTTTTATTCATTTTGTATTCAAATTGTTGTAATATGTTATTTTTTGTTATAAAAATGTATTTAGTAATTAATCTTATGAAATCCGATTATTGAATGCTTTGTTGTACTGGGTTATAATAAGTGTATAAATTAAGAGGAGTTTTTATGGAAAAATTTTATGGTGAAGTGTTTTCACGTTTGCAAAAACATATTAAAACAATAGAAAAGAAACAAGGTGCGTGGATGTTCACGCTGATTATTTCAGGAGTAATTAGTTTACTTTCATTTATGATGTGGATGAGGATAAGTCCTCCTAATTCGTCGCAAGATTTTCTGAGTTTATCCCTTCCATTGTCGTATTTTTCGAAGACTGTTCTGTCACCGTTCTCATGTGTGTTGAGTTTTTGGATTGCAACAAGTTTTTTGAAAAAGGATATGGTGGCAAAGATATCTAACTCAGATTTTTTGGCGAAGGCTAGTGTGTACACTTTGGTTACAATTGTACTAGCTTCTGTGTTTAACACTAGAATTCCGGTTGTTAGCGTGATTGTAAATGTCATTTCGGGGTTTGTGTACAGCGTTGTGATGTATGACAAATTTAAGCCTTCTTTTTTGAACAAGGCTACTGTAACGGCTGCTATTGTGAAGATTGTTATGAGTGCGATTGGTTTTCTGATGGGTACAACTTTGTTGTTCTTCATAGTTTTGAATTAGTCGTGTGTTAGTTGGAAATTAATAAGGAGTGTTTTATGAAAAAATTGGTGGCTTTGATACTTGTGTGTATGTTGAGCTTTCCTATGGTTAGCGCTGCAGATAAGGATAGCGCAAATGAAGGGGCTTCGGAAAAGGTTGAAGCAAGTGCAAATGATACTGCAAAAAAATCTGATGCTAATGCAAAGGCTAAGGATGAAAATGAGAAAAAACAGGAACAAATCACCACTAACGAAGATGGTGTGTTCAAAAATGTTATTCACCAAAGGTTCCAAGGCGAAAACAGAGCGAAGACTGCCGTAAATGTGCAACGTCATTACTTTGCAAATACAAACAAGGTTATTCTTGTAAATGACAACGCATATCCCGATGCAATCAGTGCAACGAATGTGTCTATGGGCAAATACCCACTTTTGTATACTGGCAAGAATTCATTATCTGTTGAGACCAAATCAGCGCTTGATAAGATGTTCTTGGACGAGATTTATTTGATGGGTGGTGTGAATACTATCAGCAAAAATGTTGAAAATAAGTTGAGAAAGAACTTCCCACACGCAAAAATCACTAGGATTATGGGAAATAATCGCTACGACACATCAGCAGAATCTGCGAAAACACGTGCAAATACTACGAATTTGATATTTGCCGCAGGGACAAATTATGCAGATGCATTGTATGCTACAAGCCTTGCAGCGCACCAAAACGCCCCAATCTTGCTTGTAAGTAACGAAGGATTATCACAATCTACGAGAAAATTTATACAATCAATCGGAAATATCCACAACGTGACAATCGTCGGCGGAGAAATATCTGTAAATCAATCTGTGAAAAACCAAATCGAAAATCTGACTAAAAAACGTGTCACAAGACTTGCAGGTGTGGACAGATACGAATCCAGCGTTGAAGTCGCTAAGAGAGTTAATGCAAATCCAGCGGAAGTCATCACTACAAGCGGTGAAGTGTTCGCAGATGCACTCGTATCATCTACAGTTGCACAAAAAATCAAAGCACCAATCTTGCTTGTTAAAAAAGACGTCCTACCACTAAAAGTTAGAGAATATATGAAAGACACCAACTCCATCTACAAATTGACTACAATCGGTGGATACAACACAGTTACCAAAAACAATTACTCCACACAAGTAATATTGATATCGGGACTGGACATCGACAAGCCACTCATCGATAAACAAGGAAAAGGGCTCATCAAAGCATTCACAAAAGATTACAAAAAATACTACGTCCTTCCTAACAACAAATACTACAACTCAATCAAAAAATACGACAAATTATTCGTATACTTGAGAGACGCATTGGCTGAAGATTACAGACCATTGGAATAACATGGAAATAAATTAAAAGAAGACAATTGACCTGAACCCCAAAATCCGGAATACGGATGGAGGGGTTTTTTCATGCAAAAAATAGGCGAATTGTCTCGCCTATTAAAAGAACAAATAATTCAAAATATACACCGTAACGACCGACAACAAAAACCCAAGTTCCATAATTCTGGTTTTCGTTTTCTTATAAAAATCAGACGAAATCACAAAAGCTGGGCCAATCGCAGTGTACATAATTATAGATTTAATCAAAAGTTCATTATTCGTCACAGCACTCACCACGACGTATGTAAACACTGGAATTATCAACAAATTCACAACAGTAAGCATAATGGATGTCAAATCAAACAAACTTTTCATATCAATGCTCGATATTGCAAGTGCAAATGCGATTATAATCACAACTGAACTTGTCGATTGAATAATTTTTAGAGGAGTTAGTATATATGAAAACTTGTAAATCGCACAAATACAAAAAGCTAAGGAAAATCCCATCGCCATCAAAAAGTCTGTCACATTGAAAATTCTCTTGTAAAGCATGTACACAAGATAAAGCACACAAGAAATTATAATCAGATTGTTCATAATATTCTTGTCCATAACATTTTGCAAAAACGGCCTCATAACGATAATATTTGAGAAAATAAACGCAGGTTCCAACGAATCCTTATCCTTTGTGTTGATTTGAAAAATCATCGTCATAATCTTAGACAATATCCACAAATACACAAAAAATACACCAAGTTTGATGTTGAAATTCTTGTAAGTAAGCTCACTCAAACTAATCGCAATATTCGCCGGAATAATTACAACGTAGATTAATTTCGAAAAAAATGCGACAATTTGCTTTTCATTTGAAATCGTTCTGGCAAACAAAAATATAATTGCAAACACCACCAGAACACTTGTCCAGTAATTAAAATAACTCATACTATCCTCCAACTTTATTATACCATAGCATAATAGTAAATATGAGAAAAAGCAGACGTGGCATTTATTGAAATAATTTATAAATAGGTACTTAGCGTGTGTGACTTTTTTACAAATATATATTATTATATATATAACTAGTATTTGATTATATTGAGGAGATCACATGATTATAAGAAGAATAAATCACAAATACAAAAATTTCGAATTAGACATCGAAAATCTAGAAATAGAAAACAATAAAATTATTGGACTAATTGGAGAAAACGGTGCTGGTAAGACAACTCTGATGGATATATTATCCAAAATGATAAAAGCAAACACAAGTTTTGATGTCCAAGATTATAACGAAAATGATATTTTATACATACCTTCTCAAGTATCTCCGTATTATTTTTTAACAGTAAGTGAATTTTGTAAAATTGTAAATGAATACTCCCCTTCCAATAAAACGTCCGAAGATTTAATAGTTGAACTTGGATTGGAAGATAAGAAAGATACTTTAATTTCTGAATTATCTGAAGGAATGAAGAAAAAGTTAACTCTGATTAACATTTTAACGGGTGATTATTCCCTCATAATTATGGACGAACCATTCAATAGCATTGATCTTAAATATTCCTATGAAATCAAAAAATTAATCCTTCAATTGAAGGAAAATTCTACAATTTTGATTTCATCACATATTTTAGATAGCCTTATTGATATATGTGATGAGTTTGTGCTTTTAAAAAATGGTAAGGTAAAAAAAGTATTCGCCAATTCAAAAGATAAGAAGCAACTGGAGGACGAGATTTTTGAGAGAAATATTTAAATTGGATATGAAGTTACGATTTAAAGAAATAAAAATAGATAAAATATCAGGTGCAATCCAATTCATTTTGATAATCTCAGCGATTTTTTTATTTTTAAAATATTTAAGTTCTTTAACATCAAATTCTTATGCAATAAAAGAATTATGCGCTTTATTCCTAGCTTTTATGGGGTTTTTCAAGATAAGAACTGATAGTATAACTCAAAGAGAAATGGATTTTATGACCTTTTTCCCAAGATTCAACAAAGTCCAAGTCAGAAAATACTTCATGTATAAGAAAGCTACGATTACATACATCTTCATAATTTATTTGTTATTTCCAACTTCTGTAGAAATTCTGGAAATCAAATCTTTCTTTATGTATGGTTCAATTATTTATTTTTACATGTTTGTGGATACATTATTCTTCTATCTGACAGAAAGCACAAGAAAATCAAATATACTGTACACAGCTCTTAGAATTTCATATTATATTATATTTGCTTCATATTTATATATACCTAATATAGGTATAAATTTGGAAAAAATACTGCCTGAATTAAAACTACGGTACATGATACCTTTATTTACAATCCTTTTTTGTGTTAATCCACTTTTACTTAAAGCTCCCAATATAAAAGGAGAATAATATGACAAAACTTATTTTTTATTACATCTTACGCGACAAAATAAAATACGAACTAATTGTAATACTTTTCATAAGTGTGTTTTCTTCTATAAATTCACCACAGAATTTATATGGATTGAATTTCTCCACTACTTTATTAAGTATACTTTTCATATTGTATTTTAGTGTTATGAATGCCCACAAATCAAAGTTCCTGCTGCTATATCAGCCAAGAAATGTTAAATCTCTTAGAAAAGATACCATAAAATCAATATGCTACTTGTCTAGTATATTCTTGATCTTGGCTGTTATATTGGATTTTTTCATAATGAAATCCATCTATCTAACGGAATATTATTTTGTAAGCATGATAATATTTTATATTTCTACAAGAATTGTCAAAGTAAACATAGAAAAAAACACCAAAATTGATGAGCCTATAATTAAATTAAAAGAATGCGTATTCGTTTTATGTTCAGCAATTATATTAGTAGCTGCGATTTTGGCTATCAAGTTCCTAGTTTTCAGTAATTTGTTGTAATTTGTTTAACACATCGTTGACATTTTGTAAACATTTTCCATGTTGCAAATCAATAAAAGGGGTATAATAGATTTGAGGAGGATAATATCATGAAGAGGAAATTATTAGTAGTATTATTGGCATGTGTAATGCTAAGTTCTTGTGGAGTGAAAAACGTTGGAAATACTGGCGTGAAAACTTCTGGAGAAGACGGCATACATATCAAAAACGGTGACTCAGAAGTAAGTATCGGAAAAGATGGAATCATCGCAAAAAACGGCGACTCAGAAGCAAATATAGGAAAAGATGGAATAGTCGCAAAAAACGGCGACTCCGAAGCAAACGTCAGCAAAGATGGAGTAAAAGTGCAAAACGGATTGGACCTTGAAGGAGAAGATCCAGTAACAAAAGAAAAAAGAAAGAATAATGTATTCTTGGACGAAGACAAAATAAAAGAAATGGAACTAAAAGAAAATTATCTTGAAAAAGAAGACATCAAAGATTGGGAAATTAAATTAGACAAAGAATCGCAAACATATTCCATAACATTCAAAGCACTACATCAAAGACACGAAAATGAAAGAGACGCCGTCACAGGTCAATTGTTAAAAGGAATGACATCAGCTGTTTCAAGATAGTGCGTAAAATAGTAAAACAGGGAATACTCCCTGTTTTTTGTATTCATTTCGGTGGTTAGGAGATGAACGTGGGTGTGGCGATTATTCTTGCCTTTGCGAAAGATCTGACCTACGTTCGTGTTGCACTCCCCACTCTTGTGTCCGTTTAAACAAACAATCGAAGCTAAGAATATCACCATAGAAAAATGTAAAACAGTCAAGCCTTTTTGCTAAGAATATCATACGGAAAAAATTTAATTGATTTCAAATCGAAAAAATCCGTCAGAAATCGCACCGCTTGAGCGTAAGCGAGCTTGCGATTTCAGGATTTTGAGGTTTAGAAATCACAAATTTTTGTAGTCTAGATATTCGTGCGAGATGTTTGCGAACTTTCTAACCTATGTTTATCTTGAAACTGTAAATTCTACGAAACCTTTAAGCAAACAATCGAAACTTACGAATATCACCATAGAAAATTTAATGTTTCTTATGAGCGACGCTTCGAACGATGAAATCTTCATTTCCTATTCTAAAAAGAAGATTTCAGAAGTGAGGCTGAGCGAATAAGATTATTAAATTTTCACCAAGATATTCGTGCGCGATATGTGACCTACATTTGTACTGCAACCCCATCCCTGTGTCCGCTTCACACGATTTTCTCCCTACAATCTCAAACAAAAAGACGTATCACACGATACGCCTTTATTGTTGTCTATTATTTTTTGCTTTTTACTGCTTTCAATATTTCTCCTGCTGCGAATGGCAATAATGCGCATGGCAAGATTACTTTGTAGTGTTCAAGGTGAAGTGGTATTGTTTCGAATACGTCATTTACTCCAGGAATGTAGATTACTGCTAGCATTAATAATAATGAAAGTGATGTTCCCATTACTAATGCTTTGTTTGAGAATAATCCGATTTGGAATACTGATTTGTGTTCACTTCTTACTGAATAACTTCTTAGTAATTCTGATAGTATCAATGTTGCAAACGCAACTGTTCTTGCAGATTCAATATGACCATCAAAGTGGTTCAATCCATAGTTATAAGCAAACAATGTTGCCACTGTGATTGCCAATGATTGAACGATGATGCTTAGTCTCATGTTCTTGTCGATGATTGGTTCTTTTGGTGAACGAGGAGCTCTGTTCATGATGTCAGCTTCTCCTTTTTCAACTCCAAGCGCCATTGCTGGGAATGAGTCTGTCACTAAGTTTAACCATAATAATTGAATTGGGATAAATGGTGTGTCCCATTTGAACATTATAGCCAAGAATACGATAAGAATTTCTGCGATGTTACAGCTTAGTAGGAATGATACGAATTTTTTGATGTTGGAGTAAATTATTCTTCCTTCTTCTACTGCGTTTACAATTGTTGCAAAGTTATCGTCTGTAAGGATAACTTCTGATGTGTTCTTCGCAACGTCTGTTCCAGTGATTCCCATAGCAATTCCGATGTCTGCTTTTTTGATTGCAGGTGCATCGTTGACGCCGTCACCTGTCATCGCTGCAATGTGTCCATTTTCTTTTAATGCTGTTACGATTTGTACTTTGTTTTGTGGAGAAACTCTCGCATAAACTCTCTTTTCTTTGACGATTTCACGGATTTGTTCGTCTGACATATTGTTAAGTTCAGCTCCCATGATTGCTTGTGAGTCGTCCGTACAAATTCCTAAATCTTTTGCGATTGCAACAGCTGTTTCCAAGTAGTCTCCAGTAATCATAACTGGTGTGATTCCCGCAGTTTTACATTCTTTGATTGCATCTTTTACTTCTAGTCTTGGTGGATCTATCATTCCAGATAATCCTACAAATACCATGTTCTTTTCGATATTTTCAGATGTAATTTCATTTGGTAATTCTTCGTGTTCACGAAGTGCATAAGCTAGTACACGAAGTGCTTGCTTAGCGTATTCGCTGTTTTTCGCCAATAATTTTTGTTTTAATTCTTCTGTTAGTGGTTTGATTTCGTTGTCGATTAAAATCTTGCTACATTTTTCGATAACTATATCTGGTGCACCTTTTGTGAAGGATACAACTTTGTCAGATAAGAATTTGTCGTGGAATGTAGTCATCATTTTTCTTTCTGAATCGAATGGAATTTCTTCTATTCTAGGATAGTTTTGATTGGATTCATCTTTTGTGATGTCTTGTTTTCCTGCTGCTGTGTGAAGTGCTCCTTCAGTAGGATCCCCAACGATTTTGTAAATTCCGTCTTCTTCGATTAATTTCGAATCATTAGTAAGACTCATTATGTGAAGTAAAGTGTTAAGAGATTTGATGTCATCTTCTTGCATTTTACGGTCTTCAATCAAATAATCTCCAACAGGTTTGTAGCCTGTTCCTGTGACATCGACATCTGTTCCATCGACGTAAATTTTCTTCACAGTCATTTCGTTTTGAGTCAATGTACCAGTTTTGTCGGAGCAAATTACAGTAGTTGTTCCCAATGTTTCAACTGCCAAAAGTTTCTTGACGATGGCGTTTTTCTCTGCCATTCTTCCCATTCCCAAACTAAGCACGATTGTAACTATAGCTGGAAGTCCTTCTGGAATCGCCGCAACGGCAAGTGATACCGCAGTCATAAGCATATTCAATGCATCAAAATCATACAAGAAATATCCAACTGCAAACACAATTGCGCACACAACAACTGTTACGATACCCAATTGCTTAGACAATTGTGCAAGCTTTCTTTGAAGAGGAGTTTCTTCGTCTTCAACCTGTGATAAACTCGTTGCGATTTTACCGATTTCTGTGTTTTGTGCAGTTTCCACAACGACACCCTTCGCTCTACCGTAACTTACGATAGAAGAACTGTACGCCATGTTTGTTCTGTCGCCAATTCCTGCGTCCGTCGTAATCTCATCCTTAGCGTTCTTTTCTACAGCAACCGATTCACCAGTCAACGATGATTCGTCGATTTTCAAGTTAGTAGATTCCAATAATCTCAAATCAGCAGGGATAATATCCCCTGTTTCCAATTCTACGATATCTCCTGGAACCAAATTTTGTGAATCCACTTCCATAATCTTGCCGTTTCTTATAACCTTGGCTTTAGGACTTGCCATTTTTTGCAAAGCTTCTATTGCTTGTTCCGCTTTACCTTCTTGATAAATCGAAAGCACCGCATTCACAATAACGATAGCGATGATAATAATACTATCTGTAATTTCTCCTATAGCCATGGATAAAATAGATGCCAATAGCAAAATAATTATCATCGGATCCAAAAATTGATCCTTTAATTTGGCTGCCATGGACTTTTTCTTCTTTTCTTTTAATACGTTCTTGCCGTATTTTTCTAACAAACTCGTTACCTTACTGTCGGATAGACCGTTGTTTTGATCAGTGTCCAAACTTTTGATAACACTCTCATTAGATTCCTTGTACCAATCCAATCTCTTACCTCCTGTTAATTTTCATAATAAAAAAAACTTTCACCATTTCTGGCAAAAGTCTTGCTAACCAAAGTGGCTTTGTGCCGGGTTTTAACCGTAATGACGACACAATATTTTTAAGCTACTCCCTCTTGTATATTAATTTTACCAAAAATATTATATTAAATCAATTATTTTATTATAACTTGAAAAGTATCGTGTTCCTTTTTCATATTCACAATCTTGCAATCCTCGTAATCGTGAGTGTCGATAAATTTGTCCACGATTGTTGGATCTTTTGTAAAATGCATTGGGAACAAAACTTTCGGATTGCATTTGTCGACAAATTCATTCACACCCAAATCATATCTTTCCTTTAATCTAGGATCAATTGGGAAAAATCCAATGTCAACATGCCCTATCTTGTCTATTTCCTTGGAGAAATCCTGTTGCATCTTTTCTTTTTCTTCTTCGGTGTCTTCTTCCCACACCCAATTGTTCAAATCTCCAGCGAAGAAAAATTTCAAATGATTTGCTTCAAAATACACGCTAATTCCCATATCAGTAGAACCAAGCGCTGTAAAATCTGCACCGTACACAGAAGTCGATTCACCAACTTCAAGTTTTATAACTTTTTTACCGAAATGCTTCTTCAAATCTTCGATATTATCTTCTCCCAAAAATACAACATTGTCCTTCGTATCGTAATCAAAAATCTCTTCGTATACATCTTCTGAGACAATGTATGTAATATCACTAGCATTTTCATAATCAAAAATACTCTCATTGTAGTGATCTGCGTGTGAATGAGTAACCACGAAAATCACCTTCTTATCGTTCACATTTTTTGGCAAAGTTCCTTGAAAATAATCGAAAATAATTATCTTGTCTTCAAACTCCAAAGAAAATGAACTGTGGTATATATATCTAATGTTTAAACTTTGTTCCATTAAAAATCCTCCTCGTATATATTTACCCATAAACAGACATTTTACGCAAGTAAATGTATCAAATATTTTATAAATCCACAAAATTTTCACTTGTAGTATAATATTAATAATGAAAGGATGTTTTTATGAAAAAAACTAACGCAATGAGAATGCTCGACAAAGAAAAAATTGGGTATAAATATATAGAATACTCTGTAGGAGACGATGTAAGCGGAGAAAATGTCGCAAACAAATTGAATGAGGACGAAGCTTACGTGTTCAAAACTCTTGTCACAGTTTCCAACACAAATGAAAATTTTGTGTTCGTTGTGGCTGTAAAAGACGAGCTTGACCTGAAAAAGTGTGCGAAAATAGCCGGAGTGAAAAAGCTTGAAATGATTCACGTAAAAGATTTGTTGAAAACTACAGGCTACATAAGAGGCGGTTGCTCTCCTATTGGAATGAAAACAAAATTTAAGACTTTTATAGACGAAAGTTGTGAAAATAAAGAATATATTTACGTGTCTGGAGGCAAAATTGGAGCGCAAATCAAAATTGCTCCCGAAGATTTGATAAAAATTTGTGATATTACTGTAGCAGACATTAAAAAGGAGTAAAAATGGATTACGAAAAACAGCTTGAAGCTGTAATTAACTACATTAAAAGCGGAGAAAAATTAAAGGAAGAATTCACTGTCGGAATGGAGATGGAACATTTCATCATAGACAAAGATACGTTAAAGACTGTGTCGTATTTCGGTGAAGACGGAGTCGGAGAAACTCTCAGAGAACTTCACGAAGGAGGATGTGTCGCTTATAAGGAAGGAGACTTTATCCTTGGACTTGAAAATGATGATTTGGCAGTGTCGACAGAACCTGGAAGCCAATTCGAAGTTGCTTTGTCATCAAAGTGGAACATCGACGAATTGAAGGATATTTACATTAAAAATATGAGAAAACTTGTTGAAGTTTTCGATAAGAAAAACCAAGCGATGGTGACTTTGGGCTATCATCCTGTGACTAAAATCGACGAGATTAAAATCTTGCCTAAAAAAAGATACGATTTTATGTACAAATATTTCAACGAAAGAGGAGACATGGCTCACAACATGATGAAGGGAACTTGTTCGTTGCAAGCAAGCATTGACTACTCATCCGAAAAAGATTTCGTTAAGAAATACAAAATCGCAAACTGTTTGTCTCCAGTATTCTATACTTTATTCGACAACGCATACATTTTCGAAGGAAATCCTGCAAAAAGTCGTAACATGAGAGAAATTATCTGGGAAAACACAGACACTGACAGGTCCGGAATGTATCCTTTTAGTTTCGATGATGATTTGAGCTACAAGAAATACGCCGAAAATATATTAAACACGCCGTTGATTTTCTCAATTGATGAAAACCACGAACAATACTATGTAGGAGGAAAAACTTTCAAGGAAGTATTTGAAGATGTTAGGGATACTGATATGATTTTCCACGCATTATCCATAGTATTTCCCGATGTAAGAGCGAAAAGATACATCGAAATCAGAATGATGGATGAAATCAAATATCCACTTAATTTCTCAGCAGTAGCCCTAATCAAAGGATTGTTCTACGACGATACTAACTTGGACAAATTATCTGAGCTATTCAAAAATATGACATACGAATCTTGCATGAAAGCAAAACTAGATGCACGTGAAAAAGGACTGGGTGCTACATTTATGAATGTAAACATGTTAGAGTTTTGCAAAATGCTTGTGGATATGGCAAAGGCAGGACTTCCTGCAAATGAAATCGGCTATCTTATTCCACTAGAAGAAATGTTGGAAAAAGGAATGAATCCTAGGGATGTATTTGAACAAATTTACAAAGAAAAAGGACTTCGTGAAGCTGTGATTGAAAATGAAATTAAATTGGAGGATTTAGATGTTTAATGACGAATATTCATTAGAATTATATAAAATAGTACGAGAAGACGAAGATATGTATTATAGGGATTTCGTGGATTTTATCGCCAAAACAAAAGTTTCTAAGGCGATTTATCACGGAGAACCAATCCCTATGACCTACCAAGGTCTTTTCTACAACAAAAAGAACCGCTCAGATTTTGTATACATTTCAAATATTTTGATGAGCATGACTGACAAAATTACCAAAGAATTCATAGAAAATCCTGAATATCGTAAAATATTCCAATTGGATCCAGCAATTGAAGAACTTGTGCTTCACGATCCAGGATACGATGTTCCCGTTCCAATCTGTCGCTACGACGTGTTCTACGACGGAGTAAACTACATGCTTTGCGAACTTAACACAGACGGATCATCTGCGATGAACGAAGACAACACACTAGGACAACTTCTCCTTCAAACAAAAGCTATGCAAAAATTCATGGAAAAACACGACGTTGAAAATGTCGATATGTTCACTCCATGGGTTTGGGAAACAGCTGATATGTACAAAAAATACGTATCCGATAAGAAACCGAATGTAGCAATCGTGGATAATTTAGAAGTGGGAACTCCAAACGAATTTGACGAATTCAAAAGAGTCTACGAAGAAAATGGATTCAACTGCGAAATCATCGACATCAGAGATTTAGAATACAAAAACGGCAAATTGTGCCACGGAGATTACGTGATAGATTTGGTTTACAGAAGAATAGTAACATTAGAATTGTTAAAAATAAAAGATCAAATCAAACCATTCTTGGATGCGTACATGGACAACGCATTCTTCATGGTAGGATCATTCAGATCACAATTGATGCACTCAAAGCTTATATTTGAAATCTTCAGAGACGAACAAACACAAGCTTTGTTGAATAATGAAGAAAAGAAATTCATCGACGAACACGTTCCATTCACGAAAAAAATCGAAGAACGAGACGCTTACGAAATCATAATGAACAAAGATAAATACATCTTCAAACCAATCGACGGCTACGCATCACTTGGAATATACGTAGGAAGTGAAATGAGAGAAGAAGAATTGCAAGAAAAACTTCCAGAATTTATCCGCACAGGCTACGTCTTCCAAGAATATTACGATATGAATAAGTGCGAGTTCTTGGAATTTGAAGAAAAATCTCCTGTACTCAACAAATTCACACAAGTTGTGGGACTGTTCATCTACAACAAACACTTCGTAGCCCCTTACACACGAATCGGAAAAGATAACGTCGTAAGTGGCGCTCGAAAATATTATACAGCACCCAACTTGTTCATAAATGAGTAATTAAAAGCCACATTGTGTGGCTTTTTTTGTGTGTGGAAAAGTTTTGAGATTTACAAATAAAAAAATGTTATTTGTAGAATAATAACTCGCAACTACAAATAACATTCCTTTAGTGTTTAATATATATTTTTCCTATGATCGACTTCTACAACGCAGATTATTAATTTATCGTCATCAATCTCGCAAATAATTCTGTAGTTCGACACTCTGTATCGCCAAAATCCTCTCAAATTGGCTGACAACGCCTTACCTCTTGCACGTGGCTCTTCTAATTGACCTAATTTCTCCATATAATGAATAATCATTTTTTGAATAGGCTTATCGAGTTTTTTCAAGGATTTTAGTGATTTTTCTGAATAAATAACTCTCATATATGACCTGAACCCGTAAACACGGAATAATTTAATAATATTTTAAGCGGAATGTAATCTGTACATAACAGGGGACATTCCGTTTAATTTTGTTTTAA
>NZ_QGTH01000020.1:0-40272 GCF_003182075.1 Finegoldia magna
CCTCTTTCTCTTTCTTCTGGTGCTTTATCGATGTTAGCGTAGTCTACGAATTCTCCTGAGCCCATTCTCTTGTTTAATACAAGTGTTACGGCTGCTGTTAGAGTTGTTTTACCGTGGTCAACGTGACCTATTGTACCAATGTTAACATGTGGTTTTGTTCTTTCAAATTTAGCTTTACTCATTGCTTCCCTCCTGGAAATTTTTAGTTATTTTTATTATATCACAAACGTTAACAAATTACATTTTTTGGGGGAAATTGTCTTAATTTTCGATTTAAATTTCAGCAAAAATAAAATTCAAATTTAAAAATCTATTTTTTATGTTTTCCTCTTGACCTATGACACTGTGTCACATATAATTTAATTATGACAGAGTGTCATTTTATTTGAGGGGTGATTATATGCCGAAGCAAACTTTTTATAATTTGAGTGAAGATAAGAAAAATTTGATTGATAAGGTTCTGAAAGACGAGTTTTCCTCGAAGCCGTTCAAGGATTGCAATGTAAAAAACATTGTGGATAGGTTGTCGATTGCACGCGGAAGTTTCTATCAATATTTTGCTGATTTAAAGGATAGCTACTTCTACATTTTGGATAAAGAAACCAAGGATGTCCATTTGCTTTTTATGTCTGTGCTAAGGCAAAATAACAACGATGTGTTGAAGGCGTTGGATGTGTTTGGCGATGAGGTATGTGATCTGATTTTTGAAGATGGCGAGTATAATCTGTACAAGTTTAGGTATTTGTATTGGAATAGCGAGCTGGAAGATGGTTGGAAAGCTACGAAGAAGGAATATTATGAGATTTTTCAAAATGATACGGGAGGTAATAAGCTGGAGCTTGTGTGTTTTATGAAGGCTACTGTTCACAGTTTGATTGAGAGAAATTTCAAGGAAGGTTGGTCTAGGGATATTTTTTTACAAAAGTATCGTCTGCATATTAATTGGTTAAAGGAAGGGATCAAAAATGAAGATTTTTGAGAGTTTATTTGATGTAATTTATTTGTCAGTTTTGGTAGCTCTTGGTGTTAGATTATTGTTGGAGAAAAACAAGGGCGCAAAATTATTCGGTGTTATGGCGATTATGCTTGGAGTTGGTGATGGTTTTCATTTACTTCCAAGGGTGATTTCTCATTTGAGTCCAGGAGGTTTTGAGGCTCACGCATCCGCTTTATCATGGGGTCAGTTTGTGACTAGCATTACAATGACAATTTTCTATGTACTTTATTATCATTATTATCGCAATCAAAGTAATGATACTGACAATTCTAAAAAATGGATTATTTATGGTTTGGCGGCTTTGAGGATTATTCTTGTGTTGTTGCCACAAAATAATTGGGGAAGTCGTGATAGCAATTATATGTTCGGAATTTATAGAAATATTCCTTTCTTGATTATGGGAATTCTGTTGATTATGTGGTCATACAAGAAGAAAGATGTGCCTGCGTTTAAGCATATGTGGATTTTGATTTTGTTGTCATTCTTATTCTACGTTCCTGTTGTTTTATTCAGCGATAAAGTTCCTGCAATTGGAGCTTTAATGATGCCTAAAACTGTGGCATATTTCTTGATTGTGTGGTTTGGTTTCAAACATTTTGTGAGTGAATTTGGCGTTAATAATTTGTTTGCAAATTCTATTACGCTTTTGATTATGGGACTTATAGGTGGTGTGTTCTATCGTGAATTCACGAAATTCTACGGTTTTAGCGATGTAACTCATCTTGGCAAAATCCACGTTCACACTTTGGTTCTTGGATTTGTCGTTAGTTTGTTGATGTATTTATTGGCAAAGGATATGAACGATGTAAAATCACTGAAGAAACCTTATGAAATTTATCTTACAGGTCTTACGTTCACAATTGTAAATATGGTTGTGATTGGAATTTGCGAAGTGGTTCGTGAGGAAACGGATGTGATTATTCGTGCGGCAATCGATGGAACTTCTGGCATCGGTCACATTATTCTAGGCGTTGGAATTGTGTGGATGTTTGTGAAATTATATAATTTGAAAATAGCAGAGTAATTATGGGAGTAGCTTATGTGAGCTACTCTTTTTGTGTTTTGTGGACTTTGTTTGGGTATATAAGTATTGAAAGTTATTGCAAATATCTGATTTAACAAAAGGAGGATTTTATGGCGAAGAATTTTGAAAAAGCCTGTGTAATTGGCGGTGGCGTGATTGGTTCATCGTTTACTTTGCTTTTTGCGATGGGCAAGATGGATGTTAAAAGTTACAACAGAAGTTTGGAAAGCGAAGCAAAAACTAAGAAGATTATAGAAAAATACGTGGACGAATTAATTGAGAAGAAGGTCGTTACGGAGGATAAGGAAACGATTTTATCAAGAATCAGATATACTACGAACGAACAAGAAGCGATTGAATTTGCAGATATTGTGGAAGAGTGTATTCCAGAAAATTACGACGTGAAGAAGGAATTCGTGAAGGTTTTTGAAAAATACGCAAAACCTGACACTGTTTTGTGTTCAGCAACATCGGGACTACTAGTCACTAAAATCGCAGAAGATGCTGAGCGTCCCGAAAGAATTTTCGGAGCGCACCCTTACAACCCACCTCATTTGATTCCACTGATTGAGATTTCACAAGGAGAAAAATCAGACCCAGAAACTGCGAACGATCTTCGTGAATTATTCACTAGATTGGGGAAGAAACCTATCATCATCAGAAATGAAGTTCCAGGTTTTATCGCAAACAGGCTTCAAGCTGTGGTTATGCGTGAGATGATGGATTTGGTGGATAAAGGTGTCGTTAGCATGGAAGATTGCGAAACTGCGTTGACATTTGGCCCTGCAATTAGATGGGCAATCATGGGTCCTGGACAAATATTTGAACTAGGCGGCGGTGAACACGGACTTCAAGGTTTACTCGACCATATCGGCCCTTCGATGGAAACTTGGCTAGAAGATGCTGCTACATGGACGAAATTCACAGACGATATTAAGAAGAAAACAGTCGATGGAGTTCACGAAGCAATCAAAAACAGACCCGCTGAGATTGGCAACACTCACGAATCACTTGCAAAATATCGTGACGGTATGCTTGTCGAAATACTAAGACTTCACAAAGATTTTAAAATTTAATGATATAATGTGAAAATCTCCCGAGTGTTTTGGGAGATTTTTGAATACTTCTTCAATAGCTTGTTTCATTGAATATAGGTGAAAAGCCTCATGGTTTCCATACTTATTAAGTTTATCAAACATTCTCAATGTTGTTGGTTTTGGTGTAGCTGTCAATGCAAACATAGAAACATTTGACTGCTTACCAGATTTTTTAATTTGATCGATGATGAAGTCATCCTCATCTTAAAATTCATTACCATAAAATGCTAATGATTGGGTTACAGCCTGCATATTCTTGCCAGCTGTAGAAGAATGTGCCTCATCAATAATAACCGCAAAGCTTTTGTTATTTAAGTTCTTAAGCTCATCCACAATGTATAGAAATTTTTGAATAGTTGTCGCTACAATCTTGGTATGAACTTCAATGCACTTAAAATAGGCAATAATAGTTCTACGGTTTTTCTCACATCACCCTGTGTGTAACATAATAAATCATAAATACCTATTATACCATCAACGTGTTTATCTTTAAAAAATCCATTATTTCTAAATGTCTCTGGTACAAAGTCCAACTTTTGAGGGTCAGTTCATTTTATAGTCGCACTTTTTTCTAATGTCTTAACTTTATTTAACTCTTTCAAGGCTTGGGAAGGAGCTTTTTGTATTATTAACTATCCTTACTAAAAGTAGCATTACGGGAACTTCTGTAAGAACCCCTACAGTTGATGCAAGAACAACAGGAGAATCTACACCAAATAGGGCTATACCTACAGCCACTGAAAGTTCGAAAAAGTCAGATGCTGCTATTAAAGAAGCTGGCGCTGCTATCTCATGAGGTAGTTTGCTTAATTTACTTACAAAATATGTTAGAGAGAATGAAATCACATTTTGAAGTATTAGTGGAACTGCTATTAAAACTACATAAAGTGGGTGTTTTACTATCATATCACCTTGGAAAGTAAATATAATAACGAGGGTAAGAAGAAGTCCTATGGTAGTTACTCCGTCAAACTTTTTTATAAAGTTATTTTCCAGGTAATCTTTTCCCTTATTTTTTATTATAAAGTATCTTGATAAAAAACCGCCCACTAAAGAAATTACAACAAAAAGTACTAATGACATAATGAGAACATCCATTGGTAGAGTTATACCCTTTAAACCTAAAAGAAGCTGTACAAGTGGTACAAATAGGAAGAGTATCAAGATGTCATTTACCGATATCTGTACAAGGGTTTGCGCCGGGTCTCCATTGGTAAGACTGCTCCACACAAAGACCATGGCTGTACATGGGGCTGTCCCTAAAAGAACTGCTCCTATAACAAAATCATTGGCAAGATTAGCGGGTATTAACTGGCTAAATACATAATGGAAGAAAAGTGTAGATAGACCAAACATTAAAAATGGTTTGATTCCCCAGCTTGCTATTGTAGAAATAATTATACCTTGGGGATGTCTTCCTACATTTTTTAGTGAATTAAAGTCTATTCTAACCATCATAGGGTATATCATAAGCCACATTAAAACTGTTAATATTATGTTTTGACCCTTAAATTCCAATGACTGTAAGAAAGATTGAACAGATGGCATAAATCTAGCAATCAAAATACCTGCAGCCATGCAGAGTAAAACCCATATACTTAAATATCTTTCAAAAAAACTAATTTTTTCGTTTGTTTCTTTCATCAATTTCACCTCTTTTTTATCTTCCTATTGTTATAATAAGTCTTTTAAATTGTCTTCTTTTAAATCTTCTGGAATCCACTCTACAAGGGCTGTGTTAGATTGAGATGTTTCATCTATTGTTTTAATCCACTCTTTTTCTTGATCGGCCCTAGCTTTTAAAATCTCGTTTTGGCTGCCACTTGCAAAGTAGCTTGAGTTGATAATCCACCATTTATTAAAGATTTCTGCCCTATCTAGGTCTTCCTTAAGTCTTTTCGCTTCATAGTAAGGAGTTGCTTCTGCTAGGGCTATAATTAGAACCTCTGTATAACCCTTGTCCTTAAGCCTTGGAAGTAGTTTCTTTACTGATTCAGGTACATCTCCCTGGCTTCTTGAAATTTCCCTATTATAGCTTTCTGTTGATTCTAAAAGAAGAATTGTATGACCAGTTGGGGCTGTGTCTATTACTACTATTTCATCTTCTGACTTATCTACTATATCAGCAAATGCACGAAAAACTGCAATTTCTTGGGTACATGGACTTCTTAAATCTTCTTCGATATAATCAATGTCTTCCTCACTTGCCCCATCTTCCTTTGCCTTTCCTAGGACTTCCTCTCTATAAGATTCAAGCTCCTTATCTTCATCTATATAGGAAATAGTCAAATTATCTCTTTCGCTTATTATATATTTTAGATGATCGGCTGGGTCTGTTGTTGCAAGATGAACTTTTTGACCTTTTTTATTAAGGGCTAGGGCAATAGCTGCTGCTATAGTTGTTTTCCCTACTCCTCCCTTACCCATAGTAAGGATAACTTTTTTATTGTTCTTATATAGGTCGTCAACAACATCTTCTAGCCTTGATATCTTGCTAGTGTCTATTGTAACTGAAGACTCCATTTTTTCTTCTATATCATCCGAGAAAAATTTTCTAAGATTTTCTATACTAGATGTGTTGTATGGTTTAAGTGGAATATAGAAAGTTTCAAGGTCTTTTAGTCCTTCTGGCATTGCTTCCAAGTCTCTTTTTTGCATATTGTGTATAGCTGTTGAAAGATCATCATCATAGGAATCTAGCATACCATTTATTATGTGAATTTGGTTGTCTACGCCAATTTCGTGGAGTTCATTTGATGTCCTTGCCGCTTCCTTTAGGGCTGTTTCTATAGGTCTAGAAACTAGTATAAGGCTAGTTAGCTCACTGTCAGCTAGGTTTTCAACAGCTTTTTTATAAATACCTCTTTCTTCATCTAGCCCTGATAGCTGGCCTAGGCAAGATGCCCCATACTTGTTGTTATCTAAAAAGTTTGTCCACGCTGAAGGTAGTTCTAACATTCTTAGTGTATGTCCTGTAGGAGCAGTATCAAATATTATATGGTCATATTCAGCTGCAAGCTCTTCATCAGCTATAAAGCTTGTGAACTCCTTAAAAGCTGCCACTTCAGTTGTACATGATCCCGAAAGCTGCTCTTCCATGGCTTCTATAACCTCATCCGGAAGCTTTCCTCTTTGGGGTCCAACTACGCTTTCCTTATAGTCTTCTAGGGCTTTATCTGGTTCAAAGTTAGCTAGCTTTAAATTCTTTACCTTATCTATATCTCTTATTTTATTGTCTAAGTCTGTCTCAAAAATATCCTGTAAGTTTGATGCTGGGTCTGTACTAACAAGGATAACTTTTTTACCTTGGTCTGCTAGGTTTATAGCAAGACTTGAAGCTATAGAAGTTTTACCTACACCACCCTTGCCTGTAAAGAAAAGATACTTATTTAGCTTAATATTTTCTGGATTGAATCTTGTATACACATTGACCTCCTATCCTATCTATTTGTTTCCTTTATTCTTTTTCATTTTTTGAATTGCTATACCAGACATTATATATTCTTTGGGTATATCTAAAAATTCAACAAATTCATCATTTGTAGGGTATTCTCTTGTTTTGACTACTTCATCGTCAACCATTGTTATAGGAAGTACATCGACTCCTTCTTCATTTAACAGCTTGCTTACTTTATCATTTTCAGCGTATAGTTGTGGTTCATCTTTTAGGTTGTGTCTTATTACTTCTACATTGTTTTTACTTAACCTATTAATCGCTGTGGATACCCTTAATAAATTCTTGTCTACTGATGGTCCACATACACCTGTTGAGCAACACATTGCTGGGTCATAAATTACCATTTTTTTCATACTAACACTCCTTTAGCATTTACTTTTCCTTACATTTTTTACAAATACAGTCTTCTTTATCTTCAGTAATATAATCTAGGAAGTCTTTAATCTCTCCTATTCTTTCAAGGTTTAGAGTATATCTCATCCATGCCCCATCCCTTCTTGCGTTAACAAGTCCTGAGTCCGTTAAGTTTTTCATGTGATAGCTTAGGGTTGATTGAGAAATACTCAAACCTTCTAAAATATCACAGGCACAAATCTCGCCACATGAGAGCATATCAATTATTTTTAGCCTGGTTTCATCAGACAAAACTTTGAATATAGGCGCAAACTCTGCGTATGATCTTTTCATAATTTCCCCTTTCTTTATTTGATATATCGATAAACTTCAATGATATCGATAAATTTCGATTTCATGTTTATTATACACCCCATATCGATGTTTGTCAATGTTTCTATATTCTTTATTTTACAACGAAAAAACAGCTAGATTATTCCTAGCTGTTAGTTACTATTTTTATCATAGCCATGTATGTTATTTATATAGTAGATTAAAGTGTATAGGGATTCATTAAGATGGTCATCCTCAATGACTATCTCTTCTGTCAATTTAAGGTTTATAGGATCAGAGTTCCAAATACCCTTTATGCCATTGTCTACAAGGCTGTCACATAGGTGTTGAGCTAGCTCTCCTGACGCAGCCAAGATAGCAATTTCTGGCTTGTGATTTTTTTGAAACTCGGTAAGATGAGATATATCCATAATTTTCAAGTCATCAATCTTAGTCCCCACTAGGCTCTCTGATTTATCAAATTAGCCATATTTTTCTCCATTTATGCCAAATAAATATTTTTAAAATTTTATTCTTTACTAAAAGGCGTTTCTCAATTGTCAAGAGGTCGTCGTTTTTGGGTATCATTTTGGATATCATTTTTGTACATCATTTTGTTCGTGTGCAACATTCCACGAATTTCACAGACGATATTAAGAAGAAAACAGTCGACGGAGTTCACGAAGCAATCAAAAACAGACCCGCTGAGATTGGCAACACTCACGAGTCGCTCGCAAAATATCGTGACGGAATGCTTGTCGAAATACTAAGACTTCACAAAGATTATAAAATTTAATGATATAATGTGAAAATCTCCCGAGTGTTTCGGGAGATTTTTTGGTTGGTTATTGATTGTTTTTTCCTAACTATCGTCTCAATTATCGTGTCATTGTCATCCTATCCTAATCTATATTTTTTTACAAAAGCTTCATTAGCTTTCAGGATTTCTTTGTATTCAGTAATCATATTATAAAACGTGGCTTTTTTTAGGCCAGATTTATCCAAGAATTCCTTTGAAGAAATTTTATTATTTTCCCAATTCTCATACAATTCTTCCCAATTATTTGGAAAATCAATTTTATTTCTTCCTGAGTTGTTTTTCCTATTTCTAGGAAGCTCGATAATGTTTTTGTTGTTTAAGAGAACAGAGTCTAATATTGTGCTTAGAATAGCTTTATTCATCGGCTGAGATACGCCGTATTTATAGGTGGATTCTATATTAGAAACAACCAGACATTTCCCATTTTCAATAAAATATTTCAGAGAATTGGCGATGTCTCTTTCGTTTATTCCGAGGGATTTTAAGCTTCCGATAATTAAAATATCGTCATTGGTCAACTCGTTTTTTATCTTTTCTAATTCCTGAAAGCTTCTCATGTGTTCGACACTTACACATATGTCTGAATCTTTTTTGTGAATAATTTGCATGATGTCTTCAAAAATAGAAATATCTTCTGTTGTTTTTGTGTAAATGTACAATACCACCTCTACTACCTCCTAAAAAGCTTGACCAACTTATTGAATCTAAAACCCAATGCTTGTTCAAGTTCCAATCTGTTCACTGTAATTTGGGACATATCCTTCTTATCTGAATATTTTGCTTCAAATTCAACAGGAAGAGAATTTGCCCAGCTTTCGAGTATTTTCCTAGAGCCTTTGTCAGTTCCTGATGTTATCATTATAACATTTGTTTTAATTATAAAGCATTTGGGTTCATTTTCCCATAGTTTCTTAATTCCTTCTATGGCATCTTTGGAGATGTATTTTGCATGATATGAAAAATCATCATTCCAATTGAGTTCTCTTACATAATCTGGAAGTTCGTAGCCAAATTCTTTGAATATATTTACTAAAGTTTTTGATGAGATTTGCATCATGTCAGGATAGTAATCATCGGCGATATCATGTGATTTAATCATGTAGTCGATAAGCTTGTCCACTTCTGTAATCATCCTTCTAAGATATTCTTTGTATAAGGAGTTGGTCGCTTTGACTTTCATATTCTTACTAATTCCATCGTAGGACAGTGGGTCTATGTCAGTTCTAAGTCCAGCATTATATCTCAAAAACGGCATTCTCTTTCGTTCCGGTTCTTCTGGGTCACTCACGCTATTACTTGCAAATATAATCAATGGTTGTTCTTCTCTTTGGATGATTTCGCATTGGTGACTATTTTTGATTTTTTCTTTAAGTCTTGCGTAATAAGGCCCGTCTATTTCATCAATAAAAATCGGAACTCCCTTGTAAATCTCGAGCATGGCATCAATGTCTTTTGTTGGCGCTGTTTTAACAGAGAATGCTTTTAGCTGTTTATTGGTCATTAATTCTAGAATAAATTCTGTCATAAAACTTTTACCTGTGTTGGAACCTTTGGATGCCAATAATGTATATAATGGTAGGCTTGATGTCGGGATGTTTTTTATGTCAGCTATACATCTTATTTTTGCGTGAAACGGTGAAGAAAACAAAATATTTAAAAGCTTGTAGTGGGAATCTCTAACTTTGTCCACATCTCCAACGAAATCTTTCTTGTAATTATCAAAAGCTTCAAATAATAAGTCGATATCATTTTTTACATCTTCTTTTTCGGGATTTAGGTCTAGTGATTCTTCACCCAAAAAAGCTTCTTTTGTGTCGAAGTTGAAGGTTAATTTCGGATAATCTTTTTCTATTTCTTTGACATCTATCCTTTTTCTTTTTAGTCTTTTTGCGTTGACGCTGATTTTATTTATAATATTCGGCAGTATTTCAATGTATCCATTTTTCGAGTTCGTATTTATATTTCGTACAAGTTCTTTGTTCTTCTCCATAATCTTGTCTGCATCGATCGTGTATTTGATTTTTTCGTAAACTTCACCACTATTTTGGGGTTGTTCTAAGACGATGGTTTTTTGTGTTTTCAGTGCTTTTTTGATTATAGGAATATCTTTTTCTGGATTATCGGTCTTTTTCGATGCTACCACATCTTCTGGTATATCATCTGATAGCCTCCAAGCTGTTTCAAAATCTTGTGCATAAGCTTCGTATGCCTCAAAAGTGTCATCCACCTCATAAGCTTCCAGCTGATCGCCCGACCAAGCTCTTCTTGTCATATTTGCAGAGCCTTTGATTACTCTTGTTTGTCCATCATTTGATTTAAGAAGGTAGATTTTTCTGTGATCTATAACATACTTTGGAGATTTTATTAACAAAGATCCTTCTCTCATCATTTGTACCAAATCTTTTTCTGATCTCACAGCATCAGCTGCCATTTCTGACAATCGCATGTTTTCTGCAAGTAAATAAGCTTCTGATGTAAGCTCATGAAGTTCGCTGTCTCTTCTAGTCATAAACCTTCCTCCAAGGATAATTTCTCCATAATCAAACATCTTCATAATTTTATTTACAAATTTGATGTCATAAGAAAAAGTAATAGCCCTGATTTCATTGAATCCGAAAAACAGCTCCTCCACATCTTTATAGCTGATGTTTTTCAGCTCAACATGATATATCTTGTGCTTCGTACCTTCTTCAGCTTTTTTACCGCTACCATCAAGAATTCTCAGCTTTTCAATTTTTGTGCCAGTATCAAATATGTCTAATTGATTCATAAATGCCTCCAATTTATTAGTCTAAAAAAACACGACTATTGTTAGACTAATTATACCCATATTCTAATATTAATCAACCATTTTTAGACTATTTCGTTAAAAAAATCCTCCGACATTATTATTGGCAAACCAATAAAAGTTCGGAAGATTTTTGTGTTTATTAAATTTCTATTTTATTTTTGTTGTATGTGCTTAATCACGTTTGCTATATTGTCAATAGGTCACAGTTTTTGGGTATCATTTTGGGTATCATTTTTGGGTATCATTTTGTGCATGTGCATCTTTTTGTGCATTGTCTTGTGCATCGCCCTGTGCAACACGTTGCAACTTTTTCAAGTCTCTGCTTATTGTACTTCTTGAAACCGAGAATATTTTTGATAGTTCCAATGTTGATATCTCTGGGTTTTCTTCGAGTATTTTTATTATTTTTTGACGTCTTTTTTCTGGTGTATTTTTCTGTACATCTCCTTGTGCATGTGCATCTTTTTGTGCATTGTCTTGTGCATCGCCCTGTGCAACACGTTGCAACTTTTTCAGGTCTCTGCTTATTGTACTTCTTGAAACCGAGAATATTTTTGATAGTTCCAATGTTGATATCTCTGGGTTTTCTTCAAGTATTTTTATCATTTCTTGACGTCTTTCTTTTGGTGTCATTTTGTGTGCATCGCCCTGTGCATTTGTATCACCTTGTGCATCATTTTGCACAAAGTAATTTAAATTTTTCAATATTATGGTAAATTTAGTTTCTGTAGATATGAATTCAGGAGTCATTTCATTCGTATAGTTTTCTTCTGATTCATAAGATTCTATAATTTTCCTAAGACCCGAACCACGTCTTTCCATCAAATCCATTCTAGCAAATAAATCTGCTAGTATTGGATTTCTTCTGACAGACGAAACATTTAGTGGGTTTACATCTTGAATGAATGTTAAATCCGCCATTCCTCCCGGTGAAACTATTTCTAATCTATCATCATATATGTCTATGTGTACTTCACTTCCAACTACTGAATAATCTCTGTGAATTAATGCATTAACTATTGCTTCTTGAACAGCTCTTTCAGGATATTCAGGGTATTCTATTCTGTATATTGGTCCTTTTTCCCACATTTTCTTCGAGTTTCTTTTGACAAAATCCAAAGATGCTTTTAATAGATATATAATATTGCCTTCGAATTCTTGATCGTCTAATGCATCAATTCTGCCGTTTGCTTTTGTTAGTCCATTCCATCTTGTGCAGAAAACTCTGGATTGATATACCTGATATCCGTCGGCAAAAAGTGCACCTGCAATTGTTAAATGTCCATTTTCATTAATAAGTCCAAATGATATCAAATCTTTAGTTTCAAAAGTTTTGGATGTCCTATTTTTGTATTCTATTTCCAATTCCTTAAAAGTAACATCATCTATTGTTTTATTAAATTCCAACGAATCAAAACTTACATGCTCCGCTTTTAATGATAAATTCAATAAATCTATTCTTGTAGCAACTACACTTTGATTCCCTACCCTTTTAAATGCTGTCCTAGTACCACTATCAATTACAAAATATGGAGTATTTTTCCCTTGGTAGATATCTAAAATCAAAATAATTCTATCATTAATTTGCTTGAATTCCATGTCAAACTCAGGGATTGGATCTACTTTTGTTTTAATAGTTTCACTTATAAATTCAGAATCTTTTTGAAAATCTTCTAGCCCTACAATTGTGTTGTCTTCCTTGACACCAAATAATAGTTTGCCACCTTTTGAATTTGCAAATGCAGATACAGATTTTAACCATGATTTCGGTTTATTTTTTTCTAACTTTTCTTTTTTATCGTAAAGATTCGTTTCACCAAGGAAAGATTCTAATTTTAGCTTGTCATTCATACCCTACCCCCAGTATTTCTGATCCACTGTCCTATACCTGATGGCTTCCATTAGATGCTTGGATTCGATGTTTTCTTTTCCGTCTAGGTCTGCGATTGTGCGTGATATTTTGAGGATTTTATCGAATGATCGGGCGGAGAATTTGTATTTATCGAATGCCAACTGTATGATGGAGTTTAGCTCATCGTTTAATTTGCAGTATTTTCTAATTTGTCGGGTGTTCATTTGTGCGTTGGTTGTGATGTTTTCTTTTTCGAAGCGTTGTTTTTGGATTTCTCGTGCTGCTTCAACGCGTTTTTTGATTTGTTCTGATGTGTCGCACTTTTCATCTGTTGTGAGTTCGTCTAATTTTACTGGCGAAACTTCGACATGGATATCAATTCGATCAAGTATAGGTCGGCTGACTTTGTTGAGATAGTTTGCGATTTGATTTTGTGAACAAGTGCATTCGTGGTTTGGGTCTCCGAAGTAGCCGCAAGGACACGGGTTCATTCCTGCAACGAATAGGAAATTTGCAGGATATGACAAGGATGCGTTGACTCTTGTTATAGTTATGTTTTTCGTTTCGAGTGGTTGGCGCAACACTTCTATTGTCGATTTGGAAAATTCTGGAAGTTCGTCCAAGAACAATGCTCCATTGTGAGCGAGGCTGATTTCTCCTGGTTTTGGAACTCTGCCGCCACCTATAAGGCTGACTTGACTTGCGGTATGATGAGGCGAGCGAAATGGTCTTGTGGTTACGATGTTTTTTTCTCCGAGTAATCCTGCTACGGAGTAAATTTTCGTAGTTTCCATTA
The DNA here is from genome assembly GCF_003182075.1 of Finegoldia magna. Taxonomy (GTDB): domain Bacteria; phylum Bacillota; class Clostridia; order Tissierellales; family Peptoniphilaceae; genus Finegoldia; species Finegoldia magna. Next base: position 13,501 of record NZ_QGTH01000020.1, read on the forward strand.
TTTCATCGAAGCTCATGTCAGGCAAAATCGTGCTGAGTCTCATTGCAGACATTGTTTTTCCGCTTCCTGGTGGCCCAATCATCAACAAATTGTGAAATCCTGCAGCAGATATTTCCATTGCACGTTTTAGAAATTTCTGTCCTTTTATATCCGAAAAATCAACATCGTATTGTATTTCTTGTTGCATGATGTCAATATCATCCAGAACTTTAGTTTCTTGTTCGCCATTCAAAATCCTGATGATTTCATCCAAGCTTCCCACACAAACTTTCTCGATTCCTTTGACCATACTGCATTCTTGTGCGTTTTGTTTTGGTATGTATACTCTTTCGTATCCCAAATCTTTCAGTGACAACACCATGCACAACGACCCATTTACCGGATTCAATCGTCCGTCCAATGATAGTTCGCCGATGAACGCCCATTTTTCTGAAAAATCTTCCACAACGCCCATTGATTGCAAAATAGCCATCGCAATCGCAAGGTCTAATTGCGAACCTTCTTTTCTCAAATTTGCAGGTGCCAAATTAATCGTGATACGTTTTACAGGAAATCTGATTCCAGTATTTTCAATCGCAGAGCGCACTCTTTCCTTGGATTCTTTTATAGAAGTGTCGGGAAGACCTACAATGTTAAACGAACGCAGACCATTCGCAAGGTCACATTCGCATTCCACGACATACCCGTTCAACCCTTCCAAACAACACGTGTTTACTTTCGAATACATAATTTCTCCTTGTTACCTAATTATTAATGTGATTTCTATCGAAAAATGGACAACGCAATCCTATACATTGGTTGTTATGCTTGGACCATTTACACACAATGTCACTAGATTCCATCTCAACTCCCAAGTTTTCATTGGCAAATTGTATTGCATCTAATATTGATATGTAGGAATCTCTCTTGCAACAACGAGGCCCGCCGACTTCTCCTATAGATTCCAAAGCTTTGGAAGTCATTTTGTTCGCCATTCCCCAAGTATTCTTTGCAAGTGGAGATGAGCCCGTGACAATTGACATAAAAATCCCTGCGCTAATTCCAGCTCCACAAGCTCCCCAAAAACCACAAGTCCCACCAGGAACTTGTTTGCCACGAGTTCTCATTTCCTTCAAACTTTTGTTCAAATTAATATCTCCGCCAGCATTTTTGAACGCTGTCAAAAGCGCCGCGCCGACCATAATGCGATGTTCTGGGCCGTGCATGTGACAAAAAGATTCGTCCATCATTTGATTCATAATTTCGATTGGATTTTTCGATGTAGAATTCTTACAAATCCCCCAAATCACATCCATTCCATCTGTGTGACAATCGTTACACACGAAGTGACCATCGACACATCTCGTATTGCTGAGTTCTTTTTTGTGACAGATTGCACACTCCATTTCCAGCGATTCGTCCAAATATTCTAACGGTTTCCCACACAACAGACATTCATCATTCATATTCACAACCCCTTATAATTTATTATCTATATTATATCACTATAATATGTTTAAATAAAAAAACGGTGCAGATAAATCTACACCGATACAATATTTTTATTCTTGAGATTTTTTCACGATTTCTTGTACAACTTCGTCCTTTTCAAAAGCTTCCGAAACTCTCTTGATATTTGGATATTCTTTCCAAGATTTTGGAGTCATTTCGCTCCAACGAGTAAGAATATAAACGTAAGCATCCAACACTGTTTTCTTATTTTTGTAAACGTGATCGCCATCACCAATCAAACGGTCCAAATGAGTCATCATTTTGTCTATAGTTTCAAATGATTTTTGTTTGATTTTATCAATCTCTGCTTCGTCAGTTGATGTTGTCAAGCCAGCTGGTACGAACAACGCTTCAAATGCTGGATGAAAATCTCCAGTCATAAAAGCCATTATTTCATCAAATTGGAACTTATCTTCAGGAGATTCATCTGCTCCCAAATCTTTTTCAGGGTATTTGTTCAAAATGTAGCGAAGAATTGCAGCCAATTCGCTTCTCACAATACCTTCTCCAATGTCTAGTGCTGGAACTGCTCCCAACGGATTGATTTTTCTGTATTCATCTGTTCCAAGTTGTACCTTTTCTACCTCGTAATCTGCGCCTGCCCATTCCAAAGCAATCCAACAAGCAACAGCGCATGTGCCTGGTGCGTAATATAATTTCATAACATTCCTCCTTTTGTTTTGCTGTAAATTGTATACCCTTTATTCTTTTTTAATAATCAAATTGATTGGGCAAATTTGAAAATTTATGTGACAAATTTCTCGGATAAATTTTTGAAAATTCAAATTAATGTGCTATAATAATCACAGAGTGTTTAACACGAAGGGGTACACCACCGCGGGTGTAGGTTTCCTTCGTGTTATTTTTTTTAGGGGGTGAAATATGATTACTGTAAATTCTGTCAAATATCCATTCGAAGAAAATTCTTCTTTGAGAAAAGTTCTTGAAGATTTGAACTTCAATGTGGAGTTGACGGTTTGCGAAGTGAACAAAAACCTCGTCAAAAAAATCGACTACGATAATTTTATCTTGACAGATAATGATGAAATCGAGGTGTTTTCATTTGTTGGAGGAGGTTAAAATGCAAGATTATTTCAAAAGACAACTTCCCGAACACACAGATATTTTCAGAAATTCCAAAATTCTAATCCTTGGCTGTGGAGGTTTGGGGACAAATTTGTGCTTCATGCTCGCAAAATCAGGCATTGGCACCATCAAAATAGTAGACTACGACACAGTCGAATATTCAAATTTGAACAGACAAATTTACAGGCCAACAGATGTCGGAAAATTCAAGGTCGATGCGTTCAAAGAAATTTGCGATGAGTTCTTGCCATTTGCAAATATAACTTGTGAAAATATCAAAATCGACTCAAAAAACGTGGATAGTTTGACCGAAGGCTACGATATCGTACTGGAAGCGTTGGATGATGAGTACGCAAAATCATTGGTGCTGGAACATTTTATCGCAACCGACAAGAAGCTAATATCGGTGTCTGGAATTGGCGGCGTGAAAAAATTAGATATGAAAATTAAAAAAATGAACAACATTGTAGTTTGTGGGGATTTCGAAACGAAAACAGACATCGGCTTGTACTATCCAAACGTGATGATGGCGGCAAGCGCACAAGCTATAATCGCACTTAATTGGTTATTGGAGGAAAATAATGGAAGATAAATTGATTTTGGGTGGCAAATCTTTTGACTCAAGATTTATACTTGGATCTGGAAAATACGATCCCAACCTTATTAAAGCTTGCGTGGAATCTGCAGGCTGTGAGATGATTACTGTGGCACTTAGACGTGCAAATACAGACGATACTAAAAATATTTTGAACTTTATCCCAGAAAATGTGACGATAATTCCGAACACTTCTGGAGCGAGAAACGCAGACGAAGCTATTAGAATTGCAAGACTTGCGCGAGAAATGGGCTGCGGCAATTTCGTGAAAATAGAAATTATGCGTGACAGCAAATATTTGCTACCAGACAACGTAGAAACGTTGAAAGCTACGAAAGTTTTGGCTGACGAAGGTTTCGTCGTTATGCCATACATGTATCCAGATTTGAACTTCGCTAGAGATTTGAAAGAAGCTGGTGCAAGTTGCATCATGCCATTGGGTTCTCCGATTGGATCCAACAAGGGACTTGCAACGAGAGATTTCATCCAAATCATCATCAACGAAATTGATTTGCCAGTGATTGTTGATGCAGGAATCGGCAAACCATCACAAGCGTGTGAATCTATGGAAATGGGCGCAAGTGCAATCATGGCGAACACAGCCATCGCTACAAGTGGCGACATCAACAAAATGGCAGAAGCTTTCGCACTAGCAATCAAAGCAGGAAGACTAGCTCACATCGCAAAACCGGGCAGAGTTTTGGAAACGGGTGCTGACCCTTCATCTCCACTCAGAGATTTCTTTAAGTAGGCGACAAATGGAAGAATTCAAATATTTTAACAATATGCAAGACATTCACTCGGACATTTACGATAAAATTTCCGAAAAATTATCTGAGGTAAAATCTGTAAATGTAACGGCTAATGATGTCAGAAGAACTTTGGGTAAAATAAAAAACAACGAAGCATTGGACCATTTTGATTATTACAATATGTTGAGTGATGCTGCGATTGATTTTATAGAAGAATTGGGAGAAATCTCACAAAAACTAAGACTACAATATTTTGGAAACAACGTGTATTTGTTCAGCCCTCTTTACATCGCAAATTACTGCGAAAACAGCTGCAAGTACTGTGGATTTAGAGCGAAATCAGATATCGTCCGTGCGAAACTTACCATGGATGAAATAGAATCTGAAATGAAACAAATGAGACGCGAAAAAATCGAAGACGTTTTGATTCTAACAGGAGAATCGCAAAAATACTCCTCGGTAGATTATATATGTGACGCAGTAAAATTGGCTAAGAAATATTTCCGTGTAGTTGGAGTTGAAGTGTATCCTACAAATGTCGAAGATTACAAGAAACTTCACGAAGCAGGTTGCGATTTCGTCACAGCTTTCCAAGAAACATACAACCCCACAAATTACAAATTCTATCACCCAACAGGACACAAATCTTGCTTTCCTTATCGATTGGACACACAAGAACGCGCAATTATGGGAGGAATTCGAGGCGTAGGATTCGGGGCATTGTTCGGACTTTCCGATGGAATTGAAGACTGTTTTTGTTTGGGAATGCACGCAAATTTACTGCAAAAAAAATACCCACACGCAGAAATCAGCATATCATTTCCACGAATCAGACCAACAAAAAACGAAGAAGATTTGAACATAAAAGAAGTTCCTGAGACAAAATTGATGCAATTTATAATCGCAACCAGAATCTTCTTGCCATTCGCGCAAATCACAATCTCAACCAGAGAATCTAACGAGTTTCGTAACTTGTCGTTGTTGATGGGAGCTACCAAAATCTCCGCAAGCGTGGACACAGGAATAGGAAGACGTAACGATGAAAAAGATAAAGGCGACGAACAATTTTTGATCAACGACACAAGAACAGTCGACCAAGTAGAACGCGACTTGGCAAAGTACAATTTGTATCCTGTGTATAGCGACTATATTGATGTATAAAATTTTATATCTTATCATAAGCCCACATTGGTGGGCTTTTTTTTATATCTATATGAAATTACATCATTCTCAAACCAGTTGAATGCATAAGCATAAAAAAAGTAATAAAAAATCAAGCTTAAAAAACGACAATATAATTAATCTAATAACTGCCATTATTGGATTAATAGCCGTAATTCTAAGCTTGATTAATGAATTACTGGAATTGAGATTTTTATAGCCTCTCTTCCCTTTAACTTATAAAAATTATACTATAAAGTGGGTCAATAAGCAAATGTGTAAAAAAGAATGGAAAGCAACATAAGAGAAGCAAAAAACTGATACCAAGTGAAAAATGCAAATAATGACAAAAAACTGAACGAAATCGTTTAATACCTATATGAAATTACATCATTCTCAAACTTATAAGTTCAATCTATTTATTGACATTAATATCATTTGTTTATTTCCATTTTAATCTTCCTTGCAATAAAAAAGAAGTAGATTTTTTCTCTACTTCTCCAATTTATATTTTATTTTTCCTTGTACTTTTCTATTACTTTTTCAACTTGTTCTTCAAGCTCTTTTCTATTTGGGATATATAGGGTGTATTTTGATGCGAATATTTTATTTGATAAGTTTCCTAATGCGTATTCTGCTTGCACCCCGTCCTTATCTGTACACAATATTATTCCTATCGGTTCATTGTCCATCTCATCATTAACTTCTGATTTATAATAATTGAGATACATATTGATTTGACCTACTGCTTCTGGCATGAGCTTGCTCGTTTTTAGTTCGATTAAAACATAAGACCTTAAAATCTTATTGTAAAATACCATGTCCACATAATAATGAGTGTTGCCTAGGGTTACTCTTTGCTGGCTACCTACATACATAAAACCCTTACCAAGTTCAAGCAAGAATTTTTCGATATGGTCTATAAGCGCTTTTTCCAAATCACTTTCCATCATTGGTTTTTCTTCTGGCAATCCTAAAAATTCAAAAACATAAGGGTCTTTTACGAGGTCAGATGCCTTATTTATTTCATTGCCCTTTAAGGCTAGGTCTAGGACTTTTTCTTTGTTCTCTTCTCCTGATGATAAGAGCAACCTTCCAAAAAGCGATGTTTTAATTTGTCTTTTAAGTTCTCTTACTGACCAATTTGCGTTGATACTTTCTTTTTCATAAAAACTTCTTTTTTTCTCATCGCTAATGGATAAAAGTTCACAATAATGTGACCAGGTCAATTTAACAGACACTGTCTGTTGAATTTCATATTCTTGAAAAAATCTCCTCATAAATTGCAAGTTTGATACTGAAAATCCTCGCCCAAACTCTTTAGTTAATCTCTTAGATAAATCTTTAAGCAATTCTCTCCCATACTCTGCTCTTTCTGAATGTCCTTGCTCATCTTCTACAATGATACGTCCAATCTCCCAGTAAGTTTGCACCAAAATATTATTGACTTCTCTTGCAACTTCATTTCTTGCCTTATCCATTAATGTTTTTATACTATTAAAAACATCATCATGAACTCTATCTATATTGTTTTCGTTATTCATACAAAGCACCTCTTTGACCTCTTAATTGCTATAATTATATCATAAATATTGTTAAATGATTTTTTATATCAACTTCTAAGATTGCGTCTCTTGTTATTAGCCTATAAGTTCTTTCTTTTCTCCTTTTATCATCTAATGATGTTGTTGGCAAACCATAATCTCAACCAGAGAATCCAACGAATTTCGTAACTTGTCACCTTAATGGGAGCTACCAAAATCTCTGCAAGTGTAGACACAGGAATTGGAAGACGTAATGATGAAAAAGATAAAGTCGACGAACAATTCTTAATCAACGACACACGAATAGTCGACCAAGTAGAACGTTATTTGACGAAGTACAACTTGTATCCTGTGTATGGCGACTACATTGATGTGTAGAATTTAAAACCAGCGTTTTATAAAATAACGCTGGTTTTTGATTTATTTATTAAGTTGTTCTTCAATATTATTAGATATTGATTTTTCTCCACCTATTATAGTTATTATTGATTCGTTTTTTGTCAGATATTCTTTAATTTCTGATGATAACTCATCTTTAGCACTTAATACTAATACCGCATTTTCTTTATCTGCATATGGAGACGCCACTAAACTATCTGCAAAGTTTTCTCCACTTGCTATTATAAATTTATCTGTTTTGTTCATCAATTTAGCGATCTTAAAACTTGTTTCGTAGCGATTTTCTCCTGAAATTCTCTCTACTTTTGATTTAGTGACAGATTTTATAGTATTAAAAGTTTTATTTGAGATTGATTTTTCTCCTCCAGCTACGTTTATCTTTTCTAAGTTTAATTTATTTAATGTTTTCATACTTTCAGAATCAATCGTGTCTTTTGCTACAAGTAATATTGGTGTGTTATCTCGGTTAGATAAATTAGTTATTGCCAATGCATCTGCAAAATTTTCTCCACTTGCTATTTGTAATTGCTTAGAATTTGACTTATGGATAACTTTTTCTGCAATTTTTAAGCTCGTCTTATATCTATCTTTACCAGCTATTCTAGTTACAGAATATTTATTATTCTTTAACTTGTCTAATACTTCTACTTTAATAGAATTTTCTCCGCCTATTATAATAATATTCTTAGCTTTTAGCCTTTTAATTTCATTTAATGTATCTTTTGAAATTTCATCTTTGTATGTGTATAATATAGCTGCTCTTTCAGTTTTAGCTAAAGGAGATGCTGAAATTATGTCAGAAAAAGTTTCTCTATTAGCTATAATAACTGTATCCGTGCCATTAGGATAAGTTTTTTTAGATACTTCTATGGCAGTTAATTCTCTATTTTGTCCAGATATTCTATAGATTTTTTTCATTGATTTAGAGTTTGAACTTTCTAACTTAGGATAACCTCCCTTTAATTCCCATTTTTCTAATTTTATATTGTTTTTATTATCAGCTTTAACAAAATCAAGTGCTTTTCTAAAACTTTCTGATGATAAATTTGTATTTAATTTTTTCACAAAATCTAAATCATTCAACTTGTCGATATCCTTTGCATTTTCAACTATAGAGTCATTCACTACAACTCCAAATCCATTTTTTGTTTTTTTAGATTTTCCGGTTACTTTTACTACTGAATTCTTATTGTAAAAATTATTTAAGTTTTTTCCTGTTCCTGTAGATCTTCCTGCTAGTTCACCAACATCTGTTGTAGGAGAAGTTGAATTTAGGTTTACACTAGAGTAATTGTTGAAAATAACGCCTGATTGGTATCCGCATAACCCTCCTATGGATACTTTGTTTAATAAGCTATCTGCTGTTATATCTCCTTTTGAATAGCTGTTGAATAGTGCTCCAAAAGCATTAATTCCAACAAGTCCTCCTGCATAAATATCTTTTGATTCTCCTTTTGCATCAATTTGAATTTCTGCAGCTGAGTTTATTATACTAGACTTCAATGATTGCCCTGCAATTGCTCCTATATATTGTTGCGTCCTCATAGATTTTGAATGTATTTTTCCGTTAACATTTACATTATCAATAAAAGCGCCATTTTGTATTCCACCTGCAACAGCTGCGACAAATACTCTATCTTCAGATAAAATTGTATTATATATTTCAAAATTTTTAATGTTTAAATTATAAACCCTTCCTCCATCTATTACTGCAAAAAGAGCCGCAAATCTGTATTGGCGAGGTGTTTTTTCTGAACCAAGCTTCATATTTGAAATAGTATGATTGTTACCGTTAAAATCCCCTTTAAAAGGGTGTTTGCCTTGAGAGCCTACCACTATCCATTCTTTTGTAAGTTTAATATCTCTATTTAATTTTACGTATTTATCAGCATAGTTTTCCTCTTCGTTAACTGATCTAGCAAAATCCAGAAATTGATTTTCAGTATCTATTATAAATGGATCGTTTTTAGTTCCTTTACCTTTTTCAAATATATTATAATTTAGCTTTGAATAGTCTGTTATATCATTTATTTTTGATTTTTCTACTGCTTTTAATAAAGCTTCTTTTAATTTATTGTTTTTGATATCAGATATTTTATCTATTTTATTAATTATTTTATCAATTTCTTCTTTTGTAACTCTTCCTTCAAGAGTCATAATGTCTACAATATCACCTTTTTTATCGAATTTAACTTTTACAACTAAGGATTTATCCTTACTTCTTCCGTAAAAATCACCTTCATTTACTCCTTCTTTAGAATTCATTTGAAGTTGTTTTATAAGGTTTTCTGTATTTGTATCATAAACTACCGATGTCTTTTTGTCAGAAAAAACAGGAAAATCTGATGAGTTTGTCCATTCGAAAATATTTTCAGCTAGATTTTCATCTTTTTTCCAGTAATCTTTTGAACGGCTTCCTTTTTTTAAATTGATTCTAGATTTCTTAAGATTGGAATTTAGTATATTAGCCAGACTACTCGATATTTCTGACTTTGTCATTCCCTTTAAATCCATACTAATACAACCTTCATATGCCATTCCTTCGTCGCTTACACCACTACCTTTAACCATCCATCCAATAGGAACAGAAGGTTTTATAATATTTTTATTATTAGTAGCATTATCAGTAATTAGGACAGAATCCTTATCATAATAGCTTTGGAAAGTTGATCCAATTCCAGTTACCCATCCTGTTATCGCTCCAATAAAACCAGTGTAACAATCGCTAATGATATCATTTGTAGAATAGCAGTTTGAAATAGTTCCCGCATTTACTCCACAAATTCCACCTAAAGCAGTACTTCCTTCTTTTGTAACTCTATTTGCATTTGCTGATATATTACCTTTAGAATAGCAATTAAAAATAAGACCCCTATTAGAAAGAGCCATGATTCCTCCACCTTCGGCAAGCCCTCCATCAGATTCTACTCTTATATCAATATCGCTTTTTGAATTTACTATTTTTTGTCTAATTCCATTTGAAATAACTCCCCCTACAAAAATATTTGTTTTTGGATGAGTAGTTTTACCAATTAATTTACCAGTAACTTCTATGTTATTAATAGTTGAACCATTAGCATATCCTGCTAATGCGCCAACATAAAGCGCACTGTCTGATATTAAATTAAAATCAACGTCTATTTTTAAATTTTCTATGTAGCTATTAGCTCCTAGCACTCCAAATAATCCATAAAAAACAATTTTTTTATCTTTTTCTGATGGATCTTTGTGCAAATTATCTTCGCTTCCAATTTTTAATCCATTTATTGTATGATTTTTACCATCAAAATGACCATTAAAAGCGTATTCTCCCAATCCTACAGGAACCCAATCATTATTTAATTCAATGTCACTAGAAAGCTCAACGTACTTCCCTTTGTAATCTTGTGTTTTTGATAAACTATAGGCAAATTTTATAAGCTGATCTGTATCATTAATTGTATAAGGATCTTTTTTCGTTCCTTTTTGTCCTTTAAATAATTCATCTACAGTTATTGTTTTTTCATTAGCATTTTCTGTATGGTTGTCTTCATGTGTAGATGGATTTTCATTTTCATCCTGCGGCTTGTCTTCCTTATTAGTAGAGTTTGAAACAGCATCTGGTTTGTTTTTAGTTGTTTTCTCATTCAAATTCTGCTCAAACTTACTCTTACTAAAGTCAACTTCGTTATTTGCTAAACTCTCAAGAGGAATCATACTTGTCGTAATAATTCCCGCAAGAAATAGCGCCATTATTTTTTTCTTATCTAATTTCATAATTTCTCCTTTCAAACAAAAAATAATAATCATTATCTTTGATATTGATTATTATTCTACCTCTAAAATTTTTTCTTGTCAATTCCATTTAGTGTGATATAAAAAATAAGTTGATTTTTATTTAATAAACATAATCAGAAATTGACAAATTATACCTTATTCAATACACTTTAATTATAAATATTTTGAGGAGGGGTTTATTTGAACAGAAAAACTCACAAGCTTGTTCAATGTGCAGTGCTTGCTGCTTTGTGTTTCATCACGTTCACTTATTTGCAAATCAAGGTTCCTGTTCCAGGTGGAGATTTCACATCGATTCACTTTGGTAACGTGTTCTTGGTTTTAGCGGCGCTTTTACTCGGCGGACTTTACGGTGGACTTGCTGGTGCTATCGGAATGACTATCGCAGACATCATGGATCCTGTGTATATAATGGTCGCTCCGAAGACTTTCGTGTTGAAGTTATGTATTGGTTTGATTGTGGGAGCAATCGCTCACAAATCCAAGAAAATCAACGAATCTAACGACAACAAATACATTTTGAAGTGGGCTGTTATCGCTTCATGTGCAGGGATGTTGTTCAACGTGTTTGCTGATCCATTTGTAGGTTATTTTTATAAATTATATGTCTTGGGTCAACCACAACAAATAGCATCTGCATTGGCGAAAATCAGTGCCGGTGTAACTTTCTTCAATGCTGTTGTGACTGTTATCGTTGCAAATATTTTGTACATGGCAGTGCGCCCAGTGTTGAAACGCTCACATTTATTGGATTAAAAAATGCGTCAGATTTTACTCTGACGCTATTTTTATTGACAGTTTAAATAGAAGATATTACAATTAAGTTAGAAAGTAGGAAATTCTAACTTGAGAGGTGATAATATGTTAGTTGAACTTAAAGCAAAGTCGCAAGTGACAATTCCAAAAGATATTGTGAATTCTCTTGATTTGAGTCAAGGAGATCAATTCGAAGTTATGGAAGAAGATGGCAAGATTATTTTCGTCCCTGTAGCTGTATATCCAGAACGTGTGATTGAAAATTTAAAAAAATCCGTTAAAGAACTAAAAGTTTCGATTGAAAATGGCGACCAACCTGTTTTTGACAATATTGATTCTCTTTTTGAAGAGTTGGACAAGTAATGAGCTATAAAATAACTTACATAGATTAAATTAAAAAATGCGTCAGATTTTACTCTGACGCTATTTTTATCTGAAAAGTTCTGAATGTGATCCGACTCTGTTTAAGATTAATACAAGAATATCATTTCTTATTTCATAAATCAAAATCCAGTCTGGTTCTATGTGACATTCCCTAGTATTCTTGTAATTGCCAATAAGACTGTGATCTCTGTATTTTGTATCCAAAGTTTGTCCATCAGCTAAAAGTTCTATCACTTCAAATAGTTTTTCGATATTTTTATTCTGTTTTTTTGCAATTTTTACATCTTTTTTGAATTTACTAGTGAACTTAATTTCGTATTTCATATTTCAAGAGCTTTTCTCAATTCTTCGATACTTACGTATCCTTCGATTGTTTTGTCGTCTGCGATTTTTCTTCCTTCTTCAATCGCAAGTTTTGTTTCATCGTTTACTGCATCGATTTTCAAATCGAATGGGATTCCATTTTCCCTTATCGATGTTCTCAAAAACATATTTATTGCCGTTGTCATATTAAGCCCCAACTCTTGAAAAATATTTTCTGCTTTTTCTTTAATTTCTTTATCAGTTCTAATATTTAAATTAACAGTTGACATAATAGACCTCCTTGTAAATATATTCTAATCCATTTACGATAAAACATCAACATTTATTCGTGTAATTTCATTACGTTGTCATTACCCTATCGCTATAAACACAATTGCAAGTATCAATGCTAATAATCCTACAAGGATGCATTTTCTACAAGTAGATATTCTTTTTAATATCATTTCTAGTTCTTTTTTTGTAAATTTTCTGTTGTTTTTCCTCATCAAGATTCTATCCAACGCTACTGGTTGGCGATTGTTTTGCGAGATAGTTTGCCACACTTTTTCTGAGTTGACATTTTTTCTAATCTTAGCGATTGCCAGTATTTTAGATATTGAATAAATCCCGTAAATGAGTGCTATTGCAAATATTCCCAAAAATACATAGCCTACTATTCTCATTTTATCATCTCCTTTACGATTAGTATAAATGAGATTTCGATTTTACTCAACTAACCCTCATCGCTCTGAATGAATTCAAAATAGCAAGCACTGTAACTCCGACGTCTGCAAAGATTGCAGCCCACATATTTGTAAGTCCAAGCGCCGATAATATTAGCACAATTATTTTCACGCCGATTGCAAAATACGCGTTTTGTTTTGCGATTTTGAGTGTTTTCTTGGAGATTTTAATTGCTTGTGCGATTTTCGTTGGCTCGTCTGTCATGATTACGACATCACTCGCTTCGATTGCCGCATCGCTTCCGATTTGCCCCATGGAAATTCCGACATCACTGAGTGCAAGCACTGGTGCATCGTTGATTCCATCTCCTACGAATGCAACTTTTCTTCCTTTTTCTATCAATTCTTTTACAATTTCAACCTTATCTTGTGGAAGTAGCTTGGATCTGTATTCGTCAATTTTGAGATTTTCTGCGACTGATTTGGCTACAGATTCGCCATCACCAGTTAGCATGTAAGTTTTTTCGATGCCGACATTTTTCATATCAGTTATAGCTTGAGCGCTGTCTTGTTTGATTTCATCGGCGATTCTGATGTATCCTTTGAATTTGCCGTCTATCGCAACATATACAACAGTGTCTGTAGTATTTATCGGTTCAAATTCAACATCTTTTAAAAGCTTTGCATTTCCCGCTAGGATTTGTTTGCCATTTATCACGGCTTTTATTCCTTGTCCTGCGATATTTTCTGCAGAGTCCAACTTCAAGTATTCTTTGTTTCCGTAATAATCAATAATCGATTGCGCGATCGGATGGTTGGATGATTTCTCAGCGCTCGCAACGTATTGGAGCATTTCTTCATCTGATATGTCAAATGATTTTGCTTCTACAACTTTGAACACACCTTGTGTCAATGTTCCAGTTTTATCCATCACAACGGTGTTAGTTTCTGCTAACTTTTCGATGTAGTTACTTCCTTTGACCAAAATCCCAGCCTTGCTGCTCGCACCGATTCCTGAGAAAAAGCTCAACGGAATGCTGATTACAAGTGCGCAAGGACACGAAATTACAAGGAATGTCAACGCACGATACAACCACACTTGGAAAGGTTGTTTCAATATCAAAGGCATCAATATCGCAAGGACTGCTGCTACAATTACCACAACTGGAGTGTACACTCTTGCAAATTTCGTGATGAATTTTTCTTGTTGACTTTTTTGGCTGGATGCATTTTCCACCAAATCCAAAATCTTCGTCACTGCAGAGTTTTCAAAATCCTTGGTAACTTTTGCATTTAAAACCTTGTCCACCACGATGTAACCCGACATAAGCTCTTCGCCTTTTGCGACTGTGATTGGAACACTTTCTCCAGTCAACGCCTTCGTATCAACCATGGAGCTTCCATCTACTACCACGCAGTCCAAAGGAACTTTCTCGCCTGGTTTGATTACGATAATATCTCCAACATTCACATCGTAAGGATCCACCTTATCGTAACCATCTTCCGTTTTCAAATTCGCAAAAGTCGGTGCAATGTCCATCAATTCCTTGATAGAATCACGAGATTTCCCAACGGCCTTATCTTGGAAAATCTCCCCGATTTGATAAAAAAGCATAACAGCAACACCTTCGGCGTATTCTCCAACGAAAAACGCACCCACAGTTGCAATCATCATCAAGAAATGTTCGTCAAATAACTGACCGTTTTTCAAATTCAAAAACGCTAACTTTATTACTGGAATTCCTACAATCAGATAACTCACAGCGAAAGCCGCAAGTCTTGCGTATGGTTGTTTGATAAAAAATCCGATTACAAAAAATACCGCCGAAGCTATCGTTAATTTTATTTCCTTATTCATTATTTTACTTCAACGTAAGGCTCGATTGATTTGATGATGTCCTTTGCTTGATTCAACACAGAATCAAACTTATCATCTTCTACGTCCAACACCATTTTTGTGGTGATAAAATTCACAGTGACAGAATTTACTCCGTCCAATTCCTTGATTTTGTCTTCCATTTTTGCTGCACAATTTGCGCATCCCAAATTTTCTAATGTATATCTTCTTTTCATAACTTTCTCCTTTTTATTTTTTTCTAAATTATTGTCGTTATTCTTGCACGTGTACCATCGCAATGTCGAAAATTTCTTTCACATGATCGTCTGAAATGGAATAGTACACAACTTTTCCCTCACGTCTAGTCTTCACAATATTGCTTTGCTTCAACACTCTCAATTGGTGGCTAATTGCAGATTGGCTCATATTCATCACAGCTGCAATGTCGCACACGCACAACTCTCCACTTTCCAACGCCATCAAAATCTTCACCCTAGTCTGATCTCCGAAAATTTTGAACATATCGGACAAATCGGCGATTAATTCGTCGTCCGGAAGCTCATTGATAGCTTTTTTTACATTATCCTCGTGAATTAGCGTTACTTCACATTTCTCATCGTTGAATTTATCTATATCTATCACATCCTTTATATGAACATATGAATACTTGTTCATTTGTTAATTTGATAATATCATTTTATTTTTAGTTTGTCAATAAAAAAAAGAGATTTTATAAAAAAATCTCTCCTATATTTAAATCTTCAATTGTTCCGTCGTTGTATTTTACTTTCAAGCTAAAATAGTCATTGATATTCATTGCAGTAGCTGGAATATAATCTCCGTTTTTGTGGACTTTGATTTCATTGCCAATAAACGTAGCTTTATTTCGATATTTTTCAACCAAACTATCCCTATCCTCGCTCCAAAATTCTAGGAAATTCTGCATTATTTTTATTACCAACTCTTCTCTTTTGTCTGTATCATCTTTTTCTTCAATAAATCCAGCCGTATCTTTTATATCTTCTGGAAAATCAGATTTGTAGACGTTAATTCCAACACCAACCACAATATCGTGGCAGATATTTTTCTCAACTTTACATTCTGTGAGTATGCCGCAGATTTTCTTACCGTCAAGTAGAACATCATTGACCCATTTAATCGACGTATTCACGCCGAAAATTTCGTCAATTGCATAGCTTACAGCAATTCCCATAATTGGTGTTATGAATTGCGATTGTTGGAATGTCATTTCTTCATTTACCAAATACGAAAAATACAATCCATTTTCAGGCGAGAAGAATTTCCTTCCGTAGCGTCCCTTTCCTTTTGATTGTGAAAATGCGACCATCAACGTATCGTCATCCTTTTGATTCAGAATTTCGTCGTTTGTCGATGTAACTTCCCTTTTGAAAATCACCTTATTTATTCCTGTTTGTTCTTTGATTTTTTCAGTATCCATTAACCCTCATCCCATCTATTCCACTTTTTACGTTCTTTTTTGTTCATTTCTTTGTCATCATCTTCTAGTCTTTGTTTCAAAACAGCGATAATTTCATCCTTTTTATCTGGAATTACAGATGTCACAGCCACTGCCTTAGTCTTGTGAGTTCCGTTGTAGACGCATCTTTTGTTCAAATTTTCCACAAGCATTATCTCCTCTTGGATTTGCTGTCTGATGGATACTCTTTTGAAATCGTGATTTCTCACGTTTTCCACAAGCTTTGCATTCTTGAACAAAACCAAATTCACAACCACAATTTCAAACGGATTCACCTTGTTCAAAAACTCTGCAGTCTTCATTATATGTTCACGTGAATGTGCTTCTCCGCCAAGACCAAGCATAATGTAGACAGAATATTTTATTCCCAAATTATCGAGTCTGTGAAGTGCAGTCAATTGTTCTTGTGATGTGACGCCTTTTTTATGATAAGAAAGCACCCAATCACTTCCCGACTCAATCCCAATGCAAATACGATCAAGCCCCAGATTTTTAAGTTCCAACAATTCTTCATCAGTTTTTCTGAGAATATCATCACTTCTTGAAAAACACGACACGTATTTCATATTTGGGAAATTCTTTTTGATTTCTTTCAAAATCTCCGTCAAATAATCATTATTCAAACACAGAGCATTTCCCTCCAATAGCGTGAACTTTTTCGGAGTAAACCTTTTGTCTTCGTAAAAAATTTTTCTGTCACGTATATATTTCTTCACATCTTCAATGTCAAAAACCTTGAACCTTTTTCCAACATTCAAATCACAATAGATGCATTTGCCATAAGAACAACCAACCGTTACGGGAATCATCTCGTTGTGCATTTCGGGCATCGGAGTGTACATATATCTATCGTAAAATCCGTCAATCATTTAATCACCTTTGTTTGATATTTTACAAGTATTATAACACAAGATGTGTTTGCAATATGAATTTATGTGTATCTATTTACCCACGAAAAAAAGGACTCATCAAAGAGTCCTCATTATATCAATCTATTTTACTTCTTCAGCACTTTCCCATAAACCGTGGATATTGCAATAGCTTAATGCGAATACTTTACCTGGTTTACTAGATTTTACATAAGCGTCAACGTGTGGTTTAGTGAATACTTCGCCTTCGCCGTGAGCTGCTGCTTGGTAAGAAGCTACTTCTACTGGGAATTTTTCTCCTTCTGGTTGGAAGAATACTTTAATCCATGCAATGTGGTGTTCGAATGTGTTTGGGTGTTCGATTTCTTCACCTACGATTGCGCATACTTTAAATCCGTCGTCTTTTTTATCAATATGAATAACTGGAACGTGTTTTTCTGCTTTCCAATCTCCAGATTGAACTGTTTCTGTTAATTTAGCCATTAATATTACCCCCTATAAAATTTCTTACAGAGTATTTATACCCCAATATTTTTTAATTAATCAAGGAGCTTTGGCATTTATAAAGTGATATTAATTGTATTTGTATAAAACTTATTCTTTAGAATATCTTTTAACTCCGAAGCAAAAATAAAGTATATGCAACAACCACACACAAGCTAATATTATACAAGGTATGTATAGTTTTTTGCGAAGCATTGTGAAAAATCCAATCGCCATTAGTATAGTTACCGTTAGCATAATACGTATTTTAACTTTCAAAGTCATTCCTTCCCCATTCGCAAATGTTTCCAAGTTATTTTTGTAGAGTTTAGTTCTTTTGAACCATCTATCTAATTTTTCAGAACTTTTACTAAAACAAATTGCAGATAACATTAAAAAAGGAACTGTCGGTAACATCGGCAATATCGCTCCTATTGCCCCTAATCCCAAGCTAATTAAACCTAAAATTATAAAAATTGTCTTTTTAAATTTCATATTCACCTCTACTTCTTTCTTTTTTTGCTTAAAATTATATGATGAATAGTCATAATTGGATGATAAAAAATCATTCGTGGCCCAGAAAACCTCATAACTTCGCAGATTTTTTTACGCATATCCGGTTTATAGCAATGAACATTACAATTAGAGCAAAAAGTCTTTGTTTCTATAAATGGACAAGAATTTATCTTTTTAATAGCATAATTTTTTAATTCTTCATAATCACTCAAGTCCTCTATTGATTTCTGGTTCTTCTTACAATATAAGTCAATCATATTGCTTATAATTTTTATTTCTTTTTTTCTTTTTTTGTCTATATCCATTTTGATTAACTCACCCTACCATTTTCTACTGAATATACTTTATCCACAATTCTCATTGTAGACAGACGATGAGAGACCAATACTACTGTTTTACCATCTTGTTGTTGATAAAGAGATTTTAAAATGACAGCTTCATTAAGGCTATCTAAATTTGATGTAGGTTCATCTAGTAACATAAAAGGTGCGTCGTGCAAAAACGCCCTTGCAAGTCCCAACCTTTGACGTTCTCCTCCTGAAAGTGTATCTCCTAACTCTCCAACCGATGTATTATATCCTTTAGGTAACGTCATAATAAAATCGTGAATAGACGCCTTTTTACAAGCATTTTCTATCTCTTCATCGGTTGCATCTAATTTTGCTATTTTTAAATTATTTTTTATACTATCGTGGAATAAGTGGGTCTCTTGAGTTACAAAACTTTCCATATTTCTGAGATTTTTTGTGTTAATCTCAGAGATTTTTTTGTCAGAAATCTTTAGTTCTCCCTCTTGAACGTCCCAAAATCGCATAAATAATTTTAAGATAGTTGATTTCCCGCTACCACTTCTCCCTACAATCCCTATAATTTTATTTTTAGGTATATCCATTGAAAAGTTCTTTAATATTTTTTCATTTTCGTATGCAAAGCTAACGTTATTCGCATAAGCTCCTTGAAATTTTATTTCTGATTTTCCTTGAATATCTTTTACAAGAGGTTCCTCCTCTAAAATATCTAAAACTCTATTTCCTGCTGCCAATGTGTTTTGTAATGTGCTTCCCAAATTTGCCAATGATATAACCGGTCCAAAAGAACTCATCAACGCGATTAACGGCAATAATACTCCCGAAAAATTTACAACTCCTTTTTCATACAATAAAATTGCACAAATTAAAATGGAAATATCAAATAAAATGATTACTCCATTTGTAACTGCTGCGTTAATTCCCATATTTTTCTTCATATTTTTTTCTATGTCAGATAGCAATTGTGATTTTTTATCTATTTGATTTAAACGATTTTCACCATCTCCATACTGAATAGTTTCATCTAAACCTCTCATGCTATCCAATACAAAGCTCGACAATTCTCCAGATTTATTACGAAAATTAACTGCATTTTCACCACCTAATCTGTTCATTAGTATTGGTAAAATAATCCCCACAGTTATATAGGCAATTGCAGAAATAAATCCATATATTGGATGAAAACTTCCTATAAACAACACCATAACTACCGAAAATAAAACTGCTATTGCAATAGGAGATATAGTGTGTGCGTAGAAAACTTCCAAAAGTTCTACATCAGAAGTAATTAAAGAAATTAAATTCCCCCTGTCTTTTCCCTCTAATTTTGCGGGACATAGCTTTCTCAAAGCAAAAAATATTTTACTTCGTATCAAAGCCAATAATTTAAAAGCAATGTAGTGATTAAAAGATTGCTCTGCATATCTTAAAAATCCTCTTATCAACGCAAATACCACCAACATAACAAAAGCAGTCATATAAGTTAATTTCACAGATTGTCCTAGCACATCTAATAGGGCAACTCCTCCTAACACCGTGATAAATGTCGCACATAAGTTTCCCAATAATCCCATTATAATTGCCAAAATCATATATCCAGTCAGCGGTCTCACCAATCCTATTAATTTTTTCATAACAATAAATCCATTACGTTGTTTCATGGTTCTCCTCCTTGTTATAACATTCTAATTCTTGCTGAGTTTCCCACAAACTAGCATAAACACAACCCTTATCTAACAATAATTCATGACTGCCACTTTCTATTACACGACCTTTATCCATGACGTAAATAACATCTGAATTTTTGACATTGACAAGCCTGTGAGAAATCATAATTACAGTCTTATACTTTGCTAAATTATGAATTTCATTCATAATAGCCTCTTCGCTCTCTAAATCGATATTTGATGTAGCTTCGTCAAATATATACACCGGAGTATTATGAAGTAAAGCTCTCGCTAATGCCAATCTTTGACATTGACCTCCTGATAAATTTCCTCCTTTTTCGCTAACCAATGTATCCAAACCATTCTCATTTTGAAGAAAATCAAATAATTTAGCTCTTTTTAAAACGCTTGAAAGTTCATCATCTGTGGAATTTGGCTTTGCTATTAAAAGATTTTCCCTTACAGTACCTTTAAATAAATAGCTATTATGTCCAATATACGTTATATTTTCCATAATACTTTTTTCAGTAATTTTAGAAAGTTCGATTCCAGATATTTTTATAGATCCATAATAATTTTTGTTTTTTTTCATTAAAATCGCTGCAGTTGTCGATTTCCCACAACCTGACTCGCCTACAATAGCTGTGAATTTTCCGTGTTCCAACTTCATATTTACTCTATGTAATACTTCCTTATCTTCCTCATAAGAAAAATTAACATCTCTGATTTCAATATCTCCCATTTTAAATTCATACTCGCCATCTTCAGATTCAGTAATATCTAAGAGTTTAAAAATTTTGCCACTTGCTGCCATTCCATTCATTGCAATATGAAAAAACGAACCTAAAAGTCTCATAGGCAAGAAAAATTCTGCTGATAATAAAATAATAAGTATACAACCCGACAAATCAATATTTCCAGTCTTAAAATTATACACAGCTAAGATAGAACCAATAGCAGCTCCACCATAAGCAATTACATCCATTATCGTTATGGAATTTAGTTGCATAGCCAATACTTTCATAGTAATTTTACGAAATTTTTCCGACTCTTCATTCATCTTTTCGTGCTTAAATTCATCTGACTGATAAATTTTCAGAGTAGTCAATCCTTGTAAATTTTCTAAAAAAGTATCGCCTAAAGCAGTATATTGTCCCCAATATTTTGATAATAACTTCTTAGCCCAAGTCATTACTACTGCTATAGAAATTGGAATAAGCGGAACACAAAGTAACAATATTATCGCAGAAGGGAAATTTATCGGAGCCAAAACACAAAAAAGAGTTACAGGTGCTAACATAGAATAAAAAAATTGTGGCAAATACGAACCAAAATAAGTTTCTAACTGATCAACTCCCTCTACCGCTACCTGAACTATCTCAGAAGTATTAACATCATCACGATAAGAACTTCCCAATGAAAGTAACTTCTTATAAATCTTTTTTCTAAAAGTAATCTTAACCTCTTTTGAAGATAAATAACTCATTCTCGATGATAAAAAATAACAAATCATTCTAGTTAACAAACAAAATAGAACCACTACTGAAAGATAAATAATATCTTTTTTATCGAAAGTTTTATCGTAAAGTTTACCTAAAACTTTCGTAATTGCAAACATCATTACAATATTTGCTACCAATGATATCCATTGACTCAAAACATTTAATGTAACGTATTTTTTGCTTTTCTCGACTATTTTAATAAGTCTTTTATCAATCATCATATAAATTTCTCCTCACTATATAATTTAAATTTACATTTAAAATAAAATTTCATTTAAACTAATAAATTTATTCACGATTACAAATAATATTAAAAACCATTATCACTAACACTATCAAATATAGCATTAAATACCACTTTTTTCAAGTCAAAAGGTCCTTCTACTATTATATTTTTAACTTCTTGTACAATGGTTAGTTTATATCCAAATATCAAAAAAGCAGTAGTAATAAATCCAGTAAATGTACTTATTCTTTCATAAATTAATGCTAAGTCCATAAATAACAGGAATATTCCATACATAAATACAAACGATAAAAATATTGACAGTAGTATGTTTGATTTGAATATTTGAATTCCTCCAAATCCGTTTTTTCCTATAATTGAAACTATTTCGCCCTTTTCTATTTGTAAATTCTCAACGTCAAGTACAGTATTTCCGTCGAACGATTTTTTAATATTATTAAATTGTATATACATTTGTTGCCTCTTATCTATGTAAATTGGCACCAAAACGGTGCCAATTTTATATTATTTGTCGTATTTTTCGATGTCATCGATTACTTTGCCGATGTATTCGATGGTGTCTTTGAGTGGTTTATCTGTTGTGATGTCTACTCCTGCAGCTTTTGCGATTCCGACAGAATCCTCTGTGGAGCCTAATGCCAATGCTTTAAGCCATCTGTCTGCTGCTGGTTTTCCTTCTTCGACAATCATTTTGGATACTTGTGTTCCGATTGTTAGTCCTGCGGAGTAAGTGTATGGATACAATCCCATGTAGTAGTGAGGTTGTCTCATCCATGTTAATTCTGATCCTTCGTTGATTTCAACGTCTTCTCCCCAGAATTTTTGAAGTGTTTCTTTGAAAATTCTTGACAAATCATCTGCTGTGAATCCTTCTTTTTTATCGATATGAATAACTGGAACGTGTTTTTCAGCTTTCCAATCTCCAGATTGAACTGTTTCTGTGTATTTATACCCCAATTACACTAAACTAATCATTAATTACATCTGGGTTTAGTTCTTCAAGTCGGTTAATGTTTTTATTCAAAAGCATCATCACACAAATGATTAATAAAATTGTTCCACAAATCACAAATAACAGCCCAATTCCTCTGCCATTTCCAACTCCAATTATTTTTGCTATGAAAGTGTCAGACAATTTGCCGCCCTTTAGCAAAAGTGGATTGAACACATTATCAGCCAAAAATCCTGCTAAAATAATCGCTATAGGAGTGATAATCTTCATTAGACAATCTACCAGTGAGCCCACTCTTCCAAGCATTTTAGTCTCTATTTTTAATTGCATTAGTGAGCCGAAAGTTCCATTCGCATAAGGAGTAGGAATCATAAACAAGAAAAATCCCACAGCAATAACAAGCCAACTGTAATTTATTCCCATAACAATCATACCAATAGAACAAATTATAAGACTCAAAAATATCGATCTTACTTTGTTTTTCTCACTTGGAATTGCGCCAGAAATTACTCCACCTAACACCATTGCAATTCCAGACACAGAATTCACAAGCCCGTAAATTTTTGTGTCATAATTACTCATTACCAACGGACCAACCAAAACCATAGCTATATTTGCCACAAAATTCAATATTGAAAACACGACTATTATTTGTATAAATCCTTGCTTTTGTTTTAACACTTCAAAAGCTATTTTCAAATCACTAAAAATTGTCTTGGTAAAATTAGATTCCTTAACTTCTTCGATTTCTTGCTCGATTTTTTGAGGTAAAATAGTCAAAATAGCCACGAAGAAAGTTACAAAATCAATTGCAAACAATCCCGTAAGTCCTATAAATGGAAATAACGCACCTGCAATCAACGGCGCAAGCATATTTTGAATTGCTCTGATAAGTTGCATAAACCCATTTGCGCGTGGAATATCCTTCTTTTCAACCAAAAGTGGAATCGTAGCATTGAATGCAGGATTTTGGAATGTACCCAAAGTTTGCGACAAAAATGTCAATGGATATACCATCCACACTTTCATACTTCCTGTCGCAAGTAAAATCATAAGTATAACTTTAAGTACTGCATCGAGCGAATCGGTTAACACTATAATATGTTTTCGTTGTTTTCTGTCTGCCATTGATCCTGCAAATGGCGCAAATATAATTCCCGGTAAAATTTGAACTAAAAACGTCATCGCAAAAGTCGTGGCACTTTTTGTCATCATGAAAATCCACAACGATAATCCAAATGATGAAATCCCCGACCCAAGCATAGACACAAATTGCCCAAACCATACCACCATAAATTTTTTAAATTTTTCGTTCATTAGAATCCCCTATACTGTAATTTCGTTCTTGCTTTTTTCATAAAATGATACGCCACAACATATAAAAGTATCAAATTCAACACAATTTTCTTCATATCCGCTTGATTTCCCACAATTATTTTTCTGATTTCTTGTGTTATTGTGAGTTTGTATCCAAATATCAAAAACGCTGTTGTGATAAATCCAGTAAATGATGCGACTCTTTCGTAAATTAATGTAAGTGCCATGAACAAGAAGAACACACCATACATTAGAATTAATGAAAAGATTATCGCTAGTATTAAATTAGGCTTGAATTGTATTATCCCGTTTAATCCATTTCCCGATAAAAATATTACAATCGAAAATAAAATCGCAGCTTTCACTAACCAAACGATGCTTCTTTTGAAATAAATCATTACAATGCTGGTTCTAGATGAAATCATATTAATCAGCCCATCGCTTTTGATTTCAAATTCTATAGATTTAACGAGTTCAAACAACACTGTTTGCAACAAATACCATATCAAAAAATACGTGAATGATTCGTTGTTCCAATTATCCGTTGATTTTAGCATAAATGAAACGCCCGCAAGCATGATAATATCCGATATTAGCTTTGAGAAATATTCGATTTTATAGTTTTTGTTTTCATCGATGTATTTTCTTAATTCTCCGTATTTATATGCCATACAAATTACCTCTTTTCATGCTTGTTTGAATGTTTTTATCGTATGAAATTTTGACCAAAACGGACAATATCAAAGCCTGAATCAAAAGCTGTATTATCAAATCATATCTCACATTATTCAGTTGTAATTGTGTGAAGATTTCACGAGCGTTGTTAAATGGAAACATTATTTTATTAATAAGTACAAGTGCTTTGTTGTTGACTTTTACTGTAATATCTCCGAAAAACAACATATATGTTTCAGCCAATGCCACAAAACTTCCAAGTCTTTTATATAATAGTGTGAAGCTTGATAAGAAAGTGCCCAATTGGTAAAGTATGAACACAGACACAACCATCACTAAAATTATTATAGGAATGTGATTGAATTTCGAATAATCAAAGTCCACTGATACAAATATCAGTGTGAATATCACTATTACTTTTATCGTATTCATCAAACATTCCACTAAATTTCTGTACAAAACAACAGATAGTATCCCCGTTTTTGATTGGACAATTGATATCAGTGTTCTGTCTGTTATTTCGTTTTGTATCAAAAACGTTGGTGATTCAATCGCATAAGTCGCATAATACCACAATATCATCATCAAAAACACGATTTCTTTTTCTTTTACAAACAGTCCATCTATGATGAAAAGTGCCATCAAAAGCACTGCTATGTTTGCAAATATGACGTTGAATTTGTATTTTTTGATTTCTGAGAAATCTCTGTTAAATTCCAATAACAATTTATTAAACATTTGAAATCACCCTGAAGTACACATCTTCTGCCGTCAAAGATTCTTTTCTCATACTTATGATGTCACAGTTTTTAAGTAGAAATTCCTTCTCATCTTCATCGTAAACTGACAGTATAATTGAATTGTCGCTAAATTCGTATTTTGTTTTCTTCAAATTATCTAGTAGATTTCTGTTGGTGTTTTCTATTTCAATGATGTCTTTTTGTAAGTCTTTTGAATCAAACAACTGTTTTGATGGTTTATCCAGTACAATTTTCCCGTCATTTATTAGTATTAATCTGGAGTTGATGTTTTTCATAAATGATAGGTCGTGACTTGTGAAGATGACTGTCTTTTGGTCTTCAACTGCTATTTTGTGTAGAAAATTCAACAGAATATTCATGCTATTGATGTCCAATCCATTTGTAGGTTCATCTAAGCAAATTATGTCGGGATTGGTTAGAAGTGTGACTAATAGAGAAAGTTTTTGACGATTTCCTTGGGATAATTCGGAGACTTTTTTGTCCTTGAACTCTGTAAAATCTAGTTTATCCATCAAATTATTCACTTCATTTTCATTGTAATTAACGTGGTTTAGTCCGAGAAAATACATGATGTTTTCAGTGGCTGTCAAATAATCGTAGTATCCGCCTCCACTTTCAAGCACAAGTTTGGTGTGTTCTCTGATTTTAGAGCTTTTGTTGGATATATTATCAACTCTGCATTCTCCTTGATCTTGGTACAGTAATCCACACAAAATTTTAATTAGTGTGCTTTTACCGGATCCATTTTTTCCGATAATTGAAACTATTTCGCCCTTTTCTATTTGCAAATTCTCAACGTCAAGTACAGTTTTTCCGTCGAATGATTTTTTAATATTATTAAATTGTATATACATTTGTTGCCTCTTATCTATGTAAATTGGCACCAAAACGGTGCCAATTTTATATTATTTGTCGTATTTTTCGATGTCATCGATTACTTTACCGATGTATTCTATGGTGTCTTTGAGTGGTTTATCTGTTGTGATGTCTACTCCTGCAGCTTTTGCGATTCCGACAGAATCCTCTGTGGAGCCTAATGCCAATGCTTTAAGCCATCTGTCTGCTGCTGGTTTTCCTTCTTCTACAATCATTTTGGATACTTGAGTTCCGATTGTAAGTCCTGCAGAGTAAGTGTATGGATACAATCCCATGTAGTAGTGAGGTTGTCTCATCCATGTTAATTCTGATCCTTCGTTGATTTCAACGTCC
>NZ_QGTH01000020.1:40370-44583 GCF_003182075.1 Finegoldia magna
TGTAAGTCCTGCAGAGTAAGTGTATGGATACAATCCCATGTAGTAGTGAGGTTGTCTCATCCATGTTAATTCTGATCCTTCGTTGATTTCAACGTCCTCTCCCCAGAATTTTTGTAGTGTTTCTTTGAAGATTCTGGACAAATCATCGGCTGTGAATCCTTCTTTCTTATCGATTAATTTGTACACTTCTCTTTGGTAGTATCCTTCGATAAAGTGTGTGACGAAGTTGTGGAAGTAGGTTCTGGAGATTATTTGTCCACACAAATATCTTCTTTCTTGGTCAGTTGTTGCTTTTTCTAGCAAGTATCTGCTCATGATGAGTTCGTTTGTTGTGGATGGTGATTCCACGAAGTACATTGATGGGTCGTTGTCCAACACGTTTTGTGTTTTTTGTGAGATGTAGGATTGTCCTGCATGTCCCAATTCGTGTGACAATACGATGGCTTCTGTTAGTTTGCCAGTCCAAGATATCAACACGTATGGGTGTGCCAAGAATGGAGATGCGCAGAATGCTCCTGTTGATTTTCCGAATGTGTTTACGAAATCAATCCACTTTTCGTCAAATGCACGATCGAGCATTTTGGAATAATCTTCGCCTAGGATTGAAAGTCCGTCCTTGACCAAATTCCTTGCATCTTCTACTGAAATGTTTTTGGAGAATGAGTTTTCCACATCAAGCTTCAAGTCCATGAATGTAACTTTGTCCAAATCGTATTCTTTTTTGATGATTTGGGCGTATTTTCTCATGTGTTTAGGAAGTTCTTGCATGATTACATCTAGTTGTCTGTCGTACAATTCACGAGAAATGTTTTGTCTGTCTAACAAGAAATCTATCACTGAATCGTATCCTCTTAGTTCACTTTCTGCCTTTTCTGCTTGGCAATGTGATAGATAAATCATCGCTGTTGTGTTTTTGTATTTTGCTAGTTCGTTGTAGAACACTTCGTATGATTTTCTTCTCAAATCTGTGTCAGGGTCGTTGTCGTAGACACCTTCGAACAAATTGTAAGTCATTTCGTATTTTTTGCCATTTACTTCGAAATCAGGAAATGTGATGTCGTGAATTTTGGTTGTGTTGTAGATTTCGTAGAATGAGCTGAATGTTTGTGAGAATTTGCTTATAGCATTTTCCACTTCTTTGGATAAGATGTGTTCTTTTTTCTTCAACAAATCGTCGATGTATCTTGTGTTGTTGGTGTCGTTTTTCACTTCTTCAAGTGTTTGTTCGTCAACTTGTACAAGTTCCGTTTCAAAAAAACTCATTTTGTTTTCGATGTCTGCGATTTTTGTGAATGTCGCCATGGCTCTTTTTTGGGATTTTTCGTTGTGGCCGTCTGCTTCCACATCAAGTGATGCGTAGTGTGCGATGCGGTCGATATTAGCCACGATATCTCTGTAATCGTCCATTGCGTTTTTGATGATGTCTGCTGATTTGAGTTTATTTTCGTAATTTTTCTTGAAATCATCTGCCATCAAATCAATTGTCTTCACTGCTTTTTCGAATTCTTCTTCTGTTTTATATAATGCAGACAAATCCCACATGTATTGTGGGTCTGCTTCTTCTCTTTTACAATATTTTAGTATATCCATTAGATTGCCCAGTTTCCTTCCTTAAATACTTCTACTTCTTTGCCATCAGCTGTAGTTCCAACGATTCTCATATCTTTTGATCCAACCATGAAATCGACGTGAATTAATGAATCGTTGATTCCATTTTTCTTCAATTCATCTTCATTCATGTCAACTCCGCCTTCTACACAAGTTGGGTAAGCTTGGCCGAATGCAAGGTGACATGATGCGTTTTCGTCGTACAATGTTTTGATGAATGTGACGTTTGATTTGGAAATTGGTGATTCATAAGGAACAAGTGCCACTTCTCCCAAGTATTTTCCATTTTCATCAGTATCGAACATATTCTTCAAAGTTTCCTTGCCAACTTCTGCATCGAAATCCACAACTTTTCCATCTTTAAATTCAAATCTCATCTTGTCGATAGTGTTGCCGCCGTAATTCAATGGTTTGGTGCTGTAAACAACGCCGTTTACCTTGTCTTTGTGAGGTGCTGTGAACACTTCTTCTGTTGGAATATTTGGAACAAAAACATTTCCGTAATTATCTGTAGATTGTGCAGCCATCCACACGTGTCCTTTTGGAAGTTCGATTGTCAAATCAGTTCCCAATGAGTTTGTGTAGTGAAGCTTCACGAATTGGTGCTTGTTCATAAACTCTGCGTGTTTGTCCATTGTGTCCAAATGTTCATCCCACGCTTTGATTGGATCTTCTGTATCAGAACGTGTCGCCTTGAAGATTTGATCCCACAATTTTTCTACAGCTTCTTCTTCTGAAAGTTCTGGGAATACTCTTTTCGCCCAGCCAACACTTGGAGCTGCGACAACACACCAGCTGTTGATGTCATTCATTGTGTATTTTTGAATTGGTTTCATCTTTTCAGCAAAAACCTTGGATCTCATTTGAACTCTGTCGGCATCAACGCCCTTCAAATTTTCAGGATCTTGGCAAGATACAGATATCACACCTGCCTTTTTTTCAAAATAGTATTTGGATTTTTCAACGATAAAATCTGGAACGTCCTTCAACGCTTCTTCTGATGCGTTTTCGTAGTACATTCTGTTGATTGCATCGTCATTCCATTCCACAATAACTTCGCTGCAGCCTTTTTCGTAAGCGTATTTCACCAAAAGTCTTGCAAAATCAGCTCTTTCAACTGCACAACGAATTACAAGTGGTCTATCGTTTGCATTGATTCCTTTTTCGATAATTAATCTTGCGTAATTGTTTAGTTTTTTGTCAAAATTTTCCATATTATTCCTCCTCGTATCACTAATAATATTATATGGTTTTCCCGATAATTTTTCAATTTTATAAAAATAAAATATTTGTAAAATACGTAAAAACACTGGATTTTGATTGACTTTACATACCCCATATACTAAAATCTAAATATAAATGAAAGGATGAATTTATGATTAAATACGCAATTTTTGATATGGATGGAACTTTGATTAACTCCATGTACAAATGGAACCGAGTTATCTTGGATTACATTGAAAATTTGGGAATAAAACCTGACGATGATTTTATAAGGACAATCAAAACCAAAACACTTTTGACATCTATTGATTACATTCACGAAACTTTTGACATCAAAAAAACCACAGACGATGGTTTGAACTTTATATATTACACAATTAGAAACGGATATATGAACGAATTTGATTTGAAACCGGGCGTTTTGGATATGCTAGAAAAGCTAAAATCAATGGGAATTAAAATGTGTGTTGCAACAGCCACAGAAGACCAATTGGCAATTCCCGCTCTTGAAAAACAAGGGATATTGGATTATTTTGAATTCGTACAAACTTGTAAATCCGTAGGTTACCACAAATACGAAAACGAATATTGGAATAATGCACTGGATAAATTGGGCTCAAATGTGGACAACACAATCGTGTTTGAAGATGCACTGTACTGCATCGATACGGTCGACAAAATGGGATTTAAAATAGTGGGAATAACTGACGAATCCACTGTTAATGATTATGATATAATTGATGAAAAAGTGGACCAATACATCGAATCATACGATGATTTGGACTACGATTTGTTTAAGTAGGAGTTTGTATGAATAAAATAATTTATATGTTCATATTGTCCATGCTTCCTGTTTTGGAAATCAGAGGGTCGATGATTTACGCACTTGCAAATAACATTAACCCGGCATTGGCGTTCTTCTTGTCTGTGATTGGCAACATATTGCCGATACCATTTTTAATTTTGTTGACACAAAAAGTCCTACAATGGTTGGATACAATCGACACTTTCAAACCGTTTGTGGATTGGATTAACAAAAAAGCACAAGAAAAAAGCAAGACGATCGATAAATACGGAAGACTGGGGCTATATATTTTGGTTGCGATCCCACTTCCTGGAACAGGCGCTTGGACTGGCGCATTAGTGGCATCATTTCTGGGATTGAGTCCCAAAAAAAGTATGCTTCCCATAACCTTGGGAGTCATCACAGCGGGAATAATAGTGATGCTTTCAACAATGGGTGTGTTGAATGTGATTAAGTAATTGGCATACAAAAAAGACCTGTGTAACCTGAACCCCAAAATCCGGAATACGGATGGAGGGGTTTTTGTATGCCAAAATACACAAAAGAATTTAAAATAAAATTAGTACTAGAATATTT
>NZ_QGTH01000021.1:0-3179 GCF_003182075.1 Finegoldia magna
ACGACCTCTATCTATACAATTATTATCCCATATGAAAGTGGGATTGAGAATAAAAAGTAGTATTTATTACTACAACTACATTATACGAGGAGGATATAAATATTTAGCTGCTAAATATGGGATCAGTGATCATTCAGTAGTTAGAAGATGGGTTAACTCATTTAAATCACAAGGATATGAAGGCTTAAAAATTTCTAGAAAAAATAATAGTTACTCTTTCGAATTTAAGAAAAATATAGTAAAGTTGTACTTAACAGGAGAAATGTCCTATCAAGAACTTTCTAATCAATTTAAGATTAATAATCCAGCAATCATTACTAGATGGGTAATTGATTTTAGAAATCAAGGACTTGATGGACTTAGACCAAAAAAGAGAGGAAGACCTTCAAGTATGACTAAAGATAAAAATAAAAATAAAGAACAAGTAAAGAAAGAATATTCTAAGGAAGAAATAGATGAAATTGCTGAACTTAAAGATAAGCTTTACTGGGCACAAATGGAAATAGATTTTCTAAAAAAAAAGATGGAATTAGAAGACGAGGAAGATCAGAAAATGAGAGAATGGCTAGAATAATTGACTCATTAAGAGAAAAATATCTATTAAAAGATTTGCTTAGCTATTTAAAATTCCCTAAGTCAACGTACATGTATTGGAAAAAAAGATTTGACAGAAAAAATAAAGATGAAGCCCTTGAGAATCAAATCAAGAAAATAAGAAAAGATAATCCAAACTATGGATACAGAAGAATACATGCCATATTCAAAAGACTTGGTATTGTAATAAACAAGAAAAAAGTTCAAAGACTGATACAGAAGCTTAAACTTCAAGTAACAAACTTTTCACGTAAATCAAGAAAATATTGCTCATACAAAGGAACAGTGGGTAAAGTAGCACCAAATAGGATAAAAAGAAGGTTTAACACTTCTGTAGTACATCAAAAAATCACAACAGATACAAGTGAATTCAAATACTATGAAACAGATAAGTCTGGGAATATGCAAGTAAAAAAACTTTACTTAAATCCTTTCTTAGATATGTTTAATGGAGAAATCATTAGCTATTCAATAACAACTTCACCATCATTAGAGGCAATAATAACGCCTCTTGAAGAAGCGATAGAAAAGACTTCAGACTGCAAATATAAAAGAATCTTTCATTCGGATCGAGGCTGGGCATATCAATTAAAACAATATACTAATAGGTTAGAAAGCGATGGAATTTTGCAGAGTATGTCAAGAAAAGGAAATTGCTTAGATAATTCCCCTATGGAAAATTTCTTTGGGATATTAAAACAAGAAATTTACTATGGTAGAACGTTTAAATCATTTAACGAACTAAAAAAGACAATAGAAGAATATATAAAATATTACAATGAAGATAGAATAAAAGAAAAACTTGGATATTTAAGTCCAGTTGAATATAGGAAATTGAATGCAGCTTAACTGCGATTTCCCCTAGGGGAAATATGAGGACAAAAAACAGAGACAAATATTTCTAAATGTCTCTGGTATAAAGTCCAACTTTTTGGGGTCACCTTAAATTGTTGGTGGCCGTTGTTTTAGTAATTCAATTTTGTTTGTTTTTTGCGTTGTTTTAAGATATTTCTAATGGTTATTATTACGCTAATACCCATCAATACTAATGCCAATAACCATCCGTATAAGCAGAAATTCACAAGCATTGTGTCATCTCCACCCATTCCATCGTGTAGCAAAGTTATTGTGAAGTTCATGCTCAGCATTGCAAATGATATTGCTATTTGAAATACACTTGTTACGATTCCTAGCAAATGATCGTCTTTGCGTTTTAATGATAAGTAGATACCGAAAACGCTGAGGATTAAAAATATCGCTGTGACTACAGCATAATTTCTCGTAATTTCGTAAATTTCTTGTTCTGACATGATATATGTTCCTTTCTTATTTGATAGTTACATTATATCATAATTATTATACAAACAAACTAAATTATCTCTGTTTTTGTGATTTTTTCTTCTTGTAAAATGATTTTCTGAGTCTCAATATCACATAACTCACAAAAATAATCGTATATATGATTACTCCAGAGATGTGTGCTTTCCAATCATTTGAATAAAGCACCATTACATGCACATAAATTCCAATGAAAAAAGGATACGCCATTCTTTGAAGTTTCTTCCAATTCTTTGCGTTCATCTTTCTTCGAACTGATTTGAATGATGTCACAAAAAGTGGAATCAGCATCAACAATAAAAATATTGTTATTATTGATGCGATTAGTTCTCTTTTTGGCAAGGATGAAGGATTTGTGAATAGCACTGGAAAATAGTGTATTCCAAATATTATGTTGTGGCTTATAACCAGCAAACTTCCTATGATAGACATTTCTCCACGAATGTTCATCAGTTTTTTCGTAAAATCATTGTGTTTTGTAACAGTCCCTAAGAACATTACTATCATGAATGTTGCCGTTGCAAATATTCCTCTAGCGAATATTTTCATGAAATAATCGTTGAACCAAGTTGGCAAATATCTGTAGTAATCCATGTTGTAATAACACACAACTAGTCCCGTCCACGCATACATTCCTACATAATATGCTACTGGATGTTTTTTTATCGATTGGGCTGTTAAGCTATAAAAAATTATAGTGAAAAGTATTCCTACTATTAAAGTCATCTAATCTCCTCCTTCAAGTTTTCCAAATTCTTTTGTTTTTCATCTTGTGTTTTAGTGTCGATATTCAAATCAGTTTTATCGTTGTTTTTTTCATTTTTTGGTTGAGATTTTTCTGACTTTTTATCAATAGAATTCTCGTCAGGTTCTTTTTCATTGTCTTTTTCTTCTACAACAGGTTTCTCGATTTTGATAAACACATAAGATTTTGATATTTCTTGTGTTTTTCTAAGTTTAAATATTATGTTAACTCTAAATTGTCCTACTTTTGTATAATCAGGTTCTTTTTCAAGTGTTACTTCTACCGATCCATCTTGTGGGATGTTGGAGAATTTCGCTTTGAAATCTTCTATGGTCGGTTTTGTTCCGTTGACTATTATTGGCTGTGCTCCATTTCTTTGCGGTGTGAATTTTTCTCCGTTATCTATATCGTCGTCATCTGATATTCCGTCACGGTCTTTGTCACGATACAACCAATATGTCAATGTTCTCACTAATATTTTGCCATTTTTTTCGGCTTTTAA
>NZ_QGTH01000021.1:3275-28343 GCF_003182075.1 Finegoldia magna
TATATCGTCGTCATCTGATATTCCGTCACGGTCTTTGTCACGATACAACCAATATGTCAATGTTCTCACTAATATTTTGCCATTTTTTTCGGCTTTTAATTTTAGTGTGAATGTTTTGAATCCACTTCCATCTTCAGGCCAGCCTTCTGCACTTATTTGTGGTGTTCCTGTTATTGTCGTTCCGTCAAATGATAATCCTTGTGGCAATCCATCTATTTTTGCGATTATTTTCGCATCTTTGTCCAAACTTGTAACTGTCGCCGGTCTGATTGGTTTCCCTTCGATCCATTTTTGTCCGTTGGAATCCATCAAGCTAGTGTCAATTACTTTTTGATCAACAGGGATTTCTTCTTTTGATTCTTGTTCAGCTTTTTTGTCGACTGGTTTTTTCACTATTACCATTACATAGCTTTTTCCAACTTCTTTTGTCCCTTTGACTCTGAATAGCAGATTAACTCTTTGTGGAAGTTCACTTACTTTTGTATAATCAGGTTCTTTTTCAAGTGTTACTTCTACCGATCCATCTTGTGGGATGTTGGAGAATTTCGCTTTGTAATCTTCTAGGGTTGGTTTTGTACCGTTGACTATTATTGGCTGTGCTCCATTTCTTTGTGGTGTGAATTTTTCTCCGTTATCTACATCGTCGTCATCTGATATTCCGTCACGGTCTTTGTCACGATACAACCAATATGTCAATGTTCTCACTAATATTTTGCCATTTTTTTCGGCTTTTAGTTTTAATATGAGTGTTTTGAATCCACTTCCATCTTCAGGCCAGCCTTCTGCACTTACTTGTGGTGTTCCTGTTATTGTCGTTCCGTCAAATGATAATCCTTGTGGCAATCCATCTATTTTCGCAATTATTTTCGCATCTTTGTCCAAGCTTGTAACTGTCGCTGGTCTGATTGGTTTTCCTTCGATCCATTTTTGTCCGTTGGAATCCATCAAGCTAGTGTCAATTACTTTTTGATCAACTGGAATTTCTTCTTTTGATTCTTGTTCTTTTTCTTGTGGGTTTTCTTTTTCTTTGTCTTCAACAAGTTTCTTGTCCGATTCATTTCCCGACAATTTGAATGTTACAAATATTACGCTTGGCAAGTTCGGATTGTCTTTCGATACGAGATGATAGTTTGCTTGAGTGTTGTTAATCGCAGCATTTGATGTTATATATTCGTATCTTTTGTTGTTTTTTGATACTGCGCGAATTTTTACTTTTGAAAATTCAAATGAGATTGGTGCATCAATTATTTGTCTGTCTGCGATGTTGTTTGTGTTTTCAAAATCTTTTGATGCGTTTTCCAATCTGTACCATTTGATTCCGTCAACGCTGTATTCCAATCCTACGATATAATCCTTGCTGTAGTTTCCAATCAAAATTCTGAACTCATCGTATGACAATGATTTTTCGTGAACAACTTTTGCTTTGATTAGGTTCGTATCGGAATATTTTGACAAATCATTCGTAATTGCGTTGCCCTTATCATCTGTAATTGAAATTCCATTTGCTTGGAAATCTGTCCAGCCGATTTTTTCAGATGAACCGTCTTTTTTGATTACAATAATCTTCATTTCAGAAAAATCAGCTGCATCGTTTTTGTTCACTTCAATTGTTTTGTTTTTAGGTGATATAATCTTGATTTCTTTGACATCTGAATTATTCTTGTAATCATTTGACGATTTTGCTGTCGCTTCTCTTGTCGATTGTGCGATTCCACTTGCGCTCACAGTCGCACCCGATATACTGTCAAACATTTCTTTTGAGTTGTATTTGTCTGACATGTATGCTTTTACAGTTCTCGAAAGTAGTGTCAAATCAGATTCTGTCTTAATGTTGTTTCCAGAAAGTCCATTCAAAAGCACGCTGTATTGTTTTCCAAATAATTCTTCTACTTTTGATTTCGGGTCTTTGCTATTTCTAATTTGTTCGAAATACTCGCGGTATAATCCCATTTTTGCAAGATTGAGTCGTCCTTCTTTTCCTTTTAAGAACGACAAAACTTTCTCAGCTTTTTTTCTAAATGGACCCATATCGTCTCCGTATTCCGAATCTTGACCTACTTTGATGTCGATTATTTCGCCATTTTCAACTTTGATGTAGGTCCTAGTTTTCCTTGTGTTGATGTAACCGATGCCCCATCCACTATACTCTCCATCTCTCAATGGATTATTGTTGTAGTATTTTTTCAACGCGTCGTCAATTTTTTGTGGGTCATTTTTGTCCGTTTCTGGCTTGTCCTTATCTGGTTTTTCTTTTTCCGGTTGTTTATTGTCTGGTTGTTCGTTGTTTTCTTTTTCTGGTTTTTCTGGTTTTTGATTAGATTCGTTTGGAGCGACTCCTGCTTTGGATAACGCGTTGTTGACTGCACCTATAATTCCTCTGCTTGAATATGTCGCTGTGGATACTGTGTCCACTGTTTTTCCTGGTTTTCCAAGAATTCTAGAAATAACAGCCATTGCTTTTGCAAAATACGGCGCATCATCACTGTGAGATATTATTTCCACACCAGAGATTAATCCGTTAGTTATTGTAACTCTAACTGTTATTGGTCCATTGAATCCTTGTGCGATTCCAGTAAATTGACCGTCTTTTAGTTTGGCATCATTTATTTTTCCGCTGCTGTTTGTGTTATTATTTTCTGGTTTTTCTGGAATGTCTTGTGGTTTTTCTTCGTTTTTGTTACCCGAATTTCCTTGAGAATTTTCTTTAGAATTTCCTGCTGAATTTTCCTTGGATATATTTGGCGCTACTCCTGCTTTGGACAATGCGTTGTTGACTGCATTTATAATTCCTCTACTTGAATATGTCGCTTGTGATACTGTGTCCACCGTTTTTCCAGGTTTTCCAAGAATTCTTGAAACTACAGACATTGCTTTTGCAAAATATGGTGCATCATCACTATGAGATAATATTTCCACATTTGTAATTGATCCATTGGCTATTGTAACTCTAACTGTGATTGGTCCACTGAATCCTTGTGCAACTCCTGTGAATTGACCATCTTTTAGTTTTGCATCATTTATTTTACTGCTGTTATTCGTTTTTGAATTATTTTCAGGGTTGTTTTGTGTTTTTTTGTTATTTTCTTTTTCTTGGTTTTTATTTCCAGAAGATTTTCCTTTAGAATTTTTTGATTTTTCCTTGGATATGTTTGGCGCTACTCCTGCTTTTGACAGAGCATTATTCACCGCATTTATAATTCCTCTACTTGAATATGTCGCTTGTGATACTGTGTCCACTGATTTCCCAGGTTTTCCAAGAATTTTCGAAATTACACGAGAAGCTCTTTGGAAATATGGATTATCATCGTGATGAGATAATATTTCTATTTTTGCAATGGATCCTTCTTTTACTGTAACTCTTACTTTGATTGGCCCGTTGAAACCTTGTGCGGTTCCTATGTACTGACCATCTTTTATTTGTTTGCTTCCTACGGAAATTTTTCCGACAAGATTTCTGATGCTTTTCTTGCCTGATTTTGCGTTTGGATTTACTTTTGAAATCTTCGCTTTTTCCTTGGAACCTGCTTGTGCCAACGCTTTGGATACTGCTTGTTTGATTGCGTTTGAAGATATCGTCGCTCCTGCAACAGAATCCACATTCACACTTCCTGTGCTTAAAATTCTGTCGATCACAGAAGATGCTCTGTTAAAATACGACGGCGTTTCGTTATTTGAAATCACATCAATATTTGTCAATTTGCCATTTGTTACTGTGACCCTTACCGATAATCTTCCACCATAACCATTGGAACTTGCTTCGTACACTCCATCTTTTAGTCCTTTTGTGGCTACATTTGGTGTGTTATGTTTTTGTGTTTTTTGTGCTAGTTTTGGTGTTTCTTTTTTTGAACCAGCTTTATGTAGCGCATTATTTACAGCATTTTTGATCGCTTCAGATGAAATCGTCGCTCCTGAAATCGAATCCACATCGGTGTTTCCTTTTTCCAAAATCTGCGCAATAATTACAGATGCTTTTTCGTAATATTCAGGTGTTTCATTGTTTGTTACGACATTAATCGCCGACAACTCTCCATTTTTTATTTTAATTTTGACCTTGAAATCTCCACCGTATCCCTGGCTATTTCCTTCGTATTCTCCGTCCTTTAATCCCTCTACATTACTACCAGATGCTATTTGTGTTTTGTTGTTTGTAGCGTAATTTATCTTGTGTTTTTTATTATAAGAAATAATAGAAAACGCCATCGCAACTGTTACTAATGTAGCAAGAGTAAAAGATAAATATTTTTTTAATTTATCTCTATCCATATTTTTCCTTTCTATAAGAAATTTATACTAATATTTTCCAACTTATGAACTATTCATCAGCTCTCAAATGGTTTTGATTATCAGTATCGCTTTTTATTATAAAAAAATTTCTTAAAAAACGCAATACTTTTGTAAAATAAATTTAATGTTCTTTTATTTGCTTTTTTATTTTAGCAAACAAAAACCACCAATAAAATTGGATATTTCCAAAATTATTGGTGGCAATAATTGTCGTATTTTATTTTACAAACTAAACATATTATCGTAGTTGTTCATTTGAACCATTGCTAATCTGTAGATTGTTTCATTAACTGGAGCTTCTAGTCCAAGCTTTTTCGCTTGTCTTACGATAGCTCCATTTAAGAATTCTGCTTCTGTTTTTCTGTGTTTTTGTGTATCTTGTGCTGCAGATGGTAATATGTCTCCGTATTCTTCGAATGCATCTGTGACGTATTTTCTGAAAAGCTTGTCGCCGTCGAAGTCGTAGCCCAATTTGTCAGTAACTGCTATGAATTCGTCTGAGATAGCTTTTAAAATTGCTACAGAATTTTCGTCAGTTCTAGTGTATTTTGTAGACAAATGCATTACTGCGCAAGGTAGGTTGTAGATTGCGTTGATATATAATTTTCTCCACATAATTCTGTCTACATCTGGGTTTAATTCTGTTTTGATGTCGTTCATGCTGAATGTTTTTTCGATTTCGTGGAACAATTTATCGTCGTGGTTTTCATTGATAGCGCCAAATATTACGTTGGTTTTGTCGCTGTCGTATCCTGCACTGATAACTCCTGGTTCTTCGATAGATGCAGAGATGAACATAATTCCTTGTGCGATGTTTTCTTCTTTGATGTACTTTTTCAAAATATCGACGTTGCCGATGCCATTTTGAAGTGTCATTACGACTGTTTTGTCGCCTACGATGTTCATATTTTCAGTCAAAATCTTTTCTGTGTCGTATCCTTTTACAAGGATTACAACAACATCTTGAACTTCCAAATTTTCTGAAGATGTACTTGCAGATGTTACTTTTACTGTGCTTTCGCCGCCAGTTCTGTCGATAATTCTGATTCCATCTTTTCTAATTTTTTCCATGTGAGCTTCGTATGGATCCACTAAATTGACTTCGTTACCAGGAGATTCGATTGCTTTTGCAAGCATACAACCCATTGCTCCTGCCCCTAAAATTGTAATTTTCAATTTATCTCTCCCTTTCAAATTAATTCTCTTGGATATATTTTAACACAGCTTGGTTAAGTTTTGGGATCATTTGTTTTTTTCTTGAAAGAAGACCCTTAGCCAAGAATGAATTGTTGTCGATTTTAGTATCGAAGGCTCCTGCTAATTGTTCTTGGAACATTCCAGAAACCAAAACTTCGCTTTCTTCTCTGAAGATATCTGTAAGAATTAGTACAAATGTAGCTTCTTTCTTGTCGTTTCTAATTTTGTTCATTTCTTCAAGTAAACTGTCTTTGATTTTGCCAAGATTATCCAAATCCATTGAGAAGATTTGCGCTACTCTACAAGTGTATGATTCGATGTTGAATGTCTTCACATCAGTATTTAACAAATCTGCTGGTGATTTTCCTTCTAAAGATGTTCCAGCTTTGAACATTTCCATCGCAAATTCTTCTGGGTTGATGTTGGCGATTTTTGCCATTCTATCCAAAATCATTCTATCTGTTTCAGTTGCAGTTGGTGATCTGAACAATAACGTGTCGGAAATTATCGCTGAACACAATAATCCCGCAGTTTGTCTTGTAGGAACAATTCCTTTTTCCAAGAACATTTTAGAAAGAATTGTACAAGTTGATCCAACAGGTTCGTTTCTGAAATAAACTGGGTTTTGTGTAGCTACATTTGCAACTCTGTGGTGGTCGATGATTTCTGTGATGTCGCAGCATTCCATATCATCAACTGACTGGTTTCTTTCGTTGTGATCCACCAAGATTAGCTTCTTCTTTTCTTCATTGATAACGTGATATCTGGAAATATTTCCCACAACTTTGTTTTGATTGTCAACTACTGGATATGATCTGTATCTTGTCTTGGACATTGTGTTTTTCACATCTTCAACAGTGTCTGTCAATGAGAAATTAACCACATCATCTCTTGTCATAACGTAATTTACAGGTACAGATTGTGGAAGAAGACGTGCTGCCATGTATGTTTGGAATTCCGTAGAAATTACTATTATGTCTTTTTGTTTTGCTTTTTCTATCAATTCATCTGATAATTTGTTGCCACCAGTAAGTATAATCATGGACACATTCTTATCTATCGCATCTATTTGTGAGTCTTCTCTGTTACCTAAAATCACGATGTCGTTTTCTTCCAAATACTTCGCCATTTGTTTCGGATCCATCGCTCCTACGACCATTTTCCCGGATAACGCTCTGTCTTCTGCAGGAATATTCAAAATATTTGCGCTCAAAACATCGATGATGTTTTCCACAGGAGTTTCTGAGTGGTGAAGGATTTGATCGTCCCACACTTCCATGTAACATTTTGTGATGTCAGAAATTGACACAACCCCAAGAAGTCTTTCTTCGATGTCGATTACTGGCAAACTAGCGACATTTTTTTCTTGCATAATATTAGTCGCTTTGTAAAGGCTCGCGTTTTGGGACACGCATGTCGCCACGTCAATGCTCAAATCCTTAACTTGTGGCTTCATTGAGTCCTTGAAAGTAGGTGCATCCACTCCAAAATAATCCAACACGAATTGAGTTTCTCTGTTGACATCGCCAAGTCTTATCGCTTCGACGTTCTCTTCTCCAGTTCTTTTCTTCAATTCTTGATAAGATAACGCCGCACAGATAGAATCTGTATCAGGGTTTTTGTGACCAGTTATATATATTTTATCCATATTTTCTCCTTCATAAAAATCAACCAAACATTATTTTTCTGCCGATTGACTGTTTAATTTTATTTTCCTAACCTTTATGATTATATACCAATCTTTTGATAATTTAAACACTTATTGTAAAAAATTTTGTATTTGAGATATAATAACTTAAAGGAGTGACATAAATGGATAAACTTTTAATCGTAGTAGATTTTCAAAATGATTTCGTGGATGGAGCTTTGGGATTCGACGACGCAAACAAACTCGAAGATGGAATCTGTGACAGAATCAAAAAAGCAAGAGAAGACAATGAACAAATCATATTCACATTCGATACTCACGAAGAAAATTATTTGAACACACAAGAAGGCAAATTCCTTCCAGTAGAACACTGTATCAAAGGAAGTAACGGACACAAATTGTACGGAAAAGTTGCAGAATTAGTAGAAAAAGACGACATATTAATCGAAAAACCAACATTTGGTAGCATTGAACTTTGTGATTACTTAAAAGAACACCAATTCTCAGAAATAGAATTGTGTGGA
The DNA here is from genome assembly GCF_003182075.1 of Finegoldia magna. Classification (GTDB taxonomy): domain Bacteria; phylum Bacillota; class Clostridia; order Tissierellales; family Peptoniphilaceae; genus Finegoldia; species Finegoldia magna. The sequence goes on from NZ_QGTH01000021.1 coordinate 10,932, forward strand.
CTTGTATCCAACATCTGCATACTTTCCAACGCAATACTAGCCAAAACATTCAACCCAGAAGCAACAGTAATAGTCGACAAAAACTTGACTGATAGCTTCGATGAAAAACTAAACAAAGAAACATTCGACATACTCAAAGGAGTACAAGTCGTAGTAAAGTAAAATAGCAGCCATGAGCTGCTATTTTTGTTTTCTATTTTATATTGTCATCTGAATAACCGATTGATATGTTTTCATTGAGGACGTATTCTTTGGCTGCTTTGTAGTCTTGGTTTTTGTTGAATTCCAACAGCTTATCTTCGTGTTGTTTGGTTACGTCTTTGCCATCTTGAGTCAATACCAAATGTTTTTCGTCCTTGGCAAACTTTTCTAATGTAGCTTTAATTAAAGTATCGTCTTCTTTTTCCGGATTTTCCTTAACGTATCTTTCAATTATTCTATGTGTGTCAGCATCGTCAGCCTTTGTCATGTTAGTTAAAAAATACGCATTGCACACAAGTGATATTGCAAAAAGTATTGCCACAATTGTAAATTTTTTATCATTTTTCATGATACTCCTCCTTTTTATGAAAACCTTTTTATTAACCATTACGATAGCTTTATCGTTAACTTAATTATATCTTTTTTTTTTTTTTGAAAAATCAACAATAAAACCAAACTTTGACATTTTGTAACTATCAATCATTACCAGATGTATATCGTTATCATATATTTCTTCTTTTACAATTTATTGTATTCTTTTGTTAAGTTATCTCTCAACATTTCAATATTTTCCAAATATTCATACGTTGAATCGTACACTTGGTTGATTTCTTTTCTGATTCTCCAATCTGTAAATGGATTGTCGAACACAATGTCTAGCATAAAATCTTTCATTGAATACAAATCACCGAAGTCTTCCAATTCCACGTGAATGTCCGACAATTCTTTTTGCAATCTTAGTGAAAGATTTTGGATTAAGTGAAGTTTGCTTTGAGCTTTTTCCATTTTGCTTCTCTTGAAAAAACCAATCATACCATCGCCAAATATAAAATCTGCCATCGCCCAGTTTTTCGCCGATTTCAAATCGTTAAGTACATCTTCAAGTTTTATTATTAAATCATCACACACATCAATAGCTTCTTTTATTTCTTGTTTTTGCATAGTCTACTCTCCTTCTTATACAATATTTACCACAAATATCGTCAATTTATTCACTAGTTGACATTTTGTAACAATTGGAGGTTACTTTTTGTTTACCTCATGAATAGTCCCACCAGTTTTTTCCATTTGTTCTATAGATTTTTTTAATCTTTCAATGTTTTCAGTGCTGTAAAATGGATCTTTTTCTGTAGATATTTCAAAAGGAATTTTTCTTTGTCTTACAACCGTTCTTGCGAAGATATTAAAAGCTGTTGACATACTCATTCCGACTTCTGAACAAAATGAATCGAATTGCTTTTTTAGATTTTCATCCATTCTTATATTAATATTTGTTTGTGCCATAATACCAGCTCCTTTCAACATTATTTTATCACAAACAACATACAAATAACATACATTTTAAATATTTTCGCTAAAAAAATCCACCAGATTTTACAACCTAGTGGACTATTTTACACCATTAATTTTTTATCTCCATTGTACACTTCATCTATTATCGCAGAGCCGATGCACACTTCGCCGTCGTAGAACACTGCTGCTTGTCCTGGTGTTACGGCTTTCGTGTCATCATAAGTGACTTCCACATGAGTGTCGTCGATGAATTTTACGTGCGCTTTGATGTCTTTTTGTCTGTATCTGAATTTGGCTGTACAATCAAACTCATTTCTGTCCAAATGATTAAGCGATGTTTCAAATTGACTGGCGTATAATTTGTTGGAGTACAATAGCGGATTGTCTTCTCCTTGGCATACGATTAGTTCATTTTTCTCCAAATTTTTCCCGCACACAAACCACGCTGCTCCGTCTCCGCCAATTCCAAGCCCTCTTCGTTGACCGATTGTGTGATACATCAGCCCATTGTGTTTGCCCATTATATTTCCATCGACATCTACGATGTTTCCTTGTTTTGCTGGTAAATAATGTGACAAAAATTCATTGAAGTTTCTCTCTCCGATGAAACAAATTCCCGTAGAATCTTTCTTGTCAGCCGTAGCCAAGTTGTATTTCTTCGCTATCTCACGCACTTCTTTTTTTTGAAGTTCTCCAACTGGAAACATTACGTTTTTGATTTGATCTTGCGTAAGTTGACTTAGAAAATACGTCTGATCTTTGTTATTATCAAGCCCACGAAGTAGCTTCACTCCGTCATCACCTCGTTCGATTCTAGCATAGTGACCTGTCGCCACATAATCTGCGCCTAATTTCATCGCAAAATCCAAGAACGCTTTGAATTTGATTTCCTTGTTGCACATTATGTCGGGATTGGGAGTTCTTCCTTTTTTGTATTCGTCCAAGAAATAGGTGAACACTCTGTCGTAGTATTCCTTCTCAAAATTAATCGAATAATAATCTATGCCGATTTCATTCGCAACAGCCACCGCGTCCTTGTAATCTTCTTCTGCCGTGCAGACTCCATCATCATCTGTCTCGTCCCAATTTTTCATAAAAATTCCCACGACATCATATCCTTGTTGTTTCAACAAAAGTGCCGCCACTGACGAATCCACGCCTCCACTTATTCCTACTACTACTTTTATTTTCGAATTATCCATTATATTTTCCTTTTTCGTACAAATCATTTAACACATTTACTGCTTTCAATATTTCATCTTCTGTATTTTTAAATCCAAAGCTAAACCTCACCGAATGTTCTGCTCTTTGTCCATCGTACATATTTTCAATCACATGAGAATTCGTGATGCTACCTGCAGAACAAGCAGACCCTGCTGACACACACACCCCGTGCATATCCAAATAAGTCAACAAGAAATCATTCTTCTCAAACGGAATGTACAAGTTCAAAATATGAGATGCAGAATTATCCACATTACCATTAATTTCATAATCAAAATGGATATTTTCAATGAAAATCTTCTTCAAATTTGCAATATACTCACGTTCTTCGACAGATTTTAAAAGAGATTTCTCCAAAGTAAATGCCCCCATCACAAAAGAAGTTCCACCTCTTCTGTAATTTTCTTGCTCACCTGCATAAATCAGATTATCCAAATCCTTCCTTATATACAACACCCCAAATCCGTTGAGTCCTCCTAGTTTGTGTCCTGAAAACGACAACGAATCGCAGTGCAAATCCTCAACATCGACATCCACATGACCCACCGATTGAGTCGCATCGATATGATACCAAATCTCCGTATCCTTCAAATATTCTCCAAGTTTTTTCACAGGTTGAATAACTCCCGTTTCATTGTTTACATGTTGAAGAATAATTAGCTTTGTATTAGGTGTGATATTTCGTATAATTTCATCGCAATCAACCACACCATTTTGTTGTGCATCTATCAAAATTACATTAGATTTGTTGTGATCTAGTGGATTCAAAATAGATGGATGTTCAATCTTGGAAGTTATAATATCGTGATTCTCATCAGAAAAATTATTGATAATATAATTGTTGGATTCACTCGCACCGCTTGTGAACACAATCCTATCACCAGAAGTATTCAAAAACTTCGCAATCTCATGACGGGAATTCTCCAAAGTCTTCTTCGATAACCTTCCCATTTTGTGAATACTATCAGCATTCGCATCAAAATCCATCATATTATTCATAATATATTCAATAAGCTCCACCCTTTTTAAAGATGTCGCCGCATAATCCAAATAAATCATAATCTAACCTCACTTACATGCTATTATACTATAGTTTTTCAACAAAAAAATCAACACCAATTTCTCACACAATAAAAAACCTCAATGCGAATTAACACATCAAGGTTTGTCGATAATTTCAAATTTATTCTAATTGTTCGGAATAATTTAAATGTCTGAGTTCTCGTTTCTTTTTAAAATCTTTCAAGAAAACAAACATCAAAACCATACACACAAGCATTACTATTCCAAAAATCGAAGAAAAACTTTGCACCACAGCCTCATTCGAAGAAATAACCACGCTGAAAGTGTTGTTAATCATGTGAAGAAGAATGGATGCGTAAATGCTTTCTGTGTAATAATACACCGCACAAATCACAATCCCTCCGATTAATGCATACGCTCCTTGGAACAAATTAAAATGGAACACTCCGAACACAATCCCATTCAGAATAATCGCCCATTTATAAGGAAGAAGTCGTTCGTTTTCTGTGAATAAAGTCCCACGCAACATCAACTCCTCTGAAATCGGAGCGAAAATCGTAATAGCAAGAACCGACAACATCATATTGCCTTTCATCAATTCTTCTGACGCCTTGTTGTAAACTTCAAGGCTGGACACGATTTGTGGGAAAAATTTGCCCAAATACATCATCAAAGCAACAGTAATATTGATAAGACCCATAAGACCAATTCCCACCACGAAAAGCTTCACGATTTCAGAAAAAGAAATCTTTCTTTTCTTTAAGTAATCCCTATTGTATTTCGTTTGAAAAATCTTCGTTCTAAATTTAATGATTAAAAGGAAAATAATAATCCTCAGAATTTGTCCACAAAGAAGAAAAGCCGCCCCGTTTTTCGCATAAAAATCTTGGAAATTACCATCAAATCCTACAAATTGGGCAACAATTCCCCCAATCACTCCAACAATAAGCTCTGGAATCACGAACAAAAGCAAAAGGATAACTCCTTGTAAAATCGCAATCAAAAGATTAGAAAATTTTAGTTTTTTTGTATTCTCCATAAATACCTCCAGTTAATTATATATACCCAAATTTTCTTGCAATTAAAAATCAAGCACAAGGCTTGATTTAAAATTATTCTTCATTTTTGTGAAACTTTCCATCTTCCAGTTCATATTCCGCAAAATCTTTGTTCTTCAAATTATCAGTCAAATACTTGTCGTGACTGACAACTACAATAGTTTTTGATTTTCTTTTCAAAACTTCGATATATTCTATCAGCTTGTCCTTCATTCTCAGATTAAGTGTGTTCGATGGCTCATCCATTAGAATAACAGACGGCTCATTCACCAAAGCTCTTGCAATTGTCACTTTTTGTCTTTCTCCGCCTGATAGATACTTCACTTTTTTGTTCAAAATCTCCGTTATTTCAAATTCTTCGCTAATCTCTTGAATTCTTTGTTTCCTATCAGCTCTCTTGTATTTCGATGAGTAAATTAATGGTATGAGAATATTATCGTAGGTAGTCTCTGATTCTATCAAATTGTATTCCTGAAAAATAAACCCAAACACTTCATTCCTGTATTTAGACATATCTTTTTCGGTAAAATCTCCAACTGATTTGGAATCCAGAATATAATCTCCTGAATATTTCCTATCCAACAAACCCACAATCTTCAAAAAAGTAGTCTTCCCTGCTCCGTTTTCTCCTGAAATAATGATATTGTCCCCATCGTTTATATTCATTTCAGCATTATCCAATACAAGAAGTTCTTCACCATTTGTGTTGAATTTTTTGGTCAAATTTTTTATTTCTATCATAATCAATCACCTATCAAATCAATCAGATCGCTTTTTTTCAAAATCAAATACATAATTATTTCTAATATCAATATACATAAAATCATGTAAATAAACGCCACTACCGAAAAAATATTAATTGCAAATCCATTTAATACGAAAATTAAACAGAATGTTGCAACATTTACTAAAACTACGAAAACGGAGTTTCGTGCCATAATATCCTTGGTTCTAGCTCCTGATAAAATGTGGATTTTGTATTCTTTTTGTAAGCTTTTTAGCATATATTTGAAGAAAATCACAAAACTCAATATCGTTATACCCATCGTAATCAGACAATACACACCAATGTATTTGAGGATGAATGTATTTTCATCGTCGTCGTATTTTTTATTTGTATTATTAATGACCATTAGCTTGTTCCTATCGAAAATCTTCTCAAATTCTCTGTCAATGCCTTTATTTATCTCATCCTCTGAAAACTTTGCATTCTCAATTAAATCAAGTATATCTGCATCTTGAAATTTGTAGCCACTAACATTTTTATATTTATCAGATTTTATCTCCAATAATACTCTTTTGTCGTAATCAATAGAGTGTTTGATTTCCTGATTCATCATATCAAAATCCATCGCATCATGAGAAACCACTTCAAATTCCGCCTCATTCTTCAAGTCAGTCACATTTTTATTATCAACTAACCAAAAAACTCTGCCATTAGTGTTTTTGTTGAATTTTCCAAATAACACAAATATATCTGCATCGTATTTTCTACTGAACAATGAACTCGTGGTATAAGTGTGCCCATTTTGGGAAAATATATCGTCCAGTTTTTTTCCATAAGTATTCGAATAATCGTATCCCTTATCATCAGTTGTCTGTAACACAACAGCACTATATGAAGGGTGTTCACTTAATTGAAACTTCGCGAACGTATTTCTCAAATAGGAATCTGTTGCAGATTCCACAATTGTTCCCAATGATAAAAGTAAAAGTATCATCAAACAAGACACAACTTTATTTCTGAAAACATCCACTAGCCCTAGTTTAATATTATCTTTTATCATACAAGACCTCTTTTTCAAACTCATTGTAGCTGAGTTTAGCTCTTAAAGCACTCAAAATCACTGTCAATATTATTAGAATAATCTGCAAATGCAATATAAGATAAATCGTGATTTTGTTTTCATTAATAATTGTAAGATATCCATACGTAAACACTGTTGATATTGCACATGTTATAAAACTATATCCAAGTGCTTTTTCTATGAACATCTTCATGATGTCTTTTAGTTTTGCACCAAAATTTGCGCTTATAATTACGAATTTCTTGTATTTGTTCAAAAACATCCACAATGCAATTGCATACATTGCCAATGCCATGACCGTACTATTAGTAATAAACTGAGCATACACCTTGTATTCTGGATATGATTTTATTAAATCCCTTAGAGTAAGCTTGTCGTACATTTTAATTTCTTTTCTCTTGTATCCGATTTTTTTAAGAGATTCTGCAATCGCTTTCAATGACTTATCATCACTAGAATCTATGTAAAGTGTTGAAATGTTTTCTGGTTTAATTGTGAATAGATTTCTCACTACATCGACTTTTCCATCATTAGCAATGCCAGATTGAACATCAAACATATTAATTATCTCAGTATGATAATTATTTTCTACTTCTTTTTTATCGTAATCCGATATTTTCCCTTCTACAAAATCAATCACTGGATATATCAAAATAGACACATTATTTTTGTTTTTGTAATCTTCTTTTGAAAAATACCTAGATGTAGCTGGATCAATTATTTTTGAAGAACCCATATAGTATTTCATCACTGGATCATATATTGCAACATCGTTGGAGTTTTTTATTTCAGCTACAACTGATATGTTTTCATTCATATTAAGAAAGTCAAGGCTATGATTATTATTGTTTGATTCAAAAGCTATAAGTTTGTCACTCATAAAATAAGGAGAAGGTTTTCTGTTGTTCCCATATAAATAATTAAATCCAAATATCAGTGTCGAACTAGTCAGAAATATCAATAGGATTATTATTTTATTGTCTTTTAGTCTCATATCCCCCTCCTTTTGATTTTGCATATCGTTTTCTTAACCCAATTATATATCTTATTATTGTATTTGTAAATCATTTGATATATTATTTTAAAATTTTGGGTAATAATCTATTAACAGAAAAATAAATTTAGGAGATTATTATGAAACAAAAATACGAATACAAATACGTTGAAGTGAGAACTTGTGGATTAGCATCAGATGATTATAAAAAAATCATAGATGATCATGCCAAGGAAGGTTTTAGGTTTGTGACTACTATCAATAAAACTAAAATAGCTATTGGATACAATCCTAAAATTGATTTGGTGTTTGAAAGAGAATGTGAGCAATAAAAAAATCAAGCACAAGGCTTGATTGATTTAAGCTTTTGATACGGCTTGATTTGCCATTTTGATTTCTGAATTTGGAAGTTCTACTTCGAATTGTCCTATCAAAAATGATGATATTACAGTTGTCAAAAGTGAGAACATAATTCTGTCGACTGGAATGTATAAAAGTGACAGTGCCAACACTGTTATATCCGAGAACAAATACGCTAATGATATTTTGAGTCCCGATTTAGTGGATATCGTCATTGCTAAGGCGTCGTCTCCACCTGCTGCTCCACCTTCACTTACTACAAGTCCGCATCCTAATCCTATGCAGATTCCTCCGACAATACTTGCTAACAATGGCACATCGTACATACTTGGTAACACTGGCCCTATAATATTGAAAAATTTCGCAAATACGGCAAATGATATTGTGGCTACGAAAGCTTTCTTCACAAAATCAAATCCCATTATTGAAAATCCAAGAACGTAGCAGCTCACATCCAATACTACTGATGTTATTGATTGGTCAAATCCGAAGATTTTGTTCAAGAACAACATCATTCCAAGCACTCCGCCCTCAGTTACGCCTGATTGTTTATGTACGTTCACTACTGCGAACGCCATTATTGCACATCCTAGGATTATTTTAAGTAATCCTTTTTTAGTTAATCCGAAAAATTTTAGCATTCTACTAAGCATTTTATCTTCCCCCGTTTAGAAATTAGGAAGTTAAAGTTGACCACGAAAAAAAGACTGCGGTTCAAGTTTAACTTGCCTTTGCAATCTCTGGTTTTGATGCTTTTTTGTTTGCTGATTTTTTCTTGTAAAAACTCTGAACCTTATTGTTCTTTTTAGCCTATAAGAGTATCACATCAGATCCTTTCCAGGCTCTTTATCGAGCAATAGTCATCAGATAAAAACTACCAAATATTTATTTGGTACCCATAGATAAATAATTACAGAGATATTGTATACTATTTTTAGCTAATTGTCAATGGTTTTGGTAAAATGTTGGAAAATTGTGCGTAAAATTTTGGTATGATTTGTGTGTTGTTTACACTTTCGCTTTAATATTGTATAATTAAAGCGAAAGTGACGGTGAGATATATGAATGCATTGAAAAATCATCTAGAAAATAATTCAATAATTACAAATGAAGATGCGATGAAACTTGGCTATCACAGACAATTTTTGTCAGATTTATCAAATGTTGGCAAATTGGAAAGGCTACGACCTGGAGTTTACCAAGTTAATGGAGAATTGACTGATGATTTCGTTCTGATTTCTTCTAAAAGCAAGAGGATCGTTTTTTCACATCAAACAGCGTTATATCTTCATGATTTATCAGACAGGACGCCAAATATTTTTCATATATCCGTTCCACAGGGTTATAATGCCAGTCATATTAAAAAAAGATATAAGAATTTGAAGTTGCATTATATTCAAAAAGAATTTTTTGATGTGGGAATTTCAGAAATTGAAACTCCATTGGGAAATAACGTTGCTGTCTACGATATAGATAGGACGATTTGCGATATTGTAATGAACAGGAAAAAAATTGATACTCAAATTTTCACGGATGGAATTACAAGATATTTTAAATCAAATAACAAAAATCTAAGAAGACTTATTAAATACAGTAGGATATTGAATATAGAAGAAGATATAAGAAAATATATAGAGGTATTATCGTGATTAATATAGAAAGCATCAAGGCAAAGATAAGAAATTTAGCGAAGAATAACAACTTAAGTTCACAAGAAGTATTACAAATGTTTCTTTTTGAGAGATTTTTAGAAAGATTATCTAAATCAGAGTACCGATCTAATTTTGTAATTAAAGGTGGTTTTCTTGTATCATCTTTAATCGGAATTAATAATAGAACTACAATGGATATGGATAGCACTATTAAGGGACTTCCTCTTACTGAAGAAAATATAACAAAAGTTGTGAATAGTATCATAAATATTGAGGTTAATGACGGAATACAATTTGAAATTAAAGATGTAAACTATATTAGAGAAAGTGATGAATACGAAAACTTTAGAGTATCATTAGTTGCTAACATTGGCAAAACCAAAAATCCTATGAAACTGGACTTAACAACTGGCGATGCCATAACTCCTAGGGAAATAGAGTATTCTTATCCTTGTATTTTCAACGAAAACGACATTAGAGTTTTCGCTTATCCAATTGAAACTATTATTGCTGAGAAATACGAAAGCATAATAAAAAGAAACATAACAACTACTAGAATGAGAGATTTTTATGACTTATACGCTCTTTACAATTTAAAGAAGTCTGAAATAGATATTGATATTCTAAGTACAGCAATTAAAAGGACTTCTTCCAAAAGAGAAAGTTCACAAATAATGAAAATCTCTGAAGAAATCATAGAAGATATACAAAACGATCCTTATTTAAAGGAACTGTGGGATGTTTATGTCAGTGAAAATAAATATATTGGTGATTTGAGTTTTGATAATGTTGTTGATGTAATAACTATTATTTGCGAAAAAACTAGTAATGTTTAGGACAAAAAGTCCTCAGAGGTTTAAAATTAACCTTTGAGGACTTTGAATTTTATTAGTATTGTCTAATTTTAATAAGTTTCTTTGAAGATTTCGAAGAATCCTTGTGGATGATCACATGCTGGGCATTTCTTTGGTGCTGTTTTACCTTCGTGAATGTAGCCACAGTTGTTGCATTTCCATAAATAAACTTCTTCTCTTTCGAATACTTTTTCTTTTTCGATGTTTTCTAATAATTTTCTGTATCTTTTTTCGTGAGCTTCTTCAACTTCTCCGATTTCAGTGAATACACGTGCGATTTCCTTGAAGCCTTCTTCTTCAGCGATTTTGGAGAATTCTGGATACATTTCAGAATTTTCGAAGTGTTCTCCTTCTGCTGCTGATTTAAGGTTACTCTTAGTGTCTCCTAAGTGAACTGGGAATCCTGCTTCGATTTCTATTTCAGCGTCTTGTAAATCTTCACTCAAAAATTTCATGAATCTTTTTGCGTGAGCCATTTCGTTTCTTGCTGTTTCTTCAAAAATCATAGAAATTTGAACGTATCCTTCTTTTTTTGCTGTTTTAGCAAAATATGTATAACGCATATTTGCTTGACTTTCCCCTGCAAATGCTGCCATTAAATTAGTAGCTGTTTTTGTACCTTTTAAGCTTGCCATAATTTTTCCCCCTTGTAAATTTGAATGAATTTAACAATTCATTTCTATTAATACTATACCACAAACGTAGAATTTTATCACATTATATATCAGATTTGTTCAAGTTCAAATCGTTAATAATCCCCTTTGTTCCAACTTTTATAACCGTTGGAGATCCTTCTTCGATTATTTCTTCCTTTTTAATTGTCGGTTGTCCGTTGATATCTTCGTAGTACAATTTTTTAATCGTAGGTGTTCCCTTTTTTATTATGATTTCTTCACCTTGACGCATATTATTATCGTAAATTTTCTTAGGTTTAGGATTTTCTTCTACAATTGCCACGTCTTCTCCGTATTTTTTCACACAAATCACCTCTGTAATTATTATACATTATTTTCATTTATTCACTAAATTTATAAGTAGTGTGTCATTTATTTGATTTTACAATAAATGAACATATAAAACTGTGATAAAATAAAGATATAGTATTAATGGATGAAACGAGAACAAATAAATAATTTAAAGAAGGGATGATTATAATGAAAAAATTTAAGATTTTGGCATTGTTATTAATGGCAAGTTTGGTTTTCGCAGGATGTTCTAAGGAAGATAATAAACAAACTTCTTCTACAGAACAAAAAACAGAAGAAAAAACTGAAGAAAAGAAAGAAGAAAAAACCGAAGAAAAAACTGAAGAAAAGAAGGAAGAAGCTCAAGAACCTACAGCTGATAATCCTATGATTGTTGACGAAGCTAACAAACAAATCAAAGTTTATGCTGAAGTTAACGATAAGTTCAAAAACGAAAGCACAATGCACGCTATCGTAGCAAAATCCGGTAAAAATAATGAACAATCAATGTTTGTTTCTTATGCTAACCAAAATGATTTGTACGATGCATTAGAAAAAATCGGTGCAAAACCAGGTAACAATGTTACTATGGACAACATGGGAAAAGAAGCCGTTAAAGGTGACAAGATTGATCTTACATTCAAATTCCAAGGATCAGATAATGAACAAGGAATTAATGATGTTATCAAAGATTCTTCAGGAAAAGAAATAGACATCAGATTTGGTGGTAACCAAAAACCAGCAAAAGATATGAATACAGGTTGTATGACATGTTTGCAAAGTTGTCCTTTGGGAATAACTTCAAACGCATCACAATTAATTGGCGCTGACGAAAAAGACGGAGTTAAATATACTTTGGCTGATTCAGTTCCAGCTGATAAAACACCTGTTGTTATCACTTATAAATTAGCTAACTAACCATTTCATTTAAAATTCTCTATTTAAAAAGGTAGGCTTTGAGGCTTACCTTTTTAATTTTTGTATGTATTTACACTCAAAAAACGCCCACAGTTGTGAGCGCTTGTGTTATAAGAAAACAATGTTTGTCGTTTCTATCCAATTTATCACTATATTGTAAATGAAAAGTCTAACAAATCTCAACCCAATGTACAAAGACATGAATGTGATGATGACGTAAGGTATTTTCTCAAATTTGAAGTTTTTGATGTTAAGTCCCAAGAAAAACAACAATATAACGAAAGCTTCTGCAATAACAATGTAAACTCCCAGTGGATAAAGTGCCATTGACATCGCTGCTTGAAACATAACTAATAGCAATATGCTGTAGTTTTCGTCTTCTCGCCAATCATCTTTTACGAAAAACTTGTTAGCTACTCTGTAAATTATTTTGAATTTAAGAATAGCAAACGCAAATATAAACACGCATCTTATCGCAAAATAAATGTAGCCTGTAATGTAGTTTCTTCTGATAAATGCAATTGTGTCGAAGCTTGAATAATATTCCAAAATAGCTGTGATGATAAAAGCTAATAATCCCATTTTAAACAAGCCGTGTTTTTTATTTTTGAATCGATTTTTCGGAAGTTCCAGTGTTTCTCCCATAAACTCGAAAATCTCGTATACATTATCGTAAAGCTCAGATTGTTTGCTATTCATTTCACCTATTTTTTTAAATTTATTCATAAGCAAACCCTCCCCTTTTCGCTTATCATATATATATATATTATACATCATTTCGAAGTAGAGTTTCAATCATTCCATCGATTATTTGTAATAACTACCCGCAAACTTGTATTTTTTACTCGTGTATATTGTTTTGTCTTCTGTAAATTTTATGTCGACCTCTTTCGTTGATAAATACTCTCCATTTACTTTGTAGATATCTGTGTTGGAATTTTTCAGTATCAATATCCCATTAACCGTAATTTCAGGAGTTTTTTGGACTTTTTCATTTTCTACATAATACACGTTAGCCTTATCGATAAACACTCCATCTATTGTAACATCGTTAAGTATCGTGATATCTTCTGAATCAATTAGAATATTTTTCTCTTTTCTGGAAAATTGTACTAATTTAGTCAGAAATTCATCATCTATTTCTGTTTCTTTATCTCCGTCATTTTCTTCATAGGCATTTTCCTTTTCATCTTCCGAAACTTCTTCGTTGTTTTGATTTGTTTTTTCAGCTACGATTTCGTTGTATTTTTCATCAGCAACCTTTTTGTCCACGAAATACGTTTCATCATTCAATGAAAATATTAAACAATCTTTTATTCCGATGCTTTTCTTTCTTTCAATGATTTCTGGCAACAGTTCATCGATTTTTTCTTCTGATATAATTCTTTTTTCAAAAGGATTTTTCCTATTATACACCATTCTAGTCGTTACTCTGGATCCATTATTGTCTGGATAACTGCTTGTAAATGAGAAGATTTTTGCTGCTCCATCTTTCTCTTCGTAATAATCAATCTTCGTCGGATGATTGAATTCTGGGATATCTGCAATCTGCAAGGTAAATGTTCCACTTTTAGAATTTTTCTTCAATTCTTCATCAAAAAGTTTCCTTTGACTTATGATTCGAACCTTTGAATAAGCATTTGCCTTGGCTTGAATGTAGTCGTATTTGTAGGTGTTGACAGTTCTGATATTTTTCACTTGAACAAGCACAAACACAATTACAATCATCAACACGAATATCATGTATAGCGCGTAAATGCTGATATAAGCTTTGGATTTTCGTTTCATTTTACCTTATCTCCAATGTAGACCACAAGTTGCTTCCCATTTTCTTTTAAATAAATGTAATTGTCATCCTGACTAAATGTGAAATCATCGGCGTTGTCCTTGAGTTTATTCTGAGTTATCCTACTGTTAGGCCCATGTTCTTTTAAATCATCAAAACTACTTGGATCTGTAAAAGCGTATCGTATGATTTTTCCGTTTTCTTTTGTAAAATACACATAGTTTTGCTTATTGTCAATATATTTTACAAGAACAAATCCCATTGATTGGTCGAAATGAGTCCAATTAGGCTTTTCCGTAATTACAGACCTCGACCTTTCGATTTCGTTTTTTATGTAATATGCGCAGTGGTCGACATCGTCCACGTTGTTTTTCAGAGTAAAACTCGACTGCATAATTTTAAAATTAGTCTTAAATGATAGGAAAATCACACCCAACACTACGGAGAATATGAACAAACTCACCATAACTTCAAGCAACGTAAATCCCCTACTTTTCTTTGTAAAATGACACATCTTTCGCAATATCTCCATTAGTTACACTGACATTTACCTTAACCAAATCTCCCACATCATCCTTTGTTACAACGACTTTTGAATTCTCATCAACAATTGAATCATCCACATCATCGTGCGCTTTCAAATATTCCACAGAATTGTCCAAATCACGTAGCACAACATTTTCAGTGTAGGATTTATCCTGCATCGTAATCACATTTTTAAGCTGTGGATAGTACACTACGACACAAAGACTCACCAAAAACAATGCAAACAAAACCTCAAGCAGTGTAAATCCCTTATTTTTTCGTCTCATCCACATCCACTCTCCCTGTCGCTATGTAACAATTTATCCTGTATGTTTTGTTTTTGGTTTCGTAATAAATAGTCGGAAAATGCGTTGCCGCAGATGATTTGGATATATTTGCGCCGATATTTCCAAGGTCTATAGTACTTATCCCTTCTTCACTTAAGCTAAGCGTCCCATTTTTCAAATCTCTTTCAAAAAGATTCTTCATTTTATTTGAATCGTAAAAATAATAGGAATTCTTCTCGAATCGAAATTGAATACTTCTTCCCGAATTCATCGCTACACTTCTGGCGCTTTTCAAATCGCTAACAAGCGTATTAATCTCTTTTCTACTTGCAACATCTGTTTTGAAGTCGTATTTTAAAACGCAAGTCATAATCACAACAGAAATAATGAATAGACTCACCATAACCTCTATTAAACTGAACGCCTTAGCTTTCATTTTGAATCTAGAAAACATTTCCCATCACCACATACAACAAAAAAGAAGACCAAATCACAGGAATGAATGCAATCTCCTCATTATCTTCTTTTCTTAGAATATAAATTAAAGCCCTGATTCCACTAATAATCCCCAGATAAAACACAAAACTCACCAAATCTGTGAGGCTTTTGCTCATGCCAAGTCCTAGAATAATCAAACAATCCACATTACCCATAAACTTTTCCTTAGTGAAAAAATTAAGCATCAAAATAACCAATAATGGCAGAAAACTCGTCAGGAAAAATCTCGAAAACACAGAAACAATAATGCTACACACAATGAAAAACACACAGTTAATCCAGTACACCTCATTAGTTTTGAAATCATCAACCATCATGTCGCTACAGCCAAGTAATAAAGCAAAGTCGTAGATTGATGTAGTATTCGTAATTCGGAATATCGCATACAAAAACACCGAAATCAACGCAAAAACACACATGCTCTTCATGGATAATCTTTTCAAGTAGACATCCATCAAACACTTAGCTATAAACATCAAAACTATTATGGTTTCCATATTTTCCTCCATAACAATATTATATTATATTTTTAGCTAAAATAAACATTTTATTGTAAAGTATTGGTTAATTTCGGTTAGTAAAATTAGTCGATAATTTTAAGTAAATAATCGCTGTCTAATACACGAATTTCCATTCCTTCAATGTAAATCGCCTTGTCTTCCTGTCATTTCTCTTTCAAAAGCTTCAAACACTACGCCTTTTTTGATTTTTCTTTGTGTTTCTGCACTTATTTTAAGTTTGCTTATCTTTTGATTAGGTTGCTTGGCTCTATTTTGTGCCTTCTCAATTTTACTATTTTCTTTTTGGAATTTTTCTATTACCTTTTCTAATTCTTACATTGTCATTTCCTACTATCGTATCAATGTTGCCGAATATATTGCCTTTTATTGTTATATAAAAAATACGAGTCAAGGTTTTATCTTCACCCTAACTCATATTTTATACAATCTTCAACGAAGACTATCTATTTTCTATTTTCATATCCTATAGAGAAAAATAGAATTGATATAGCTACTAATGTTATTGATAAAGGCAGCGCCCTAGCAATTAATGCTTCTGCAATATAATTACCAAATACAACTTCTTTTATTGTATACATGAGGATTAATGCAAAACTTACTCCCAAACAGCATTTACAAATATAAACAATGTTTCTCTTATTTAACATTTTACTTACCTCCCTTTCGATTTTATTCATATAAATTACTAAACCTGTCTATCGAAAAGTAATCAGTCTCCGTTTTTATACCTCTGAGGATTATTATAGTTCATAAATTTCATCTCCCTTTACTCAATGTAATCATATAATTGTTAACAACAATTATGGTCGTGACACTTATATGGTTCTTCTCCGTCCAAGTCGAAAACCTGATACATACAAACTCTTAAAGCATTTGCTGTATCATTTGCAGTTTTTAGCCTCGGAATTGTTTTCCCAGTTTCTATATAATTTATACTTATTCTTGATATTCCAACCTTTTTGCTTAATCTAGTTTGAAATAAACCTAAAGGTTTTATATATTCCTCAATTCTATTATTAAAAATACTGCCCTATTTCTTTTGATTAATTTAATTTTATCATAATTATTTTTATTTCTCAAAAATTAATGTTGAATAACTATTTTGTCTGTTACCCTGATATAGTTTACTCCTGAATCTCACAGCGATGTTTTGTTCTACTTGGTAGGCTCATATCATCGCCTACTTCCCCATAGATACATATCCTTACAAGATATTCGTAAAAATCACTAACATGCTAACATAAAATAAATTTTTTACGTGAAAATATTGCAAATTTGTTCAAATTATTGTATCATACAGTATACTCAAAATTTAAGACCAGCTATCAAATGTCAAGAGAGAATAAAAAATAATTTATCTTGAAATTTAAGGCATGTCAAACAAGCCTAAAAATTTAGGCTTAGAAAAATTGAATAACAACTAAATATTAGGTATGTAAGATTTG
>NZ_QGTH01000022.1:0-3328 GCF_003182075.1 Finegoldia magna
AAATATTCTAGTACTAATTTTATTTTAAATTCTTTTGTGTATTTTGGCATACAAAAACCCCTCCATCCGTATTCCGGATTTTGGGGTTCAGGTTACTTTCGTGATGTTTTTTATCTCTTATAAATAAATCTTGACTTATTTTATAATGAACCTTCTTTACCATTTGTTTCATAATGCAAGCTCATATTTTTTACGTGTTTATGAAGCATAATGATAGCGATAATGTTTGGTATAACCATTAATGAGTTTGTTAAGTCTGCTGTGTTCCATACTAAGTCTACTTCTTGTAAAGAACCTGCAATGATACATAACAATACTAAAATTCTGTATGGCCACAAACCTTTATGACCGAATAAGAATCTGATGTTAGTTTCACCAAAGTAATACCATCCAACTATTGTTGTAAATGCGAAGAATCCTAATGCAACTGCAAGTAGAACTGTACCACCTGTACCAAATGCTCTTGTGAAAGCTTCTTGAGTAACCAATGCACCGTTCAAGCTTTTGTCTGTCCATGAACCTGTTACTAAAATCATTAGAGCAGTTACTGTACAAACAACAATTGTATCGATAAATACACCAACCATAGCTGTGTAACCTTGTAATACAGGGTGAGCTACATTAGCTGTAGCGTGAGCATGTGGTGTAGAACCCATACCAGCTTCGTTAGAGAACAATCCTCTACCAACACCTTTAGATGCTGCTGCTTTAATTGTGATACCTAATGCACCACCAAGAGCTGCTTCTGGATTGAATGCTGCTTGGAATATAAGTTTAAATGCTGGTCCAATTTGATCATGGAATTTAACCATCATTACTATTGCTGCAACGATATAAATCAATGCCATGATAGGAACTACTAATTGAGCAAAGTTTGCAATTCTCTTAATACCACCAATGAATACTCCACCTGCTAAAACTGCAACTACTATGCCAACAATTATTGGGTTAAGGTGTCCGCCTGCTCCTTCTACTGCTGCTACAACACTTGTTGCAATTGAGTTTGATTGAACTATATTTCCTACAAATCCTAATGCAATTACTATTAAAATTGCAAATGCTACTGACATTACTTTTGCTAATCCAGGATGAGTTGGTCCAATACCATTTTTAATGTAGTAAGCAGGACCTCCGACGAAGTTACCTTCATCATCTTTTTCTCTAAATTTTTGTGCCAAAGTTGCTTCGGCATATATTGTTGCCATACCTAATATAGCTGCAAGCCACATCCAGAATATTGCTCCTGGACCACCTGCCATGATTGCTGTTGCAACACCTGCAACGTTTCCAGTACCTACTTGTGCTGCGATTGCTACTGCTAAAGCTTGGAAAGAAGATACTCCTTCATCTTCAGATTTCTTTTCTTTTGAGAAAACTCCTCCAAAAGTTTGTTTAAATGCTGCACCTAATTTTCTAAATTGCACGCCTTTTGAATAGATTGTGTAGAATATACCGCAACCTAAAAGTGCAATCAATAAAATGTTGTTACTTAGAAAACTGTTGATGGCCACTATGGTATCGTTTAATGCTTTTTGATCCATAAAATTTCCTCCTTAAAATTTTTTGAGATACTTGAAAACCTTTATTGTGATTATACTATGATACAACAAATCTTCTCTCAAATTTGCCTTTGTCAAGCATTTAACCTCTTACACCCTGGATTAAAAAATAAATTAATGCTTATGCTTGACTAAGTAATTCTAACCAAATCACTTATGAAAATCTTTTCATATCTCTTACTATTATTATACTATGTTTTTTGTAAAATGCAATAACTTTACTAAAATTTTTATTATTTTACAGAGATTTATTGTTTTATTGTAAACTAACTGCTATATTATGCTAATACCTTAATTGTTACATTTTTGTTATAATTGCTTTTTTCATTCTAACTAAACGCTTAATAGTGATTTTTTTGACCTTTTGTGATATTATTATTTATAGAGTTCTTACTCTAAAAGAATTTAAGGAGTGAATTTACATGTATGATTTAATTATTATTGGTGCTGGCCCTGCTGGTTTATCAGCTGGTTTATACGCTGCACGTGCTAAAATGAACACATTGATAGTTGAAAAAGAAAAAACTGGTGGTCAAATTACTACTACTGATTCTATTGAAAACTATCCTGGTGGAATTGTTGGAGAATCTGGTCCAAGCTTAATCAAAAAAATGGCTGACCAAATCGACAATTTCGGTCTTGAAATTAGAAGAGCAGATGTTGTTGACGTTGATTTTTCTGACAAAGTTAAAAAACTTACATTAAAAAATGGAGATGTATTAGAAGCTAAATCAGTTATTATAGCTACTGGTGCTGCTCCAAGAAAATTAGGATGCCCTGGTGAAAAAGAATTCACTGGTAAAGGTGTATCTTACTGTGCAACTTGTGATGCAGATTTCTTTACTGACTTAGAAGTATTCGTTGTTGGTAGTGGTAACTCTGCAGTTGAAGAAGCTACTTACTTAACAAAATTTGCTAGAAAAGTTACTCTTTTAGTTAGAGGCGATCACTTAAAATGTGATAAGACTGCTGAAGACGAAGCAAAAGAATGTGACAACTTATCTATGAGATTCAACACTTCTATTAAAGAAATCAAAGGTGAAGGAATCTTGGAATCAATCGTTATGGTTGACAAAGAATCTGGCAAGGAAGAAGAATACCACTGTGACGAAGATGACGGAACTATGGGTGTATTCGTATTCGTAGGTACTATTCCTTACTCTGATGTATTCAAAGGTAAAATCGAATTAGATGATTACGGATATGTTTTAGCTGACGAAGAAATGCACACTAACGTTGAAGGCGTTTATGTAGCTGGTGATGTTAGACAAAAAACTCTACGTCAAGTAGTTACAGCTGCTGCAGACGGCGCTATTGCTGCTACTCAAGCTGAAAAATACGTAGATAAATTCTAAATTTCATTTATTGAGATTTTCTATAAAAGAATTGCAGATTTCCGCTGTGAAATTTGCAATTTTTTTTTATTATGATATTATAATGATGTCAACGAACGATAGGCGTTCGATTGTGGTAATTTCATTCTTCTTATTAGAATGAAAAATATATTTTAAAATAAAGGAAGGATGTATTATGGGTTTTTTAGAAAATAAAAAAGTTATAATCATTGGAGACCGTGACGGAATTCCAGGTCTTGCAATTGAAACATGTGTAAACACAGTAGAAAATACAGAAGTAATTTTCTCAAGTACTGAATGCTTTGTCTGAACTAGCGCAGGAGCTATGGACTTAGAAAACCAAAAGAGAGTTAAAGACTTCGCTGAACAATACGGAGCTGAAAACGTAGTGGTTCTTCTAGGTGCCGCAGAAGC
>NZ_QGTH01000022.1:3424-27995 GCF_003182075.1 Finegoldia magna
CGCAGGAGCTATGGACTTAGAAAACCAAAAGAGAGTTAAAGACTTCGCTGAACAATACGGAGCTGAAAACGTAGTGGTTCTTCTAGGTGCCGCAGAAGCTGAAGCTGCAGGTCTTGCAGCTGAAACAGTAACAGCAGGTGACCCAACATTCGCAGGCCCATTAGCAGGCGTTGAACTTGGATTGTTAGTTTACCATGTTGTTGAAGAAGAATGTAAAGAACAATTCGATGCTGACGTTTATGATGAACAAGTTGGTATGATGGAAATGGTTCTTGACGTTGATGAAATCGCTGAAGAAATGAACGATATCAGAAGCGATTATTGTAAATTTTTATAAAATCTAACATTTCACTTAAAGTGAATATTCTTCTTATTATTATTTAAAAAGAAAACAGCCTTTAATTAGGCTGTTTTTTTGTTGGATGTTCGATTTTTACAATAAATTATTTTGTTATTTATTTATCTGATTAATAGTAAATTTTTATAAATAAACTCATTAAAAGGTCAGCAAATAATCGCTGACCTTTATTTAATCTTCAAATTCAATATTATTTCTTTGTGCTGCTTCCATTCTTTGTTTTTTAGCTTTTCCAGTTGCACTTCTTATAATCATCCATGCTAATAGAACCATTCCTATATATCCATTAACAACGTAAACGATGTTTACTAATGAGTCAAACTTCAAAGTCAATCCAATGATCGCCCCAACAATACCAGCTATTAAAGTAAATAATTTGTATTTCTTAGTTCCTTCATCAAAGAATCTTCCTGTCACAGTCCATAACAATGGAACAGATGTTGTAAATATACCCAACATTATAAATATTGAAAATATTGTTGCAAGAACTGGATGAATTTTACCTGCTAAAACCAATACTGGAATTTGTGAATCGTACAAATCAGGAATTGATAAAATAATTGCTATACTCATGATGAATATTGCAACTGAGAATCCTGTAGATCCCACGAAAACTCCAGCTTCTGCATCTTTTAAGCTCTTTGCCTTGTTTCCTACTTCTGCCAAGAAAGCAACTAGCCATATCATATTAAACCCTACATATGATCCAGCTGCTAGGAAGAAGTTCTTACTAGCTACTTTAATTTCTCCACTGTTAACTAATTTTTCGATTAGATCAAGACTTGATTGTAAATTACCCATATTCATGAATATAGAAATTATCCCAATTACTATTGCCATTATCGCAATAACTGGTCCAATCTTACCGATAACATCTACAATCTTACCTAGTCCAAGCATTACAACTAAAATAACGGCTGCAGCCATAATAGCACCACCAACATATTTTGGGGCATTAAAGTGTTGAACAGCTGTCGCTTGTGCACCGGCAATCATAACTGTATAAGATAAGAAAATAAAAAATACTGCGTAGTAATCTACTACAGCCCCTATCTTATTTCCACACATCAATTTATAAATTTGGTTTGGTTTTTCAAATTTTGAATAATAACCGTCGTTTAAAAATGATAATCCTGCAAACGTAAACAGCCCAAAACAAATCATAATTCCTATAAGTCCATATAGTCTATATGAAGAAAAGAATTGTAAAATTTCTTGGCCCGTTGCAAATCCAGAGCCTATAAGTAATGCGATAAACGCTCCAGCATAGGTGATTACCTGACCTATGTTATACTTTTGTTTCATAATTTACCTCCTATTGATTTTTCTTCTGATTGACATTATTTAATGTGTATCGTTTTCCAAAAAATGCAAAGAGTTAAATATTATTAACTTAAAATTTTTACATTAAAACAATAAACAATAAAAAAACAAGGATCAAATCCTTTTTAGTCATTATAACATATTAATTCTAACTTTGTAAATATTTTCCTACATTTTTTCTAAATTTTTTGTTCAAATAGTCAAAAATCCCGAATTAAAAATCCGGGATTTTCCTCATAATTCTCTACGATAAATTAGATTTTATTACATTTACAATTCTTTCAAAATCTTTTTCAAAAACACACCTTAAATCCATGAAGAATGTATCATCGTGAACAGTTCCAATAATATGTTCATCAGATAGTCTAAGTCTACGTTCAAATTCTGATACTTTCATTTCTGGTTTTATGGCAATAGAATACGAGTTTAGTCTGTCTAATGGGTATGCCCCACCTCCAACTTCACTTTGAGATTCCACAATTTCCATATTCAAGTCCACTTCTTTTTCTATCATAGATTTAAGTTTTTCTGCTTTTCTAAGAATTTCTTCTTTTGGCATGGATATCATCTTCAATGTTGGGATATTTGCAATTGCCTTTTCATCATCTAAGTAGAATTTTAGAGTTTCTTCCAAAGCACCTAGTGTAAACTTATCAACTCTAAACGCTCTTAATAATTGATTTTTCTTGATTTTAGATATCAATTCTTTCTTTCCAACAATAATTCCCGCTTGAGGTCCACCTAAAATCTTGTCACCAGAGAATGATACCAAATCAATTCCTTCATTTATACAATCCTTCACAGTTCTTTCATAACTAAGTCCAAACTTTGACAAATCTATCAACGAACCTGAACCCAAATCTTCTATTAAATGTATGCCTTTTTCGTCACACAAATCTCTCAATTCATCTCCACTTACACTTTCGCTAAATCCTACTACAGAATAATTGGAAGTATGAACTTTCATTATAAGAGCAGTTTCTTCATTAATATTATCTTCATAATCGTATAAATGTGTTTTGTTAGTTGAACCAACTTCTACTAATTTTGCACCAGATTTTTCCATAATTGAAGATATTCTAAAAGATCCCCCGACTTCAACAAGTTCTCCTCTACTTATAATAGCTTGTTTGTTTTGAGCTAAAGTATTTAAGGCAAGAAAAACAGCAGCCGCATTATTATTTACAACTACAGCATCCTCTGCTTTTGTGATTCTTTTTAAAAGTTCTACAGCATGAACATATCTGGAGCCTCTTTTGCCTTCATCTAAGTCATACTCTAAGTTAGAATAATTACCAGCGATTTTACATAAGTTATCTACAACTTTTTCATTTAATAATGATCTACCAAGATTTGTATGTAAAATAACTCCTGTTGCATTTATTACTGGTTTCAATGATGGAGAAAAATTTTTGTCCATCAGTTCAAATGCCTTATCGACAACATCTTTGTTATAAAAATCAAACTCTTCTTTATTTAATATTCTATTTCTAAAAAATTCTATGGATTCTCTCACAGAATCTTTAATTAAACTTTCAGGATATTCTTCATAAGCCTTTAAAATTTCTTCCGATTCTAAAATTTCTGAAACTTGAGGAAGTTTCTTGAACATTTCTTGTAAGTTAGCTCCCATTTTTTTGTCCTCCATTTTCTTCTATATATTATATACGTATTTGACATTAACTTATGAGTAAATTATAATATAAGAGCAGAGAATTGTCTATCATATAGCGATTGGAAGATCGTAATCGCTTTTTAAATCAGAATAAAATTCGGATTTTTTATTTACGTTTTAATGTTTTGGTTTTAACAAATTAAATTTCATTTGATAAAGTAATTTGTGATTTTTTATGAGCGGTTATTATGATTTCC
The DNA here is from genome assembly GCF_003182075.1 of Finegoldia magna. Taxonomy (GTDB): domain Bacteria; phylum Bacillota; class Clostridia; order Tissierellales; family Peptoniphilaceae; genus Finegoldia; species Finegoldia magna. The sequence goes on from NZ_QGTH01000022.1 coordinate 6,978, forward strand.
TATATATGATTACATTTGAGTGATTTTGTTATATAATAATATTGAGCTAGAAAATAGCTTATAACGAATCAAAAGATAGGTAGGGTAAAAGATGTTATTAATCACAAACAATGAATTTTTTAAAGATGCTATCAAAAGGAATGATGTAACAGTTGAATACATTGATATCGACTACATCGGAATTTTGAAAAAAGCTCGCGATTTAATTCATCAAAATTATCGCCTAGTCACTCACCCACTTTATGGATCAGTAAAACCAAACGAAACTGTTTTTAGATCTGTTATTTTGGAAAAGGGTGACAAATTTGATACTGATTCTTTGATGATGATTGAAGAATCTATCAACACTGCAACTAAGTTTATGAATATTTCTAAACCAAAGCGTTGGCCGCCTGAAATCTTAGATGATTTCAGAGTTGTCGATTTCGACATCATTAGTCAGACTTTGGATAGAATATTAATATAAAAATTTTAGGAGGCATTTGAAATGTTAGAATTAGACAAAAAAACTTTTGAACCAGAAGTATTAGAAGCTGAAGGATTAGTATTCGTAGACTTCTGGAGTGACGGATGTGAACCATGTAAGGCACTTATGCCAGGCGTTCATGAATTAGCTGAAAAATACGGTGACAAAATTAAATTCTGTTCACTAAACATTACTTCAGCTAGAAGAGTTGCTATCAAACAACAAGTATTAGGATTACCAACTATGTTAATGTACAAAGACGGTCAAAAAATTGATGAAATCAATAAAGATGACGCTAATTTGGAAAACATAGAAGCAATGATCCAAAAACACTACAACTAATCTAAAGCTAGATTAAAGTAGAAGTAAATTAGTTAAAAACTCATTAGGGGTCACTCCCCTATTGAGTTTAAATAAAAAATTATTATAGGAGGTTAAGATATGCGTCTTGAATTAGGTAAGATTTTTATTAAAGACATCATCTTTGATGAAGGTGAGTCAAGAATCGAAGACCACATTTTGTATCTTAATAAGAAAGAATTAGCAGATGTATCAGGTGTAGCTGATGATGAACACTTAGAATCAATTGATTTTGATATCGCTCATCCAGGCGAAAGCACTCGTATAACACCAGTTAAGGATGTTAACGAACCAAGAGTTAAAGTTGAAGGTGGAGAAATATTCCCAGGAATATTAAACAAAGTTGATCCTGTTGGTTCAGGTAAAACTATCGCCCTTAAAGACATTGCTGTTGTTACAACAGGTAAAATCGTAGGATTCCAAGAAGGTATCATCGATATGTCAGGTTTAGGTGCTGAATACACTCCATTCTCTAAGACAGTTAACTTAGTAGTAACTATCGAACCAGTTGAAGGTGTTAAACAACACAATCACGAAGCTGGCGTTAGAATGGCTGGTTTAAGAATCACTGATTTCATCGGTAGATTAGCAAAAGATTTAGAAGCAGATGAATGGGAAACATTCGAAACTCTTCCAATCTTAGAACAAGTTAAACAATATCCAGAATTACCAAAAGTTGTATATGTTTACATGTTACAAACTCAAGGTTTATTACACGACACTTATGTTTATGGAGTTGACGCTAAGAAAATTATTCCAACTTTCTTATACCCAACTGAAATCATGGACGGAGCAATTTGTTCAGGTAACTGTGTAAGTGCTTGTGACAAAAACCCAACTTACGTTCACTTAAACAATGGTGTAATCAGAGAATTATACAAAGAACACGGTAAATCAATCAACTTCTTAGGAGTTGTAATTACTAACGAAAATGTATACTTGATGGATAAAGTTAGACACTCTGACATGACTGCAAAACTTTGTGAATTCTTAGGAGCTGACGCTGCTATCGTATCACAAGAAGGTTTTGGTAACCCAGATACTGACTTAATCATGAACTGTAAGAAAATTGAAGGCAAAGGAATCCAAACTGTTATCATCACTGATGAATATGCAGGACGTGACGGTGCTTCTCAATCATTAGCAGATGCTGACCCGGCTGCAAACGCAGTAGTAACTGGTGGTAATGCTAACCAATTCATCACTTTACCAAAGATGGACAAAGTAATTGGTCATATCCAATTCGTTGACACTATCGCAGGTGGATCTGATGGAGCATTAAAAGATGACGGTACTATCGAAGTAGAAATCCAAGCAATTACTGGTGCTACTAACGAAACTGGATTCAACAGATTAACAGCAAAAACTTATTAATTAATATAAAGAAGATTTATTCAAAACTAAATAAAATATAAACTTAAGAAAGGATAATTATGGGATTTTTAGAAAATAAAAAAGTTATCATAATTGGAGACCGTGACGGAATTCCAGGTCTTGCAATTGAAACATGTGTAAACACAGTTCCTAACACAGAAGTAATTTTCTCATCTACAGAATGTTTCGTCTGAACTAGTGCAGGAGCTATGGACTTAGAAAACCAAAAGAGAGTTAAAGACTTCGCTGAACAATACGGAGCTGAAAACGTAGTGGTTCTTCTAGGTGCCGCAGAAGCTGAAGCTGCAGGTCTTGCAGCTGAAACAGTAACAGCAGGTGACCCAACATTCGCAGGCCCATTAGCAGGCGTTGAACTTGGATTGTTAGTTTACCATGTTGTAGAAGAAGAATGTAAAGAACAATTTGATGCTGACGTTTATGATGAACAAGTTGGTATGATGGAAATGGTTCTTGACGTTGATGAAATCGCTGAAGAAATGAACGATATCAGAAGCGATTATTGTAAATTTTTATAAAGAAAGGAAGTAAGCTTAATGGATAAAATTAGAGTTGTTCATTATATAAACCAATTCTTCGCTGGTATTGGTGGAGAAGAAAAAGCTGATACAAAACCATTTATAGCAGAAGAATTACCTCCTATCTCAGCTCAATTAGATAGCAAATTGGGAGATGAGTTTGAAGTAGTTAGAACTGTAGTATGTGGTGACTCATATTTCGGTGAAAATATGGAATCTGCTCAAAAAGAAGTATTGGATATGATTAAAGAAGCTAACCCAGACTTCGTAGTAACTGGTCCTGCATTCAACGCTGGTAGATACGGTGTTGCGGCTGGTACTGTTGCAAAAGCAGTTAAAGATGAATTAAATATTCCTGTATTAACAGGTATGTATCCTGAAAATCCAGGTGCAGATATGTACAAAAAGGACGTTTATATCGTAGAAACTAAGAATAGTGCCGCTGGTATGAGAGACGCTATGAAGAAAATCGGTAAATTAGGTCCTAAGGTTGCTAAGGGAGAAGAAATTGGATCTCCTAAAGAAGAAGGATATATCGAAAGAGGAGTTCGTGTTAACTTCTTTGCAGACAAAATCGGTTCTCAAAGAGCTGTTGAAATGCTTATTAAGAAAATTAATGGCGAAGAATTCGAAACAGAATATCCAATGCCTGCATTCGACAGAGTTGAACCTGGTAAAGCTATAAAAGATTTATCAAAAGCAAGAATCGCTCTTGTAACTTCTGGTGGTACAGTTCCAAAAGGAAACCCAGACCACATCGAATCATCTTCAGCAACTAAATACGGTGCTTATGATTTCCACGGAATCGACGATTTAACAGCTGAAAACTCAGAAACAGCTCACGGTGGATACGACCCAGTATACGCTAACGAAGATGGAGACAGAGTTACTCCTATCGATGTTATGAGAGAATTTGAAAGAGAAGGAGTTATCGGTTCATTACACGAAACTTACTATACTACAGTAGGTAACGGTACTGCCGTAGCTAACGCTGATGCTTTCGGTACTGAAATTGGTGAAAGATTATTAGCTGACAATGTAGACGCAGTTGTTCTTACTAGTACCTGAGGTACTTGTACACGTTGCGGTGCAACGATGGTAAAAGCAATTGAACGTACAGGACTTCCTGTTGTTCATATTTGTACAGTTACTCCTATCTCATTAACAGTAGGTGCTAACAGAATTGTCCCAGCTATTGCGATTCCTCACCCATTAGGAAACCCAGCATTAACTAAAGAAGAAGAATATAGTCTTCGTAAAAAGATTGTTATGAAAGCATTAAACGCTTTAACTACAGAGGTAGAAGATCAAACAGTTTTTGAAGACTAATTCAAATATAAATAAATAATAAAGGAGAATAGTTAACAGATGAATTTTCCAGTATTAAAGGGAGCTGGCTATGTATTAGTCAACACTCCTGATATGATTATCCAAAACGGATCAACATGTCAAACTGAAAGAGTAGTAAACCCAGATTCTGAATTCTTAAAAGAAGTTGGAAAACACATTAGAAGTTTTGATGAGGTAGTAAAATATCTTCCTAACCAAGTTTATATAGGAAATGTTTCTCCTCAAGAACTTGAAAATTACGAAATGCCATTTACTGATCACTCTTACGAAGAAGGTAAAGCTGATGGTAAAATGGGTAAAATCGTAAAACAAGACGTATTCATTGCCCTATTACAAATGTGCGATGCATTCGACTTAGTAAAACTTTCTGAAGAATTCGTAAACGAAATTAAACCAGTTATCGAAGAAGAATATCCTATTTTAGAACCATATTTTGGTCACCTAAAAGGATCTGATATTTCAAATGCTCAAGAATTATTCGACACTCACATGGCAGAAGCTTTATACCATGACGGAAAAGTTTGTGGTTATATTAAAGCAGCTCATGATATCGACGTAAACTTAAGCGCTCACACAATGTTCGAAAACTTAGTAGTAAAAGCTTCAGGTGTATTAGCAGCTGTAGAATTAGTTACTAAGAATGACATTAACAGAGATGATATAGATTATGTAATCGAATGTTCAGAAGAAGCCTGCGGAGACGTTAACCAAAGAGGTGGCGGTAACTTCGCTAAATCTATCGCTGAAATCGTAGGATTACAAAATGCAACAGGCTCTGATACAAGAGGATTCTGTGCAGCTCCTATTCACTCATTAATCGAAGCAAGTGCTTTAGTTAAATCTGGTGTTTATAAGAATGTTATGGTAGTAGCAGGTGGTTCAACTGCTAAATTAGGTATGAACGCTAAAGACCACGTTAAGAAGGGCTTCCCAGTTCTTGAAGACGTAGTTGGTGGATTTGCAATTTTAATCTCAGAAAATGATGGTGTTCACCCAGTATTAAGAACTGACATCGTAGGACGTCACACAGTTAAAACTGGTTCTTCACCACAAGCAGTTATCTCAAGCTTAGTATCTCATTCATTAGAAGAAAATGGATTAAAGATTACTGATGTAGATAAATACTCTGTAGAAATGCAAAACCCAGATATCACTAAACCTGCCGGAGCTGGAAATGTTCCTGAAGCTAACTATAAGATGATCGCTGCCCTTGCTGTTAAACAAGGAGACTTAGACAGAAAAGAATTAGCTAATTTCATTAAAGAAAAAGGCTTAGTAGGTTGGGCTCCAACACAAGGACACATCCCATCAGGTATTCCTTATGCAGGACATGCTATTAAAGACTTAACTGAAGGAGATTACAACAGAGTAATGTTCGTTGGTAAAGGTAGTTTGTTCCTAGGTAGAATGACTAACTTATTTGATGGTGTATCTATCGTTATGGAAAGAAATGATGGTAAAATGGAAGATGAATCATCAGTTTCATCTGAATCAGAAAAGGATCAAATTAAGAAAGTAATCGCAGAATCCATGAGAAAACTAGCTGAAAATCTTTTAGCAGAATAGAGGTGTAGACATGGATAATAAAAAAATTTCCGAAGTATTTCTTGAAATATCTGAAGCTATCGAAAGCGGAAAATTTGGTAAGAAAGTAAAAATCGGTCTTACTACTTTAGGTAGTGAACACGGTGTTGAAAACATGAAAAAAGCTATTGAATTAGCTGATTCTGATCTTTTTGAAGTAGTTGTTATCGGTGAAAAAGTTGATGACGAACATGAAACTTATGAAGTTGATAACGATGAAGATATGTACAAAAAGATGGAAGAATTACTTGACAGTGGCGAAATTCAAGCCTGTGTAACTCTTCACTACAACTTCCCTATCGGTGTTTCAACAGTTGGTAGAGTAATCACTCCTGGTACTGGCAAAGAAATGTTCTTAGCTACTACTACAGGAACTAGTGATACAGAAAGAACAAAAGCTATGGTAAGAAATGCAGTTGCAGGTGTTATCGCAGCTAAATCTTGTGGTATCGCAAAACCAACAGTTGGTATTTTAAATATCGATGGTGCAAGACAAGTAGAAAAAGCTTTGAAACACTTCAAAGACAACGGATTCGATATCGAATTTGCTGAAAGCCAAAGAGCTGATGGTGGTATCGTAATGAGAGGTAATGATCTTCTTATGGGAAGCTGTGATGTAATGGTAACTGATTCATTAACAGGTAACTTATTAATGAAGATGTTCGGTTCATTCACATCAGGTGGTAACTACGAAACTACTGGTTTTGGATATGGTCCTGGTATCGGTGAAGGCTACGAAAGAAATATATTTATAGTATCTCGTGCTTCAGGTTCTCCTGTAGTTGCAAATGCTTTAAAATATGCTTACCAAACAGTAGCTGGTGGAATTGATAACAATAAAAAATCTATCTATAAACAAGCTGAAAAGGCTGACTTCAAAGGCATCTTAGATTCTTTAACTAAGAAAGAAGCTCCAAAGGAATCTTCTGAAGAAGTTAAAATGCCAGACAAAGAAGTTGTATCTGCAACAATCTCAGGAATTGACATTCTTGAAATTGAAGATGCTGTTCAAGCTTTATGGAAAGAAAATATATACGCTGAAAGCGGTATGGGCTGTACTGGTCCAATCGTTCAAGTGTCTGATGCAAACTTAGATAAAGCATCACAAATACTAAAACAAAATGGTTATATAGAATAATTCTATAGGCTTTTAAAAAGATGTGTGATTTTTCACACATCTTTTTTTTGAGCTATTTTAAATTTTTTCCAAATTATTTTTCCCCTACTTTTTTTCCAATAAAAAAACCTCAGACTAAAAGTTTAATCAAACTAGTAATCTAAGGTTATCTTTAATTAAATTATTCTATTATATTTCTCCATCTCCAACCGTATGTTTCACTTGCATTACATACAATAACGAATGCTAATGGATCTATTTCTTGAATGTATTTTTTTAACATAATAAAATCTCTATTGCTTACAACTGTTTGAACGATTTCTTTTTCCATTCCAGAATAAGCACCCTTTGCAGTGTAAATATTAGCAGATCTTGTAAGATTGTCTACTAAGAATTTGCTTACTTCATCAGGCTTTGAAGTAGTAATGGTGCAAAGTTTTGATGTGTTCATACCATTAATAGTAAAATCTATTATTAAACCGTTAAGTACAGTACCTACAAGTGAGTATATAGCTATTTCTGTTCCGTAGGCATACCATGCTGATAATGTGATAAGGAAATCCACCATCAAACATCCTTTACCCAATTCAATTCCCAAGTATTTATTCAATATCTTAGCGAATATGTCAGATCCACCTGTTGATGCGTAATTATTAAGTACAATCCCCACACCTGTCCCGTAAATCATTACTGCGGCTATTAATTGAATCATTTTTCCTTCAAATAATGGTTTTTCCATAGGAAATACAATATCTAAAATCCAAACCAATAAACTAAGTCCCAAAGAACAAATTATAGTTTTAAGTCCAAAAGCCTTTCCAAGCATTATAAATCCTACTATAAATAAAACCGTGTTTATGATAATCAGAATTGGACCCGTTGAAATAGGAACGAAATTACCTATTACAATTGCCATACCAGCTGCCCCACCTAATGACAATTTATTTGGTGCCAAGAAGAAATGAATTCCCAATGCAATAAGGATTACGCCTACTGCCATCATAATTACGCTTTTTCTTTTATTTCTCTTTTCTAAAGCGTCTAAATCAATCATATTATCCCCCTAGTATTTTTATGCAATAATATTATAACAATTGAATATACAATTTACAACGATATATTCATTGCTTTCTAATAAATATTTTAATATTTCAAATTACAAAATATCTATAAATCTTTCTATTGGTAGTCCACGAGCCTTGTCCTTAATATCCAAGGAAAGTTTCAGTAGTTCAGTTGTTTTTAAACTAGCATACTTTGCTGACTCAAATATTGATTTATTTTCTGAATATTGACTTATGAATAATGCCGAGAACAAATCCCCTGTTCCCGCATAAGATGTGTCGATGTATTCATAATATATTTTATCTGATACAAAATTCTCATCCATACAGAAAACAAAATGTTCATTATTTTCTTCTACACTTGTAATAACGGCGTATTTTGCACCCATTTGGATAAGTTTTTCTGCCACATCGTTAATCGGTTCATTCATCTTACAAGTAATCATTCTAGCTTCTGTTTCGTTTGGAATGATTACTGTAGCTATATCTATAAGTTTTCTGAAATTTTCAATATTGCCATCGTCCAATCCGTTATAAAGTTTGCCATTATCTGCCATAATTGGATCAACAATAACATCTGGTGAGTTTTTTTGTTTTTTTATGAAGTTTTTAATTATGTCCACTTGTTTTAAGCTGTATAAAAATCCTGTAGCTATTAAATCGAAACTAAAATCCAATTCTTCCCATACTTTTGTAGCTTGTTTCATGTATTCTGTCGTATCTAATATCGCAAATTTACCATAATCCAAAGTGTTACTCACAACAGCTGTTGGCAAATTAAAAACGCTTTTACCCTTGTTGCTTAGCACAGGAATCATACAACTAAGAGCGACTCTCCCATATCCTGGCATATCGTTTATTAGTAATATATCTTTCATGTTTTCTCCTCCATCTAATTATAACACTAAAACTACATTTGTATATCAAATAAATCTTAATGTTTTTGTAGATTTTTAGGCTCTTAAAAGCTCATTATTTCTCAATTTTTTGTGATATAATATCAGTTGGAAATAAGGAGGGGCTTATGTTCAATTTTAATATAGAAGAGCACAAATTTAAATATATACATTTTATAGGAATCGGTGGAATATCAATGAGTGGTATCGCTGAATTGTTGAACCATTACGGATACAAAGTTTCTGGAAGTGATAGAGAAGAATCCGACGAAACTAATAGACTAAAAAGTCTAGGGATTGAAATATTTATCGGACAAAAAAGAGAAAATATCAAAAATCCTGACTTAATTGTATACACTGATGCAATTTTAGACGACAACGAAGAATTAGTTGCTGCAAGAGAACTAGGAGTAGATGTTGTAAGCAGGGGTGTCTTCCTTGGAGCATTAATGAGAAATTACAAATACTCCATAGGAGTTAGTGGATCTCATGGCAAATCAACTACAACTTCAATGATTGCGAAAATATTAATTGATGCAAAAGTTGATCCGTCTATACTTTTAGGTGGAAAACTTGACGAAATCCAAGGCAATGTTCACTGTGGAAATAGTGAATACATGCTTACTGAAGCTTGTGAATACAAAGCAAATATTCTCAATTACTATCCTTCAATGGCTATTATTTTGAATATTGATGAAGACCACTTAGATTACTATAAAGATTTAAATCATATCGTTGCAACATTCATTGGCTACATGAAAAACTTAGACGAAAATTCCAAAGCGATTATAAATATAGACGATCCAAACTGCAAACCTCTGTTATCTCATATTAAAGGAGAAATCATCACATTTGGTATAGAAAATGAAAAAGCTGATTACAACGTTCACGATATAACTTTTAATGAAAATGGCAATCCTACTTTTGTAATTTCATCTGAAAAATTCTACAAAGATGAAGAATTCTCACTTTCTATAATTGGACGTCATAACATATACGATGCAGTGGCTGCTATTATCGCATGTTACGAATTCCACATCGATATCGATACTATAAGAAAAAATATGAAGGAATACCAAAATCTTCATAGAAGAATGGAAACTGTAGGATTTTACAATGGTTGTGAAATAAAGACCGATTACGGCCATCACCCTACTGAAATCAAAAATACATTAAAAGCATTAGATGAGCACAAAAAGGGTAAATTCTACTGCGTATTCCAACCTCACACTTACTCAAGAACAAAGATGTTATTGGATGATTTTGCCAATGCATTCTACGATTGTGATGAGGTTATAGTAACTGAAATATACGCTGCAAGGGAAAAATTCGACAACAGCATTCATTCTACAGATTTGGTCGAAAAACTAGTTAAAAATGGCGTGAATGCAAAATACTACAAAACTTTTGAAGAGGCACGTGATTATCTTCGTTCTAAAGTTTCTGAGAATGACATGGTATTGACTACTGGTTGTGGAAACCCTGATGTACTTGCGAAGATGATAGTGGAATAATATGTGTACAACAATTATCGTAGACTATCCAAAAGGCTCTGTGATGGCACGTACGCTTGATTTTGAAGTTCCTTTGGAATACAACATGATTTATATTCCAAGAGGATTTCATTATGCTGATGATTTGTATCACAAACCTATGCGTTCAAAATATAAAATGATGGGAATGTGTTTTAGAAATCTGTACCCTATCAAAGATGGTGTAAATGAACACGGACTGTGCGGTTGTACTAATATGTTTATCGCTAATAATTTGTTCAGCAATCATCCAGTTGAAGGAAAAATAAACACAAATTCACTAGATTTTATGAATTTTGCACTTGGAAATTACAAAACAGTTGAAGAATTGTTGAATGATTTGGACAATATTCACCTAGCTAACAAAGATGTTGATGGAAATTCTGTGATATGCCCTGATTTCCACTTCATGTTTGTCGATAGAACAGGTGATTCAACAGTATTGGAATATAAAAACCATAAATTAATCCCATGTGGAGACAATCCCAAAGTAATGACTAATTCTCCAAAATATTCTTCACACGTAAAAAGATACGAAAAATCCATCGGAGATTTATCCAAATTCAATCAAATAAAAGATTTGACGGGAGCTTATGATCCAGTAAGTAGATTTATCAGAGCAAAATACATCCTATCAACTCACAAGAAATCAAATAATGTAAATGAAGCATACTCATCTGCATTTAGCATATTAGAGCCTCTAAAAATCACTGAGGGCTTTTTTAAGAACGATTCACACGATTACTATACATTCACTAGGTATATAAGTGCATTCGACACACAGACAGCTTCTATGGCTGTTAGAACGCATTCTAATACTCAAACATATTTGATAGATTTTAATGATATACCTAATGAAAATGAAATATACTCATATTATTTCGAAAACAAATTAGAATTTAAGAGAATTTAAAAGATAGGCTTGGTTTAGGCTATCTTTTGTATTTTTGTAAAATTAAAATCAAAAAAATAGAAGCTTTTTGATTTTTCAAAATAGCTTCTATTTTTTTCAATTATGCATTGAATTTTTCTAAATCTAAATCGTGTTGCATTGCTGCTACCATAACACCAGTAGATCCACCTGCGTGAACGTTAGTTGAAGTACGCGCCATATCTGCAACACCTTGGATTGGGCTTAGTACCAAAATCATTTCAACTGGTAATCCCATTGTAGCAAAAATAGCTGTTGCTTGAATAGTTCCTGTTCCTGGTACTCCTACTGTTCCCATTGATGCGAACAAGCATGAACCAACCATGATAAGGTATTGAGTTGCTGAGAACGGAATATTAAGAGCGTTGATTGTGAACATGGCTAATAAAATTGGCCAAACAGCTGCACAACCTGGCATACCAAATGTTGTACCAATTGATGCTGCAAATGATGCAGTTTCTGTAGGTACACCCATATCTTCTTGTTCTTTAATATTTGCTGGCAAAGATCCAATTGAACTTTGTGTAGTAAATGCTATCAACCATGCTGGGAAGAATTTACGTTGGAACTTGAATGGATTGATGTGTGCAATCAAACTCATCATAGCTGATGTAGTGATGAATGTGTGGAACAAACATGCTACATAAACCATTAATAATAAGAATAATAATGATTTAACGAATGATAAATCCAATGTAGCAACTTGATTTGCTAATAATGAAAGAACAGCATAAGGAGTAAATTCGATGATTTCTCCAATAACTTTGTTCATTACTTTGTTACCAGCTTCTACAAAATCCATGAATGGTTTAATTTCTTCTTTGTTAGTATATCTAAGTACAACAATACCGATAATAATTGCAAAAATTACAATTGGAACGATTTTGTTGTGACTCATACTGTCGATGATATTCTTAGGGAAGAAACTTACAAATACATCTGCAAAAGGTGGAACTTCCTTAACCTTATCTGCAACATCCATTTTAATGTTGGCATTCATTCCTATGTTTACTAATTTACCTAAAATTATAGACAATATAGCAGCTAAAACATTGTGTAAAGCTAAAATTATAATTGTTTTGCCACCCATTGATCTTAATTTTTCTGAGCTTTCCAAGGATGCAACTGTAGTTATAATTGAGAATAATAATAGTGGAATTACAAATGCTTGTAATAAACTTGCAAACACACGACCAAATATTGCCACATAGTCAGTGCTTCCTTTGAAAATAAGTCCTACTATAGCACCCATTGCTGTAGCTAATAAAATTCTAATCATGAATGAAGTACCTTTTTTCTTCAAACGATCGATAACTACGCACAATAAGAAAGCTACAACTAAAGCGATTAAGCTTTTAATCATTTCAACATCTCCTTTATATATTTTTGTCACACTAATCTTATCATATTGTCTTATAATAGACAATGATATTTAATTGATACTATCGTTTTCACCATGTCTTATTTATTGTATTATCCTATATATCAATTTTCTCTGTAAATTCTGAGATTTGTTCTGTTTTTTTCAAAATTTATATAAATGATGGTTTGATAAAGATTTTAAAATCATTTTACAATTTATGCCAGTTATCGTTAATATGTCAACGTTTTTTTGTTTGTTTTACTTAGAATTGAAATTTACAAATATTATTTAATTTTTGTAATATATAGATTTTCTCAATAAAAAAAGACCGATGTTAAACATCAGCCTTATCTTTCCCATCTACCTCGTTTGTAAATAATAAATCCCACAATAACTGTCAGAGCATTTGACACTAACATTGATATCCATATTCCTGTAGAACCAAGATTTGTCAAGCTCTTAAGTATCATAATAAGTGGAAGTCGAAGAACCCACAATCTTGCAAGTGACAAATACATTGTAAGCTTTGTTTTCCCAACACCTTGGAAGAAACCATTAATTGCTGAGAAATATCCCATGAAAAATGTAATTATCGCTGAGAAGTACATGTACTCACTCGCTTGTCTCCAAAGTTCAATATCTGAACGATCTTTGATGAATATGGATAGCAATTGATCTTTGAAAAGCAAAATAATTATCGCAGAAGCCAAAGAGAAGAAAGTTATTATAATATTTGCACGTTTGAAAATATCCTTGCTTCTTTCTTTTTTACCTGCTCCAATATTTTGTCCTGTAATTGATGTCAACGCCATTCCAATTCCTATAGCTCCTTGATTGAATATATCGGACAATCTGTTGCCCATAGAAAATGCAGCAAGTGTAGTTGTACCATATGATTGGATAAATCCATTAAGAACAGTAAACCCAATAGCTTCCCCACTTGATCCAAGTGAAGCTGGGATAGCGATGGAGAAAATGTGTTTGATAATTCCCATATCTAGTTTGAAGTTTTTGAAACTAACTTCGATTTCAGATTCTTTTTTGACAACTATTATCGCAAAAACTACAAGCAATACTTTGGATAAAACTGTAGCCCATGCAGCACCTGCAAGACCCAAGTTGAGTCCTGGGATTCCCAAAACATTATCAAAAATAAAGAATGGATCTATAACGACGTTTGTCACAGATGAAATTGTCGATATAATTGTCATAGATTTCGTTCTTCCTTGAGAATTGAGTATCGATTGATATCCAAAAAATATCATATCAAACAATAGCCCTACAGAGTTTATCGCAAGAAATATGTATGATTTGTATTCAAAGCTTCCTGTTGCTCCCATCCATCTTACAATAAATGGTGCGGTAATTACACCTAGAATGCTAAAGATAACTCCAAGTACTGTGGTAAGTATTAAAGTATGCACAGCGTATATTGAGCAGTCTTTTAATTTTCTAGCTCCAAGTCTTTGACTCATTAAAGAAGTAGCTGCCACACTTACTCCAAGTCCAACTGCTATAAACAAATACAGCACAGGCCAAGTAAAAGATGTCGCAGCATAGTCTTCAGAGCTAATTCGAGCTACATATATTCCATCAGTTATACCATAAAGGGTTTTGATTAGATTACTAATCATCAATGGGATACTTAATTTAAAAATCACATCCGTGATGTTTCCATTAGTAATAAATTCTATATTGCTTTTTTTGTTTCCCATTTACTCGCCCCCTATTAATTTATAATTTAAAATAACCTATTCCAAATAATCCTGGTCCAGTGTGAATACTCAATGTAGGTGCAATTTGTCCTTCGTAGTAGAACTTTGCTCCTTCAATTAAATCCTTCATGCTATCCCTCGCTATTTCCATAGCATTTTTATTGTCGCCATTCAATAAAACCAAGTAATAATCTTTGATACCATTTAATTCTTTTTTTACAATATCAATTGCATGATTAATGTTCTTCATTGTGCCACGATTTTTTTCTACTGTATAATATTCTCCATCTTCATTACAAGATATTATAAGTTTCAAATTTAATAAATTACCGACGATCCCAGTAATTTTACCTATTCTACCACCTAAAGACAAATATTTTAAAGTATCCAAAGTTATAACTGGTACTGAATCTTTGATTTTTGATTTCATTGTTTCTATTATAGATTCTAATGAAAATCCTTCATCAATTAATTTTCTCGCAAATATTGCAAAAAATCCCGTACCAATTGAAATATTTTTTGAGTCAAATACTTCTACTTGCACATCTTCCACTTGGTCTTTCGCAAGCATAAATGCATTGTACATTCCACTTAGTTTTGAAGAAATGGAAATGCATATTATCTTGTCAAACCCCTTGTTTTTTATTTCATTTAATTTATTAACGATATCTCCAAGAGATGGGATGGATGTTTTTGGAACTTCTCTATCTATATTTTCGTATATATATTTCGGATCAACAGTATAATCATCGTAGGATACATCTGAGTAGTTTATTTGAAGTGGCATCAATTCAATGCCGTATTCTTCTGCTATTTTTGGTGTAATTTCACTACCTGAATCTGTTAAAATTGCTATCTTTCCCATAATATCTCCTAACTAGTCAAGGCTATTAAAATATTCTCTAACTTGTTTTATTTTACCACAAGTCATCTTTCCTTCTGGACAACTTCCTTTAACACAACCTGGCCCTGCTTTTTTGAAAATTTGTGGACACACTTTTTTAGCTTCAATCAGCATCAGTGTAGCCATTTCTCTTATTTCCCATTGGGCTCTTTGACAGCATCTTGCTTCAAAGAAATGTAACAATTCACGAGCGTTCATTGTCATGACAATTTTAGTCTCAGTTGCATTTGAAAAAACATATCTCGCATCTTCAATGGAGCTTTTTTCTGACATTGATTTTGCTTTTTTCTCGTCAACACCAGATTCGATTAATCTGTCGTATTCTTCTTGTATCAAAATTTCAGTGAGTTCGTTGTATGCATCAATCGTATGCTTCATGTGTCTTTCGTAGATTTCTAAAGCCTTGGGATTATTTTTTATTTTTGGAGGGATAATATACTCGTAATTATTCGCTCTCACATATCGTTGAGATTTTTGCGAGTAGCTTGCTAATCTGTGTCTGACCAATTGGTGGGTCAAAGTTCTAGATACACCCTCTATTGCAAAAGTAAAACTAATGTGTTCAACCGGTGACATGTGTCCCAAATCCATTAATTTATCTATGAAATTTTCTACATTTTCATCAGTTAGTCCTTCTTCAATCTCCATAACAGAACTATCTGAATAGCAAAGTTTTGCACTTGACGCGACAAGTTTTTGTGCATCTGGAGTGTATCTAATTAGATTAACCTTCATTAATTACTTCTCTCCCATATAACTCCATCTCTTGTGTCTTTTAACACAATTCCCATAGATAAGAGTTTGTCTCTTATTTCGTCTGCTTTTTTGAAGTCTTTTTCTTTTCTAGCAGAATTTCTTTGTTCGATCAAATCTTCTATTTCAGAATCCAAATCATCGTCATCTTCTTTGAATAAAATTCCCAAAACATAAGAAATATCATCCATTAATTTCTTAGCGTCAAGCAAGATATTTTTAGATGTATTTTCATTGTAATTTTTGTTGATATATTTAACGAAATCAAATAATACGCTAATTGCATCGGCCGTATTGATGTCATCATCCATAGCTTGTTCGAATTTTTCTCTGAATATTTTTATATTATCATCTTTTTCTTCTTTTTCAGAAGAGTTTCCCAAAATTCTATTTAAGAATTTCTTAGCAGTATACAATCTATCAAGAGAATTTTTCGTAGCAACTAATGTGTCGTGACTGAAATCAATCGGATTTCTATAGTGAACTGATAACAACCACAATCTGATAACTTCCAAATCAAATTCTTTTTCTATGTCTTTTAATAAGAAGAAATTATTCTTTGATTTGCTCATTTTTTCCTTGTCTACAGTTATCATTGAGTTGTGTAACCAATAATTTGCAAAATGAGCTCCAGTGCATGTTTCTGATTGTGCGATTTCATTTTCGTGGTGTGGGAATTGCAAATCTTCTCCACCAGCGTGAATGTCAATAGTGTCACCCAAAATTGATTTACTCATTACAGAGCATTCCAAGTGCCAACCAGGTCTTCCCATTCCCCATGGACTTTCCCAAGCCGGTTCACTTTCTTCTTTTCTCTTTTTCCACAAAGCAAAATCCATTGGATTTTTCTTTTCGCTATTTACATCAATTCTCGCTCCAGCACGTAAATCATCGATATTTTTCTTGGATAATTTGCCATAATCTTTTGCTTTTGTTATATCGAAGTACACATTGCCATCGACATTGTAAGCTGCGCCTTTGTCTTCCAATGTTTTAACGAATTTAATCATTTCTTCAATATACTCTGTAGCTTTTGGATGAATAGTGTCGTCTTCGTCGAAATTAAGTCCCGATACATTGTCCAAATAAGCTTGGATATATTTCTTGGTGATTTCTCTGAAGTCTATATCTTCGTCTTTTGCTTTATTTATGATTTTGTCGTCGATATCAGTGAAGTTGCTTACAAATTTAACATTATATCCTTTGTAAATAAAATATCTTCGCAAAGTATCAAATACCACAATCGGTCTTGCATTTCCAACGTGAATATAATTATAAACTGTAGGACCACATACGTATATACCGACATTTTTTTCTTTTATTGGTTTGAATTCTTCCTTTTTTCGTGTCAGTGTATTGTATAACTTCATATCTTCTCCTATCTATTTAAAGCTTTGTTTATCCTATCTAAAACTTCTTGTTTTCCTAAAACTACCATAATAGAATCCAAGTCTGGTCCGTGAACATTTCCAGTAATTACTGCTCTTGTAGTCATCCACAAATCCTTACCCTTGATTCCTGTTTTCTTTTGAACTCTCTTCATAACTCCTGATGCAAATTCTTTTTCGATTTCATCAACTGATTCGACTTCTTCTTTTAGTGCATTCATCAATTCGTCTAATTTTTCGTAGTTTAGGAATTCCTTAGCATCATCATCCATTTCGTAATCCTTGAACAAGAATTCAACTTTTTCAGTAATTTCTTGTAAATAATCCAACTCTTCTTTGAATAATGAAGCAATTTCTAATAATTTGTAATCTGGATAATCTTCAGAAATCACACCATCTTCAACCAAGTATGGTTTTAACATTGATGCTAATTTTTCGTTTTCTATTTCTTTTATATAATGTCTGTTAATCCAGTTTAATTTTTCTGTATCGAAAACTCCTCCAGATTTTGAAACTCTACTGAAATCAAATTTATGTTCCAATTCTTCCATCGACATAATTTCTTGGTTATCTTCACTTGACCAACCTACTAGTGCAAGGTAATTGTCGATAGCTTCTGGCAAATATCCTTTTTGACGGAAATCTTTGACTGCAACGTCGTCATTTCTCTTAGATAATTTCTTGCCTGATTTGTTCAAAACAACTGGTAAGTGAACGAATTCTGGAACATCCCATCCGAAACATTGATACATATACACATGCTTTGCTGTTGAAGAAATCCATTCATCACCACGAACAATGTGAGTAATTCCCATCAAATGATCGTCAACTACAACTGCGAAGTGATAAGTTGGAAATCCGTCTGATTTTATCAAAACTTGATCGTCCATATCATTAGTGTTGAAAGTAATCTTACCTTTAATCGCATCGTTAAATGTGATTTCTTTATTTTCAGGAAGTTTCAATCTAATAACATATTCTTCGCCATTTGCAATTCTCTTCTTAGCATCTTCAACGCTAATTCCTCTGCAAAGACCGTCATATTTTGGCATCAAACCATCTGCTTTTTGTTGTGCTTTTACTTGATCCAATCTTTCTTTTGAGCAGAAACAATAATATGCGTAACCCTTTTCGATTAATTCATCGATATATTTTTGGTACAAACCTTGTTTTACTCTGTCAGATTGAACGTAAGGGCCACATTCTCCAACTTCAGTTACGTTTCCTTCATCATCAAGAACAACTCCTTCGTCCGGATTAAGCCCTGCCCATTTTAATTGTTCCAATAAATTTTCGATAGCACCATCAACATATCTAGTTCTATCAGTATCTTCAATTCTCAAAAGAAATTTTCCGTTATTTCTTTTAGCATACAAATAATTATATAAAGCTGTTCTAAGTCCACCAATGTGCAAAAATCCTGTTGGACTTGGAGCAAATCTTACTCTTACTTCACTCATAATATCCTCCATAAAAAATAAATTTAACTTATTTTATTATATCACAAATAGCCAAATTCAACATTTATTAATAAACCCAAAGCAATTATTTCGCCAAGTTTTTTACCCAAATTTTCTTTCCAACTAAATACAATCCCAAAATAACCTTGTACAAATCAATCACAGAGATTACCAAATACATCAACACGACATTTAAATCTGTAAATTTTGCCAACAAAAACGAAATTGGATACGAAATTAAAACAATTCCTACAGAATCAAAAAGCAAAGTCAAAATAGTTTTGCCACCACTTCTGAGTGTAAAATATGATGCATTGTATAAAGCAGATATCCACAAAAATGCTCCACCAACTCTAAGCATATTTGTCGCCATCGATTTTACATCATCAGTTGTGTTGTAAAATTCTGGAAAAAGTGGTGCCAAAATAATTAACACGATCCCAACTACAAGTGATAACATAAGTGAGAACACGATTAATTTTCTGTCTGTGTCAACTGCCTCATCTATTTCTCCACTACCTAAAAGTCTACCAACCATAATTGAAATACAATCTCCCATCGCCAAATTAAAAACGATGAAAAGTCCTATAATTGTCTGAGAAATATTGTACGCAGCCAAAGCTTCAATTCCTCTTGTTGAATAAGATTGTGTAATCGCAGCAATCCCCAAAGAATACAAAACTTCATTGATTATCAAAGGGATTCCCGCAACAGTTATATTCTTGAAAAGCCCTGTATCGACATGGAAATTTTTGAAAAAATTAGAATAAAATGTAAATCTAAGTTTGTTTTTGTTTGCAAAATAAATAAACAATGAAAGTTCAACAAATCTAGAAATAACAGTCGCAATCGCAGCGCCCTTTGGTCCTAATGCAGGAAAACCTAAAAGTCCGAAAATCAAAACCAAGTTGAACGCAAAATTTACTAAAACAGTAATAATCGACGTTATCATCGGAAGTCTAGTTTCGCCATTCACTCTCATTGAGGATGAGATGGATTGTGAAAAAGCAAAAGGAATAAATCCTATAGTCATTATCTTGGTATAATCTAGTGCAAACTTCATAGTAGTATTAATATTTTTTACAGTATCTGTATCTGGATTCATAAATAAATACAATAATTTCTCGCCAAAAACCCAGAAAATTAAAACGCTAATCACAGAAACGATAAAAGATAACACCACATCAAAATACAAACAGTTTTGAACATTTTTGTAATCTTTCTTACCTGCAAATTGTGCCGCAAAAATACTAGCCGCTGACACAAGTCCGAAAATTGCCAAGTTAAATACAGTAATCAATTGGTTTGCAACAGAAACTCCACTCATCGCAAAAGTTCCAGTCTGTCCAACCATAATATTGTCCAACATATTTACAAACGATGTAATAAGTTGCTGAATAATAATTGGAATTGCTAGTACCAACACACCTTTGTAGAAATTTTTATCCCCAAAAAACTTATTCTTCTTTAATGCTAAATTCAATCTATCCCTCCTTCAAATTTTCTATGTAATAATAGTTGCAAAGCCTCTTTGTTCCATCAAAGCTTTCATACAGATGTTCACCATAAAATTGGAACCCACATTTTTCAATAACTCTTGCACTCTTTTTATTCTCAACAAAACAACTGCAAGAAACATAATCGTAATCCAAATCATTCATCAAATGATTCACAAAACACTTCACAACTTTTGTCATAATCCCACGATTCCAATAATTTTTATTCAAACTATATCCGATTTCAACTCCAGTTTTACCCTTAAACTGTAATTGTTCATACAAGTAGTCATCCTCATATACCCCAATCATTCCAATCAATTTATCATCCAAATAAATTCCATATTCTAATTTTGAGTCAATAAAATCTCTTAAAATTTTCTTGGATTGTTCGATTGTTTTATGTGGTTTCCATCCCGCAGAGGGTCCCACCTCATTTTGCATAGCGTATTCATAAAAATCTCTCAAATATTTCATTTCCAACGCTTTTATTTCTACATATTCACATTTTAAAATAAAATTTTCGTATTTCATTTTTATCTCCAAATTTTTTCAATCTATTTAATAATATATCTTTAAAAATTGGAAGTCAATCGATTTTAAACTATAATTCTACATAAAAAAAGAGCCCCTGTGACCTGAACCCGTAAACACGGAATAATTTAATAATATTTTAAGCGGAATGTAATCTGTACATAACAGGGGACATTCCGTTTAATTTTGTTTTAA
>NZ_QGTH01000023.1:0-26319 GCF_003182075.1 Finegoldia magna
AAGGATTATGGAGGAGTTCCCGAGTGGCCAAAGGGGACGGACTGTAAATCCGTTACTTTATGTTTCGGTGGTTCAAATCCACCCTCCTCCACCAAAAGAATTCATGCGGAAGTGGCTCAGTGGTAGAGCATCGCCTTGCCAAGGCGAGGGTCGCGAGTTCGAGTCTCGTCTTCCGCTCCAGACAACAACAGATGTGCATACATCTGTTTTGTTGTATATGAACGATTAGCTCAGCTGGATAGAGCGTCTGGCTACGGACCAGAAGGTCGGGGGTTCGAATCCTCTATCGTTCGCCAAGACTATAGCATTCAAAGTGATTGCTATAGTCTTTTTTTATTTCTTCATAATTCGATATATTTTTAATCCAAATAAATCAACCTCATCTCATACCCAATTATTTTCAAAATAATCACAAATATTTAATAAATTTAAACAAATTTTAAAAAAATTTGCAAACGATACTACATTTTTCGCTCATAGTAACAAATTATATAAAAAAATTACTATTTAAAATCTTTGAATTATAGCGTTTTCTTAGAATCTGTGATAAATTCATAAAAATATTCCTAAATTTTTATGATATATCTCACTAAATATATAGAGCAATATTTGAACAAAAAACATAGAATAAATATTAAATTAGCAATCAATTCCATAATATAAAGCGAATACAGTAAATTACTAAATAAAAAAGATAGAAACAAAACAAACGAATTCTATTAAAAAAGTAATTTGTAAATATTTGATAAAACTTTATATGCATAAAATCAAAAAATCATAAAAACTAGATTAACAATTCATATAAATTGACATTTCTTATATATCGCGATAAACTACACATAAATAATACATGCAAATATATATTACATAAAAACAGAAGCAACCGTAATTATAATGGATATATAAAGCTATGCATTTTATTTAGAACTAACTGAGTCAGGCAACATTATTCATCGGATATGTTGGGCTGATTCTTTATTTATTTAGAGGGTAAAAGCAAACGATATGCATTATTGAATTAAAAGTTTATAGTTTTTTATTCTAAATGCATGTAAAGCAGTAGAGAATAAAAATAGTATAATAAATATCAAAAAACTAACATTTGAAATAAAAAGCAAGTAATTCAGGAGGTTAAAATGAAGAAAATATTTGATAGACTAACGGCGTTAGTCATGGTAATGCTGATGTTCATACAATCATGCGTTCCAGCCATAACATCATTCGCTAAGGAGGAAGAGCTCGACGAGAGATACGTAATACAAAAGCTCGAGACCTTGAAACAGGATACCTATGCCAACTTTTCATTGAACCTCGCTACAGTAATTGATGACAAGAATCTGGACACAGATACGAACGTCAAGTTTGTATTGAACACCACGAACATCAATTCTAACATCAAACTATTAGTTAGAAAGGATTTTAGTCTTTATGACGAGAGGACATTTGATACAGTAGAAGAGGCTCACAAAGAATTCGACAGAGTGGACAAATCACTCAAAGATCAAGGATTGAGCTTGGATGTATCCGTAGTACAAGAAGATGGTAAATACAGAATCCATAACAACTACGTGCCTCAAGCTGACAAGGAAGACTTTGGAGACGACTACAAAGTATACAGTCTTAAAGTCGTTGACGAATTTGATTTTGATAAAGAAGGATTGTTCAACAAACTTCCAGAAAATCTAAAATCAACAGAACAACATAGACTTCAACTTGCAGAAGAACGCAGACTTCAACAAGATGGCGAAGTGCCAGAAGGTGACAAACACAACCGTACTTACATCTTCGATTTCAAAGTTGACAAAGCAGTTGACAGCAAACTTACAACAATAGCTCTTAATAAGGATGACAATAATCCACTTGAAGTAAAACAAAACGCAGACTTATTTGCAGCTATATTAGATGATAAAACTTATAGCACATATCAAACAGAACAATTACCAGCTGAAGTTACATCATCAATAGAACACAAAAAAGAAGTTGCCGAAGCAAAAGCACAAGCAGACGCCAAAGCCAAAGCAGAAGCAGATGCCAAGGCAAAAGCCGAAGCTGAAGAAAAAGCAAAGAAAGAAGCCGAAGAAAAAGCAAAAGCAGATGCTAAAGCAAAACAAGAAGCAGACGCCAAAGCCAAAGCAGAAGCTGAAAAGTTAAAAGCAGAAGCAGAAGCAAAACAAAAAGCAGAAGCCGAAGCAAAAGCAAAACAAGAAGAACTTGCCAAAAAACAAGCTGAAGCAGAAGCTAAAAAAGCCGCTGAAGAAAAAGCGAAGAAAGATTCTGAAAACAAAAAACTTCTTGGATTAGTACAAGGCTCAGAAGAAGAACAAGAAGAACCTATTATAAAGAAGAAGGAAACAACTGAAGAAGTCAAAAAAGAACCTGCAACACCAGAAGAAAGAAAACAAAAAGCAGAAGAATTTGACAAAGCATTACAAAACAAAAAAGAAGAAATCAAAAAATCAGAAGACAAAAAAGATGCTAATAATAAAGAAGACAATAACAAGACAACTGACAAAAAAGAAGTCAGCAAAGAAACAAAAGGATTATTAGAAGGCATCAAAGAATTCTTCGGACTTACTAATCTTCAAAAAGCAGACCGTGAACTAAAAGCAATCATATCAGTAAAAGCAAACGGATTAAAAGAAGTTCAAGCATTATTATCCAGCTTTGAAGAAAAATATCACCTTACAAAAGAAGAACAAGCAAAGCTAATGGAAGATAACAAAGATGCCATCAAAGCATTAATAGAAAAAGATGCCGATAAGAACTTCAACCCACATGTGTTTGCAGACGCAGGAGCAAACACATTAAACTTAGAGGGTAAAAAGTTCAACATCATGACTAGGTTTGATACATCGACAGCAGTTGGACCAATCAAAAAAGATCAATACTTTAGAATTCACCTTGATGACAAACTAACAGTAAAAAACCAAAACACACTAGAACCTATAAAATACAATAATGAAGTTATAGCTACTCCAAAATATAATAGTGCGGATAATACAATAACTTATACTATAACAAGAAATATCACAGAAAATATCCAAGTCCCATTGAATATCCCAGTGGACTACAACACACAAAATATTAAAAGTGATGATTTTAAAAATGGTCTAATGACTATTATAAACAAGGTGTCTGGTCTAGGAGTTACAAATCCAAAATCCCTTCTACCAGAAAGGATAGATAAGAATGGTAACCCTGCGGGATCTATCATCGAACCAGGTAGAGATGATGTTACACAAATCATCGAAGCTGATGATCAAAACTACAAAGTAAACACAGATGCCTATGCGACTCCAGTTATAAAAGACGGAAAGCTACAAGGCTACAATTGGACTATAAATGTAACATCAGATACTGATCTAAATGACCTAGGACTTAAGGTTAATTTCACTGAAGTCAAAGGATCTGGTCTTGGAGAAATTCAAAATAGTAATGTAGAGTTAAAAGATCAACTTGATGGAGCCTTTGGTATTCATGACTCAAAGCACCACGCTCCAGCAAAAGGAACTAGAGAAATAACATATAACTTCTACACACCAGTCCAAGGTATGCAAGAAAAATACATGATGGATATTTCTATCATCCTTACTGCCAAAAACAAAGTTGGTGCTAAGAGATTCGTTATGGATGGATGGCCAGCTGACAAAGTAAAAGAAGCTACACCAATAAGATCAGGTATGAACAACAGGACTACAATCCTAGGAGAATTCACTTCAGAATCTGCTGCAAGATGGACTGTGACAGATGCAATATCAACTGGTGACGATAAAGGCACAGATGAAAATCCAGCTGATACAAAACTTCCTTGGGAAACAAGAAGTCTAAGCGACAACCAAACTTTACAAAAAGGACAAGTTGCTGTTTATAAAATAGGCTCTGACGGCAAGATGGTTCAAGTTGGACAAACACAACAAAATGTTAATCCAATGCCAGGAAAAGGAGAAAATCCAAACACAAACCAAGATGTTGGTACTATCGCAGTTTATGGATATGATACTAACTTTAGCCCAACAGAAAAGAACCCACTAAGCCTTGGTGGTGTTGAAATTTCCAAATATCAAGACATCCTAATAGACCAAAACTGGAACCTAGACCAAGGGATTAATATGCCGGCTCAAACTATTAAGGCAGTAGATTCAAGTAATACTAATAAAGAACTAGGTTATACAACTGTTGATGAACAAACACCGGGTGGACAAGCAACTAGATCGATAACAATACCTCATGTAAAAGTATGGAATATACAAGGGGAAAGACAATTTACAAAAACACAACCAAAAATAACTCAAACTTTCCCAACTGATAAAACATACAATGGACAAACTATATCCTACTATGAAAACCACAACTACTATGATCCAAACACAAAAGGATACAATCTTCATAATAGAGGAACAGTTGAAGAAGTTCCAAAAATGGCAAGCTTTACAATAGTAAAGACAGACAAAAAAGACCCTAAGACAAAACTTGCTGGAGCGAGATTCAAACTCTTAGGTGGTCCAGAAGTAATCACAGATGCTAATGGTGAAGCTGTGTTTAATAATGTGGCACCAGGAACTTACACAATTTTTGAAACAAAAGCACCAAATGGTTACAAATTAAACCAAGAAAATGCAACAGTTACTATTGATAATGATGGTGGTGTTAATCTTACAGGTGGATCAGCGAGCATATCTGTAGGGGCTAATCCAACTCAAACAGTTGCACATGGTGGCTATCCTGACTACATGAATGCAATGCAATATGCAACTAAGGATGATAAGGGAAATGTTACAACTTATATCTTCCTAAAAGCAAATGAAGCACAAAGAGGTGGATCTACAAATAGAGATACTAGACTTAACCTAAGGATGAATAATGGTTCTATCTCAACTGTAGAAGTTTTTGATGTGTACCCAACTGATCAAAGAAATCCCCTAAAAACTGCCATGACCCAACAAACAGTAGATAAAATGCTGAATCAATTGGGAGGAAGTGTCTTAAACTATCCAAATAATCATCCGATTAATGGTAGTAATGATGTATATGATGATTTCTTGGAAAAAACCGGATATCAAATAAGTCTACCAAAAGAAAGATTTGCAAATGATTGGGGATTTTTGGTAAAAGTAACTGGAACAGGCGATAGTCTAACTTATGATTGGTTGACAGATGGTGATTATAAATTTACAAATAATAACGCTAGACTCCAAAACCAAAACATAGTTCCATCTACTTCAACTGATACAGATAAGGCGACAAAGATTACTATCACTAACGAAGCCTTTGAAACTCGTCCAGTAGAAGTCAAAAAACTAGATAAGGACAAAAATGCCATAGCAGGAGCTACATTTGTAATAAAAGATGTAGATGGAGAAGTTATAACCACATCAATCTCAGATAATGAAGGTAAGGCTTCTTTTGGTAACTTACCAGAAGGTAAATACACAATAGAAGAAACTCAAGCACCAGATGGCTATGTAAAGTCAAATGTTATCTTTGAAGTAACAGTAGATAACTCTAAACAAGTAACTTACATTCCTAAATTTAAAAACGGATCAGGTAATCCTGTAAATGGTGAAGATTACTTTATAAAAGATATAGAACAAAGCCAAGATAAGTCTAGGGCAGATGTTACAAGCGTAACTCAAAAACTTTATGTAAATGATAAAGAAAGTGGAAGTATTGGTAGAAGACCAGGTATCTGGGAAGCATATTTCCTAGAATCACTTTCATACACAGCCGATATAAAACTTAACAATTCAGCACCTGGATCTAGGTTTTCAATCCAATTTGACCCAAATCTAGACTTCACTCAATATTTTAATGAATTTCCTAAGATTAAAAGTAAAGAAGGAATAGATATCGCTGACCCTTATTTTGATTACACAACAAATAAACTAACTTATGTATTTAATGAAAAATCAAAGGGTGGTAAGGCTGATGCTAATATTAAATTAGTTGGTATAATCCCATCAAAGTATTTTGCTAAAAACGATGGTACCTATAACTTCACAGTAACAGTAGCACCAGGGCAAGAAGGTCTAAATAACCAAACTATAACTCAGCCTATCACTGCTGACTACAACTTATACTATTATGACCCAGCAGATAGCAGGCCTTCTCAATCATACTACTTTAGGGATGTATATAAGGCTGATGATGGCGAATGGTACGTAACAGCCTTGGCATACTATAACCCTGACTATGTAAAACCAGGAACAAATAATGTCCTTAACTTTAACTGGAAAGCAGTAAAACACTACACAGCAGGAAATTACGTCGAATGGACAGGAGATGGAACTACACCTCCATACTCACTAACAGATGTCAAGGTTTATAGGACAGCACCTTATATGGGAGTAATTGATTTACCAGAATTACAAACAAGTAAAAAAGTAAACTACAATATGCCCCTATCCTTTGGTGTAAGACCAGAGCAAGATCCATCAACTTATCATTTAATTTATAGTAGAAATATAGATCCTAATGAAAAAATCACAAATGATAGAAATGGCGATGTAGTATTAAATTATGATCCAAGTAAATTAAATACATTTGGTAAACTTAAGGACAAGGGTCCTTTGAATATTCAAATGCCAAGTGTAAATAATAAAAATAAAGACGGCTATATTATTGAACAGACTTTCAAAATTTCTGATATAGACAAGTTTAACAATACTTGGAGAGCCTTCAATATGGCTAACGGACCTTTCAACTCTGCCTTTGTATCAAAAGCCAATGCCAATACAGCCATTGGTGATCAAACTGGTGGAGAAATTCCAAAATTCTATAGCCAAGAAGTTGGATTAGTCAACAAGAAATATACACCAGGTAATTTTAAGATTTTAAAATCAAACGAAACAAATAACAAAGCTCTTCCTGGTGCAAGCTTCTCATTAACTGATGAAAATAATAATGTTATTTATAGAACATCAGGAAATGATGGTATTATAAACTTTGAAAATCTAAAACCAGGTTCATATACCCTAAGAGAAGAAAAATCTCCAAAAGGCTTTGTAAAGACTGATAGAAGATGGAATGTAAACGTAAGTATAGATGGTACAGTAGTAATCACTGAAATAGGACTTAATGCTAGCGGTGGTTCTATTGTTGGAAAAAATATACAAATTTCAGTGACAAATAAACCTACAGCTACAGAATTTAGAGTTTACAAAAAAAATTCAGACAATAAGCCACTACCTGGTGCAGAATTTAAGCTAACAAAACAAGGCGAAACAACAGCCTTTGCTACAGGGAAATCTGAAACTGATGGTGTTGTAAAATTCAATAAAAATTTAACTGAAGGAACTTATATACTAGAAGAAACAAAATCACCAGAAGGCTACCAAAAGCTTGACAATAAATGGGTAGTGGAAGTTGATGCTAATAACAAAGTTAAGATTTACGCTTACAATGAGAAAAAAGAAGACGATCCTAGTGGAGGAACACAACAATTTGAAAAT
The DNA here is from genome assembly GCF_003182075.1 of Finegoldia magna. Taxonomy (GTDB): domain Bacteria; phylum Bacillota; class Clostridia; order Tissierellales; family Peptoniphilaceae; genus Finegoldia; species Finegoldia magna. The sequence continues at coordinate 7,449 of NZ_QGTH01000023.1, forward strand.
TCACTTCTAACTCAAGATGGAGTTAATTGGGTCAATGTATCACAAAGACCAACTGACAAATTCATCTCAGGTGATAACAGACAAACGGGATATGCAGACAAATCTTCAACACCTTACAAGCTTGGTACAAGAATTGTCGGTATAAATAAAACTGGAAAATATGCTATCCAAAGATATGTAATAAACCCAGAAGGAAAAGATATAGATATCTACAATGCTCTTGTTCACAGAGAAAAACTTTGGGATGACAACATGTCTTGGTACGCTGGTAAAGAAGATGTAAAGATTTATACTCTTGACAAACCAGTTACTACAAATGTAGAAGACATCAGACTATATTCTTATAATTTGACAGATATAACTGATAAGGTAGATAGATCGCCATTAGCATATTCTTATAGCGACAGACTTCAATTAGTTTTCAAAAAGGAAAAATTAACTGATGCAAATGGAAACTCCCTAATAAAAGGAAAACCAATAATTGTAGATGTTAAGATTCCTTATACAAATGAATATGGTGGAATAGGTACTGGAATGGACATTAACACATCAGAAGGACCATTCTGGAAATCAGACTACTACGAACAAGTATCAGATATAGTAGTGGGAGATCCTATTAAGAAAGATAACATCACTGAGGATATAAAAGAATCATATATATCAGATGACTACCTCGATGTAACAAATGAAAAGAAAAAATACGAATTTTCTTTCGATAAAATCAACGAAGAAATAAATAAACAAGGCACACATGACGCAGTAACAGGTGCAACCTTTAAATTAATTGGTCCAGACAAAAGCACAGATACAAAATGGACACATTCAGATGAAAAAGGAAAGGTAGAATTTAAAGACCTACTACCAGGTACCTACAAACTAGTAGAACATGGACCAGCCCAAGGTTACGAACAAGCCAACACAGATTGGACAGTAACAGTTCAAAAAGATGGTAAAATATACCTAAAAGAAAATAATGAATCAAGATCATCAAGAAACGCTGAAGTAAGGACTGGTGATTGGAGAATTGATAGTGCAGGAGAAACCCCAACATTATTCTCATTAGTTGGAAAGAATAGATTTGCAGTCTTAAGTGCGACTCTCGGACAACAAGATCCTTTTGAGATTTCTAATGAACTGATAGGCAATGCTGTAAGAGCAGGAAATGGATGGGAGATAGTTTATCCTGATAAATCTGAGGGGAGAAGAACTGGAGATTTATCACATGATAAATTCGGTAGTACTAAAATTACTGAAATCAACAAGGATACAAAGAGATTTAGACAAGAATTTATTTTTTACCAATCTGAATTTGGTAAAAAACCTAGAACAATTCAAATTCATAGACAACCAGAAGATTATGACATTAAAAAAGAAGATGTTATCTTAAAAATTTATAAAGCTGATGGAACAGATGTAACTAGCAAAATAACCTTCAATGATAAGATTGTAAACAACAACAAATATAGGTTAGTTAGTAACACAATTCCAGCTACTATTGATGGCACTCTAAAAGTAGTAGTGGAAGCTCCTTATAATCCATCTATTGGAATAGGACTCGGAAGTAACTACAATAACAACACTACTGCGACACGTAATAACAACGCATGGATAACTGATTCATATTCAACTGAAGCAGGAATTAATAAGAACCTTGTTCAAGAACAAACTTATAATTTATCTCTAGGAGCTACTACAAATGGTAAGATTTCTGTAGAAGGTAATAAAACAACTGGACTTAAACAAAATGACCAAGTAACTATAAAAGTCACACCAGATACTAATTTTGAGTTAGATACTTTGACTTATAGTGATGGTACAAATACTGTCAATATTGACAAGAATACAAAGACATTTAATATGCCAGCAGCAAATGTAACTGTTAATGCTACATTTAAGCAAAAAGAACAACCACAAACAACACACAAGCTTTGGGTAAATGGAGATATAAATGGAACTATTGAAGCAAATCCAAATGGAGACGTAGTTCCAGGTACACTTGTAACAATAACTCCACATCCGAATAAAGGTTATGTACTAGACAAGGTAACTTACTATGACAAAAATCTTGGTAAAAAGGTAGAAGTTGGCACAAGTTTCAAAATGCCAAACTTTGATATATCCTTGAATCCTACTTTTAAACCTATTAGCACACCTCAACCAACACAACATAGTATTAAAAACTATAATGGTGATGGTGGTGTAGTAGCCGGTGTTCCTAACATTGCAACAAAAGATCAAGAAATAACTCTAAGAATTATTCCTAATGACGGTTACACAGTTGAAAGAATTTGGCTAGAAGATGAAGCTGGAAATAACTTGCGAGATCTTACAAATGCTACAAGCTTCACAATGCCAGACAAGAATGTAGTTATTAAAGCTACATTCAAGAAAAAAGAAGCGAAAAGTTATGATATAGGTACTTCTGGAGACTCTGAAAGAGGAAGAATTACAGTTACAAATCCTACTAACGGTCAAGCAAAAGTAGGAGACACAGTAGAATTTGAGGTAGAATCTTTCCCTGGTTGGGAAGTAGATAAATATTATGTAAGTAAAAATGATCGTACTGGAAACTTAGAAAATGTCGACTTCGATGGTAGACACGGATCCTTTGAGATGCCAGAGTCAAATGTAACTATCAATGTAACTTTCAAGACTGAAACAGTACCAGATGGAAGCAAGACAGTTAATATTAACCAACATACTGGCGGAAACGTAAGCGTGGATAAAAGAATAGCTGAAATAGGTTCTAAGGTAAGACTAAAAATAGAACCATATAATAGATATTCTATAAAATCTTATAACGTTAATAAGGCTCATGGATCTGGAAATGTTACAGTAAAAAGCGATGCAGATGGCTTGTACTTCATAATGCCAGATGATGACGTAACAGTTTATGCAGAATTTAAATGGCAAGCAAGCCCTGGTGCTTTTAAGCTAAATATTTCAAATAATATAGAAAATGGTAGTGTAAGTGCCAACTTAGCAACTGCAAACAAGGGAGATAGGATTTCTCTAAAAGCAACTGCAAATCAAGGTTATAAATTTGATAGATTTATTGTAAAAGATAGTCAAGACAAAGAAATACCTGTAGTGGCAAATTCATTTAAAATGCCAGAATCAGATGTAAGTATTTCAGCAAGCTTTTATGAATATGACCCAGCTTTAGGAATTCTTATTAAAGATGGCGACAAGAGCAAAAAAGTTGAAATTACCAACAGAAAAGATGGTATCACTCCTAAGGTTATCAAGACTGATAGCTATGGAACAAAGCTTGAAGGTGCTACTTTTAACATCAAGAAAATGACTAATGATAAGTACGATACAGTGGATGACAATTTCAAAGTGTTAAAAGGAACATCTGATAAAGATGGAAATGTAATATTCAAAGACGAAGATGGAAATGTAGTTAAGCTTAAAAAAGGCTACTACGTAATGACAGAAGAAAAATCCCCAGATGGTTACAAAAGAATTGTAGCTCCATGGAAGATGGAAGTAAAAGATGACGGCGGACGTATGTATTCTGTTTACAAGGGTCCAACAGACACTCCATCAAGCTTTATAGATGATAATAAAAAAGCAAATGCAAAAGATTATAATGCTCAAGGTGATATAAAAGTAAAATCTAGATTAACTTATATCAATCCAGAATCAAAGACTTATGTACAAAGAATTTATATTGATACTAGAAACTATACTGGTGGAGACTTCTTAAACGTACAAATAAGTCCAAAACACAAGAGAGAAGAAATTGATAGGGCAGGACTTCCTCCAGTAACTATCAAAGAAGGTGTCAAGACTGCTTATAGGTCAACTTATCAAATAGTAAACCCAGAAGAAAACGCAGACATCCAAAAAGGAGATTATGATAAGATTCTAAGAACTTACGACTTAGCAAATCCAAATATGTCTATGGTAAATACTGCAAGGTGGAGACCATTTGACTGGGGCTTTGACGAAGACCAATTAAATATTGGTAAAGGAGTTTATATAGTAGAAGTCGAAGGTTACTATGACGATACCATTATAGATGGTACGGCAACTAATGAAGTTTATATAGACAAGAACTACAACTTCACAGATGCTCAAGGAAATCCAAGCAAAGAACCTGTTAAGAAAGCACCTTATAAGAAGACTGAAGATAAAATGAATCCAGCAGACTATGGCAAGATTGACCTTCATGTTGACTTCTATAAAGGTAAGAGAGAATTTAAACAACTGGTATACTCACAAGCAGACAAGAGTGTCTACTTTGACACTATTATAGGAGATACTGGCAAAAATACAGCAGCTTATCAAGGTGGTGCTGAAGCATTAAGAAAATATTTAGAAGCAACAAAAGGAAAAGAAACAGCTGATGCTTGGGCAAAGAAGAAACCTGCTGGTCAAAAATATGCTAACTTTATCAGTAAGAAAGTAACTTTCAGCAATGGCGACTATATTACAGGTAAGGTTGACCCAACTATAGCAACTGAACCATATCACCATGCAGACACATCTGTAAACCTAAATCCTATATATTCTTCAGATACAGAAAATGAAGTTCCAAAAGATGGATTGGTAATCGAAAATGAAAAGGAAAAATATAACATTACCTTCTCAAAGCACGGTCGTGACAATCCAAACGATAAGCCTGACATCCAAATAGTAACTGAAAACAGACTTGAAGGAGCAGTATTTAAGGTTCAAAAACTTATTGGTGGAAATTATGAAGAGGTCAAAGGTTCAACTGTAGCATCTGCCTTCAACGGTTACTTTGGTTTCAGAAACCTAGAACCAGGTAGATACAGACTAATGGAAGTTCAAGCACCAAAGGGCTACAGACCTATAACTGAACCACTTCTTAGCTTCACAATTGAAACAATAAGGACAGACTCTGGTAAGATTGTAGATCCTGAAACAGGAAAGATAATAGATATTAAAACTATTAAAGTTAAGTTCCCTGGAGATGATAAGGGTCAAGCTTTGACAAGTCTATATATGACTGATCCAAAGGATGCTAAAAAGAAAATTAAAATTAATGAAGTTGATTCTAAAGAAATCAACATGGAAACAATTATTTATAAATCTGCTGATGCAACTAGCGGCAAACCGCTAAAAGAGTTAATTTTAGTAGTAAGTGATGGTCATGAATATGCCCTACTTCAAACTAAAATAATTTCAGATTCATCAGGGTTTGTTTCCCTAGAATATGAAGGAGCTAATGGTGTTTACCAGTACGTTCCAGAAAAAACAACTTCTGTTAAAAATGGTAAACTAGTTGACTTCGTAACATCTGCCACTGCCAAGAACATGGGTAAGATAGTAAACGAAAAACCTGGTAAGGGTGCTATCACCATCAACAAAAAAGATGGCGAAGGAAAGGCTCTTGAAGGTGCAAGCTTTAAGCTAACAAGACTATCAAGAAAGAAAACAGAAGAGACTGGTACAGACACTGGTACAGGCACAAAAGTTGACGGAATTTATAACGCTACTTCAGATGCTAATGGTAAGGTAAAATTTACAGAACTACCAATTGGTAATTATGAATTAGTAGAAACAAAAACAGTTGACGGCTACCAAAACAAGGGTCAAATATGGCACTTCACAGTAGGTGGTAAGGACCTTGACCCATATAGTGGCCCAATCGCAAGAACTGGTGTAAACCTAACAGATTCCATCACTCTAAATAAGTCTGAAATGACAATAATTAGACCAGACAATGACCCTGAAAAACAAACAGCTAATACAATCTGGCCTAACTCAGCTCAGTTATTTAGGTTCGACAATGACTTTGAACTAACAAATGGCAAAACAATAAGGCCTGGAGATTATTTCCAAGTTAAATTAAGTGACTACACTGACCTATATGGTATCTACAACAAAGATTTAATTTCTGGTCTTGATATATTCGCAGACGGTGTTGGTACAATAGCCAAGGCAGAATATGATGATGCAAGTGGAATAATCACCTACACATTTACAGAATATGCTAGAACCTATGAACTAAAAGACTTTAACACAAGTATTGTAGGTCACATTGATCGTTTCAAATTCAAAACATCACAAGATAATGTACCTGTTGGAATTAAAATGAATAGGGATAATGCAACAAATACCTTTAAGAATGTAAATGTAAGATTTGACCTAGGAATACATTTTGCAGAGGCTAATGGAACTAGACCAAACTTATCCTCAAAGATAACATACTTTGATAATAAGACTGGAGATTTTGAACACATCTTCTATCTAAACAGGGATCAAAACCTAATAAAAGATGGATGGTTCACTTATCTTCCAGCTAAGGGTGTAGAAAATCTAAGAATGCAAGTGTTTAGAGTTAATGATAATTTATTGAACCATTACAATGCAAATTGGCAAAACAACATGAACTATATCTTACCTCCATCTTATGCAGTGGATGTAAATGACTTTGTCAGCAAGGGATATATTTACTTGCTTAACAAGAACAATTATTATGGTGATGCATCTAAGGCTGATCCTGCAGTTTATACTTTCCCTAATGGATACCTACAACCAGAAGACACTTATATAATAAGAGTTACTGGTAGTATCAAAGACAAGACTAAGACAGCAGACTATGAAGCCCAAGGAAAGATCGACAGATACGATGCATACAATTATACTTTTGTGGGTGCTGAAAGACACGATTATGTCTATGGTTTATTAAATGAAAATAATGCAGAGGCTAAGCTTGAAGTAACTGCGACAAACCCTAAGAATGAAATTTCATTTAAGAAGACAGATGCAGAAGGCAAAGCCCTTAAAGGTGCAAAATTCGCCCTTGTAAAATACGACAGTACTTCAGCAAAATGGAATGAAGTTAATGGTACTGAAAAAACTACAGAAGAAGATGGACTAGTTAAGTACGAAAAACTTGCTCCAGGAAAATATGCCCTTATCGAAAAAGAAGCCCCAACAGGCTACAACAAGATAGAAGGTCATATAGAAGAATTTACTGTAGATGAGGACGGTATAATAACAAAAGAAGTTACTAGACCTAAGGGAAGCGACAATCCAGTAGGAACTTCACTTGGAGAAAATGCAGAACCAACTATTAATTCTACTGGACCAAGTTTTACAGAAAATGTCTCAAGGACAATTACTAATGTTGTGAATAAAGCTATGGAAGCTGTAACAGGAGAAACAGAAACAGTCAACGAACCAATAGGAACAGATCCAATAAATGTAGTTAACTACAAGAATATTGAATTTGTAAAAGTTGACGGAGATGATAATACAAAGACACTAACTGGTGCAGTATTTGAAATTCACTATAAGGAAGAAGAAAATGGCGAATATGCTGCCCTTACTAAGAAGGAAACAGTGGATGGAAAAGAAGTTGAAAAACCAATAACTGTTACATCTGGCAAAGATGGTAAGTTCAAACTTCCAATCTCAAAAGATGGTTACTATGCATTAGTAGAAACTAAGGCACCAGAAGGATATTCTAAATTCCCTGGCAAGATTAAAGAGTTCAAACTTGAAAGTGGAAGTATTTCAGTTCTTGAAAAAGACCCACTAAAATCAAGCTTGACAAGGGGTAAGAAAGGACAAATAATTAGCCAAGTTCTATCAGTGGATAAGAAAAATAATACATTCACACAAAGAATAGTAATAAATCCTAAACACGAAAGCTTGACTGGTATTAATAACTCCTCTTACCTAAGAATCTTAGAAAATTACTGGAGTATTACACCTGAGTTTAAAGATTCCACAGGAAATGGAACTGGTGGAGAGGTTAAAGTTGCTCTTCTAAAGAAAACTCCAGGAGAAAATGATAAAAAATCTATTGGAGAATTAGAAGAAAAAGACTTCAAGAAGCTAGGAGCACTTGAATATGGTACAGTTGGTAACAACAGAGGATCAAGATACTCACTAAAAGAACTTCTTGGAAAAGATACTGACTCAAGCGTTATTTCAACAACTGATACAATAGTGGTTGAATACACAGGTAAGATAGATGATGTGTTTATGGGCAAAAAAACCGAGTATCCAATAGATCAAAAAGCAGAATTAATTATTGATAACACAATACTAGATACTGCTGAATACGGTCTCGATATAAATACGCTATCAAGCACTGATCCAGTCTATGTAGATGTGAACAAGTCCAACATTACACCAATACCAGTTGAAAACCGTAAGGCGGAATATCCACTTACTGGTGCTATGGGTATCATAGGATTCCTTGTAGTGGGTGCTGTGATGATGGCAACGGCGTACTACAAGTACAGACGTAAGAGAAGAGAGAGTGCTTTATCATGATTGAGGTTAATCAAAAGATGAGGTACCCTCCGTAAAGGGACTAAATAAGAGACAAGGGGATGAGGCGTAAGCCAAGTCCCTGGTATCTCAAGATGTTCTGATGTTTATTCAAGATGAAGGAATAATAGTAAAAAAGCTAATCGAAGTTCTAATAAAAAGGACTTGATTATAGAGAGCGGACCGAGAGGTCTGTGAAAAGGCAAAGTCTAAGAATACCAATAAAAGGATATATTGGACGAAGCCTCAAAAGGAAGAAGTGCCTAAAAGGCAAGGGTAAGGTAATAATTTGCGAAAGGCAAATGATTATAAAAAAATATAAAGGAGTTTTATTATGAAAAAAAGATTTTTATCACTAATCATAGCATTAGCGATGATGGTTGGCGTATTCACCCCATTGATAGCAAGCGCTGCTGATGAAACAAAAACAAAAGTTAATATTTGGAAGTTACAAGCTGATTCCTATAAAGGAGTTCCACTTGATCATGATGGTACTAAAATAGAAGATTATACTTCCTTAGGTGAAAATGTAAGAGGATTAAAAGGTGTTGAATTTTCTTACTATATTGTAACTGCAGCTCAACTCGAAACACTAAAAGCTTCTAAACCAGCTACAGCTGAAGATGTAGCTAAAGTACTAGTAGCAAAGAATGAAAATGAATCAGATAAGGATTACAACAAGAGAATAGAAGACTTCAACACAGCCAATCTAAAACCATTAACAAAAACTGATAAAGATGGTAAGGTTACTGTAGATTTAGCTAATGGATACTACTGGTTTATAGAAACAGCTACACCTGCAAATGTTACAACAAATGGTGCTCATGCAGTTCCATTTCCTTTGACATTACCTCAAGTAAAATTGGTAAAAGATGGTGAAGGTAAAGTTACTGCTGATCCTAGTGGCGAATATATGACAGAACTAAACATTTATCCAAAGAACACAACAACAAAACCACAAGTTGACAAGGACTTTGAAGGAAAGGCAGACGCTACAAGACCTATCGACACAGAAAAAAATGAAACAAGAGATTATACTTTAGGCGATTTAGTACCTTACGAAATCGAAACAATCATTCCAGCAAACACAAAATATGGTTCAGTTTACTGGACTGACCAAATGACTGAAGGTCTTACATTTGAATCAAGCACTCTAAAAGTTAAAATAGGTGAAGAAGAATTAGTTAAAGACACAGATTACAAACTAACTGAAGTGGGTAATGGATTCAAACTTGAATTATTAAAAGGAACTAAGGAAGTAGACGAAGAAGGAAATGTTACTAGTGCTACAGGTCTAAAAAGAATAGAAGACCAAGCTACTGATACTACTATTACAGTAACTTATAAAGCAACTCTTAACGAAAAATCAGTTGTAAATATTCCTGAATCAAACGACGTAGTATTCCACTATGGTAATAATCCAACTGAAGGTAACACTCCAGTTCCAAACAAACCAAATGATGACAAAAAAATCACTGTAACAAAAACGATGACTGGTGTAGAATGGCCAGAAGATGGTATCAAAGTTCAACTTTACAATGCCAATACAGGAGATAAAGTAGGAGATGTTCAAACACTTACTTCTACAAATCCAAGCTACACTTGGGAAAATCTAGATCTTAAATATGAATACAAGGTAGTAGAAACTACAACAGGTTATGATGTAATTTATGGAAAAGGTAAAGATAAAGAAACTAATAAAGCCGTTGCAGGAGAACTTACAATCGAAAACAAGGAAACTGAAGAACCAGAACCACTTAACCCAAAAGAACCAAAAGTAATTCACTATGGTAAGAGATTTGTAAAGGCTGACAAGGGTACAAATAAATCTCTAGAAGGTGCTCAATTTGTAGTTAAGGCTAAAAAATTCACAAATGTTAAAAATGAAGACAAAGGTCACCTTGAATCACAAGAAGGTAAATATTTAGCAAGAAAAACAGATGAACAAACAAACGATGATAGAGTTAAATATTTAAAAGCTAGAGCAATTTATGAAGATATGCTTAAAGAGGGTTCAGGTAAAACTCAACAAGATGCTGACACTTACTATAAATCAGATGTAGAACCAGCTTACAAAGAGCTTAAGACTGAATATGTATGGAAAAAAGCAACAGTAAAAGCTGTAAAAGGTGATGCTGATTTTGATAACAAAGATAACCTTGTTGTATTAGAATCTGATAAAGCAGGTAGATTTGCAATTGATGGTCTTCCAGAAGGAACTTATGACCTAGTGGAAGTTAAAGCTCCAAAAGGATACGCATTACCATCAATTGATTTCGAATTCTCAGTAAATAAAGATTCATTCAATAACGAAGAAAATGGCGTTAAGTACCATGATAAAGACGAAGAAATAACAGTAGCAACAGGTACAACAGCCAAGAGAATCGACAACTCTAACTTAACAATCCCACAAACAGGTGGTATTGGTACTATTATCTTCACTGCTATTGGTCTTGCAATAATGGCATCAGCTATTATCGCTATCAAAAAAAGACAAGCAACTGAAGCTAGATAATAACTAAAAGAAGAGAGGAAAAGCAATTTTCCTTCTTCTAAAAGTGCAAATATGTGATGTATTTGCACTTTTAGAAGAATATAACAATGTTAATATAGAACTATAAATGGAAGGTAATAATATGAAGATTTTAAAAAAGATATTAATGGTTATGGTAATGGTGGCGATGACTCTTACTAGCAGTTCATTTGCCGCGGGTGATTATTCGATAACTGTGACGGTGGATAAGAAGCTAGGAGAGGCTCGTGGAGATATTTCGTTGTGGAAGGTGTCTGATGTGCCATACGATAATAAATCTAGTAAGCTTGATGAACTTAATAAGTTATCTATTGAAGAGTTGAATTCTAAGTATTCTGACAAAAGGGTGATGGAGTTTAAGGACAATCAAATTGTGTTTGATAATTTGAGTGCCGGTGCATATTATATGAGGGATACTTCTGGTATTAAGAGGGACAAGGATATTGTTCCGGCTTTGATTAACCTTCCAAATGATCTTGAAGATGGTTCGAAGAATGTGACTATTCATGCGAAGGAATCTTCTACTAATGTTAGACTTGTAAAGGTGGACGAGAGCGGCAATCCTTTGAAGGGTGCTAAGTTTAAGTTACTTGTAAGACGTGGTAGCGAGTATGTTGAGTTAAAAAATAAGGCTACTATGAAAAAAGATGATAAGCTTGAACTATCTTCAAAAGATGACGACAGATCCAAGGTGCAATCTGAAGAAAACGCAGATGAGTCGAAGGACGAAAATTCCAAGTCTGAAAAAGATGAAGCAAAATCCAAGGATGAAAAAAAGGAAGAAAAGTCCAGTGTGGAATCTAAGAATGAGGAAAAATCTGATGAGGGCTTGTATATTTCCAATGAATCTGGTGAGATTATAATCAACGATATTAAGAAGGGCGATTATATTTTCAGAGAGGTGGAAGCTCCAGCAGGTTACATGATTAAGAATGTGGACACTAAGTTTACTATTTCTGATAAGTCTGTGGAACTTAGGGTTGTGAATAGTAAGACTCCGGACAAGGACAAGGGTAGACACGATTTCATGAAGACTGATGAAGCTAAGAAGCCTTTGGGTGGCGCGATGTTCAAGGTTATGACTAAGAACAAAGACGGAAAGTTTGAGCCAGTGAAGAAGGACGGCAAGGATTATATTGTAACAAGTGCTGACAATGGTAAGTTCTCCGTTGAGGATATGGATTATGGTAAGTATTACTTAGTTGAGATAAAAGCTCCGGCAGGTTTCATTTTATTGAGTGAGCCTGTTGAATTTGAAATCAAAAAACAAGCTGATGATAAGACTATTTCCATTGCTTTCATCACTAACAAGAGTGACACTATTACTAGAAGAAGAACTCCAGGTGGAGATATTACTCGTCGTAAGATTCCAAAGACTGGGGATATTAGATTTTTCATGAGTATGATTGGCGGTGCGATTATGTTCTTTATTGGTAAGTGGATAATTGCAAAGGACGATAAGTTAATAGGAAAAAATATTAAGTAAGTCGAAAAATAGATTTGAGAATATGTAAAAATAAACCCTCATGCTAGGTGGTCTACGATTTTGTGAGATGTGTTATTGGTGTGAGGGTTTGGTTATGTTCAGTATCAAATGTTTTTCGATTTTATTTTTTTAAGGTATAATTGTCTTAGAAACCGGTATTTGAGAAAGGTAATTGTAATGTGGAAGAAGATTAAGCATAATTTTGTGTTTATTTTAATATTTTTGTTGGGATTTGGTGTGATGATGTATCCTGTAATTTCTAGGTTGTATTATAGGGTGGATTCCACTAATCAAGTGAAGGAGTTCGACAAGGCTGTGAAGGGTTTGTCGAAGGAAGAATTGGATAAGAGGTTGGCTTTGGCTAAGGGCTACAATGATTCGTTGAATAATGTGGTGAGCAAGGATCCTTATGATAAGAAAAACCAAGAAGAGGGCAGGAAGGCTTATGCGAGAATGCTCGAGGTGAAGGAGAAGATTGGTCACGTTGAGATTCCGAAGATTAATCAGGATTTGCCGATGTATGCTGGTACGAGTGAGGATGTGTTGCAGATTGGGATTGGCCACTTGGAGGGGACTTCTCTTCCTATTGGGGGGAACAATACTCATGCAGTGTTGACTGCTCATAGTGGGCTTCCTACGGCGAAGTTGTTTACTGATTTGAAGATGATGAAGATTGGCGATAAGTTTTACGTTCACAATATTTTCGGGACGTTGGCTTATCAGGTGGATCAGATTAAGATTGTGGAACCTTCGAATTTCAATGATTTGCTGATTGTGAAGGGGCATGATTATTGTACGTTACTTACTTGTACTCCTATTATGATTAATTCGCACAGGCTTTTGGTTAGGGGTCACAGGGTTCCTTATGTTCCTGCTGTGGATGAGGCGTTGATTGCTGATAATAAGGCAAGTTATATTTACAGGTATTTGTTCTATGTTTCTTTGGTTATTATCGCTATTTTGTTGTATTTGATTTATCGTCAACGTAAGGCGAAGAAGAGATTAAAAGAACTTGATGTAGAGGATAAGCATGAAGAAGTCTAAGTTAAAGGAAAATTTGAAGTATGTGTTGATTTTCTTGGTGGGATTTGCTGTGGCGATGTATCCTTTGATTTCAAGGTTGTACTACAGGATTGAGGCTAATAGTGCGGTGCACGATTTTGATACTACGGCTAAGAAGATTGACAAAAAGGAGATTGACAGGAGGATTAGACTCGCTCAGATTTACAATAAGACTTTGGATCCTAGTAAGCTTGCGGATCCTTATTCTGAGAAGGAAAAGAAGAATGCGATTAGCGAGTATGCGAGAATGCTTGAGGTGAAGGAAAAGATTGGCCACGTTGAGATTCCGAAGATTAATCAGGATTTGCCGATTTACGCTGGTACGAGTGAGGAGGTTTTGCAGAAGGGTGTTGGTCACTTGGAGGGGACTTCCCTTCCTGTTGGTGGCAAAGGAACTCATGCTGTGTTGACTGCTCACAGGGGTCTTCCTACTGCGAAGCTGTTTACTGATTTGAATAAGATGAAGAAGGGCGATGTGTTCTACATTCACAATATCAAAGAGGTTTTGGCGTACAAGGTTATCGACGTTTTTGTTGTGGAGCCGAGCGATTTCGACAAGGTTTTGGTTGTGGAGAGCAAGGATTATTGTACGTTGTTGACTTGCACTCCGTATATGATTAATTCGCACAGGTTGTTGGTGCGTGCTGAGCGTACTGAATACAATCCTGCTGCTGTGGAGAAGGATTTGGTGAGTCAAGTGACTGGTAAGTACAAGATTTATTTGATTATTTCACTTATTATTATCGCGATTTTGTTGTGGTATTATATTAGACAAAGAAGAAGGAAGAAGAATAATGAGATCAAGTAGGAAGTTTGGTTATGTGATTTTGTTTGTGGGGATTGGGTTGTTGACGTTTTGTTTGAGCAATTTGTCGTACAAGATTTTCTCACAAGATAAAAAGATGGATGATTTTTTGAGGACACAAGGTGAGATGTCAACTGAGCTTTCCGAAAGAATCGACAAATACAATTCGAATGTGAATGTGGATGAGACAGGTCTTGTGGATCCTTTTAATTCGGAGGATATTGAGCTTGAAAATAGTAAGGTGATTGATGAGAATGGGATTTTCGGGTATTTGGAGATTCCTAAGATTAATTTCAAGAAGCCGATCTATTTGGGTGCGAGCTACAATCATTTGGCGAAGGGTGTCGGTCAACTTGACGGGACTTCGATTCCTGTGGGTGGTAAGGGCAGACGTAGTGTGCTTGCGGGCCACAGGGGTTGGTACGGAGATATTATGTTGCTGAAGGTGGGTCAATTGTATTCTAATGATGTGGTGTATGTGCATCATCATGGGAAGACTTTGACTTACAAGGTTGTCGGAAGAGAGTACATTAGTCCGTCGGATTGGGATAGGTTGAAGCCTGTGGAAGGCAAGGATATGCTGACTATATTGTCGTGTGATCCGATGTATCCTCCATTTACTAGAAGGATTTTGATTAACTGCGTGAGAGTTGATGAAACTACGGCTGATACAAGCACTGATAATGTGAATGGCAATAAGAATTCATCAGGCAAAGATTTGTCGGAAAAATCTTCGTCAAAAACACTTGATTATGTGCTGTTGGCACTTACTGTGTTAGCATGGATTGTGCTTATTGTGAATATTAGAAAATTCATGTTGGATATTAGAAGGCATGGGAAATAAAATAAAGGGTAGTGCAATAGATTTTCTATTGTGCTACCCTTTTTGTTTGAAATGAAAATTTTATCCGAAATATATTCCGAAAAACTGTGCTACTGATGCTAGTATTATGAATATGTGCCATATTGAATGGAAGTATTTTCTTTTTTTAGCGTAGAAGTAGACTCCGATGGAATAGAGTATTCCTCCCGACAATATGAGTATGAATGAAAGCATTCCAGAGATTTGGATGACATTTTTCATAAGTAATACTGACATCCATCCCATTACTACGTAAAGTATGAGTGATTGCTTTTTGTATTTTTCTTGGAGATTTTTCTTGAATATTGTGATTTTGAGGATTATTCCTACTAGTGCTATAAGCCAAACGGCTACTAAAAATCCTACTCTTTGTGCGCCTTGTAACACTCTAACTATTATTGGTGTGAATGTTCCAGCTATGCAGATGAATATTGCGGAGTGGTCAAAATATCTGAGGACTTTTTTTGCTTTGGTGTTGGTGATGGCGTGATATAGCGTGGAGAATAGGAACATCAGCATTAGGCTTACTCCGTAGATTATGTTTGCAATTATGAGTGGAGGGTTGCCTTGTGATTTTATGATTAACAATACCATGAACGCTATTGCTATTAGAACTCCCACTCCATGTGTTACGGAGTTGAAGATTTCTTCGCCTATTGTGTATCTTTTTTTAGTTTGTTGCATTAATTCCTCCTTGTTTCGTAATGATTTAATTTTATTACTTAAATATGGTTATTTTATGAGTGTGTGGTTTGTGGGTGATGTGATGATAGAAATGGCAAATGTGTGTGAATTAGGATATAATTGATGTAACGAATGATGAAAAAGAGGGAATTATGAGATATAGATTATATAATGCAGATGATTATGACAGATGCTGTGATTTGTTGAGAGATTCTAATATGAAGTACAGTTTTTCTGAGAAGAGCGATGTGAAATTGTTTGAGGACATTGTGAAATCGAAGAGTTTCTGTGAGGATTGTACTTTTGTATTGGAAGACGGAGATGTGATTTGTGGAATTGTGATGTTCACGAAATGTCGTGTGAGGAAGTTCGATGGGTTGTTGCTGTCGATTTTCTACGTTGACGATGAGCATTTGAGTGACGATAATGTGGATTTGCTTGTGGGAAATGCTGTCGATGATGTTATGAGTCGTGGTGTGAAATTTGTCTGCGTGATGGGTGAGCCTGATGTGTTCACGAAATTTGGTTTCACGAGGGCGAGAGACTACGGGATTTTGTGTCCTTTTTATATTGAGGATGATTATTTCATGGCGAGATGCGAGGATGGTTTCAAGACTCGTGGAGAGCTTAGTTATGCAAAGGAGTTTTTTGAGTAATGAAGATTAGTTTGTGTGCTGTGGAGCAACGTTTGAATGATAAGGTATTTAATATGAAGCAAATTGAGAAATACGCGAGAGAGGAAGCTGAAAACGGCGCTGACATGTGTGTGTTTGGGGAAAGTTTTCTGCAAGGGTTTGAGTGTTTGAGTTTTGTGTACAAGGATGATGTTGGTGTTCCTGTGACGCAAAATTCGAATGAGATTGCGGAGATTCGTAGGATTGCGAGGGAGAATGAGGTTGCGATTTCGTTCGGATATATTGAGAATGATCATGGTGCATTTTATTCTTCGCAGATGACTGTGACGAAACGTGGGGAGATTTTGAACAATTACAGGAGAATGAGTCCTGGTTGGAAGGAGCCTTCTGCTTGCAGCGATTACAGGGAAGGCAGCAAGTTGTATTTGTACAAGATGGATGGAGTGAGTTTTTCGACGTTGATTTGCGGTGATTTCTGGGATGAGAATTTGTATACTTATATTTCTATGATTGACTCTGATATTTTGTTGTGGCCTGTGTTTGTCGATTTTTCGGTGAAGGACTGGTTTAAGAATGAGTTTGAGGACTACAAGAAACAATCGCAGCTTGTGCCAATGCCAGTGCTGTTTGTGAATTCGTTCGTAGATGAGGATGACAGGGCGAAAGGTGGCGCGTATGTGTTTTACCAAGGGAAGGTTGTAGAGGAACTAGAACCAGGGAAAGAGGGCGTGTTGAGGTATGAGTTTGTAAGGTGAGGTATTAAAGAGTTTGTGTTGAGGTAGGTTTTGAGTAAGGGGTAAGTTGTTAGATGGGGTTAGAGGGTTCGTGTGAAGGTAGTTTTTAGGTAGAGTTAGAGAATTCGTGTGAAGATAGACAGAGACGGGGTTTTTGATTGCAGGAATTAGGTTGTTTCATACCAGAATAAAAGGTTTAACTTCACTCGTCTAGCTTCCAAAAATTGGAAAACAACAAATCTCGAAATCCTAAAATTTGAAGCACGCTTCGCTTACGCGGTCAAATTTTGGCCGGATTTCTGCGATTGAGTTTTCAAAATTTTTTCCAGATGACTCGCTTAGTCAAAGCCTTTTATTCTAAAGGACTCATACCTCATGGGGGATTAGGGGAGAAAGTTGATAATTCAACTCTCAAAATCCTAAATAAGTCCGCTTGCTTCGCTTCGCTCCCTGATTTTGACGGATTTTTTCGAATGAATTTTCGTTTGTATGAGGATTGCTAAGGTAGGTAAGGACAGGAGTTGTTAGCTTAGTGTGAGAATTCGTGGCTAGATAGACAGGGGTAGGTTTTTGTTGCTAGAATTACTCTGTTTCAAATCAGAATAAAAGGTTTAACACGCTCCTCTAGCTTCCAAAAATTGGAAAGCCTCAAATCTTGAAATCCTAAAATTTGAAGCACGCTTCGTTTACGCGGTCAAATTTTGGCCGGATTTCTGCGATTGAGTTTTCACAATTTTCTCCAGATGACTCGCTTAGTTAAAGCCTTTTATTCTAAAGGAATTTACGGACAAACTGTTGTTTTTCGCATCACTTGGTGTAAAAATTCGTGAGGTGCATTGAAAAGCATAGGTAATGTTACGTAGGAGCGGTTTTGCTCGAATATCTGGTCTACAGAAATTTGTGATTTCTAAATCTTGGTCTCCTAAAATTTGAAGCTCGTGCTCCGCACTCAAGCGGTCAAATTTTGGCCGGAGCCCTTCGATTTGAAATCAACAAAATTTCTTCCGAATGATATTCTTCGTCAAAACCTGCTTCCTACTAAAAAACTCTTAAAGCTGAAAACAACTAATCTCGAAATCCTAAAATTTGAAGCACGCTTCGTTTACACGGTCAAATTTTGGCCGGATTTCTGCGATTGAGTTTTCACAATTTTCTCCAGATGACTCACTTAGTTAAAGCCTTTTATTCTAAAGGAATTTACGGATAAACTTAAGGTTTTCGCTGGAAATTGTGTGAGAATTCGTCAGATGCATTGAAAAGCAAGGGTAAGTGTTGAGTAGGAGCGGTTTTTCTCGAATATCTGGTCTACAGAAATTTGTGATTTCTAAATCTTGGTCTCCTAAAATTTGAAGCTCGTGCTCCGCACTCAAGCGGTCAAATTTTAGCCGGAGCCCTTCGATTTGAAATCAAACTAAATTTCTTCCGAATGATATTCTTCGTCAAAGCCTGCTTCCTACTAAAAAATTCTTAAAGTTGAAAACCTCTAATCTCGAAATCCTAAAATTTGAAGCTCGTGCTTCGCACTCAAGCGGTCAAATTTTAGCCGGATTTCTGCGATTGAGTTTTCACAATTTTCTCCAGATGACTCGCTTAATCAAAGCCTTTTATTCTAAAGGAATTTACGGACAAACTGTTGTTTTTCGCATCACTTGGTGTAAAAATTCGTGAGGTGCATTGAAAAGCATAGGTAATGTCACGTAGGAGCGGTTTTGCTCGAATATCTGGTCTACAGAAATTTGTGATTTCTAAATCTTGGTCTCCTAAAATTTGAAGCTCGTGCTCCGCACTCAAGCGGTCAAATTTTGACC
>NZ_QGTH01000023.1:26412-27001 GCF_003182075.1 Finegoldia magna
GTGTTGCTCGAATATCTGGTCTACAGAAATTTGTGATTTCTAAATCTTGGTCTCCTAAAATTTGAAGCTCGTGCTCCGCACTCAAGCGGTCAAATTTTGACCGGATTTCTGCGATTGAGTTTTCACAATTTTTTCCAGATGACTCGCTTAGTTAAAGCCTTTTATTTTAAAGGATTTTACGGATAAACTTATGGTTTTTGCATGAAATACTCTAAAAATCCTGGATATGAATTTGAAAATTACGATAGGTTTACATATCTCTAAACGAGAAAAAAGCAGATTACTACAATTGCTGTAGAATATCATCTGGAGAAAATAAGTATAAATCCAAGCGAAATGAACCGTTAAGAAATCTCACTGGTGCCAGAGCGAAGCTCGCACTTGAGATTTTAGGTTCATGAGCTTAGGATTTATTTATTTTCGGGCAATTGTGGTTTTCTGCTTTGTTTTAATTTATGATATGTTGGCAATTTTTTATTTTGAGAGTTCCTTGTTAACCTGAACCCCAAAATCCGGAATACGGATGGAGGGGTTTTTGTATGCCAAAATACACAAAAGAATTTAAAATAAAATTAGTACTAGAATATTT
>NZ_QGTH01000024.1 GCF_003182075.1 Finegoldia magna
TCTTCGCCTGGTTTTTCTTCACCTGGTTTTTCTTCGCCTGGTTTTTCTTCACCTGGTTTTTCTTCGCCTGGTTTTTCTTCGCCTGGTTTTTCTTCACCTGGTTTTTCTTCTTTTTCCTTTTGTAATTCTAACCATTCATCAATTGTTAAACGTGTACCATTTGGATCTATAATTCCGTTTTCTTCTAACCATTGGTCAATTGTTGTTAAATTTTCTTTTGCCCATGCAAGACCATCTTCTTTAGCTTGCTCTACATCATAGATAGTTGTTGCATTATTAACAGCTTCGATATATTCGTTTTTATCACCTTTAATTCCAGCTTTGTTAAGTTCTTCTATTGCATTTGCTTTAGCATCTGCTAAAGGTTTTTTAGCCGCTTCTTCTGCTTTTGCATCTGCTTCTTTTTTATTATACTGATCTAAAGTCAACAAACGATCTTCTTCTATTTGTTTAATTAAATCTGCTTTAATTTGTTCTAATGAATATAAATCTTGAGCACTATCTATTTTAGCATTATAATAATCTACTTGAAGTCCTTTTGCCTTAAACTCAGCCTTAGCAGCTAATTTTGCTTTTCCTAAGTCTGTTTTAGCTAATTCTTCATCTTCTTTTGTTTTTTCAACTAAAATTTCCTTTGTTTTTTGCTCAATGTTATATACATCGTTTGGAAGTGCAAGAACATCTTTTTGTTTTTCTAATGGTACGCCTGCATCATCTAATTGTTTTTTAGCTTTAGCTTGTGCTTCATCAATTTTTTGTTCATCTGTTTTACCAGGTGCATCATTTGTTCCTTCTGTTGGAGCTGGTGCTGGTGCTGGTTCAGCTGCGTAAGAAGTAGCTCCGCCACCAACTACAATTGCCCCTGCAAGTGCAGCCATTAATAATTTTTTATTAATTTTCATACTATCATGACAATGGAAACTTCCCTTAATAAAGGGTGGAATTTGTCTCCTCCTTTTAAATTTTTTTGCATTCAATGCTATTTAAATCAAATTCGTTTCCAAGCAATTATATTGCCATTCCTTAGTTATTTCTACCCAAAAAGGTATTTCAACAATCGAATTTCACCAATTTATTAAATCGGTGTTCTTGCTTCGTCCACTGTCCAAAAATTTCCCAAGGACAATGTCCACAAGCGTTAGGTTCGGTAAATTCAACGCCTACCTTTTATTTTAGCTACTATTTCTAGTAGTTATAATCATATTTTAGTGTGTAATTATGGAAAACATTATTCAGACTTCTAAAAAAAATCATCAGAATATTTGTTAATAAATATCCAAACATTTAACTTTGATAGAGTTCCCTTTATCACACTACTATATTAGTTTAAGCTCATTATACTACATAAGTTCAAATATTACAACACTGTTACGAAATATATTCAGATATATTTTTATGGAATATTTATTCTTCATTTTCCCAAACTTTTGATTTTAAATCCAATATATAGGTTGTTTTATGGATTAAAAATCACCTATTGTATATCGCAAAAATATTATTAAAAATATTTGTATTTTTATTATTTTATTTTTTTGTTTAGCGTGAATTTTCGACAAAATTAATCATGATTTGTTTGGTTTATGGAATATTTTTCTGAATTTCTCTGATGCATTTAATTATATCATGTAACAATATTTATCTTATCATCAGTTAGTATAGTCTGCAAATCAACTCATCTAACAAGATTGGTGTTTAAAAATGGGACCAATATTGATCCCATTTTCTCTTTAAATTAATTTCTTATTCGGTTAAGGAAAAGCTATTTACGTTTTTTAAGTGAAACGAAAGCACCTGCTGCAGTTGATAATGCTGCTACTGATAGTGTTATGATTTCAGCTTCGCTACCAGCTTTTGGTAATGTAACTTTTGCTTTTTTCTTTGGAGTTTTAGTGGCTTTTTTATTTTGTTGTTTTGCTAGTTTTTCATTAGTACCAACCAAAATTACTTCATCAACAACTTTATCTTTAACTTCAACATTAGTTTTAATATTATTAAGTTTACCAGTTACAGGGTCAACATCATAAGTCACAGTGTTTATAACTTTTCCGTCTTTTCCTTTAACTTTAATTTTTCTAACACCTTTTGCTAAAGTATCATCTTTCTTTTCGATTGTTTTGAATTTAGTTATTTCTTCTTTGACTTCTTTATTTCCTACTTCAAAAATACCAGCTTGTTCTTTAACAAGAACTTCTTCTTTTTCTTCTTTAACTTCTTTTCCATCAATAATCTTAGTAGTAATAGTTACTTTAACTTTACCATTAACAGGTTTTTTTAAAGGTTTTTTACCAATTTCACCTAATTTTAATTTGTCAGATGCTTGATATTTAATAGGTGCTTCAATTTCTCTGATTTCAACCTTTGTAATAACATCAGGTGTGTTTTTTTCATCGACTTGAACATTATCCGCAGGTTTTTCTGCTGCATAAGTGTTTACTCCGCCACCAACTACGATTGCACCTGCAAGTGCAGCCATCAATAATTTTTTACTAAGTTTCATAATATCATGACAATGGAAACTTCCCCAATAAGGGTGGAATTTGTCTCCTCCTTTTAAAATTTTTGCAATTGAATGCTATTTAAATCAAATTCGTTTCCAAGCAATTTCTTGCCATTCCTCCCTAGAAATCATCTCTCAATTACTGTGAGCAAACAATTTCCTAAAATATATCATGAACTATTCACGAAAAAGTGTCCTCGCTTGTGTTTATCACACTAATTTTTCGAGGATAGGCTTGGCTAGTTCATAGCCTGCCTTATGTATTGTAGCTACTTTTATAAGTAGTTATAATTGTGGTAAAAAAGTTGCTTCCATAAGAAAATTTGAATGCTTTATTCGTTAATCTTAATTATATATTAACTATTCTTCTTAAGTTTATTATACTATATAATTTTAAATAGTACAATGAATAAAACCTGTTTTCATATATTTATTTTCATGATATTTAAATTGATGGTTGTTTGGAGATTTATTATCAATTTTAATAGATTTTGTAACAACGGTTACAGAAACCTTCACTTCTTATTAGTATAATATAATCAAAAAATGGAGGGATAATATGTCAAGATTTTTAGGAAAAATTCATTATATAATGTTCGATAAGATAAATTACGTTGATGAGATTACACGCAAGATGAGTGAGTTGTTGGATGAAAATGTCGATTTGAAAAATATTGAACGTGGAGCGTTGGAGGATTTGATTGACACGGACAATATTCACGGATGGTTGCAGGTGAGAGTTGGAATCGTCGAGGATAATTTGGCGAAGGTTTTGAGTGAATTTAAAAAGGAAGATAAGCTTGAAGATGCTCTTAAAATCGCCTATGATTTTGGTGCGAAAGAGGATTTCTCAGGTGATGCTTCTGATGCATTTCAATTTATGTCCGATAAATTCTTGGATGGGATGCCTTGTGATATGGCGAATTTGCCAGTGGAATCAAATGGTGGAGAGTTCCGTTGGGTTAAGAGAATTGATGTGCACGAACAGTATTACATCTATGGAGAATCTTCTGGAGTTTACGATGAGTTTCGTCGTGCGTGGATGAATGGTTTGTTGAGTAATTGTGATTTGAAATACGTTGTGGAAGATGGAATTAATATTATAAGGTAGATTTGTGTGTTTTTGGGGTATAAATATATGTAAGATAACAACAATTGTAGGAGGTATGTTATGTATATAAGAGAAGAAGTACTTAAAAACGCAAATAATAAGGAAAAAGTGTCAGAGATTTTGGAAAATTATTTCAAAACAGATGCAAATTACGAAAACGAACACGACCGTGACGAACTTCGCCGCCGTGGCTTTGAAGAATTAAAGTTAATTGGAGAAATCCAAGTTTATCAATTGTTGATGAACTCAGATAACGATAGAAGTAAATTATAATCGTAATCCCTTGTCGTTTGGCAAGGGATTTTTGTGTGTGATAAAGTATATTTTATTTAAAAAGAGTTATAATGTATGTATGAAAACTTCAAGAAAAATATACGCAATGAATTTATTTTCCAATTTAATATTTTATGCGCCTGTTGCGTTGTTGGTTAGGACGAATAGAGGAATTAGCTTGTCGCAGTTTTTTGTGTTACAGGCGATACTATCTGTTACTTGCATGGTTTGTGAATTTCCTTTGGGTGTGTTGACCGATAAAATCGGGCTAAAGAAGTCAATAGTTCTCGCACAGTTTACTATGCTAACTGCAAGGATAATTTTACTGATATCCAATAATTTTATGCTTTTTGCAGTAGAAGCCTTGCTTGAAGGAATTGCTTTTGCATTGAATTCCGGAACAATAAGCGCCTACATATACAAGCTTTTCGGTGATTATAATTACAGTAATAATATTTCGAAGTTCTATAATTGGGGGACGATTGCTTTTATCGTATCAACCGTAATATTTCCTTTGATTAATTCAAGATGGAACATTAACGCTTTGATTTGGGTAACCATAATTGCAAGCGCAATCGCAACTAAGATTTCTATTTTTATTCCAGATACCGACAACTCAATAGAAAATGAGGAACAATTTAATTTGTCAAAAACATTGAAGCTATTGGTACACGATAAAACTTTTAGAGTAATCGTGTTAATCGTGTCGTTGTTTAATTTGTCATTTTTGTTGATCAACTTCTTCTATGTAAAAGTCATAATTGACAATGGATATTCGGAAAACATAGTGTCGCCATTAATCCTAGCTTACTCAGGACTTCAACTCTCACAAACATTTATCATAAAATATCTAGGAGAACAAAAAGCATGGAACAAAGTTCGATTATTTTCAGTGATTTCTGCATTGTTTTTCATGGGAATATGCGCTATATCTGGAAAACCTATAATTTTGTTGATGATTATGCTTCCCACTATACTATCAATCTTGGGAATATTCATTGAAAAAATCCAAAACAATTATATAGACACAATAGGCTTCAAAAATCACAGAGCAACCATGCTATCAGCATTCAGCTTCTTCGCAGATGTGTTCGAAGTAGTATTCTTGTTGGCAAACTCGTATATTTCATCTTTCAATTACAAATATATCTTCGTGTTTATAGCCGCATCACTATTGTTGAGTGCAATTATGCTTAGAAATGATAATACCGTAAAGTTTGTATCGTGATTTGTGAGTTTAGTAAGTATGATATAAATTATAATAATCCCTTGTCGTGTGGCAAGGGATTTTTGGTGTTAAAAAGTATTAAATTTTCGTTCTTTTTTTCATTCCTTTTATTGCGTTTAGGCATTGAAGTCCGTCAGATTTTTTCGCTCTAGCACCTTCGTATTCTTTTGGTAATAAGCTAAAAAAAGCCTTCCAGAGATTAACATAAAATGTAATAAATACTATATTTCGGTAAAAACTACCTACATTAGTGGAATGATTGATATCGTAGATAAAAGGAATCATACATGCAAATAAAATGATGTTAACAAGTGGCCCCGCTAAAAAGACAATAAAATTTCTCTTGTAATACCAATCTTCATAATTATCATCAAAGTAACATACTCCGTCAGCTAGTGATAAACATATTCTAATTCTTTTTGATTTGAATATCTCTTTGCCTCTTCCTGTTTCGATTCTCCATTTTTTTGATTTATATGTTACTCGATATGCAACAGCATGTCCTATCTCATGCAGAATTTGTGAAACTTGATAAACAAAATAAAATATTACGATTTTCATTAATAAGTTAAGCATTATAACCTCGATTATGTAAAATAAAAAAACAAATTAGTTTTTAATTATTTCAATTATTCTTCTGCCATCGCTAGGCATATCTCTTTTGTAATAAATTGGCAACAAAGTCCAGAAAAGTTGTGCCATATTGAATCGCAACAAAAACTTTATTGATTCTTGAAAAAGATGTGAATATCCAGCTATCATTTTCCCTTCACTTATTAATAATGGAATTGTAACAATCAGTACTATTAAATTAAATAATGGTCCACCTAATGGAATCATTATTTTTTGTAATTTGCTCTTGCTATTATAATATTCTCCATCTAACTGTGGTAGTATTTTCCCAAAAACAATTATAGGTCTTATAATAAGTCTTTTAGTTTCAAATAAAACCTTACCAAGTCCCATATCTATTTTCCAATCTTCACATTTAAAGAAAATAATACACATTAAAATATGTCCCATTTCATGACAAAAAACCAGTACAATTATTATCAAGTATTTAATGATTAACTCAATCATCATCGTCTCCTCCTGAGTATTTATGATTACGATTTCATTCTACCCCGCACCCCACTTTTTTGTCAAGTATTTTGTGAAAAAATATGCATTTTGGAAGTGTCTATACGTGGTATGCAATACATCTTTTTGTCAGGGACACAAATCAGATTACTGCTTTTGCTAAGAATATCGTCTGGATAAAATAACCAAAAACCCAAGCGAAATGACCCGTTAAAAATCTCACTCGTGAAAGCCGAAGGCGCACTTGAGATTTTAGGGTCACAAGCGTGAGGATTTTTTTATTTTCGAAAGTCAGATATTCGTGCAAATCAGTTTTCTGATTTATCGAGGTCTGAAACAATTTCGACATTCAATTTACGTAAGTGAGATTCTGCGTGTTACGACTTTTATTCCGTATGTTTGTGAAGCGATTTATCCTCTCGTCCATGTGTTCATGCGATCAAGTATTTTACTTTCCAAATAAAAAATGGGATCACAAGACCCCATTTCTATTTTTAAATTAGAATTTTATTTGCGTTTTTTAATTGAAGTATACACACCAAGAACGCCTGCTAATGATGCTGTTGCTAGTGTTAATGCTTCTGCTTCAATACCAGCTTTTGGTAGTTTTTTCTTTTCTGTAGTAGTTTTTACTGGTCTACTAACTTTGTTGTCTGAGGTAGTTGTGTTAACTTTTTCTGATTTCCTAACAAGAGTCATTTTTTTCTTTTCTGCGTTTTTCTTGAATTCTTCGGCTTTTTTCTTAGCTTCAGCTTTCATCTCTTCAGATTTCTTTTCTTCCTCAGCCTTTTTTGCTTCTTCATCCTTTTTCTTTTCTTCTTCAGCCTTTTTCTTTACTACTTCTTCTTTTTGTTTTTCTGCCGAATTTTTCAATTCATCTACTTTCTTTTCTTTTTCTGATTGTTTCTTTTCTTCGGCAGTCTTTTCTTCTGTTTTTTCTTTTTTATCTGAATTGCTTGATTTTTCTGGTTCGATTTCCTTGAATTTTAATGTGTAGTGCCATTTGCCGTCTTTTTCTTCTAAGTCAAATGCATTTTTTACTAATTCTGTTTCCAAGTCTTTTTTTGCTTCTTCTTCTGCTTTTTCTTTAGTGTCAAATTCAGGTTGAGCTTTTAATTGTTTGATTTTTTCAATTGCTTCATCAAAACGTCTCAACATTCCTATTGCGTATTCAGTATCTAAACCTGTTGGTATATCAAAGACCGCTCTTTCTTTTTTTACTTCTATCTTTAATTTTTCTACTTCGGAAATTTTTCCAAGCTTCTTAAATTCAGGATTTTTTTTCTAATTTTAATAATTCAGAATCTTTTTCTAATTTTTCTATAATTTTATCAACATTACTCAATATTTCATTTAAAACTTCAACAGAAACTTTTTCTTGTAGCTTTTTCGCATTATCTGTATTGTCTGCTATAGCATAAGTGCTAACTCCACTGCCAAGAACTAAAGTTCCCGCAAGCACTGCTACCAATAATTTTTTATTAAATTTCATATTAATATGACAATGGAAACTTCCCTCAACGGGTGGAATTTGTCGCCTCCCTTCAGCCTTTCAAATACATTTCAAATCCGTTTCCAAGCAATTTCTTGCCATTCCATTTACACTACTCTTATTGCCCCGCCAGAAATATTCCTACCGAAATACTCCTCGTTAAAAAGACAAAAATGTGATTTTTTTGTTAATATGTACACAAATTTTGATTTGTCAAAAGTAGTTTTAGATATAACTATTTATATTGATATTTTTATTATACTATATGATTTTAGGTAATACAATATATTCTTAATATTTCAACAATTTTTACGTTT
Source organism: Finegoldia magna (assembly GCF_003182075.1). Classification (GTDB taxonomy): domain Bacteria; phylum Bacillota; class Clostridia; order Tissierellales; family Peptoniphilaceae; genus Finegoldia; species Finegoldia magna. The sequence goes on from NZ_QGTH01000024.1 coordinate 7,999, forward strand.
TTTCCACTCCCTTTTTCAGTGGAACAATCAGATTACTGCATTTGCTAAGAATATCGTCTGGAGAAAATAACCAAAAATCCAAGCGAAGTGACCCGTCAAAAATCTCACTCGTGCCAGCTGTAGGCGCACTTGAGATTTTAGGGCATTAGCGTGAGGATTTTTTTATTTTCGTAAGCCAGATATTAGTGCAAATCAGTTTTCTGATTTCTCTGAGCTGAAATAGTCTAGGTTTTGCCCTAAGTGAGATTCTGCGTGTTACGACTTTTATTCCTTATCTTTGTGCAGCGACAATTTCTCACCAAAAAAATAGACCCTATAAAAGGGTCTATCGTGAAGGTATTATTCGTGCAATTCCACTGTTTCTTCGTGGTATTTTGCTGGTAAGCTTGATTTTTCTTTGTTCATTCCTATGAAGAAGTTAACGTTAGCTTCTTTTGATAAAACTTCCAAGTTTTCTAAGAATTCTTCTAATTGTTGTTCTGTCATTTCAACGATTGAGTAAATTCCGTCTACGTAAATTGTTTCGATGTCGAAATCTTGTGACATTATTCCTGCCAAAAATCCATACAAACTTTCTGGACTTGAGATGTGGAATGTCGATGCATCTATAAGTCTTACTGAGTGATCAAGCGAGAATATGTGCTTGTCATCAGAGTCTATAAATATTATGTTACCGTTTTTGTTTTGTTTTTCGTCGTTGGCCTTATCGATCAACCATTTTGTTTTTCCGCTACCTTTAGGACCTACTACAAATTTAACCATTATTATCATCCTTTCTTAAACCATTTTAAAAAGTTTAATTTACTTTATATTATTATACCCATTCTTTTACTAAAATTATCACCTTGGAAAATATTTTCTTGTTCCATTTTTTCAATTATCATATCTTGTATTTTCCAGTGACTCGTATTCCAGTTGCAAAACACGGAGTCTTCTTCGGGCATTCTGCCGACTAATCGTTGAATCAGGATATCCTTATCCAAATATTTTAGAAATTCACAAACTTCACTTACGTAAGTCTCCAGTGATTTGAGCTGTACTTTTCCTTCTTCATACCACTTCGCAAGTATTGTGTGCTTGGGAATGTAAAGAGAATGGATTTTGCATTCGTCAACATTTAATACCGACAAAAGCTTCGCAGTTTCCCTGACATCGTCCATGTCATCCCACGGAAGTGCAAGTATTACGTGTGTACAAATTCTAAATCCGTATTCTTTTATCATCAAACAAGCACGGATGAAATCAGAGGCTGTGTGTTGTCTGTTTATTATCTTCAAAGTTTTGTTGTTGGATGTTTGAAGTCCAAGCTCTATGATGATGTCGATGTTTTTTTCTTCTTGGAGTTGTTTCAATATTTCCAAATGTTCACGTGCTATGCAATCCGGTCTTGTGGATACGCTGACTGCGACGACATTTTCAATTACTGCTTCGTTGACGTATTGTCTGAACAATTCAATCGGCATATATGTGTTGGAGTAATTTTGAAAATAAGATATGAATTTGTGAGCGTTGTATTTTTTCTCGATGGTTTGTTTGTCTTTTTCTAATTGTTCACGAATGGAAAGGTGCTTTTCTTTGTTTTCAAAGCTTCCACCTTCTTCGTGACAATAAATGCAACCACCATGCCCCAACCTTCCGTCTCTGTTCGGGCATGTTAAATCCAATTTTATCGGAAGTTTGTATACTTTTTCTCCGTAATGTTCTTTGAGATATTTGCTGTAAATATTATATCTATCAGTCATTTAAGTTATCTCTGATGTAATCCAAGACTTCTTGTGGGTTTTCGTCTGGTTTTACTTTTCTGAATTCTTTGACCAAATTCATATCCTTGTCAAATACAAACGTGCTTCTTTCAGTTTTGGTAACTTCTTTGCCGAACATTTTGCCCTTGTAAACGCAACCAAAATTGTTCAAGAATTTTCTTTCTGGGTCGGATATCAATTCTTGTTTTAGTCCTTGTTTTTTTCTGAAATTTTCGTGTGTCTTTTCTGTGTCCTTGCTGATTCCCACAACTTCTGTGTTAAGCTTTTGAAATTCATCGTAAATTTCGGAAAATCCGTCCGCTTCTATTGTACATCCACTTGTGTTATCTTTTGGATAAATGTATACTACCAAGTTTTTGCCCTTGTATTTGTCATAATATTCTTCATTCAAAAATTCTTTTAAATTATTCATAATCCCTCAACTCAAATAGTTCTTCTAAAAATTTCGCCAGTCCGTCTTCTTCGTTTGTGTATTGTGTTATGATGTCTGAGTTTTGTTTCAAAATATCGTCAGAGTTTTTCATAGCAACTCCAAGTCCACTGTTCACAACCATTTCCAAATCGTTGTGCGCATCGCCAATAGCAACCACTTCATCACTTGTTATTCCAAAATGTTTAAGCGCATGAATTGCCCTTTTGTATTTGTCCGTGTTAACGTTTTGCACTTCAAGCATTCTGATGTTTTTGGAAAAATACTTCGTGTGAATGTGATATGTCACGTTAGGATTGGTCTTGATATGATCAACAATATCGTAAATACGGTCTTTTCCAGCTATCATAATCATGCTTACACAATCATCTATCGGCAAATTCCTCTCAGACACTGTCATTATCTCACCAATATCTCCCACGCTATCCTCAAAAAGCTTCTTGTCATCTTCATCTTGGATAAGAAGTGCGCATTTGTTTTCCACAAAAAAATACGGTCTTATCCCATACTCCTCTGATAGAGTGCTAAGCTCATCCACCACATTGGATTCCAACTTCAAATCCTCATCCGTTGCAATATTGGAGCTACTGTGAATAATAGCTCCATTATTTGCAAGGATTATTTTGTCAAAATCTAATTTTTCGGTTAATTGCTTAGCTCTGGATAGACCTCTTCCTGTCGCAATAATAATCTTTATGCCGTTGTCATAAAGTTTTTGTAAAATTTGATTACTGAAATCAGTAATTTTTTTATCGTCTGTCAGAAGAGTTCCGTCCAGATCAATCATAACAGCCTTAAAATTATTCTTCATCTTCTCCTTCAAAATCCACGAAAAGAGATTCGAATGTTTCTTTTGCTTTTTCGTATTCAGCATCGTCTTCGATAACATCCAAGTTAGCTTCTTCTTCGTTGATTTCTTCGTATTTATAAATCATAATTTCGTTGTCATCTTCAGATACAAGTGCGATGTAATCACTGTCGTAGCCTTCAACTTCGAATACTCCAAGGATTCCGCATTCGATTTCTCCGCCATCTTCTAATGTTAATACGATTGTATCTAACTCTTCTTCATCATACATTTCTTCGTTTAATTCTTCGTTTTCTAAATTTCTTTCGTCACTCATTTTTATCCTCCATTTTATAATGATTCTACTAATTTCTTCAAGAATTCGTACACCCTAGCTGTAGATTCCAAATCCAAAGTTTCTTTTGGTGTGTGAACTCCCGTCATATCTGGGCCGATGGAAATCATGTCCATGTCCGGATATTTTTTTGAAAATACTGCACATTCAAGACCTGCGTGAATAACATTCACTTGCATATCTTTTCCTGTGACTTCCTTATAAACTTTCAAACATTTGTCTCTTAGTTCGCTATCTTCACGGTATTCCCAAGGTTCGTAGAATCCTTCAGATTTAACTATTCCATTGTTTGATTTTGTTGTATTTGTAATCAAATCTTCAACTTCTTTTATCTTATCCAAAACTGAGGATCTGATTGATACCATAAACACGAATTTGTCTTCTTCTGTTTTTGCGATCGATTGGTTAAGAGAAGTTTCCACCAAATCGTCGCTATCTTTTACCATGTCCACAACTCCGTTTGGAATTGTTGTTAGGAAATTCAAGATGTGTTCAGTAGATTGTTCATCCATTGGAGTTTTTTCATCTACTTGTTCAAACTTAAATTCCATCTTTTCTTCGACTTGTTTGAAACCATCAACGTTTATTTCGTCGTCTTTGATTTCGTCTTCACTTGCAATTATAAGTTCACAATTCCTTGGGATTGCGTTGTGTTTTGTACCACCATTTAATGATACAATTCTCAGACTGTGACGTGTCGATAATTCTTTTAGGATTTTAACTGTAGATTCGATGGCGTTAAGGTGATTTTTGTTGATATCTTGACCACTGTGACCACCTCTGAAACCATTGATTGCTATCCTGTAGAAATATTTTCCAAAATCTTCACGTTTGATTGCAAACTCAGAATTCAAAGTGTTTCCACCAGCACAACCACAAGTCATGATTCCTTCTTCTTCGCTGTCAACGTTGATAAGGTATTTTCCTTTCAAGAAATCTTCGCTTACGGCATTCGCACCGATAAGTCCAACTTCTTCGTTTGTCGTAATCATCAATTCCAAATCAGGATGTGACAAGTTTTCATCTTCCAAAATAGCAATTCCCATCGCAACTGCTATTCCATTGTCAGCTCCAAGTGTTGTTTTGTTGGCAGTTAACTTGCCATCTTTTTCGATAAATTCTATCGGATCTTTTGTGAAATCGTGATCGCTGTCATCTTCTTTTTCGCAAACCATGTCCATGTGACCTTGCAAAATAACTCCTGGATGACCTTTTTTATCTTCTGTTGCAGGCTTTCTGATTACGATGTTTAATTCATCGTCAACATCGTAGTCAAGCCCTAGTTGTTTTGCTTTATTTACTAAGTATTCGTTAATTCTTTTTTGGTCAAATGAACAACGAGGAACATTCGACAATTCTCTAAAATTTTCTAATACTATATTTTTCATTTAATTACACCTCAAGACTTATATACCCAATATGAAATCAAAAACCACAAATTTTATGCATTAATTATATAGATTTTGCTACTCTGTCTGCGATGATTTTTTTCCTATCAGGTGCAAATTCTTCGAGATAATCACTTTCTGAAAGTACGTCTACGATTATTTCGTAAATTTTATTCGCATCAATTTTTTTGTCGATTTTTTCTTTGATTAGCTCAAACTGTTTTTTTCTGTCAGTGTAAAACGGCTTCACATCAGGATTGTAAGAATTTATCGCAGTATCAAGTGTGTTGTAGAATAAGCTTGTTCCCGAATCATAAATCGGAGCCATTCCTCTAACTTCAAGCGTTTCAACATCTCTTATGAATCCAAAATTATTAAAATGTCTGTCTTCGTTGAAAATTATATAATCAAGAAATAGCATGTCATCGATTTTGGCTTTTGCATCAGATATCCCAAGTTTTTGTAATTCTTCTACCACGAAATCATACATTGAAATATGATTAGGTTTTTGAACATTTTGGACGATCGCATTAACTGGAATGAGTTCAGTGTTTTCATCGATGAAATTCTCACAAACAGAACAATATTTATCTCCGATTTTTTTAATCTCGTATTTTATATGATTAATTCCAAGAATTTTTGAGATTTCATACGCTATTTTTTCGTTGAAAGCTTCTTGATAGAATGGTTTTGATGAGCCTTTAACGAGAACTCTCTTACCTTCATTTAGCATCCATGCTTTTTTAAGCCAACCATCTGATGTGTTGTTCGGAGTTTTTAAAGAAAAAGAACTGTCGGATTTGCCAAACATAAAAAGTCCCATATCTTGTGAGAAATCATTTTGGAAAAAGTTAATGTCTTTCCATTCTACGCTGTCGTTTTTTTCTTTTATCCAATATTGATCCGAAAGAGATAGTCCGAAATACGCCAAGCTAAGTTCGTAAAGCGATTTGCCTTGAATGTTTTTCAAAATAATGTCCTTGTCCTGTCTGGTATCTGGAATTCTTCTACCTTTTAGAAAATGCTCGAAGCTACTTTTTTCGATTATATTTTTCTTATTGTTGTATTTAACTTGCACCGGTCTGTATTTTGGATTGTATATTTCTATGATTTTTATGATTTTGTTGTGAATCATTTCAAACGAAAACACCGGCGTGTTTTTATTGTAGATTACATATTCCATTCTATCCCCTCCTTTTCTATATTGTACTATATTTGTGTTATTTTATTGTGATTTTAATTGTGGCTCAAATACGCATTTATGAATTTATCCAAATCACCATCCAACACATCTTGCACTTGCGAACTTTCAAAGTTTGTTCTGTGATCTTTTACCAATGTGTACGGTTGAAATACGTAGGATCTGATTTGAGAGCCCCACGCGATTTGGTTGTATTTGCCTTGAATGTCTTCGATTTTTTCACGCTTTTCTTCTTCTTTTATCATGATAAGCTTGGCGATAAGCATATCCATGGCGTATTTTCTGTTGGCGATTTGTGATCTTTCGGTTTGACATTGGACTGTGACTCCTGTTGGAATGTGTGTGATTCTAACTGCAGAGTCTGTCATGTTGACGTGTTGTCCACCGGCACCAGATGCTCTGTAAGTGTCCACTTTCAAATCTTTATCGTCGATTTGAATGTTGTGACTATCTTTGATTTCTGGGAAGACATCCACTGATGCGAATGATGTGTGGCGACGTTTTTGTTGGTCAAACGGAGAAATTCTTACAAGTCTGTGAACTCCTTTTTCGCTTTTCAAAAATCCATAGGCGTTAATTCCTTGTACGATTAACGATACGGATTTGATGCCGCCTTCTGTATCTTGATTGTAGTCGGTGATTTTATAGGAATAATTCTTGTCCGCAATCCACCTAGTGTACATTCTCAGTAACATTTCCGCCCAATCTTGTGCTTCAGTCCCACCTGCACCTGCGTGAATGGACATAATCGCATTATTCTTGTCGTATTCTCCCACCAAGAGCGTTTTGATTTTGAATTCGTCGACTTTTTCTTCCAAACTTTTGAGTGTCTTGGAGATTTCTTTTTCGTATTCTTCTGTGTTATCTTCCTTGCTGATTTCAAGCATCATTCTTACTTCTTCGATTTTTTCTTCGATTTCGTCGTAGTTTTCGACATCAGCTTTTATGGAATTCAATTCGTCGAAGATTGCTTGTGCTTTGTCGCTGTCGTCCCAAAAGCCCTGTTTCAATGTTTCTTGTTGCAATTCATCTAATTTTTTTCTTAAATTGTCTAAGTCAAAGAGACTCCTTTATTTCTTTTAGATTTTGAGATAAATTTTCTATTTTTTCGTTAATTAAAAATACGTCCATTTTTATCCTCCAATTGCATATATTTTTTGAACAAAAAAGGAGGATTTCTCCTCCTTTGTGTTTGTATTTGTTTTTATAATAGTGGTGGTGTTTGAAAAGTTTCATAAATGACATCAAACTTTTAGCACGGATATCTGCCTTTTCGCATTCTAAGAAGTATTTATTCTTATGCTAAGTTGTTCAACTGTTAACATCAAACTTTATAGCACGGATATCTGACTACAAAAATTGGCAATTTCATAATTTCGAACACCTAAAATCGCAAGCCTTGCTTTCGCTCGGGCGGTCCGATTTTTTAACGGTGTTCTTCAATTTGAAATTAACACAATTTTTTCCGTATGATATCCTAAGCTATAAATGTTTGATGTTTAATATTCACAAACAAACATTTCACCCTGGCTAATTTACTTCGCCCTTATCCACTATTTATTTTTATCTATTTTTACCACAGCAGTTTTTGTATTTCTTACCACTTCCGCATGGACATGGATCGTTTCTACCGATTTTCTTACCTTTAACTACTGGTTTGTTAATTTCTTCTTCTCCACCTGTTGCTGATGTTTCGTGAGCTACTTGTTTTCTTTCGATTTCTTCAACTGGTTGAACGTTGAACATTCCTCTAACTGTGTCTTCTTTTATAGAGTGGTTCATATCTTCAAACATTTCGAAACCTTCATTGTTGTAAGCTCTTACTGGGTCTTGTTGACCGAAAGCTCTTAGACCGATACCTTGACGCAATTGATCCATCGCATCAATGTGATCCATCCATTTTCTATCTACAACCATAAGAAGAATTACACGTTCGATTTCTCTGAATTTTTCTTTGCCGATGGCTTCTTCTTTTTCTCCATAAACTTCCAATGCTTTTTGTGTTACATAATCTGTGAAAGTTTTCTTGTTGTAACTGTTAAGTCTTGTAAGATCCAATGTTCCTTCTGGAATGAATGTGTTAAGATATGTCATCAATGCTTCCATTTCCCAATTTTCTGATTTTGGATCTTGGCAATATGTGTCAATTGCATTAGCAATGATGTCCTTAATCATAGCCACGATAGATTCGTGCATATCTTCTCCGTCAAGTACTTTATCCCTTTCAGTATAAATTACTTTACGTTGTGCATTCATAACGTCGTCGTATTTCAATACGTTCTTTCTGATACCAAAGTTATTAGATTCAACTTTTGTTTGCGCTCTTTCGATTGCTTTAGTGATTGTTCTGAATTCCATTGGTTCGTCTTCTGGGAATTTGCCAGATTCAGCGTATTTTTGGATAGTTTCTCCACCGAACAATCTCATTAAGTTGTCTCCCAATGAAACGAAGAATCTTGATCTACCAGGGTCACCTTGACGGCCAGAACGACCACGCAATTGGTTGTCAATACGACGTGATTCGTGACGTTCAGTACCGATGATGTATAATCCGCCGACTTCAAGAACTTTCTTCTTATCTTCGTCAGTCATTTTCTTGTATTTTTTGTATAATTCATTGTATACATTTCTTGCTGCAACTAATTCTTCGTCTGTACTTGGCAAGAATGAATCCAAACTTTCGATTACGTATTCGCCATAACCTTGTTTTTTCATGTCGTGTTTTGCTAAGAAATCTGGGTTACCACCTAAAAGAATATCGGTACCACGACCTGCCATGTTTGTTGCGATAGTAACTTTGTCAAACATACCTGCTTGTGCTACGATTTCTGCTTCACGTTCGTGTTGCTTAGCGTTCAATACGTCGTGTTTGATTCCATTTTTCTTCAACAATTTGGACAACTTTTCTGAAACTTCAATTGAAATAGTACCAACTAGAATTGGTTGTCCAGTCTTATGAATTTCTTTTATTTCTTCAACGATTGCATTGAACTTAGCGTTTTCGTTGATGTAAACTCTGTCTTGTTCGTCAACTCTGGCTACTGGTTTGTTAGTAGGGATTTCAACAACGTCCATCTTGTAGATTTCATTGAATTCTGCTTCTTCAGTCTTAGCAGTACCAGTCATACCACTTAATTTGTTGTACATTCTGAAGTAGTTTTGGAATGTAACTGTTGCCAAAGTTTTAGATTCGCTCTTAACTTCAACACCTTCTTTTGCTTCTATAGCTTGGTGAAGACCATCAGAATATCTTCTACCTTCCATGATACGACCAGTAAATTCATCGACGATAAGGATTTCGTCATCTTTTACTACGTAATCAATATCACGTTTCATCGTGTTATTAGCCTTCAAAGCTTGGTTGATGTGGTGAGCTAATTCCATGTTATTAGGGTCAGACAAGTTTTCTACGCCAAAATATTCTTCGGCTTTTTTAGTACCAATTTCTGTAAGACTGGCAGTTTTTCTCTTTTCGTCAACCAAGAAGTCTACAGTTTCATCCTTAAATTCACGATCGAAAATATCTGGCTTGTCTTCTTCTGGATCCATAATACGTCCAGTCAAACCATTAGCAAACATATTTGCTCTCATGTACATATCTGTAGATTCGTCACCTTGACCAGAAATAATAAGTGGAGTTCTAGCTTCATCTATTAAGATAGAGTCAACTTCGTCCACGATAGCAAAGTTAAGACCTCTTTGAACTTTGTCTTTTTTGTAAATAACCATGTTGTCACGCAAATAATCGAAACCGTATTGGTTATTAGTACCGTAAGTAATATCACAAGCGTAGTTTTCACGTCTTTCATCATTGTCCAAACCATAAACGATAACGCCTACAGTTAATCCCAAAAATTCGTGAACCTTTCCCATCCATTCCTTATCTCTCTTTGCAAGATAATCATTGACAGTAACCACGTGAACGCCCTTACCACTAAGCGCATTCAAATATGCAGGTAAAGTTGCAACCAAAGTCTTACCTTCACCAGTTTTCATTTCTGCAATTCTACCTTGGTGTAAAACAACACCACCGATTAATTGCACACGATATTGTTTCATACCCAAAACTCTGTAGCTGGCTTCTCTAACTACAGCAAACGCTTCTGGCAAAATATCGTCCAAAGTTTCTCCGTTCTTTAATCTTTCCTTGAATTCAACAGTTTTATGCTTTAATTCATCATCTGATAATTGTTGCATAGACTTATCATATGATTCAATTTTTTTAATAATTGGTTCTATTTTCTTTAGCTCTTTTTTATTAGCTGAGCCAAAAATAGATTCAAATACTCCCATATAAATCTCCTTACTTTAATATCTATAAATACTACCTTTTATTTTAACATTAAAACACATCATTTACAACAAAAACATCAACATTTAAAGGAAATCACTTATAAAATTTTCCAATAAATTACAGAGCATATAATTTTAGGAGAAATTAGTAAAATTATTTTAATATGCAAAATTTTTTAACAGTCATGCCTTTAAACGCTACAAAAAAATAACGACCATACAAGAGTAATACTCCGTGTGGTCGTTTGCTTGTGCCTAATTTTATCACATACCAAAAAGTATGCTCTAATCATATTTTGCAGTATCGTCAGCTACCTTCAGCAATGACTGATTTGAAACAACATCAGCATAGTTCACAATCTTAGGTGTATCTGCAGTAAATGAACCACCAACTCCAAAGAACTTCTCAAAATATGATTTAAACTTTTCAATGACACCTTGCTTCTTGGTAGTTCTGTCGCCACCACCGAAACGAGATATAGGAGGCATAAGCCTATCTATTTCCGTACCTGTTGTTTTGATTTCACCATCACAAAAGGCATTCTCAATGAACTTTCTTGTTTCAGGCTCTTTAAGTTTTTCTTCCTTAATAATCTCAACAAGTTCCTCTTCTCGTTTTTCAGCCACATAATTGTGCCATTCAGTCATGACATCCTCAACTTCATTGATACCAGAAATAAAGTTTTCAATAAGCGCTTTCTTGCTACGAAGTTCTGGACTGGCAGCAATAGCCTTTTTGATTGTAATAAGCATTTCTTTATCCTCGCAATGGCTGTCATGATACTTCTTAACAAGCATAAGGATATAGTCGATATTGATTTCTATCTGCTTAATAAGTTCAACTTCAAAGACAATATCAGCTGTAATATCTTTGCTTTCACGATCGTCGCGTCTTTTTTTCCATTCTTCATACAAATCTTGATACCTGCCACTATAATCCTGAAAATCACGTTCAGAAATCATCTCTTTGCCTTCAAATTCATCAAATGCACACAATATATTTCTCATGCGTAGAATTGCACCAAATAACGAGATAAAATCCTTCTGGTTCTGTTCACCTATAATCTGCGGTTCTGAAAGTGGGAATTTGGAAGTTAGGTCATCCATCATATCCACATATCCTGGATAATTTTTCCCATCAATACCTTCATAACCATAGTAGTAATCTTTGAAACTCTTCATCAGAACGATACCACCTGCATTCTTGTCCCCGAAAAGGGAAATAGCAGCATCTACTCGTTTCTGAAGGTTTCTGAAACATACAATATTACCGAAAGTTTTAATGGAATTAAGAATTCGGTTTGTTCTTGAAAATGCCTGAATAAGTCCATGCATCTTGAGGTTCTTATCTACCCACAATGTGTTTAATGTAGTAGCATCAAAACCTGTTAAGAACATATTTACAACAATAAGTAAATCAAGCTCCTTATTTTTCATACGAAGAGATACATCTTTATAATAATTTTGGAACTTATCGCTATCTGTCGAATAATTAGTATGGAACATTTCGTTATAATCTTTGATTGCCATGTCAAGAAAATCTCTCGATGACTGGTCAAGTGCTGATGTATCTTCTGAGTTTTCCTCATCAAGGATACCACTTGTAGCTTCGTCATATTCGGCCTCATTTGCACCATAACTATAGATGGTTGCGATACGAAGTTTCTTCGTAGGATCACTTGCCATCTGCTTTTTAAATTCCTGATAATATAACTTTGCCATAGGAACAGAACTAACTGCAAAGATTGAGTTAAATCCACTTACACGCTGTTTCTGTTTAATTTCTTCTACAGCAGCCTTCTTGCTGGATGCAACTTCTGAAATATTGGTAAGCGTGTTGTAAACATATGTTTTATTACCACGATATGTTTTCTTATCAAAATTGTCGAGAATATATTCCGTCACAAGCTTGATACGTTCAGGAGCCATCATAGCCTTTTCACGAGCAATATCCCATACCTGTTCATCATCGATATCTTCATCCATACCCATTGTCCTGACATAGTCGACTTTGAATGGAAGTACATTCTTATCATTGATGGCATCAACAATAGTATATGTATGCAACTGGTCGCCAAAAGTCTGCTCTGTAGTAAAAAACTGAGTCTTGCATGAGCTTGTTGTATTTGCAGGAAAGATTGGTGTTCCTGTGAAACCGAATAAATGATATTTCTTAAAACTTTTTACAATAGCGGCGTGCATATCACCGAACTGACTTCTGTGACATTCATCAAAGATGATTACAACGTGCTTGTTGTATACTTCATGTTCTTTATTTTTCTTGATAAATGTTGCAAGTTTCTGAATAGTCGTGATGATAATGTGAGCATTGGTGTCTTCCAACTGCTTTTTAAGAACAGCAGTTGAGGTATTGCTGTTAGCTGCACCTTTTTCAAAACGATCATATTCTTTCATAGTTTGATAGTCCAAATCCTTACGGTCAACTACAAATAGAACCTTATCAATGTAAGGAAGAAGCGACGCCTGTCTTGCAGTTTTAAATGATGTAAGTGTCTTGCCCGATCCTGTTGTATGCCAGATATATCCGCCTCCAGCAACATCACCGTATTTTTTATAGTTATTTGCAATTTCAATACGATTCAAAATACGCTCCGTTGCAGTAATCTGATATGGTCTCATAACCATAAGCATATTTTCAGAAGTGAAAATACAATACTTGGTGATTATATTAAGAATAGTATGTTTTGCAAAGAAAGTTCTTGTGAAATCAATCAAATCAGAAATAACACGATTGTTTGCATCCGCCCAGAAAGATGTAAATTCAAAACTGTTGCTTGTTTTGCCTTTCTTTGCAGTAGATACAGCATTTACATCCTTGATAGCATTGAAACGGGTACTGTTAGAATAGTACTTTGTGTTAGTTCCATTTGAGATAACAAAAATCTGCGTATATTCAAACAGACCACTTCCTGCCCAGAAAGAATCACGCTGATATCTATCGATTTGGTTGAAGGCCTCACGAATAGCCACACCTCTGCGTTTCAATTCAACATGCACAAGAGGAAATCCATTTACGAGAATTGTAACATCATACCTGTTGTCGTGATTTGCTCCGTCAGCCTTTCCAATAACGTACTGATTGATAACCTGCAAAAAGTTGTTGTGAATATTTTTCTTGTCAATAAGCGTGATGTTTTTGGTACTGCCATCATCTCGTTTTAATACTTGAACATTATCCTCTTGAATTTTTCTAGTCTTTTCAACGATTCCTTCATTCTGATTGGCGATAGAATTGTTAAAGAACCTATTCCATTCAGAATCAGAAAACTTGTAAGCATTCAACCTTTCAAGCTGATTACGAAGGTTGAAAATCAAATCTTTTTCTGTGTGTATATGAAGATACTCGTATCCTTGTTCTGTCAGCATACGAATAAACTCTTTTTCCAGTTCAGCTTCTGACTGATAGCTGTTCGAACGTGCCTTTACAGGCTCGTATTCAGTAACAACTGTATTTTCATTTGTCGCTGCCACGATATTAAAATATGACATACAAACACCTCCTTAAAAAAATTATAACTGTTTGAAAGAAAGCAGCTTATCTCTATAAAATTCATATTGTTTTTGTCTTGCTTCTATTTCGGCAGGAAGACCGGTTGTAATATCGTTGCATAAGGAATCAAACCTATCAAGAATAGAAACAATGCGGTCTTGCTCTTGTTTGATAGGAACAGGGAGAACAACCTCTTTTATCTGTCCGGCTGTCACAAGGGGCTGTCCGCCACCTTTCGCATATCGGTTCAATCCGATATTGACAAGCTGATAATAGATGTATTTCAAGCTATATTCGCTCTTTACATCTACGATAAGTGTGTTATCGGACACATCATAACCGCCTTGTGCCAAATGGGTATATCCAGCATTTGCTCCGACACGGGCAACAAGAATATTCATCTTGTTGTAAACCGCATTGTCCGTTCTGGCTATAATACCAGTGGAACCATATACAGGATATTTTCCAATATCATCTTTTGTTTTTGCCTTGCCTGACGAGATAGAGTTGCATATTTCACTCAATGGAAGCATCACAAAGCCAAAAACATATTGACAAAGACGAATCAGCGCATTATACTCGTCTGCATGTCTGTCTGTTAAGATTATCTTGCCTGTTTCTGCGTATGTCAAGATGGCGTCACGATAAAATTCATATTGTTTTTGCCTTGCATCAATTTCAGCAGGCAGTTCAATGTTTAAGTCAGAACAGATTGCATCAAAGTTATTCAGAACTTCTGCACAACGCTTTTGAACATCTAATCTAACCATAGGTATATTAGCTTTAGGTTTTAATAATTCATCTCTATAATATTCATATTGTTTCTTACGAGCTGTAATCTCCTCTGTAAGCTTTGCTGTAAGCTCCGCTGTAAGTAACGTGAAAGAGTCCAATATACGGACTATTTCACGTTGTACCTCCAACGGAGGTACTGCAAGCTTAATCCTTGCCATTACATTGCTCATCAGTTTAGGGTTTCCCATTCCTTTATTTACATATTTAGGAGCCTCAACTTGTAATGTGTGAAAAATGTATCTTGTTATTACATCATCTGTATTAACTTTTAAAAGACCACAAACATTGGTTATGCTAAATTTTCCTTTTCTATAAAACACCGATCCGGCATTCGCACCATCAGTAGTCCAAGTAAGATATTCTCCATCATAGGCATATGAAGAAATACGACCCAATTCTCCGTCATTTTCTGTTTGCGAAGAATAAACAGGGTATTCACCTTTGTTTGCTTTTATAAAATCTTTGGACATTACTTTTCCCCTAGAAATGTCGCAGATTTCATCAACGCTTCTAAATTCCACGCCATCAGGACACAATTCTTGAATCAATTCTTCTAATCTGCTCATGCATCCACCCCAATTTCTGAAATTATTTCATCAATTGCTTTTCTTAAAGTTTCTTCACGAGCGACTATTTCTTTGATTTCTGCATTTAGCTTTACGATATCAATTTTTTCTCTTGTGTCCTCTTGTTCAACATAAGTTGATACAGAAAGGTTGTAATCATTTTCTTCAATCTCATCGTATGTTGCAAGATGTGAGAAATGTTCAATTTCACTGCGATTTGCAAAGCATTCTACAATCTTATCCATATTTTCTTGCGTAAGTTTATTATTGTTGGTGACTTTGATGCACTCGTTTGTCGCATCGATAAACAGCGTTTTATTATCTGATTTGTTCTTTTTCATTACCATAATGCAAGTTGCAATTGATGTTCCAAAGAAAAGATTAGGTGGCAACTGAATTACGCAGTCGACAAAGTTGTTATCAATCAGATATTTTCGTATTTTCTTTTCAGCTCCGCCACGATACATTATACCCGGAAAACATACAATCGCAGCTGTTCCGTTACTTGCAAGCCATGAAAGTGAATGCATGATAAAGGCAAGGTCAGCTTTGCTCTTTGGTGCAAGAACACCCGCAGGAGCAAAACGAGGATCATTTATAAGTAATAGATTGTCATTACCAGCCCACTTGATTGAGTAAGGTGGATTTGAAACGATAAGTTCAAAAGGTTCATCATCCCAGTGTGCCGGTGCGATAAGTGTATCTTCGCAAGCAATATTAAATTTATCAAAACCAATATCGTGCAAAAACATATTAATACGACAAAGGTTGTAGGTTGTAATATTGATTTCCTGTCCATAAAAACCATTACGAATTTTATCTCTGCCAAGTATTTTTTCCGCCTTTAAAAGTAGCGAACCAGATCCACAGGCTGGATCATACACCTTGTTGATTTCTGTTTTTCCAACTGTACCAAGTCTTGTAAGAAGTTCTGATACATCAGCAGGAGTGAAGAATTCTCCACCTGATTTACCAGCATTTGATGCATACATTGTCATGAGATATTCATAGGCATCTCCAAATGCATCAATATCGTGATCCTTAACATCTCCAAGATTCATATCAGCCACGCCATCAAGGAGTTTACAAAGTTTTTCATTTCTCTTTGCAACAGTAGATCCAAGTTTATTACTATTTACATCAAAATCATCAAATAGACCTGCAAAGTCGGATTCTGATTCACTGCCTTTTGCAGATTCCTCTATGTGACGGAATGCCCTTTCAAGTGTTTCATTAAGATTTTCATTATCCTTGGCTTTTGCCCTTACATTACAAAATAGTTCAGATGGAAGAATGAAAAATCCTTTTTCTTGTACAAGACCTTCTCTTGCCTGTTCAGCCATCTCATCAGACATCTGTGCAAAATCAAAATCAGCGTTGCCTGCTTCAATTTCACCTTCGTTTATGTAGTTAGTAATATTTTCAGAAATATATCTGTAGAACATAGTACCAAGTATGTAGTTTTTGAAATCCCATCCATCTACAGCGCCACGAAGTTCATCTGCAATTGCCCATATTGCTCTGTGAAGTTCATCACGTTCCTGTTCTTTTTTATTATCAATAGCCATTATTTTTTTCCCTCCACTTTAAAATCGAGCCATGCTTCTTCGACATCTGAATAATCAACATCATTTTCAAGGCAAAACTCTTTTATATTTTTCATTGCATTAAGGTTCGGCTTTGCTTTGCCACCTTCCCATCTATTCACAGTAGAAAATGCCACCTGTATTTCTTTGGCAAAATCTTGCTGTGTCAGAAAGCATCGCTGTCTAATTCTTTTAATTTCTTCTGGAAATTTCATTATGCATCTCCTTGCGTAAATATTTCAATAATATAGCGTTATTGTACCATATAAACATAGTTTTTACTATCTCTCAAAGCTACATAGTAGTGTGTGCTTCAATCATCCCTGTGTCCGTTATAACAAACAATCGAAGCTGTATATTGTGAAATTATGTAAACAGTCAAGCCTTTTTGCTAAGAATATCACCATAGAAAATAGTAAGCAGTCAAGCCTTTTTGCTAAGAATATCATACGGAAAAAATTTCATTGATTTCAAATCGAAAAAATCCGTCAGAAATCGCACCGCTTGAGCGTTAGCGAGCTTGCGATTTCAGGATTTTGAGATTTAGAAATCACAAATTTTTGTAGTCTAGATATTAGTGCAAAATGCTTGATCTGTGATTATTTGCGAATGAGATCATTAAATTTTCCCCAAGATATTCATGCGAGATCTTGCGCGTAGTCTAGATATTCGTACATGATGGTTTTTCTCTTTATCATGTGCATGATGGTTTTTCAATTATTTCACGAAAAAAAGAGCCCACATAATAACCTGAACCCCAAAATCCGGAATACGGATGGAGGGGTTTTTGTATGCCAAAATACACAAAAGAATTTAAAATAAAATTAGTACTAGAATATTT
>NZ_QGTH01000025.1 GCF_003182075.1 Finegoldia magna
TTAAAACAAAATTAAACGGAATGTCCCCTGTTATGTACAGATTACATTCCGCTTAAAATATTATTAAATTATTCCGTGTTTACGGGTTCAGGTCAATTGCTAGCCTTATTTTTTACAAACTATCTATTATAATTTTGGACATTTCCATAAAATTATCCATAAATATATTTTACCGTAGTTTTGTTCAAATAAATTCTTGGTTTTGATGAAGTTTAATGGTCATTGTTTTTTTATATATTTAATTAACCAATCACTCAATTTATAATTTATTCAAATTTTGCAATATCTTTAATATCCAATCTTACAGATTCATGGTGTTCATAATCCGATTTACCAATTGCGATTATAATCACAGGAACATATCTTTCCGGATCAAGTCCGAAAGCTTGTGCAAGTTGGTCTGCTTCGAAACCACCAATAGGATTTGTATCATATCCGTGAGCTCTTGCAACTAACATTAGTTGCATAGCCATCAAACTAGAATCAATTTTAACTACATCATTCATCTCAGATTGTGAGAAATTTTTATAGGCAGGTAACACAAGATCCATCATTTGTTTCTTGACATCTTCTGTCATGTAACCTTTTTCAACTGCTTTGTTGTAGATTTCTTCGGTTTTTTCGTAACATTTCATATCGCCAAATATCAAAATCATCGCAGAAGAAGTATCGTTTTGTCTAACATTAAATCTAATAAGTGGACGAAGCTTATCCTTTGCTTCATCAGATTCAACAACCACAAATCTCCATGGTTGAAGATTCACTGATGATGGTGCAAGTGTTGCTTCTTCTAAAATTTGTATCATTTCTTCTCTACTAATTTTTTTGTTTACATCAAATTCTTTTACAGAATGTCTGTTAAATACAACATCTTCAAAATTATTATTCATTAAATACCCCCTAGTTTTTATTGCAACTTTTCTTCAATAGATTCCAAAATCTGCATTAATTCTTCAATTTCTCTTTTAGAAATAGACACAGCAATATTGCATGGATTATCCTTGTGCTTTTGTTTGCAAATTTGTGGTTCAGATTTCGCATAGTCAGTAAGTGTAACTATGATTTCTCTTGCATTTTCAGCATTTCTATCTCTTGTAACAAATCCTTCTTTTTCCAAAATTTTGAGTTGACGAGTAATCGCCGCAGGATCAATCCCAATATGTTCTGCAATTTCTGTTTGAAGACTTTGTTCTTTCTCGTCCAGATATATCAAAATTTCGTATCTGGTTAA
This sequence comes from Finegoldia magna, assembly GCF_003182075.1. GTDB lineage: Bacteria > Bacillota > Clostridia > Tissierellales > Peptoniphilaceae > Finegoldia > Finegoldia magna. Next base: position 1,232 of record NZ_QGTH01000025.1, read on the forward strand.
TGAAAATCCCGTACTATTTTCAAATTCTTTTGTAAGATTTTGCTCCACACATCTAAGTTTGTGCAAAGCATTACTAAATTGCTTAAGTTCCATATTTTCCCTTTACATAATTGGTTTGATTTGTTCATTCATCCAATTGGAATCCTTGAATACTGATCTTCCAACTCCTACCAAATCGCATACTCCACGATTTAATATGTCCTCAACATCATCACCTGTTTTTACTCCTCCAGTCAAAATTACTGGCACATCTACATTTTCAAAAATTGGCTTTGCTAAAAAATCGAAGAATCCTGCTCTTTTATCATCGATTGAAAACATACACATTCCACCAGAAATATCCAACACATCTGCACCGGCTTTTACGAATTCTACAGCTGCGTGAATACTGTCTTCTGTCGATAATCCCCCATCCAAATAATCTCCTGCTCCTATTCTTATAAAAATCGGATAATCTCCTCCAACTTTTTCCCTGATTTTTCTTATAATTTCCAAATGAATTTTAATTCTTCCATCAATATCTCCACCGTATTCATCAGTTCTTTTATTAGTTAATGGTGACAAAAATTGGTTCAATAAATATCCATGAGCAGAATGGATTTCCACTCCATCAAATCCAGCTTCTTTTGATCTTACTGCCGCATCTACAAATTTTTCGATAATATCTTCTATTTCTTCTAATGAAAGTTCTCTTGGAAGCTCAGCTTTATCCTTTGAAGGGTTTTTGATAGCTGATGGTGCTACAGGTTGTTGTCCGATAACTTCTTCATTAGTAGAACTACCAGCGTGAGAAATCTGTAATACTACAGATGAACCATTGGCTTTAACTAAATTTACAAGTTTTTTCATTCCATCAATTGTAGAATCGTCTGCTATGGATGTTTGGTTTTTGCTGGCTTTTCCTAATTCATCCACAAAACTGTGTTCGATAATTACAGTTGAAAATAATTTGTTTTTCGTCTTATCTTCATAATAGTTCAGGATTTCATCGGTAATATGACCATTTTCATCAGCCTTAGCTGTCGCCATCGGTGGCATTATGACTCTATTTTTAAAATTAATATTTTTTGATTTCAATTCTTGTGATAATTTCATGTTTACCTCCATTTAGTTGATACGTCAATATTTAATACGTCAATTATTGATATGTCAATTATAATTCTAATAGTATATTTTGTCAAATCCTCTTGATAAGGATCTCTCTAAATTCATAGAATTTTTATGATCAAATTAAAAATAAGCCAATGTTAAATAACAAGGCTTATTTGTAACTAAAATTTTATTTGATTTTTCCCAGAACTTCTTTCGTTTTATCCGCATTCATGTGGTGATAGAATTTACCATTAATCATAATATTGGGACCATCCTTACATTTCTTGAAACAATTTTGAGTTCTGAGTCGAATTTTTCCATCAGCAGATGTTTCATTAAAATCCATTCCAAGCTCTTTTTTCACCGTCTTCAACACTTCCATCGAGCCGTTCTTCGCACATCTCGGTCCCGAACAGCACACAATCTCGCATTCAACCTTTGATTCTTTGATAGATGGAATGAATTTAATAATCGTCTTGATGTATTTCTCATCAATATCAAAAGCGTCTGCTATTTGCTTTTGGTGACTAATCGAAACACAACCAAAAAAATCCTGGCAATTTCTAATAGAAACCTTCGCTCCCTCTTGGCTACCCTTGCCAAAACTCTCCACAGCTTCCTCTAGCTTTTCCCTGAAAATCAGCTCCTCATTCTTTCCTTCACACATATAATCACCCTCTACCTTTTTTCTTATTAAGTTTATTATTAATATATATACTTATATCCACAAATTGATCCAGACTTCTGAACGCTTGAAAAATTGCAGAACGAATAGCAAAATCTTCGTGACTTTCCGGCAATTTCATCATATTGAAATGATTTTTTAGAAAATCAATTCTATTTTTTACTTTCGTGATTTCTTCACTATTTCTCAAATTTTCAGAAGTTTCAATTAAAATATCCGAAATGTATTTCCCATCTGAGTATTCAGCAGGAATTGTCTTCAAATCATGATACATCTCTTCTAATAAATCCATCTCCCTATCTCTCAAACGCAAATTGTCCAGTATATCTCTGCTATTTTCAATTAAATTATCATTTTCAATTATCGCAATTTCAATCGCCTTATCGATGTCTTCATCAAGTTTTGAAATCTTGTCTTTGTATAACTTCACATCTAAATGTGTTATCAGAGATTGGCCGAACAAATTCAAAATGAATGTCATATCTTCGTCAATATTATCGATTAACTTGTTTAATCTATCTTGGCTTGTAGGAGCGTAGAAATTGGTTAGCATTGCAAATCCTGTCCCTATAAACACTAGTGCCATTTCATTCAAAATAATAGCTGAGTCAATTCTTCCGAACGCCAATAAATGTGTCACAATTACACTTGAAGGTCCCAACCCAAGCTCTATCTTTAACAAAAAAGATACAGGCACAAATAATAGCAAATACAATCCGAAAACCCAAGTTTTGTATCCTAATTTTTCAAATAAAAATCCTCCAATCAAAAGAGCAATGACCGCGGACAAAGTCCTCTTCAAGCCACCTTCTATCGTAGCTTTTCTAGTATCAAACACATTGAGTATTGCAATAATTCCTGCCGCAGCTGCAAATTCAAGAGATAACTCTTGAGAGACAATTATCGCCAAAAGTGAAGCCAAAGCCGTTTTAATCGTTCTAGATACTATCGATTTTTTCATAATAAACTCCTATATACTTTCGTTGTATTATTTATACCCAATTTGTGTTTCAAATGGTAATTTTAGCCACAATAAAAGCACCTACAAATGTAGATGCTTCGTGAACTTTATTTGTCTAATAATTTTTCGATATTTTCATTGAGTTTGTTCAACTGCTTAATTATAATAACATTTTGCTTAACTAAAGCTGAAAAATAACTCTTAGTCATGACTTCTGAAGCTTGAAATATCTCTTCCACGCTTTTTCTGTCCAAATCTTCTAGATCGTATTCTTTTATAAATTGTTGCAACTTTTCGACGTGTTTTTCTTCTGGTGTTTTGTTTTGTCCAAATAAAGCCATAAATTACCTCCATTAATCTGTTGATATAAGAAATATCAAGTCTACGGTCAACATTATATCTCCATTAGTTATTTTTTTAAATTCATATACTATCTAAAACTTGTAACAAACTAAAAATCTTCACCGTATGTACACAGAGAAGATTTTCACATTAATTAATTATTTATTTCTTTTGAAAATCAAAATAAATGGTGCAAAAATAAATGAAAGCATCATTATAGTCTTGGCGGAAATAAATTCAGTTGAAGTTTTCTCAAATGTTGAATCGCTCAATTTCCCCACTGCTGAAGGATATAATACATAGCAAATTATCAAATAAATTGTAGGAATCCAATAATAGGCTTCAAATGGACTGACCTTAAAATATTCTGTCATCAAAAAATAATATCCAGTAAGAGGGAGTAGTCCTATTATTAGACAAAGAATTGTTTGTGTTATGCTTGGTTTTTTCATGAAGTCCTCCTTCGTCTGTTCAATCTAAACAATGTTAGAACAGTTTTTGTTCAAGTATTTAACGTATTTCTATTCAAGTATTTGACGTATTTTCATTCAAGTATTCGGCTGTTAAGCTTTATATATTTCTGTATTTAGTCCAATCTGCTACCCACAAATAATCCCATCAACGAAATCGCGCCATAAATAAATATATAAATTGTGGCACTTTCATTCATATAAATAAGTACGTAAGGCACGAAAATCGCCATAACTAAAAGAGGGTACAGAAAGTCAAAAGAATTCTTCCTGCCACACATTATAGCATTCACAAAAGTTATAACAGGAATTACAAATAATAAAATAAACATTCCACTGCCCGTATCTTTCATTAATAATGTCAACAAATAAAAACAGATTACATTGACCATTAAATACGGGAAAAGTTTTTTAATTCTATTCATAATATCTATTCCTCATCATCAACCGATTTTACAGATTGCAAATTATATTCTGACTTTAATTTTTTGAAAAATCCGTCAATATCATAATTTTTATTAAAAGAAAAAGTCACCTCAATCATTGATTTGTCATCCATATCCTCATCAATAATGTCGAGTTTTCTCACTTCAACTCCTTGTTTAGAAGTAAATTCATAAAAACTTTCCTGATTGAAATTATAAGTATCAAAAATCATTGAGTAGGATTTTGTAGTTTTCTTGTTGATTAAATCACTGATTCCTTTAAGTGAAACCAAAGTTATCAGACAAATAACAGTTGCAATAATTGCACCTTCATAATATCCAATTCCCACAGCAAGCCCAATCGCTCCTGAAAGCCACAAAGTTGCAGCTGTAGTAAGACCTGATACGCCATTCTTTTTTGAAGAATAGTCCCTGCACCCAAAAATCCTATTCCACTGACAACCTGTCCTGCTAATCTTGCAGCATCTCTAGCATTGTCGCTAGATAAATCGCCGATTGCATCTATACCGATTAACATGATTAAACATGCTCCAACACTTACAATAATATGAGTTCGAAAACCCGCTGCCCTGTTTTTTATTTCTCTTTCTATCCCAATCACAGCTCCAAGAATCGCAGCTAATATTAATCTAACCGCCACTAAAAAAATATCCATAAATTCCTCCTTACATAATTATACCCAATAATTATTTTGAATAAGCCATTTTTGTTAACCTTAAATAGTTTTTCGAAATCGAAAAATAATAAATTGTGCATAATTTCTTAATTTTACATAAAAAACACCTACAAATGTAGATGCTTTAAGTATTTCTGCAATCAAGCTATAATTTTATTTTCATGTCAATCTAGTATTATTATCACAAAATTTCATTATAATTTCACAAAAACAGTCTTACTTTTGATAAACGTTCTAATGTTTATTACAAAAAAATATCCGACAAAGTCATACTTACATAAGACTTATCGGATATTTGTTTAATTTATTTTATTATCTTGAATATCAATACACAAGAATTTTCTTTCCTATCAATAAATCAAGATTTGTGTTTACGGCGATTCTTTCGATATTCATTCATAATTTCAGTCAGCTCTTCACCATCCATATTCTGAATTTGATTCATATTAATTGTTATCTCTCCATATCCCAAAGCAAGGTTCATTTTAGTTATTAACCTTTTAAATATAGGTAACTTCTCCAAATATGCTTCCTGGTCTTTCATAAATATCGATACCATTCCTTGACCCATCATAGGAATATTTTTTATCTTACTAACTGAGTCCCAACTTATCAAAGAATTTTTCAAAGATGCTATACTTGAATTGTCGTAAAATCCTTCGTTATCAATAATTAAAATTGGTTTTCTCACAAAAATATTTTTAATACAAAGCAATGTTGCTGCTCCAAAAAATAATACTCCAAATGCACCAAAAATCAATGTAAATATCTTATACAAAATACTCCCTGAACAAAATCCAATGAATATTATAACAGCTGACATAATTGTCATAAAAATACCCATTAAACTTATTTTTATATTATTAAATTTTCCACTAAATATTTCAATCCTATTATCCATCGTTCCTCCAAACGCATTTCAGCTTTTAACATTATTGATATTTTATAGTATACAAAACATTTTTTCCTTTGCGTTATTATAACATATTTTATTCTTTGAAATCCTTTATAACTCAATAAAATATCATAATTTACATAGAATTAACGTTGGAAAATTGATATTAAAATATAACACGAAATTTTGGTAAACCCTAACAATAATAATTCAAAACCCTTTATGCGACATTTATATATGAATTCCAATATTAAATTGCATGAAAAAAGCACCTACTAATGTAGATGCTAAAAGCATAAGATTTAATTGCCGTTTCTCTTCGATATTAGTTTTTTATATTCTTCTTCTAATTTTTCTCTTTGATCTTTCGATAAATCCATAGAAAGTCTTGAACTTATTGATGATATTCTAAAATCAAGCAATAATTCATCTTTGTCAATATTTCTATTGTGACTTTTTTGTCTGACCTTATATTCTCTTAAATTACCATTAAACTGAATGATTTTTTTATCTTTGATTATTAAAAGACTACTAGCTAAATTGTTGATAAAATCCTCATCATGACTTACAAAAATAAATGGTCTATCATAATATTTCAGTAGATTTTCTAAACTTTCTATTGCTCTTATATCCAAAAAGTTTGTCGGTTCATCAAATATAAGATAATTAAAATCAGATGTTAAAATTTTAGCCAATTTTACCTTAGCTTTTTCTCCATCGCTTAACACATTTATAATCTTATATACATCGTTAGTCTTAAACCCTAGTCTTGCAAGAACAATTCTTGTCATTGTTTCATCATATATAGACGTATTTGATACATTTTTTAAAATGCTGGATTTTTCTTCTAGAATATCACTCATTTGACTAAAATAACCTATTTTAAGATTTGGATGCACCCATATATTTTCTTTATTAAGAATCATCTTTAAAAGGGTAGTTTTCCCACTTCCGTTTTCTCCAATTAGCGCTATTTTAGAATTGTTGTTTATTTGGAAGTTGGATTTTTCAAACAAAAGCTTATTTCCAAATTTTTTATTTATGTTTTCCGTCCTTATCAATATCTTAGAATGAATTCGTTTATTATCTGGAATGGATAGTTGTATCTCTTTTTCTTCTTTAGGTTTTTCCTTTACTTCTAGTTGATTAATCCTAGATTCTACAGATTTCACTTGTTTGTCTAATTTTTTCTTGTTTACTTGACCGCCCATTTTATGAAGTCTAGCTTCTGAGTTTCCCATCCTCTTAGGCGTGGTTCTTACTTTTGAAGATTGTTCTTTTATATTTATGGCTAAATTTTCAAGTCTTTTCTTTTCCTTTATATAATTTGAATACTCTTTTTCTTGAAACTTTTGTCTTTTCTCTCTTTCTTCAAGATAGAATTTGTAATCTCCATTATATTCTTGAATTTCTTCATTCTTTAATTCTAGAATCTTTTCACAAGTTTTATTAATAAAATCACGATCATGAGAAATTAAAAGGTATCCTACTTTTCTTGAATTTAGTTTTTCTATAAGTTCTTCTTTTTGCTTTAAGTCTAAATGGGATGTAGGCTCATCTATCAAAAGAAACTTAAAACTATCTGATAAAATACCTGTTAATTTTAATCTTTGTTCCTCACCCGGACTATAATCGTCATCAATCTTTAACTGAGATTTGGAATAGATTTCATCAGAAAAATTCTTAACTTGAATATCATAATTTAATAAATATCCTAAATCTCTATGCACTCTTACTTGACCAGTATAGTCTTTATCTATTCCTAATATTATTCTTAGAAGAGTACTTTTACCCGTTCCATTGTCACCTATTAAGGCTATCTTATCATTTTCATTTATTGATAAACTATTAATTTCAAATAGTTTTTTATCAGATACGGTTTTTATCAAGTTTTGTATATATATCATAAATCCTCCTATTTTTTTGAGAGGATTTCATTTCCTCTCTTAGTTATTTGTAAGACTATATCTATTGTTCATTTGTCTGTACCTCCTAACACTACTTAATAATTTATACCCATAAAAACAATCAATCCCCTATCATCATAAACAGATTGACTTGTCCATTTCACACCTTATTGCTCACCATAGCAATAACTCCGTCTATCTTTTCTGTAAATTTTTATTTATCAGTTTTTATTTTTCCAGCGGAATTTGTATATATAAAGATTTGAAACCTTATATTTATACTTGAAGGTCTTCCTCTATTTTTTTGTTTAAGCCCATCTAGCCTTAACTTCTAAAACCAGTTGCCTTCTAACAATAGGAGATGGATTATTGATTTTAAATTGATTAGCAAGTGCTTGATAGGACATTTATCCTGTTAAATATAACTTTACTAGTTTATCTTAATATTATTTACTATTTTACCCTAACAATACAATCGTCTATTCACACTCTATACTCATATAATACTCATCGCAAAACTTATCCCACTTAACTGTATAATCATCAGGTGTGAGCAAGGTCAAGTCTTTTGCTGTAAATATATTTCTTTTTCTTGCTTCATAAAAGAAATAGTCAAAACCACAGAAAGTTTCACTAAGATAGGCGTATACGTACTTGAATCCAAGGCTAAATGCAAGGTAGAGGCGTGTGTGTCCGTCTCTAGGGACGCGTATGTGTCTTCGCGTTTTGTAACTGGGATAATCACGTCTTCTTCTCTATTGACAAAACTCTTAACTGCCTCCAATTTATCAGTTATTCAAATATTTGTCCATTTTTCATTCAAGTATTTAACGGTTCAGCTTTATATATTTCTGCATTTATTATCTCTTCCTAAAATTATCCATAAAAAAGCACCTACAACTGTAGATGCTTGCATAAGATTAATTTTATTTTCTTCTGATCCGTGGAATTACTCGATTTACTTGTTTTAAATATATTTCATATTCTTCTCCAAATTCATTTTTTAACCATTTTTCTTCTGTGTTTTTCATTAATATTGTTAAAAAAGCCCAAAATACAAATGGAAGTATTAATAAAATATAGTTTGCTGTAAATAAAAGTAGACCTGTGAATATAAATATAAATGCTGAATAAACAGGATTTCTTACTATACTGTATACTCCTGTTGTTATCAACTTTTTTTCTGTAACTTTTTTATTTATTTTCTGAACTATTACTGCTTGTATCCATAAATATATTCCTAAAAGGATCATGAATATTGCTGCTATAATAAAAAACATTTTGCCTTTAATGATTTTCCCTTGATAAATGCATCCATTGAGATGAAGCCATATCCCAGCTATTGTAAGGATTAGACATGTTATTACATATATTGGCCCGACACCGAATATCGGCATTTTAAATTCTTCTGATTTCATTGTCTGTCCTCAATTATTGTCCTAACAATTCAATAATTTCATCTTGTGCTTCTCTTCCTTCTTTAAAAAATCTCACCAATGGATAGCAGTGGCACATTCCTTTTCCAACAATAATTTCGTATGGTACGTGGTATTTTTCCATTGCTTTTTTAAAGGTTTGCGCAAAGGCATAGAGGCATTCATTTTCGCCGTAATAAAAATATGTTTTCGGAAAATCGGTAAAATCTCCTACAGTTCCATCTAACATATATTCAGGTATGTCTTCATCTCCTTTTGCGATTTCTCTTGCTGTTTTAATGTACGTCGGATCAATCATTACATCCTTGTGGTTAAGTTCTTTTAATTTCTCCCAAATTTCTTTATTTTCATCGACAGTTACATCTGGAATTCCTCCTGGAGAAACTGAAATAATCTTGCCTGGCATTGGAAGTGGTCTTCCTATGGCGTTGTTATGCAAAAAAATCCCTAGTGATAGACAAGCTCCTGATGAAAATCCAAGGACGCTGATGTTTTCTGACTTGTAACTTTCGGTCATCAGCCTATAGGCTTCAAATGATACTTCATATGTCTTATCTATCTTTACATTTTCTGAACAAAGAGGATAAAATAAAAACCATACATCTTTTCCGGTTTGTTGCATTATTCTTTCCGACAAAGCAAAGTCCAATTTGTCCGGTTGTGTTATCATTCCTCCGCCAAATAGATAAAGAACTGCGCCTTCGGAAGGAATTTGATTTTTTTGATATGAAATCAGTCTGTAACCCATAACATCTCTGTCATAAAGATAGTAATTTTTTCTCTCGGCTCTTTTCTTTGCCTTTTCTAAATCAAATACTATTTTTGCATTTTCACCTTTTGCATACTCAAGCATCTCTTCTTTGTTCTTTAAAAACATTTTTTTGACTCCGATAAGTCTTACAATTGTCGATGCAATTTTATAAGTTAAGCTCATTTTAGTCTACTCCAATAATAATAAATTAATCACAAACTTTACCAATTTCTTATTCATATAACATTGGTTCATTCTCTATCACCTGTGATAAAATAATCACAACAATCTGCCCCATTTGCTATCGTGCCTTTTCTATGTAAAACTCCATGTTGAAGACTTATCATAACCTCATCCAATTCACAGAATAGCGGCATTAATTCATGTACCCCAAGCTTTTTAGTGTATGTGCAAATAGGGCAGCGAGTAATTCTATAATAACAAGCGCCCTCATATGGTTCTCCCTCAAAATCGACCTTAAATGATGTGGGATAGAGCTTTTCTTTTTCTTCTGTATACCATTTATAATACTTAACTATATTTTTCTTATTGGCTTCTTTCCCCCTCTTAGTATTTAGATTAGTTAATGAAAAAAACCATTTGACAAAATACAGAGAGCGACGCATCATTTCCTGGATAGTCTCTGGCGGAATTTCTTTTTCGCTTGCTAAATATGGTGCAACAAATACAAGAGCGAACATCTCATTGTATGCCATGGGATTATCATCTCCGATATCATCTGCTTCTTCTACTAGTTTTCGATAAATTTTTTTGCTTTTTTTGAGGATATCCCTTGCATACTTTCTTCCATATTTTTCCACCAAAACTTTTTTCATAGGATGTTGAAACTGATAGAAATAAAAACTGTGATATTTCATTTTTATCCTTGCCTTTCTTTATCTTATCTATTTTCTTGCGATAAATACGACTTGTTGTTTTCTATCTAAATGATATTCAAAATTAAATCCCAATTTCCCAAGCATTCTTGTTAAGTCGTCGGGTGTGTATACTTCCATTTCTATCATATGTGCTAATTTTTTTACATCTCTTCTTTTCATAGATGATACTTCATTGCATATTAAAAATTGTCCGCCCATTTTAAGCACACGATAAATTTCTTTAAAACATTCTTCTATATCATTCCAAAAATAAATAGTTTCAAACGCTGTGACGATATCTATGGATTCATCTTCAAAAGGAAGGCTTCTTACGTCTCCCAATGAAATCTCGCATCTTCCAGACTCAATCGCTTCTTTATTTATCTCACTAGCCATCTTTACACTAGTTTCTGAGTGGTCAATTCCGTAAACTTTTTTTGCTTTAGTTAAAAAATATTTTATGTTAGCACCGCCGCCGCAGCCCAAATCTAGGACAATATAATCGTTTTCAATATTTATGTAAGACCTTCCCCAACTTGCCAATTTTTCATGTCCTTTATTCATGCTTTTTAACATAAATCTGCCGCCAAAATTGTCTTTAGGTTTTCTAAAATTTTCAAAAAAGCGCTTAAACATTTCATTCTCCTATTGATATATGTTCTCATCTATATTATACCACGTTTTCTCCTTTTGATTTAAGATTTTATGCAAAACAAACTGGTGTAGACGATATATTACGACTTCCACAACAAATTTCATATTACTTTTTTTTAAATAAAAAACGGCTTTTAAGATTTCTTTTAAATCCTAAAAACCATTTATTTCAATACTAACCTCTTGATTTGTTTATCTTAAATTTCTTTTAAAAATTTTAATGCCAAATACAATTTTCCAAGATCATGGTTGGCATTATGGAGTCCTTCGACCTCATAACAGCTCTCATCTAATACATCTCCTGCTTCAAGAAAGTTATAAAGTTCAAATTCATAAAAACCACAAGCTGCTTGAACACCTGCAAGCTCCATTTCTACTGCTATACATCCTTCTGCCTTTCTCTTTGAAACGAGTCCGCGTGTCTCACGAAGCATAACATCTGTAGTCCAGACTTTTCCCTTAGTGTAGGGAGCTTTTTCCTTGATAAAAAATTCTTCAAGCTTATCATGGTATTTAATATCAAGATAATCTGAAGGAGCCGCATAATAATAAGATGCTCCTTCACCTCTATAAGCCTCTGTTGGTATAATGTACTTTCCAAAAGTCTTTTCCTTGTCAAGACTGCCACAAGATCCAAACATAATAAATTTATTGGCACCTGTAATCCAATTAACTTCTACACAATCTCCTGAAGCAAGAGCCGAACCCATCATAGTAAGATAAAATACAAATTCTTGACCTTCAAATCTACTTTTATATACTGGTCTTGACCCATTTACGGATCCTATATTTCCAATTTCTTCGCACTCAAAGTTGTCAAGCAAATATTCTAGTATGCCTTTCGAAAATATTATCAAACATTTTTCTGCAATATTTTTCTTTTCTCCATAAAAGTCTTTTAGACTTAAAACTGGCTCTGTTTCATTATCAAAACTATCTATTATCATAGTTTCACCTCTTAATTTATATAACTTTTCAAATCATTCATGTGTGTGAATATCAATAACTAATAAATAAAGGTATTCATTGAACTGCCCCCAAAAAGTTGGCCCCAAAACCAATTTAAAGGAGGTCAGTTCAGACAATATCATCCTTAGCAATCTTACATAAAGAAAGCAATGTCAGAAAGTTCTTTTTTACGCGTGTTATACATAATTCTATTTCATCCATTAAAATAAAGAATTTTACTAATTTATCTTAATATTATTTACTATTTTACCCGAACAATACACTCGTCTATTCACACTCTATACTCATATAATACTCATCGCAAAACTTATCCCACTTAACTGTATAGTCATCATGTGTGAGCAAGGTCAAGTCTTTTGCTGTAAATATATTTCTTTTTCTTGCTTCATCAAAGAAATAGTCAAATCCACAGAAGGTTTCACTAAGATAGGCGTATACGTACTTGAATCCAAGGATATATGCAATGTAGAGGCGTGTGTGTCCATCTAGGGACGCGTATGTGTCTTCGCATATTGTAACTGGGATAATCACGTCTTCTTCTCTATTGACAAAGCTCTTAACTGCCTCTAATTTATCACTATCTATAAAGAACTGTATTGGCTGGATTTTATCTAGATCAAGCTTAAAGACCTCCACGTCTTTGAATTTCTTAATAAGCTTACCACTTTCATCATAAAAATTTGTGATGTGCCCTGCATTAAATCGAAACTCTTCAATGACCTCGTCAAAATAAGCTTCTTCTCCTTTTATAATTGCCTCGGTCTGTGATATGATTTTAATTTCTACAGGCACATCGCTATCTACAATGTAGCAACCGTGCTGATATAGTGCTTCTTGACTGAAGCGATTGTCATCATATGTATTGATTCTATCTATTCTCATTTATTCTCCTTGAATAGTTTTCTTTGAAGTTTTGTATAAATGGCGATTTCTTCACGTTATTACTCCTTATAATCAAAAGACCCGACTTGGTACGCATTGTTAAGAGGCGTGTCGGGTACTGTTGCCTATATAATATAGTAATTACCTTGATTTGTCAATTTTTTCAAACCACCATCCAGTTCTATAGATTGCTCTCATGCTCTATTTTACAATTCAAAAATCTCATCTGCCACTTCATTTAAAAATTCTATATCATGGGAAACAATAAAAATTATTTTATCTTTATTTCTATATTTTTTAATCAGTTCAGATATTTTTATCATATTAGCATAATCCATCCCGCTAGTTGGCTCATCATAGTAAATAAAAGTAGAGTCTTTACACATTATGGACGTTATTGCAAGTCTTTGCTTTTGTCCTCCTGATAAACTCATCGGATGCCTTTCAACAAATTCGTCCAGGCCTAAATCTTTTAAAATGATTTTCGCCTTTTATTCATCAAAATTTTTTACACCTAGGCTAAGCTCTTTGAATACTTCATCTGTAAATAATTGATGATTTACGTCTTGCATAACAAGTGAAGAGTTTTTGAGTCTTTCTTTTTTAGATAGTTTCTCTCCTTTAAAATAAATTTCTTCTTTTGATTTTTTCTCAAGACCTATTAAGCATCTTAAGAGTGCTGACTTCCCACGTCCGTTAGATCCTATCATGCCATAAATTTTACCATAATTCTCATTCTTATTTTCAAGCCATTTCATATATTCCATCCGCTACCGTATTTAGAAACTCATAATCATGCGAAACAACAATTACAACTTTATTAGATTTTTTTGCCAAATCTTTTATAGCTTCTGATACAATTATCATATTTTTGAAATCTAAACCACTTGTAGGCTCATCAAAAATTATGATTTCTTTATTTGAAAGTAGAGCTAAGGCAATTGTTAACCTTTGTTTTTGTCCTCCTGATAGCGACATCGGATGCTTATCTTTATATTTATCTAATCCAAGCCTATTTAGAACTACATCTACCTGATTTAATCTATCCTCAGGTAAATTTAATTCACATTCTTCTTTTACGCTTCGAGTGAATAATTGTGAATTAATGTCCTGTGTTACAAGGTATGTATTTTTTAATCTATCTTTATTATTTAAAAGTTTATTGTCAAAAAAAACACTTCCTGTATTTTTCTTCATAAGTCCTGTAATACACTTTAACAGACTTGTTTTTCCTATACCATTTTTCCCAACTATACCTAATACTTCACCTCTATTCAAAGAAATATTAATATCTTTAAATATGAAATTTCCATTTATTGTATACGATAAATCTTCACATAAATACTCATCATTTTTATTAAATTCTTTCTCAAGAACTTCCAACTTCGGAGTAGATAAAGTTCTAATTTCGAGATTATTTTCTTTTTTTGAGTTAAATAATTTTATCTCTTCTTGTGTAAAACAATCCTTAATTATTCCTTCGTCTATATAATATGCTTTATCAATTATGTCTTTTAAGTAATATAGTCGATGTTCTGCAACTATAATTGTCTTCCCTTCTTTTTTAAATATTTCAATATTGTTTTTTATCGTTTCAATTGTATCCATATCAAGATTTGAAGACGGCTCATCCAATACGACAATATCTGTGTTTAATGCAAAAATAGATGCAAAAGCTAAAATTTGTTTTTCCCCACTCGACAATGAGAAGACATTTTTCCCTAATAATCTATCTATATTTAAATTATTAATAGTTTTTTTTAAGCTCTTTTTTATTAACTCTGGATCAGTTCCCATATTTTCAAGACCAAATACAATTTCTCCCTCGACATCAGAATTAAAAAATTGAGATTTTGGATTTTGAAATATCGAACCAACTTTTTCTGAAATTTTATATTGTGATATATTTCTAGTAGATTCTCCCTCTATTAAAACTTCTCCAACAAAGTCAGTTTCTTCTTCAAAATGTGGTATAATTCCATTTATTAATTTAGTCAATGACGTTTTGCCTGAACCACTTAGTCCCATAAGTAGAATACATTCGCCTTTTTCAACATTTAAGTTGATCCCTTTTAATATTTTATATCCCGTTTTAGAGGTACAAGATACATCATTTATATTTACATAACCCATTCTAACTCACCTAAAATATAACCATAATTAAAACAACAAATAAAATAACTAATACATCATAAACAGTGATTTTAAAATCAATTATAGTTGTTTTTCTACCTGGATTCTCGACTCCTCGTGTTACAGCTGCCTTAGATAACTCTTCAGACATATCAATTGCAGAATTTATTATAGGTACAACAAATATATCCATGTTTTTAATCATACTAATCCCCCTAATCTTCATTGATTCTCTAACACAATGTATATCTTGTCTTAATGTGGGAAAATATCTATAAGTTATCATAAATGCTAAAATAAAATTTTCTGAGAGTTTAAATTTTCTAAAAACTCCTGCAATTCCTCTTACAGTCACCGTTTTGTATAACAATGTTCCTGCCATTATGCAAGGAAAAATCTTCCTTGCATAAGAAACAGGTACAATAAATGTCGTTACAATCCACTTGGGTGAATGGGGAAAAACAAAATAATTTATTATTAAAAAAGTAATAAAAGTTAAATATACTTTTAATCCCGATTTAAAATTTCCGCAAACCGTCAATATAATCAACAAATAGCTCATTAAAACTAATTCACTTGCCACCGTTCTACTTTTAAAGAAAAATATATTTACCAATAAAAGCAGTATTATTGAGGTTCTAGGATCTAATTTTAATCGCCTGAACATTTTAATTTCTCGCCTCAAAATTTTTATATAGAAATGATTTTAAAATCCCACAAGATAATAATCCAAAAACAAATGGTGTTACAATTAACACAATTAACATTGGTGTATTAATAAAGCTTTTTAATGTATTAACATAATCTACTGGCATTCCATTTTCAAGCATTTTTGATATGAATTCATCTTTTAAAATCCATACTTGTGCTGGAGAACCTATCATACCTAGTGAAAAAAAAGCATATGAAAGTGAATTCCCTTTATAACTATCATACTTTGATAGGTATCTTATTAGCTCTGCCAATATACTGGCAATTGCTAATGATGCAATTATTATTAAACTAAATTGACCAGTTAAATAGTATATTATAGCAACAATAACCCCCATTATTATGACTGCTCCTGTTTTTTTAACTTTTTGAACCATAATCATATATGGGATAGAACCAACTAAAGCTATAAAACCAGGCATAAGCACCCACATTAATGGATGAAGACCTCCTAAAAGCATAAAACCAAAATTGATTGCAAAATATATTGCAGTAAATATACCTATCGTAATAACATCTTTTCCTTTTAATTTTTTATTATCCATTTTAACCTCCTAATAAATAAATTCTTCTGCTATTTTTGTTTTTTCTCATTATTTTATTTTTAATTATTTACATTCATATTTGAAAGAGCCTTGGCTTGCATTGCTAAACCTACCATTATCATAGTAAAATCTACAACTGGTTCTGTCCACCAAACAGCCCCTGCTCCAAATATTCTTGGCAATATAAGTAAGGCTGGAACAAGTAGTATTAACTGCCTTAGCATTACAATCATTCCAGCTTTTTTCCCATCCCCAATCGCTTGGAAAAAAGTTATTGTCATAATCATAATTCCATAAAGAATAAATACTGAATAGAATATTCTGAAATTATTAACTCCGCTTGAAATTATATCCTGACTTACTTTAAATAAACCAAGTAACTGTTTTGAAAATACTTGTGCTGGTAACCAAAAAATTGCTGCAAGTACTGTTCCTCCTATAGAAAATATCTTCATAGTTTCCTTTACTCTATTGTATTGTTTTGCTCCAAAGTTTGTGCCAATAATCGGCTGTAACCCCTGACTCATTCCCCAAATTGGTATAAATGAAAACCCATAAAATCTCAAAGTTGCTGACATTAATATTGCATTTGGATCTCCTCCGTATTTAAAAGCTTGTCTATAAAGCAATGTTTGCTGAACCATGAAAAATACTTGCATGATCATAGCTGATACTCCTACTCCAAACATTTCCTTTGATATATCTTTTTCTTTTTTTATTTTCCCTATTTTTACATTTTCACTTTTATTTTTAAAATAATAAAGAGTAATGACAGCTTGAATTATTTGTGCTGTTACAGTGGCTATAGCTGCTCCCTCAATGGCATAATCACCCATTAATTTCATTAGTATTGGATCAAGAGCTATATTGATAAAGGCACCAAGTCCCATAATAGTCATTGCTCTTTTCATAAGACCTTCACCACGCATTACCATATTAGCTGACTGGGTAAAGTTTACAAATATTGAACCTATAAATATTACTCTTAAATATCTTATTCCTAATGCCTTTATTTCTCCTGTTGCTCCAACTAAATATAAAAAATATGGTCCTAGAAGTATTCCTCCTATTGTTATAATCGTTGAAAAAAAGATAACCCAATAGATAAGATTTCCCATAAGTTTGTCTATAGTATCATTATTACCTTTTCCCATGGCTCTTGATAAAATGGATGCCGAACCTATCCCTATAAGCGTTGCAATCCCATTATTAAAAAATGTAAGTGGCATAGCTATTGAGCAAGCCGCCATAGCATTCTCACCAATTATTTGTCCAGCAAATATTCCATCCATAAGTGGATATAGGCCTATAACTACCATCCCAATTACTGCTGGTATAGATAATTGAAACATTAAAGACAATGGCTTCTTGGTTAACAACTGTTCTTTCATGTTTTGTTTCATTTTTAATCGCCTCAATAAATAAATTCTTCTGCCATTTTTGTCTTTTCTATTAAATTCTTGTAAACTTTTGATTTTTGTAAAAGCTCTTCATATTTGCCTTCACTTTCTACTTTTCCGTTTTCAAGAACTATTATCTTGTCAGCATTTTCTATGGATTTCATTCTGTGTGAAATGATGACAACAGTTTTATCTTTAACTAAATTATTTAAAGACTCTTGAATCTTTTTCTCGTTGTCAACATCAAGGCTTGCTGCTATCTCATCTAAAATCAATATCGGCGCATCTTTTAAGAAGGCTCTGGCTATTGATAACCTTTGTCTTTCTCCTCCTGATAGCTCAGCTCCGTTCTCACCAATAACTGTATCGAAACCCTTATCCATCTTTTCTATAAAATCTGTGCAGTTTGCAAGTTTTGCTGCCCTTTTAACTTCTTCGTCACTTGCATTTTGCTTTCCGATTCTAATATTTTCCATAACGCTTTGATTAAAGAGAACTACATCTTGAAAAACTATTGAGACCTTGTCAAAAAGAGATTCTGTTGATATTTCTTTTATATCTTTGCCGTCGATCGAGATTTGTCCCTTGTCATAATCATAAAGTCTTGATATAAGTTTCAAGATAGTTGTTTTGCCACAGCCGCTTGCTCCTACCAAAGCAGTAACCTCTCCCTGCTTAGCTTTAAAGCTTACACCATTTAAAACTTTTGCGTCTTTCTTATAAGCAAATTCAACATCTTTTAGATCAATATCAAATTTTTTCAAATTATAGTCTTCGCCCTCTTGTAATTCTTGATTTTGAATTTCTTTTAATCTTTCAATCTTTGGTGTTAAATAAAATATCTCCATCAATCCCTCTTTAGATGCGTCTAGAGAGTCTTTTATCTTCATAGCCGCTAGTAAATAGCCTACAAGATAGAGAGGGCTTATCTCTTTACTAATAATTAGATTTACGCCAACAAATATTACGACAGCAAGGGAAATAAAACTAAATATTGAAGATATAGACATAATTAAGATGTTTGTAATTTCTGCTTTTAAGTGCACTTTTTCACCTTTATCCATTTTTTCATATAGGTTTTCTTTCATTTCATCTGATAAGCCATAGGCTTTAATCTCCATTTGCATCTCGATATTTTCTTGAAAGCTTTCAGAATTTTCTCTTAAAACCCTATAATATTCTTTCTCTCCCTTAACTGAATGTTTTTTAGATAGTGGTATAAATATAAAGCTTAAAAGTGATGGAATAATTACAGCTAAGCCCATCTTGACATTGCTCACTAGCATCATAATGGATATTAGTGGGAAGAATAGTGCCATACCGCCCACTTTTGGTATTGAATGGCTCATTGCATGTTCTATGCCTTCAATATCAGACATGATTGTTTGCGCTAGATCTGAAATATCATGTTTAGAAAAGTATGATAGAGGTAGCTTTGATAAATTCTCCGCTGTCCTTATTCTTAAATCTGCACTTTCTTGATAGGTTGTGCTATATAATTTATCGTATTCGATAGAAAGCAAAATATACATTGCTATCAAGGTCAATACTGAGAATACTAGATAAAAGCCATTGCTTTTATTGATATTTTCTAAAACTTCCTGAGCAAAAATCATTAGCAATATTGCAGGAAGCATGTTTATACAGTAGACGAAAAATGAGGCCATTGTCGCTTTAGATAAATTTCTCGCTCCCTTATCTGTAAGAGCAAATCTTTTTTTATAAAACTCCTTCATTCGAAACCCTCCATTCATTCGCACTGTTAAACATCTCTTGCAACCTTTTATACCTTGTATCTCTTGACATTAATTTTTTGTCGGAGCCTCTTTCTATAATTTTTCCGCTATCCATCACAAGTATTTCATCAAGGTCTTTAATTGTTGATAACCTGTGTGCAATCATGATAACTGTTTTATCCTTCATAAGATTTTTGAAAGCTTTTTGTAGTTCAAACTCGTTATCTGGGTCAATTGATGCTGATGCTTCGTCCATAATAATAATTTTGGAATCCTTTAAAATTGCTCTTGCAATTGCAATTCTTTGTTTTTCTCCACCAGATAAATAAACTCCTTTTGATCCTATGATAGTATTTTCTCTTTCTGGGAATTTGTCTAATATCAGATCGCATCCTGCTAATTTTAAGGCTCTCATAACGTCATCTCTTGTCGCATCTTTATTAGCTAAAAAAACATTGTCATAAATACTCTTCTTGAATAATTTTGAATCTTGAAAAACAAAAGAAATGGCTTTAATTAAAGCTTCGTCAGAATATTCACTTATTGGAGTCCCGCCTATCTTTATCGTTCCTTCATTAACATTGTAAAAACCTGATATAAGTTTTGCTACTGTTGATTTGCCTGATCCAGATGAACCAACTAGTGCATAGGACTTTCCCTCTTCTAATTTAAAGGATAAATTTTCAATGACAGCTTTATCGTTATAAGCAAAGCTAACATTCTCAAATTCTATATTATAGTTTTTAAAATTATTGACATTACCATGCACTAATTTGTCTTTTTGCATATCTTCGTAAAGTGCCTCTAAAGTATCTACTGCATAATTGCCTTGAGAAATGTACAAGGAGTACCACATCATTCTCATAAATGAAACAAATAGAACTCCCGATAAAAATAAAATCATGATAAGTTCAAGTAAAATAATCTTGTCGCTACCTAAGCTTGTCATAAAATAAACTATAGGAATAATTAAAATTGCAATCAGTCCAAAAAATAACCACTGATACCAAACATACGGCTTTTTACAAGATAGCGAATAATCATAAGCATACTTTGAGTAATCTTTTATAGCCTTATAAAAACTTTTAAATGACTCAACATTTACTCTAAATATTTTTACAACTTGCATTCCTCTAACGTATTCAACAGTCTCAGCACTTAGTCTAGATAGGGCTTCTTGGTATATCTTCATAAATTCTTGTTCACCCATCATTGCCCCTAAAATTAAGCCACCAATTATTGTAAGAGCAAGCAAGGTTATGCCAACTCTTATACTTACTATAAAGCCTAGTACAAGGACAAGTATAGGTGTAACTATTGCCTGAGAGCTATCTGGAATCATGTGAGCTACAACCTGATGAGTTTGTGCGGCATTGTCATCTATGATTTTTCTAATTTGACCAGAAGGATTCAAGTCAAAGAACCTAAAACTTGCTTTCTCTAAGCCATCAATCCCTCTTTTCCTCAAATTTGTTTCAAGCCTAAATCCCAAGATGTGTGAAAACATTCCTGAAACAAAATAAAATATCGCTCCAATTGTTAGTGTAATAACAGATTTTAATGCTAAGCTCTCTGCACCCGATAAATTCGAATTAATGATTAACTTATCCAGAAATTTGTAGATTAAATAATATCCATATACCGTAAGTACAGCAGATATAGCAGAAAATACTATAGCTAAAACCCCAAGATATTTTTTATCCTGTACATAAGCAAATAGTTTTTTGTAAATCTTCATAATCATCTCCCCTTTCTTTGATGTTCCTTTTAGGTATAAATTTACTTAGCTGATAATAGCTATCATTGTGTTTTTATTATACATCGGCTATAATTACTAATACAATGGTTTTAAAATAATAAGGCTAATTGGAATATTGTCTAAAAGGGATAGGTGTATTATGACATATTACGATTTTGTAAAAGATTATATGAAAGTAGATGAGTGTAAAAACAATAAGAAATACTCAAGTGCAGGGCACACTTTTTGTTGGAATAAGGAAGACTTAACTTATGCAGAAGGCCTGTATTGGTTTTATGAAGGAGATGGATTTATTATTGATGTCCATGATTTTTATATCAAAGAAGAAGTAGTTCAAAATAGCACTTATAGTATGGCAGATTATGTGTCAATATATTCAAGCTACATTGTCAGCGCAAATGGAGAAAAGTTTAATCCATATCAAACTTTGACGGCAAACTCATTATGTACTCTTGATTTTGATAATATAAAAGATGACTTCCTATTTTTATTACATGAGAACTGCTATTATCTTGCCGTTTCCATAGGATTTAAAAGAGAACTTTTGGAAAAACACCTATCATCCATTAATATAGATCCAGAATCTTTTTATTCATCTTTACTTGAAACGAATCAAATTATCCTTACAAAGGCCCTAGAAAAAGTGGCAATGGAAATCTTGAATTGCAAGATGAATGCCCCTGCCGCAGATTTTTTCTTTAAAGCCAAAGCAAATGAATGGGTGAGTATAGTAATAGATACCTACTTAAATAGGAAGAAATATAAAATTGAGTCTGATGATAATAAAGCACTTGAAGATGTAGCAAGATTCTTAGATGATCATTTCGCCATGAATGTAAATCAAGAAACCCTTGAAAAAATATCTAAAATGAGCGGAACAAAATTAAAAAATTTGTTCAAAGAAAAATATGGTCAAAGCATTACAGAATACACTCAAAGAAAAAGAATGAATGTAGCTGAAACTCTTCTCTTAAATACCGATCTACCTATAAAGGAAATTGCTGAATCTGTTGGGTATTCATCTGCTAGCAAATTTTCTATTTATTACAAAAGATACAAGGGAAAACTTCCTAGTGAGGTCCGTAATTTAGCTTGCAAACATCACAAGTTAAAATGCGATTATTGGGGTATGTGAAAAGTTTTGTGTATCAGCTCCTCCTGATAGGTTGTGAGCTGATATTTTTTTGATTTAAAAAAAAATATACTTTTATTACTAAAATCTGAAAGTTCAGATATTTGTAACCTAATTTTGGCACAATTAAACTAAAAGGTCAAGATTTTTCTAAAAATCTCCCTTTTTGCCTAATTATATTTCTTAAAAATTTGAAGATTTCTGTCAAGAGCTGGTCGTCAGACCAGGGCTATGCCTTTACTCTTGATTTAAAGATTCAAATTTTTTATTATTT
>NZ_QGTH01000026.1 GCF_003182075.1 Finegoldia magna
TGAGTCTTGTTTCTGGTCTTTTTCTTGGCATTTTAAAATCCTCCTGATTACTATTATATCAGGAGGATTCTATACACAAACTATTTCACAGTCTCGATTATTGTGATTAAAGTAATTTTTTACAGTTAATTTTTTTATATGAGTTTTAGTGTATATGTGCATATATAGTCCGAATAAATTTAATTATAAAAATGGATAAAAAAATATCAGCTCACAACCTATCAGGAGGAGCTGATACACAAAACTTTTCACATATTCCAAAACTTTTCACATATCCAACTTTTTCACATATCCTTATTTCATTTTCAAGCCTTTATCGATAGCTTCCTGAATAATCTTATGACAACAAACTCCCAACGGATTGTTTTCTTTACAATTACAATTTTTCATTGCCCCAGTGATGGCATTTACTTCTTTTACGGATTTCGCGCCATGCTTTACAACTGCTTCAATTACCTGATTTTCTGTGACTTCGCTACAATAACAAGCATACTTAGGATCTGCATCTTTCTTAAACCAGATAGGAACTCTAACTTGGTCTTTCAAGAATTTTATTTCATTATCTAAGTTATAGTAAACAACATCGCAGTCCTCGTTCATGCAAATCTTATATTGATCTCCGTTAACAGCATTACGATAATCATCTACCACTAGATGTTCAACAGTTACTTTACTAACGGAAATCCCTTCATTATTACATACAGGACAATTGTCTTTAATTTGATCCGGCTTTTCTGTTTTGCATCCACAACAACATTCATTATTAATCTTCATATTCTTAGCCTCCATATTTTCATTATAATTTCTTTTTTAAACTAGGTAAAACCAATTTCATATACTTGTCATTTATTAATAGCGTCAAACATTTTAGCTGGTGTTAATTTACTTAGCTCCCTGTTGTCAGCCAACGCACATGTAGCTTTTTTGTGTATAAACACATCAGCGTCATGTTACCCATTGCTCGGCATTCTTCTAATGAACCCAAATACATGGAATGGCAACCCTTTTTTAGACAATTTATAACCGAACATTATCAAGCTTGAAAGTTTCTTTAGATTATAAAATATATTCTCAGACAATCAAGGGTAAAGGCTTCGCCAAAATTTCGTTGAAATTTGCCCTTGACAGTCTGTTCATATATTTTATTTAATTTATGAAACTTCCAGAGCTTTTTATTCTGCTTTTCTATATTCTACTGGTGTTTTATATCCTAAAGATCCATGAATTCTTAGGTTATTATACCAATATACGTATTCTGCTAATTTTAGATTAAGTTCTTGGAAATTAGTAAAGTTCTCCTGATATATGAATTCTGTCTTCATTACTTTATTGACTGCTTCGCTTACTGCGTTATCATATGGGCTTCCTTTTTTACTTAGCGATCTTTTTATCCCAAATACCTTTAATATTTCTTCTATTTTTATATTTTTAAATTCTCTTCCTCTGTCTGTGTGAAATATTTTTATACGATTTAGTGGCTGCCTTATTGAGTAAAATGCTTCTGCTACTAGATTTGCATCTTTGTTTTTACCTGATGAGTATCCTATTATTTCACGGCTGTTTAAGTCTATTATTAAACATATATAATTCCATGTTTTTCCTACTCTTACATATGTTAGGTCGCTTACTATTGCTTCTAAATAGTCTCTATTGTCAAATTATCTATTTAAAAGGTTAGGGATGTCTTCTTCGTTGCATTTGGATCTTATTACTTTATATTGTGCTACTGTATAGTTTGAGACTAGGCCATTTTTCTTCATTATTCGGCCTATTTTTCTTCTCGATATTTTATATCCAATTTTCCCTAGTTCTTTTTTTATTTTGCGTGTTCCATAGTTGTTTCTACTTCTTCTGAATATTTCTTTTATTTCTTCTATTAGTTTTTCATCTTCATCTAATTTCACATCTTTTTCTTTGTTCAAATGATAATAGACTAAACTTCTTGTGACCCCAAGTAGTCTACACATTGCACTAATGCTATATTTATCTCGGTTCGAGATAATGAGGTCTATTTTTTGCCTAACAGTAGTGCAGCTTGCTTTAAAATATCATTCTCCATTTCAACCTGTTTCAATTTTTTACGAAGTCTGATTATCTCTTTTTGTTTCGCATCCACATTATCAAAATGGTTACTCTAAGCAGCACACCAACTATTTATTTTTTGAGTTTTAAACTTTGGTAGAAGTCTTGAACTCTTTATATTTGCATAACTATTTGCCTCTATCACTATTATGACACGAAACCCTGCACAATGATCTAAAATTTTCAATTCTAACAAGTCTTTTTCAGTATTTTTAACTTCATAAAAACCTCTTTGGCAATAATGCCTAATTCTTCTTTAGTTGTTAAAATTTTTTATTTTACCATCATCGTTCCCCTGATTTTCAATTAATCTTCTTAGGTTATATAAGAAGTACATATCTTTTTAATCTTAAAGTTTTTAAGTCTTAATTTTAAAATTTTCAATCTTAGATATTATTTAAATCATTCCAAAATGCTCTAAAGCATCTTCGATTGCTTTTTCTTTTTCTTCTGGGCAATTTGGCACTCTTTGATTTTCTTTCTTACTAAAATTATAATTTTTTCTCTCTATTATACCATGTTTCCTTTTTATTTGTGCAATATATAGGCTTGAAACTTTTAGTCCGTATTTATCTAACACATACTTTTTAATTTCTCCATAAGTTGCGTCTTTTGAAAAGTCAATTTCAGATAATTCATCTTCCCCTATTTCTATATCTAAATGATGTTCTGTATTTAGTTTGGACAACAGAGCTACCGTCTCAACATGCATTGTCTTTTGCTTGGGAACATAATTTTTTATCCTCGTCATTCTTGTAGGAGCACAATTTATCAATATAATTGTCTTTGGCGTTTTTTCTTTTATCTTTGTAATCATTAGAATTTTGACTATCTTTAATTCCTGTTTTGAAATAGAATGTTAAGTCATAAGGATGAACTGTTCCGTCTTTATCAATTCTACCCACTACGACTTTATCAACTATGCTTTCAAATACTGGTCTATTAAATTCCTCTATAATTTCTCTATTTTCTAAGACCTTTTTAAATTGCTTTAGTCTTTCTTTAATAGAATTTTCATCTTTTATTGTTAGTTCCAGTGTTTTCTTTTCATCAAGTAATTCTTCTTTTTGTTTTGTAAGTTTTTTATACTTTTTAGCATAAACTTCTTCGTCTATACTATCTTCTAAATGAAGATCAACTAACTTTCTTTCTTGACTAATGATTCTATTTAATTGATTTTCTATCTTTTTCAAATCCTTGACTAAAGTATTATCATTTATTTCTTCTTCAACAATTTTTAAAAAGTCATCTATTACTGTTGAATCTGCATGGCATAATTGCCTATAGCTTTCAACAAATGCTTTTTCTATTGCTGCTTCTTGTATTCCTTTTGAATGAGGACAATATTTTTTACCTTTTTTAGTTGACTTTACACATTGCCAGTTAATTTTTTTATAAATTGAACTAGTGTGCCATGTTCTTCTTGAAAGTATTTCACCACAAAATCCACATTCAAGCATACTTGAAAAAGCGTATTGTCTTGATAGTTTTTCTCTTTTTCTATCCTTGTTAGCAATAGTGTTTCTATTTTGTGCTCTCCTGAGTCTAATCTCTTGTGCTTTTTCAAAGTCTTCTCTTGATATAATTGGCTCGTGATGATTTTCAATGTGATATTTATCAGATTCACCAAAGTTTGCTAGTCTTCTTTTTGTTATGGGATCAACTGTGAAGGTCTTTCCCATTAGTATATCTCCAATATACTTTTCATTTTTAATTATTCCTAACACTGTAGTATCAGACCATTTTGTTTTACCTCTAGGGGTGAGATATCCTTGTTCTTCTAGTTCCCTACCAATGACCGAACCACCATTACCCTCTAAATATCTTTTAAAGATGTATCTGACAATCTTAGCTTCTTCTTCATTTATAGAGATACTTTTTGTTATAGGGTCATAGTCGTATCCAAGGCAACCTTGAAAGCCAATAAGCTCCCCCTTTTCCATTTTCATTTTCAGTCCTTTTTTTACATGGGCTGAGGTATTTTCTACTTCTTGTTGAGCTACTGAACTTAATATTGTTAATAGTAACTCTCCATCCATTGTCAAAGTATCTATATTTTCTTCTTCAAATACTACACCAACATTGTTTTCCTTTAATAGTCTTACATATTTTAAGGTATCTAATGTATTTCTAGCAAATCTTGATATAGATTTAGTAATTATCATGTCTATATCTCCATTTTGACAATCACTAATTAGCCTCATGAAATCTACTCTTTTAGTAGCAGTTGTTCCCGTTGTTGCTTCATCTGCATATATACCAGCCAAAGTCCAATTCTTATTATTTTTTATTAGATTTGTGTAATAATCAACTTGCGATTTATATGATTCAAGTTGGTCTTTACTATCTGTACTTACTCTACAATATGCTGCAACTCGTTTTAAATCTAAATGTAGTGCATTTCTATTTCTTGCTCCTGTATTTGAAGCTTTTATTAATTTTACTTTAGTATTCATTTTACCTCCTTCCCATTTTGTATCTTTCTACAGTGTTATTATATCACAAGATTAACTACTTTCTATCTCTCTTCTTATAATCATTTTCTATTCTATTTTTTATTTTTATATATTCCTTATCATTAATTAATTTAAGATCATAAAGCCTACATAACATAGCAACTCTCATACTATAAATCTTTATTGCTTGCATTTTAACCTCCTATATGAGTTAATTTTTTACCTTGATAAGTGAATTAAATTTGAAATATGCTAATCTCACATAATCAATTTCAAGAATATTCACATTTCAAAGTATTTTGATTTTTATAGAAAGATGACAAAATACCCCTCACTTTATATAGTGAAATTTGCCCTCTTTGGTAACCAGAATTTTTATTTTTTTATAGTATTTTTGAGTTTTAATGATTAATTTGAACATAAAAAATGAGGACTTATGCTATTATGCATAAATCCTCTTAAGAGAAAAAATATTATAAAATTTATTTTATGGAATATTATAAAAAATACTATTCACAACTTCTCGTTTTTCTTGCGTTTTTATCATATGTCCCTCTTGTAATTTACTAATATATGCATTTTCATAAATACGTGAAATCAATCACTTTATCACAAACTGACTCTAAAAACTCAACATCATGGGATATTATTAAAATCAACTTATCTTCTTCCTTTACTTTCTTTATGTTTTTAGCTACTATTTTCATATTTCTATAGTCCAATCCACTGGTTGGTTCATCGAAAAATAGAATTTTCTTGTCGTATAGTAAAGCGGATAAGATAATTACTCTCTGTTTTTGTCCTCCTGACAAGGTGTGAGGATTCCTATCACTGATATTTTTCAACTCCATATCTTTTAACCAAGTATCTAAAGCATTATCATCTTTAATATTTGATGTTAATACTATTTCATCTTTAACGCTGTCCGTGAATAACTGACAGTTCACTTCCTGCATAATAAGCAGGCTCTCATTTAGCCTACTTTTTATATTTAAATTCTCATCATCTTTTAAAATTTTACCTTTATTTTCCTTGTTTAAGCCACATATAATTTTTGCTAATGTAGACTTCCCAATTCCATTTTCTCCAACAATTCCAATAATATTCCCATAAAAAAATTTAAGATCCTCAATGGACAAAATTATTTTGGTATTTCTTTTGAATATTAGATTTTTTAACTCTAATAAAGTCCCTTTATTTGAAGTTTCATAATCATCAAATCTTTCAATAGCTTTATAATCAGAATGCCTAAGTCCTGTTCTCATTCGTTCATCTTCACTTAGATTTTCAATTTCGTCCATACTATATTCTCTGATGATTTTTCCATCCTCTAAGTATATTGCTCTATCAACAATGTCTTTTAAATACCACAACCTGTGTTCTGCAATAATAATAGTTTTTCCTAAAGATTTAAGCTTTTTTATTGTAAGCGATAGTTCTTTCATTGACTTTATGTCTAAGCTTGAAGATGGTTCATCAAGAATAAATATCTCAGGGTTTAATGCGTAAATGCTTGCTATAGCAATCTTCTGCTTTTCTCCTCCAGAAAGATTGAATATATTTTTATTCATCAAGTTTTCAAGATGAAGCTCTTTTTCGACTTCTTCAATCCTTTTGTTAATTACTTCTCTTTCTATTCCGTAATTTTCTAAACCAAAAGCAATCTCATCTGTAGTGTTTGTTGTATAAAATTGTGTTTTAGGATTTTGAAAAACTGAACCTACATCCTTAGATAATTTATAAATTGGTGTAGTAAATGTATTCATACCATTTACCATAACACTTCCATAAATGTCCCCATCATAAAACTCAGGTATTATACCGTTCATAAGCTTTAATAGAGTCGACTTTCCGCAACCGCTCCTACCACACAGAAGAATGCATTCCCCTTTTTTGATTTTCAAATTTATATCTTTTAATGAGTAATCAGATCCTCCCTTATACTTAAAACTTAATTCTCTAATTTCAATCATAAGTCCCACCCTGATACTTTCATAAATATTACTATTGATAAAATTAAAATCATAAGAATTAGAACACCAATATCATTTTTTCTAAACTTAATTAGGTGTCTACTTGTTTTGTTAACAGGAGCATCGAGTCCCCTTATAATGGCTGATTGAGAGAGCTCATCCCCAATTTCTATCACACTTACGAACAATGGCACAAAAAAATATTCCATAATTAATGTTGGTCTTCTTGTTAAATTGATTAAGTTAAAATTAATTCCTCGAGTTTTCATTGCCATATTTATATGACTCCATTCGTCTTTAATAGTAGGCAAACATCTAAATATTACAGAAATCATTATGAGC
Source organism: Finegoldia magna (assembly GCF_003182075.1). Lineage (GTDB taxonomy): Bacteria > Bacillota > Clostridia > Tissierellales > Peptoniphilaceae > Finegoldia > Finegoldia magna. Next base: position 6,854 of record NZ_QGTH01000026.1, read on the forward strand.
GAGTCTTTTGAAAGTTTTAATTTTTGTAAAGTTGCCACTGCACTGGAAACAGATGTTGAATTTAAAATCCATTTACCCACGATAATACATGGCAGAAATTTTCTTCCAATTGCCAAGATAAATAAAATTAAATTCAAAAGAAAATTCATACTAAAATAGGCTAAAGATTTTTCCAATACTACACTTATTACAAAAAATAAAATATACCTTATAGTGGATTTTTTATAACCATCGCTAATAATAATGACAAGGAAAAATAATGTAATAAGGCTTTGATAGATCCAATCAAACCCTAAAAAAATTAAAATATTTGCACCTATAAGCAAGATAAGTTTTGTTCTGAGGTCATATTTTGACCCCAGAACAAACTTTGAATTTTCCATTATAAAACTCCTGCTGATTCCAACTTTTTATTTAGTATTTTCTTTGTAAAATATGAACCAATCAAAGAGAATATAAATGTTCCGATAATCATAACTGGTAACATCCATATTGGTGTCCATGCTCTTACTGTGTTACAAAAGCTTTGATCTAAGCCACCTTTTATTACACTTTCAAAAAATGCTTCTCTCATAACCCAAATTGGTAAAAATCCTCCAAATAAGTTTAGAGAAAAAAACATATGACTAATTGTATTTTTCTTAAAGTCTGTATAATTCCCACCTTTTGCTATGAACATGGCAATTATTCCGGCAGGCACTGCCACTAATGGTGCAATTGGAATATGTCCAGTTGCAACTAATAAAATACTTGGTAAGATAGCTGCGATTACAATAGCAGTAGCTGACTTTGTCTTTGCAAGAAGCATATGATAGGTTGGTGCAGCAAGTAGTGCTACAAGCATAGGCATTAGTAAAAATAAAACAGGGACTGGCATAGATATTGCCCCAATGACTGCATATGTTACAAAGTAAAGTGCAATTAAAACACCGGCTGTAACTGCGTTTTTTGATGATTTCTTTTGTGTTTTCATAAGTTTCCTCCTTTAAAATTGATTGTTAATGTACAATCTTCCATTCTTTAGACTTTTCTTGATAATTCCATAAGTCTTTATATAGTCCTTCATTTTTAATAAGTTCTTCATGCTTCCCAACTTCCTCTACCTTTCCTTTGTTTAAAACAACAATTTTATCAGCTCCCATTACGCTCCTTAATTTATGAGCTACAACCACAACTGTTTTATTTTTAATTAAATTTGATATTGCTTCTTGTATAATAAGTTCATTTTCAGGATCAAGGGATGATGTTGCTTCATCAAGTAGTATTATTGGTGCATTTTTTAATATTGCTCTCGCTATTGATATTCTTTGTTTCTCACCTCCAGACAGAGTCGCTCCTCCTTGTCCAATCATAGTGTCAAATCCATCATCTTTTTTGACTATAAAGTCATAAGCTCCTGCCATTTTTGCAGCATTCATGATTTCATCTTTACTTGCATCTTCATTTCCAAATTTTATGTTGTTATAAATTGTGTCTTTAAAAAGATACACATCTTGAAAAACAACAGAAAATTTATCCATTAATTTATCAGGGTCGGCTGTTAGCAAATCTACTCCACCAATTTTAATTGTCCCTTCGTTAGGATCATAAAATCTGGAAATTAATTTAATTAGTGTAGATTTCCCAGAGCCAGAGTAACCAACAAAAGCAGTTAATTCATTTTCATTAATGTCTAATGAAACATTATCAATAACCTTAGATTCCTTGTAAGAAAATGAAACATCGTGGATTTCAATTTTGTTGCTTTCGTTTACATCGGAATTTCCTGACATAGGTTTAGCCTTAAGTAAGTTAATGATTCTCCCTCCTGAAACTGATGCCATTTGTAGACCTGTATAATTTACAAGTGCAAGCTCCAAGGGATCAAAAATCCTTGTGCCTACAAATAAGAACATTAAAAATGTATCAATTTCCAAAGATCCATTTATAAACAAATAGGAACCCGCTAAACTCATCAAAGGAAGTCCTATTCTTAAAATCATACTTGCTATGGTAGTTAATGAACCAACTCCTTTCTCACTCTTAATATTTTCGTCTCTCGAGTTATCTATATCTTCTTGAAGCTTTGTTAATGTATCATCTAAGCTGTTATAAGCTTTTAGAGTCTTAATAGCATCCAAATATTCGTTTATATCTTCTTCCTCTTTTATCCTAATTTTCTTTGTTTTCAAATAAATTTTTTTCTGAAAGTTTTGCATTAGTGTAAGAAGTAGAACAGAAATAGGTAGTCCAATAAGAGTTGCTATTCCCATTTTTACATTAATTATCAAAAATAATATTGAGCAAAGAACCGCTACACATATACCACTGAAAAATTGAGGTAATTGATGCGTTACTGCCGTTTCAACTTTGAAAAAATCATTCATTAATGTATCTAAGATCTCTGCTGAACTTTTCCCTGAAATATAACCTATTGGCAGTTTTCTTATGTGGTCTGCTAGCTCTATTCTTCCATCTGCACTTGTCTTGTATCCAAGTTCATAGGTATATTTTGTGGCTAAATTTTCCAATAAGAATGTTATTAAGAAAAATACTGCCATTATCCCAAAATACTTCCATAAAAGGCTCGTATCTATACTATCTGCACCTCTATTTAAAAATAGTGTTTCTACAATTTTCGCCAAAGCAATAAATGGTATAAGGTTGGAAATAGATGCTAAAATATTTAATATAATTGATTTTCTTGTATTATTCATCTTTCCTAAAGTAATATTTCTTATCATTCATTCTCACTCCCTTCTATATCCATTTGCCAAATATTTGTCTTCTTATAAATATCAAATAGTCGCTTATATATTCCATCTGCAACGATTAAATCTTCATGCTTACCTCTTTCTGCAATTTTTCCATCAGATATTACTAAAATTTGATTTGCATGCTCTATGGTATTTAACCTATGAGCAATCATGATAACTGTCTTATCTTTAACCAATTCAGACAAAGCTTCCTGCATAAGATATTCATTTTCAGAATCAGCAAAACTTGTTGCCTCGTCTAATACTAATATAGGTGCATCCTTTAAAATCGCTCTTGCTACAGCAATACGTTGTTTCTCTCCTCCAGATAAATAAGTCCCTTTACCCAAAACAGTGTCATACCCATCAGGAAGTTTTACAATAAAATCATGACATCTTGCTTTTTTACATGCTTTTATGACATCCTCTTTTGTAGAACCTGTCTTTGCCATAGCAACATTATTGAAGACTGTATCTGTGATAAGATCACTGTCTTGAAAAACGAATGCTATCCTCTCCATTAAGGCGTTCATCGGAATATTTTTTATATTAACTCCACCAATTTTAATAGAGCCTTCTGAAGGATCGTAAAATCTGGGTATTAGCGTTCCAATGGTAGATTTACCTGCTCCCGAATAGCCAACTAATGCTGTAACTTCTCCTTGTTTAGCACAGAAGCTTATATTCTTTAAAACCTCTTCATCTCCATAAGAAAAGCTTACATTCTCGAATTCAAGATTATGACCTTTTATCTCTTCCTCACTATCTTCAATTGCCAATTCTTTTTGATCTATAATTTCGTAAATTCTCAAAACAACTTCATTTAGTAAATTCATTCCTTCTGCAAAATCTCTAAGTTTTAATGCAGGTACGCTAATGGCAGGTGCAAGAATCAAATAGAAAATAAAAACTGTAGCAAAATCCAAGTTATTATTTCGTGACATTAAAAGTATTCCTACTGGAACTATGAATGTAGCAACAGATAAAATAAACATTCTAAATGAAACAAATCCCGGTCTTATCATTGATGTCATCGAACTTGTAAAGTCTCTATATTCTCCTACTGACTTTGAAAAAGTTTTAAATGATTTTGCTCCTGTTCCAAATATTTTCACTTCCGGCATACCTTTAACGTATTCAGTAGTTGCTGAATTAATTTGATCCAAAATCGCAAAGTTCTTCTCAAGTCCACCCGACTTTATAATCTTTGTCATGATTGCAATCTGAATTCCTAAACCAACAAATATAATTAACAAAGTCGTAAGACCTAATATTAAATTTATCTTTAACATAACAATTATCATTGCTAAAATTAGTGCTAAAGTTGAAATTAAATTTGGTAATTGATGAGAAAAATATCCCTCAATTTGATTCATGTCCGATCCTAATACTTGTCTTATTTTTGACTTGTTGTCTCCGGTAAAAAATCCTAAAGGAAGATTCCCAATATGAAATAATATCTTCTTTTTTAAGTTAGCTATTAAAACATATGAAAACTTATGGCATAAAATACCGCCAATGTAAGTTAAGCAATATGACAATACCACTGCTGCAAGTCCATAGATGCAGAACTGTATTGTACTTTGTTCTAATTTTCCATATAAAAATAGAGATTTTATGACTTTGTATATCACCAAAATTGGACAAATACTTAATAGCATCCCAATACTAACAAATAATATTCCTCCTACAAGTTGTCCTTTTTTTATTTCACTATAGGAAATAATATCTTTGATTGATTTCTTCTTTTTCATCTAAAACATGCCTCCTTACCGAACGAGTTCGTTCATTTACCTTAAAACTAATACAAGGAAAACACCGTTGATGTTTCCCTTGTAAAATACTTATATTTTATTTTTCTCTACTGAGGTCTTTGAAATAGTTCGCTTATTATTCCAAAGGCTTCACTTGAATTTGTTTTGTTTTCTCCCTTAATAATATAGTCATTATATATTGTTCCAACAGCTCCGTATAAAATAAAAGCTGCAAAACTTCTCACATTTTCTCTGTTTATTCCCATATTATTTTCTATTTTTTTATTTTCAATTCCTTCAATTATAAACTCTGAATAGACATCTATAAATTTTCCAATGTAATGAATCAATTCCCATAGCCTGTACGAGTTATCTGTAATTGAATTCTCTTTTGAAAAATTATATCTAGTCGTGAACTGACCGATATCTTTTACTATAAGTTCTCTTAGAATTTTTATTCTTTCTTCGTAATCTATTTCCTTGTTTTGAAGGATACCTAACTTATTTTTTAATTTTTCATCAAAGTAAGTTTCCATACACTCCAAGAAAATATCTTCTTTTGATTTGAAATAATAATAAAACATTCCCGGCGCTCCATTAACTTCTGCGAGAATATCTCTAACAGAAACTTTCTCATACCCATACTTTTCAAAAAGTCTGGATGCTATGTTTATAAGCTCCTGTTTTCTTTCTTCTGGATCTTTTACATTTCTCTTTGCCAAAACCTCACCACCTATTGACCGACACTCGTTCTTTAATAAAGATTATCATTTTCTTATACTTTTGTCAATAGTGCCCTGAAATTATATTCTGAGTATGGTATAATTTTATTTACTATAAATAACACTCTTAACGCTTATAGTCTTAATTACACAATAACAGGGTCTGTAAATAATTTTGTGTATCAACCTAAATCCTGTTTAAAGGGTAATGGTTGATACATTTTTTATGCTTCAATCATCATTGGTGTAGCTACAACTTTTTCTACATCAACATTTTTATCTTCTAGATTATCTTCAAAATTCCCATATTGATTTAGGAACGAAAAAAAGAGCAAGTGGTTTTTCTTGTCCACCTGCTCTAAATATTTTTCATGTTCAGAGACTTTAAATATTTCTTCCTATCAATTATTTAATTTCCATGATTCCGCCTTAGTTTTTGCATTTATAAGGTCAGAATAAAGTCCATTATTTTTAATCAGTTCTTCATGATTACCACGTTCTACTATTTCTCCATCTTTTAAGACTAAAATCTGGTCAGCATTTCTAATTGTCTTTAGTCTATGAGCAATCATTATTACTGTCTTATTTTTTGTTAATGATTCTATTGCTTCTTTAAGCTTATCTTCATTTTCCGGGTCTATATTTGCTGTTGCTTCATCAAAGATTATGATGTCCGCGTCTTTTAGCATGGCTCTGGCTATGGAGATTCTTTGTTTTTCTCCACCAGATAGACTTGCTCCACCTTCCCCAATGATAGTGTTATATCCATCTGGTAAAGCTTCTATAAATTCATGACACCTTGCTTTTTTAGCAGCTTGAACTACTTCTTCATGGCTCGCATTTTGTTTTCCAAATTTTATATTGTTTTCAATTGTATCCTCAAATAGATATACATCTTGAAATACCATGGAAATTGAATTCATAAGGTTTTCTATCTTATAGTCCTTAATATTCTTTCCACCTATTAAAATTTCTCCAGAATTTACATCCCAAAATCTTGCTATTAGATTACAAAATGTTGTTTTACCAGATCCAGATGGTCCGACAATGGCAGTCATAGTATTTTCTTTTATCTCTGCTGATACATTTTTTAAAATTTGTCTATCATCATAAGAAAAGCTGACATTTTTAAATACAATATCATGATTTTTTATTGGCTCTGTAATACTTCCTTCTTTCATATCTTCCATATCATTTACATAAGAATAAGAATCTATTGCATTCTCAACCATTCTTAGCATAGCCATAGCAGAGCCAGATGTTATAAGCCCATCAAATATTACAAAACTTGCTATAAGTATCATAATAGTATTGACTATTTGACCATTTTCAACAAAATATAATTTTATTGAAATAAACAACATCAAACAAATTGTTATAGCTATTATGATTTTAGCTAATAAACTATATGGCATTATAGTTTTTTCTAAATCAAAAGAATATTCACTAGCACTATCAAAGCTCTTGTCAAGTTTTTTATTATTACTTCCTCGTAGATTATATGATTTTATAATTTGCATTCCTTGCAATGTTGATAAGACTTCTTTGGTAAGTGATACCTGAATCTCATGAATCTTATCTGCATTTTTACTTGACCTTTTTTGCATACGAGCAATGATCATTAAAAATACAATAGAACCAACTATTGCTACAATACCTACCTTATAAGAAAACAAAAATAAGGATAAGATAAAAACAATAGCATTAAGCATGCCACCGAAAACCATAATACACAAAGTTGGAACCCAAGTCTCTACATTATCTAAGTTAGTAGTCGCAATAGTTGTTAAATTTCCTAAACTTAAACTTGAGAAGAATCCCATGGGAACTTTTTTTATTTTTTCACCTAATTCAATTCTCTTGTGTCCAGCCATAAAATATCCGGCATGTGTTTGTTTGAGCATAGAGGAATTTTTTGAAATAATTACTCCGGCTATACTAATTAATAAAAATAAACTTGATATTCCTATTGTTTTAAAGCTTATATCCTTGTTTACTATCCCAAAAATCGCATAATAAATGGCTGCAAATTGTAGAGCATTAAAAATAGAATCGAAAAAATTAGCAAAGATTGATTTTTTTAGATACACTTGTTCTTCAATAGAAAAATTCCATATTTTTTTAAAAACACTAAGCATTTTCTTCTCCTTTCAAGGCAGTTTCCCAAAGATTGTGATAATCTTTTGATTCCTTCAAAAGCTCTTCATGACTTCCTTTACATGCAAGTTCTCCATTTTTAATTACAAATATATTATCTACATCTGTTATTGTCTTTAAACGATGGGCAATTATAATTAGAGTTTTCCCTTTGACAAGCTCTGATATTGCATCTTGAATCAAGGCTTCATTTTCAGGATCGATATAAGAGGTAGCCTCGTCTAAAATAACTATTGGAGCATTCTTTATCATAGCTCTTGCAATTGATATTCTTTGCCTTTCTCCTCCAGACAAATGTTTACCAGCTTCTCCTACTCTTGTATCATATCCATCTGACAACTTCATTATAAAATCATGGCAGGCTGCTTTCTTACATACTTCAATTATTTCCTCATCACTAGCATTTTTATTTCCTATTCTGATGTTATCTTTAATTGACATATCAAAAAGAAAATTATCTTGTGCTACATAGGAAATAACAGTAGATAACTTTTCAAGGGACATATCTTTAATATTTACATTTCCTATACTTATAGAACCACTATCTACATCCCAAAATCCTGAAATTAGTTTTGCAATAGTCGACTTTCCCGAACCCGATTCGCCTACTAAAGCATTCACACTTCCTTCTTCTATATTTATATTTATATTGTTTAGGACTTGCTTATCTTTTTCATAAGAAAAATCTACGTTTTTTATCTCTATATTATAATTTTTTATATCCAAATTTTCATTTTTATGAGATAATTCTCTCGCAGAAAGTATATTTTTAATCTCTTCGAAAATAGTTGACATTCTTCCAATATCATCTTCAAAAGTCATTACTCTCATAATATTTTGGATAGTCCCAAAAGAAAGGATTATCAATGTTAAAAATACACCACCATCTAGTGAACCATTCATACAGAAATATAAACCAAATGGTATAATTGTCAAAATACCAACTGGAGCAATAGACATACTTATCGCATAGTCTCTTGTATTTTCTCCCATCCAATCATAATAGTAATTTGCCTTTTTATACACATTGTCCCTGTATTTTCTATAAGATTTTTCGCCTTGATTAAATGTTTTAATAACCTCTATTCCATTTATATATTCAACCACGGAATTATTCATATCTTGGCCAATTTTAACTGCTTGTGGAAACTTTACCTTCATTCTTTTCATCGGCCCTGTCATAAAAAATCCACCAATAACTAATGGAATTAAAGATATTAAACTTAATCTATAATCTAAAATTAACATGTAAACAAATAATATTATAGGTCCGATTAAATTAGCTGTCATCTCAGGTATCATATGAGCCAATGTTGTTTCAGTATTATCGACTTGATTTACAATTATGTCTTTTAACTTACCAGTAGATTCATTCAATATATCTCCTAATGGCATATTAAATAATTTTTCCATAAGGCTTTTTCTTATATCTCGTATTATTTTATAGGCTGTTTTATGAGAAATCATTGTTGACAAAAACATAAACACTTCTTTGATTATAAGACATGAAAGTATCAAGAAAATTTTATTTATATAGTAATAAAAATCTTGGCTACCATCAATTAATGATATAATCATCTTACTTAGAATAATATATACAAAAAGATTTGAAATTACTCCAAGTATTGCAAACAAGACAGAAATAAAATATGGTGCTTTATTTCTCTTAATGTATTTTTTTAATAGATCCATAAATTTAACTCCTTTCATCATCTTTTTTCATTACATTTATAAAATAAGTCTCTATCATTTCAGTTAGATATATCTTATTTTTTGTAAAATTCTCACGTGCATTCAAAATTTCGCAAGCCATCAATCCAGAATTCATAATATTAATCATAAATTCAAATGTTTCATCAGAAGGTAACACGTTAAACAAAGTAGAAAACAATTCTTTAAATA
>NZ_QGTH01000027.1 GCF_003182075.1 Finegoldia magna
AGAAATCTATAGGCACTTATAGAGAGTTAGCAAATTGTCGTAAATGGAGAAGTACCATAAAATAGACTTTTATAGAGATTTAGACAATTATCTAAGGTAGAGGGGATTTTCCCAACAATGAAGCCCATAGGTGCTGAAAACCAGAAAATTCAACCCTCTTTGGATGATGAAGAATAAAAAGACAACAAAAAGACAACAAAATTGACATCAACAGTACTTGATAATAGTCAATAATACTTTAAAAGAGAATATTTGAAGATTTCATGCATGAATAAAAAACTGCATATTTCGAGAAAGGGACGAAAGAGATAGTGTAATAGCTATCTCTTTTTCATTTACAAAAAGAAGGGAGGGAAGTGGTGGAAAAGATAAGCTTTGATTACTACTATGGCAAAGAAGCTGACCAATTTACTTTTTTTAGGATTCCCAAAATTCTATTTACTGACAAGGTATTTAAAAAATTATCTGTAGATGCAAAAGTTCTTTATGGCATACTTTTAGACCGAATGAATCTATCTATGAAAAATAAATGGCTTGATGAAAAAAATAGAGTATATATCGTTTATCCTATTGAGGAAATTGCAGAAACTTTTGGCTGTGGAACGCAAAAAGCCACAAAAATACTTCAAGAGTTAGATGAGAAAAAAGGAATTGGTCTAGTGGAAAAGAAAAGACTAGGATTGGGTAAGCCTAATATTCTCTATGTAAAAAACTTCATAATTAATGGAATAGAAAAAACAACTGAAAGTTCACCAGAAAAAATCACAAAACCAGACTTATTAAAATCACAATTCAAGAATAGTGAAAATCACAATTCAGGAATGATGAATAACACAAAACAAGAATTGTTAAAATCACAAGGTAATAATACTAATATTAATAAGACTGATTATAGTAATACTGATTTTAATAATACCACCTCCATCTTCTCGAAAGATAAACCTATAGAAGAGTTAAAAAGAAATAGGGAGGAGGATTTAAAAGAAAAAATCAAAGATAATATTTCTTATGAGAAATTAATAACCACCTATCCCAATGAAGAAGGAAGAATTGATTTAATTCTCTCTCTTGTAACAGATTTATTGATAAATAAAAATCCTTTAAAAATAAATGGGATCTATGTGAACCATGAAACAGTAAAGGAAAAGTTTTTAGACTTAGAATTTAAGCATATAGTCTATGTTCTAGATTACCTCAATAAAGTCCCTAAAAAGCAGATTAAGAGCCTAAAGGCCTACCTGTTAACCATTCTCTTTAATGCAGATGAAAATCTAAAATTAGAGGGGGTTTCAAAAAGACCAGACAGCCAAGATGACATCACATATGACCAAGACGCAAGAATTTGGAAGGAGTTTTTAAATAAGTCTTAAAAACGATTAAAAAAAGCTAGGAAGGAGGTTTTTATGGAAAATATAAGCGCTTTATTAGGCGAAGTAATAACTAAAAGAGGCAAAGACAATATAAGCAAAGAAAAAGATATGGAAGAATCCTTAGACTATGTAGATGAGAAAACCAATCTTTTAACCTGTGGTCATTGTCATACTGCAAAAGAAAAACTTATTGACTTTATGGGAGACAAGAAAAAAGTTCATATATCCTGCAAGTGTATGCAAGAAAAAGAAAGAGAAGAAAAAGAAGCTAGAAGAAAATATCAGCAGATGTTGAGAATTAATGAACTAAGGCGATCTTGCTTCGAAGACAGTATTTTCCTTAAAGCGAGATTTGAAAACATGGATAGGGATTCTGAACACAGAGATATAGCAGAAAACTATGTGGATAAATTTGAGGAAGTCTATAAAAATAATTTAGGTCTAATATTAACAGGGGATGTAGGCTGTGGAAAGACGCATTTAGCGGCAACCATAGCCAACGGACTTATAGACCAGTGTATATCTGTTAAAATGACAAATTTCACAAGTATTCTAAACGATATGACCAATTTCGATATAAATAAGGGCAAATATATCAATAGCTTAAATGAGAAAAAACTCCTCATCATTGATGATTTTGGCATGGAGAGGACCACAGACTTTGCCTATGAACATATCTTCAATATTATTGACGCGAGGTATAGGGTAGGGAAACCTCTAATTATAACGACAAACTTAAATATCTCTCAATTAACTAATCCTATAGGAGTAAGAGAAAAAAGAATTTATTCAAGAATATTGGAAATGGCAAGTCCCATTATCTTTACAGAAAAAAACAGACGAATCAAAAAGATGAAAGACAAATCAAACCTCATCTATGAACTTTTAAAGGAAGGTGAGATATGCAAAATGAAGAAGTAAATTCAAGAGTGATAGCCATAGTAAAGCAAGGCGGCAAAATTACAGCCGAACAATTAATCAAACTAATGAAAAAACTGTTAGAAGGAAGAAAGGGTAAATCGAAATCCACACAAGAAAAAGAAGGTTTATTAAGTAAATTTAAAAAAGTCAAAGTTAAAGATTTAGTGAAAAAAGGAAAGGTTGAAACCTTAGAATTAAATGATATTGACTTAAAGAATTTAAAAAAAGAATTAAATCATTATGGCGTAAAATTTAGCATAAAGAAAGATTTATTCTCAGGCAACAACATCATCTTTTTTCAAGCCAAGGACGAAAAAGTCATGGAGCAAGCCTTTAAAAGTACGGTAAACAAATTTATGAATAAGGATAAGGGAAGGGAATCAGTCATAGAAAAGCTTAATAACTTCAAAGAAAAAGTCAAAGCTAGTCTTGATAAGGATAAGGTAAAACATAAACACCAAGAACACTCCTTATAGCTTGAGAGAAAAAAGAAAGGCAGGTAATCTTACGAAAATACTGGAAAATATAATAAAAGATTTGAAAAATATTTTTAAAATACGAGACAAGAAGAAGTTTGTATTAGAAAACCTACCTTATCTCGTATTCTTCTATTTTGGCAATATTTTTTCACATCATATTAACTCCTACATTGGAGGAGACGTTCTAGATAGAATAATGATGGCTATTTCTGAAATAGATACGATAAGCTTATTGCCTTCACTTAAATTAAGGGACTTAACAGTCGGTTTAGGGTTAAGTTTGACTATTAAGCTTATCCTATGGCAAAAGAAAAAGAATGCCAAAAAGTTTAGAGAAGGAAAAGAATATGGCTCTGCAAGATGGGGAACGGCAAAGGACATAGAACCCTATATAGATAAAGACTTTAAAAATAATATAATATTGACACAGACAGAATCTTTGACTATGAATAGCAGACCAAAAAATCCCAAATATGCTAGAAATAAAAACGTCCTTGTTATAGGAGGGTCAGGTTCTGGTAAGACAAGGTTTTTTATCAAACCAAACTTAATGCAGATGCATAGTAGCTATGTTGTTACTGATCCAAAGGGAACCTTAATCATAGAATGTGGTAAGATGCTAGAGCGAAATAACTATTCAATAAAAGTTCTTAACACCATAAACTTCAAAAAGTCCATGAAATATAATCCCTTTGCCTATCTAAGGTCTGAAAAAGATATATTAAAATTAGTTCAGACAATCATTGCAAATACTAAGGGAGAAGGGGAAAAGTCTACTGAGGATTTTTGGGTGAAAGCCGAGAAACTCTATTATACAGCCCTTATTGGCTATATTTATTACGAAGCGCCTAAGGAAGAACAAAACTTTACTACCCTTCTTGCCATGATTGATGCCAGTGAAGTTAGGGAAGAGGATGAAAATTTTAAAAATGCTGTAGACTATATGTTTGAAGCCTTGGAAAAAGAGAAGCCCAACCACTTTGCAGTTAAGCAATATAAGAAATATAAGCTAGCAGCTGGAAAAACTGCAAAATCCATCCTTATTAGCTGTGGTGCAAGACTTGCTCCCTTTGATATAGAGGAATTAAGAAACCTAATGAGTGAAGATGAATTAGAGTTAGATATGCTAGGAGATCGAAAAACAGCACTCTTTGTTATCATATCCGACACCGATGACACTTTTAACTTTGTCGTAGCCATGATGTATTCTCAGTTATTTAACCTTCTATGCGATAGAGCAGATGATGTATATGGTGGCAGACTACCCATTCATGTCAGGTGCCTGTTGGACGAATTTTCCAATATAGGTCAAATACCAAAATTTGAAAAGCTCATAGCCACCATCAGAAGTAGGGAAATCTCAGCTTGTATTGTACTTCAAGCCCAATCTCAGCTTAAAGCGAATTATAGAGACCATGCGGATACCATATCAGGCAATTGTGATTCCACCTTATTTCTTGGAGGAAAAGAAAAGACTACCTTAAAGGAACTCTCTGAAACCCTAGGAAAAGAGACCATAGACTTATACAACACATCAGAAACAAGATCTAACCAAAACTCCTATGGATTAAACTATCAGAAGACAGGCAAAGATTTAATGAGTCAAGATGAAATAACAGTAATGGATGGTGGAAAATGTATATTACAATTAAGAGGAGTAAGGCCTTTTCTTTCAGACAAGTTTGATATTACAAAACATAAAAACTATAAGTTGTTAGAAGACCATGACAAAAGAAATGCATTTGACGTAGAAAAATATCTTAAGAGAAAAGACGAGGTAAGACTTAGAAGCGATATGTTTGTTGAACTTTTAGAGGCTTAAACTATAATAGTATCAGAACTAATAAAATAACAAAAAACTAAAGGATAAGCCTTGACAAAAAATGCTCTATCCTGTCGATAATATCGACAGCACCCGACACGCCTTTTAACAATGCGGACCAAGTCGGGTCATTTGATTTTTAGTAGTAAAAGTGAAAAAATTATAAAGAATCAAGAAGTGTGTAAGAAATATTTAAAATTTAAATTTAAAATACATGTTGCTAAATAAAAAAATAGGATAGTTAATCTAAAATAAGGCATGATAAATGTATGTTTTAGATTAACTTTACATCCTAATAGAGAATGAATAATGGATTGAAACTACAAATAATTTGGAGAGGAGGTTTTTATGGAAAAATATTTAATAAATGACTTAAATATTTCAGGCTATAAAAAAATCATAACTTTATTAGATTATAGAGAAAAAATTTCTGCCTGCTTAAAAGAAATAAAACTTCTTTCTACATTTAGAGGCAAAATTTTAGTTGACACTGCCTTAGTTTCAGGAATAAATAGCTACAGATTTATAGAGATAGAGGTTAATAAAGATGGAAGCTTAAATTTAAATAATTATTCCTACTCTGAGGTTAATAAAGATATATTAAAAATTGCAAACTCTATAATAAAAAAAGAACCAGTATGGTTAAAAAATTCAATTTTGGCAAACTCTCAAAAAGAATTATTAGCAACATATTAAATAACAAGAAGTACACCTAAAGAAAATAAAAATTTTAGGTGAATTTTTTTGCCCAAAATAGGAGGATCGTATGAAAATATACCACGAACGAGACTCTCCTTAAAAAAGTAAATAGTTATAGTATCAGGACATCTAATAAATAGGTGTCCTTTTTTCATTGTCAAAAGAAGAAAAAATAGAAAAAGGAGAAGTTATGGAAAAAGAAATGCTCAATATTAATGGAAATGTAGTTGGAGAAATTAAATTTGGTGTCATTGAAAGCAAAGAAGGAGAAGTTCCCTTTGCCAATTTCACCATTGTACGTAAGAACAAAGATAAGAAAAAGGAATATATTTATTGCAATTTATATGGAGATAAGACAGATCTTGTTAGAGATTTTGAAAGCGGAGAGTATATTCATGTCTTTGGCTATTTTAAAGAAGTGAAAAAAGAAGAAAAGATTTTCAAAAACTTTATTGTAAAGCATGTTAACAAAATTGAAAAAGAAAAAATAGAAGATAATCAGGAGGAATAATATGGAATTTTTTACACAGGCAGTTAATGTTTTAAAAATATTAGTTACCGCCATCGGTGCGGGATTAGGAGCTTGGGGCGTTATCAACTTGATGGAGGGGTATGGTAATGACAACCCTGGTGCAAAATCTCAAGGTATCAAGCAACTTATGGCAGGCGGAGGGATTGTGCTAATTGGTCTTAAACTCATTCCACTGTTAGCTAACGTCTTGAAATAAAATGTTTAATATCTTTGATAAAATCAAAGAGTTTTTCTCCGATATGCTCATTGATGTTATAAAAGAAAATTTAAGTGGAATGCTTTTAGACATCAATGATAAAGTGGCAACCATTGGAGCTGAAGTAGGTAAAACTCCGAGTGCTTGGAACTCGGAAGTTTTTACCTTTATAAAGTCCATTTCAGAAAATGTCATACTTCCCATAGCCGCCCTTATTATAACGGCAGTTTTGTGCATTGAACTGATTCAAACGGTAATGAACAAGAACAACTTACATGAAGTAGATACCTTTGATTTTTTTAAGTATGTAATTAAGATGTGGATTGCAGTTTGGTTAGTATCTCATGCTTTTGATTTTTCTATGGCTGTTTTTGATGTGGCCCAGAGCTTAATAGGAAAAGCGGCAGGAGTAGTTAATATAACAGCTAAAGTATCACCTGGAGACATAGATAAAATGGTGGAAGTTTTAAAGGAAAGTCAGAATATAGGACAATTGCTAGTGATTGCCATTGAGACTGCTATTGTTAAATTAGTCATCCAAGCCATTTCTATTTTGATTACCGTTATACTTTACGGCAGAATGATAGAAATCTATATCTACTCCTCCGTATGCGCTATTCCCTTTGCAACTATGGGAAACAAGGAATGGGGAAGTATTGGGACTAATTATATAAAGGGACTTTTTGCCTTAGGACTCCAAGGCCTATTTCTTTTAATATGTGTAGGCATATATGCGGTTTTAGTAAAAACTCTTAATATAACAGATATTCACAAAAGTATTTTTGAACTCTTAGGCTATACCCTCATTTTAGGTATCACTATGATGAAGTCAGGCTCTATGGCTAAGAGTATTTTAAACGCCCATTAAAAAGCGTACCAACAAATAAGAAAGGAAAATTTATGATTAAGTTAAAAAACAAAAGAAAGAAGTACCCATGTAAACAAAACAATATTTCAAAAGTTATTGCTTGCATTAGCTTACCCTTAGCCTACGCAGGTTATCTTTATACTGAAAGAAAGAAACACAAGGAATTGAAAAGACTAGCAGATAGCAAAGAAAAGGAAGTCTCCTACTTAAAACCCTTATTTGAAGATTTGGAAGACTCTACAGCTGAAGAGCTGGCTTTTGCTGTATGTCTTAATTTGGAAGAGGAAGAAGGAGAGATCTAATGGCTTATGTATCCGTTCCTAAAGATCTAACAAAGGTAAAAACCAAGATTGCCCTAAACCTGACAAAAAGACAGCTTATCGGCTTTGCCTTAGCGGGAGCTATAGGGTTTCCTGTGTATTTACTGTCGAGAAAATTCCTTCCTAATGATTTTTCTATGTTACTCATGATAACAGTAGCTTTTCCTATCATCTTTTCCACTCTTTATGAAAAAGATGGACTCTATTTAGAAAAGTACATTAAATATTATTTAGAGAAAAAAAGACATGCCAGTATCCGCATCTATCAGACAGACTGCATCTATGACCTTAGAACGAAAGGAGGAAAAATTGAACAAAAACGAAAAAAAGCAAAGGAAAAAACTCTTACAAAATAAAGAGTCTTTAAAAAAACAAAAAGAAGATTTAAGAAATATAAGCAAGACACAAAACAAAATCAATAGAGAAAAATCAAAAACCAAGTTAAAACATGGAGCAAGGGAAAAGGGAGACGAAAAAAAGAAGTTCTCCCTTTTTTCGTACAGGAAAAAAAGAAAAAAGACAGTACAGGAATCATTGCCCTACCTGAGAATGTTAAAAGATGGAATCTGTCAAATTGATGTCAACAAATTTAATAAGACCATTCGTTTCTATGATATTAACTACCAGCTTTCAACGGAAGAGGATAAGGAAGCCATCTTCAACCAATTCTCAGACTTTTTAAACTATTTTGATCCCAATGTGGACATTCAGTTTTCCTATATTAATCACATAGGAAAAAATGAAGAGGTAGAAAAGAATATCTTTATTCCTCAAAGAAAAGATGGCTTTAATGAAATCAGACAGGAATATAGCCAAATGCTTAGACAACAAAGTCAGAAGGGCAATCGTGGACTTAGTAAGAATATGTATCTTACCTTTACGCTAGAAGCTGGAGATTTAAGAGAGGGAAAATTAAGACTTGAAAGAATGGAAATAGACCTTCTAAATAATTTCAAAAAGTTTGGGGTCAAGGCCTATGTATTAAACGGTTATGAAAGATTAAAGCTTATACACGACCTTTTAAATAGTGAGGAAAAATTTGTTTTTAGCTTTGATGACTTAAAACATTCCGGTCTTTCTACCAAGGACTATATAGCCCCTTCTTCCTTCAATTTTTCTAAGATCAACGAATTTAACATTGGCCCTTATACGGGAGAAGTTAATTTTCTTCAAATCTTAGCCCCTGAATTATCCGACCGAATGCTGGCGGAGTTTTTAAGCGTTGAAGAAAACATGGTCGTTAGTTTTCACATTAACTCCATTGACCAAACGGAAGCCATTAAGATGATTAAAAGAAAAATTACAGACTTAGACAAAATGAAAATAGAAGAAAACAAGAAAGCGATCCGTGCAGGATATGATATGGATATATTACCATCAGACCTTGTAACTTACGGGAACGATGCAAAAAAGCTCTTGGTGGAACTGCAAAACCATAATGAAAGGATGTTTGTGGTCAGTATATTATTTTTGAATATGGAAAAGAGTAAAAAGAAATTGAAAAATATTCTTTTTCAACTGAATTCCGTAGCAGGAAGACACAATTGCGTTCTTAAGAATCTAAATTATAGGCAAGAGCAGGGACTAATGAGTAGTTTGCCTTTGGGGCATAATTTGATTGAGATAAATAGAGGTCTGACAACTAGCTCTACCGCTGTTTTTATTCCCTTTACCACAGAAGAGCTCTGTTTAGGTGGGGAAAGCCTATATTATGGCTTAAATGCCTTAAGTAGAAATATTATTATGGCGGACAGGAAGCTGTTAAAAAACCCCAATGGCCTTATCCTGGGAACGCCGGGTTCAGGAAAGTCTTTTTCTGCCAAGCGAGAAATAACCAATGCATTTCTCATTACAGGAGATGACATTATTATCTGTGATCCGGAGTCAGAGTATGGAAATTTAACCAAGGCATTAGGGGGAGAAGTTATAAAGATATCTCCTACCAGTAAAGACTATATTAATCCCCTAGATATTAACGCAGACTATGCCGATGAAGATAATCCCTTATCCCTAAAGTCGGACTTTATACTATCTCTTTTTGAGTTGGTTGTTGGAAAAGAGGGCTTAAGTGCAGAGGAAACATCGGTTATAGATAGGTGTCTACCCATTCTCTATGAAAAATACTTTAAAGACCCTGTTCCCGAAAACATGCCAATTTTAGAAGACCTTTACAATCTATTAAAAGAGCAAAAGGAAAAGGTAGGGGCAAAGTTAGCGGTAGAAATGGAAATCTATGTAAAAGGAAGTTTAAATGTTTTTAACCATAGAACCAATGTAGACACCTCAAACCGTATCCTTTGTTATGACATTAAGGAATTAGGAAAGCAACTTAGAAAAATAGGGATGCTGATAGTTCAGGACCAAGTTTGGAACAGGGTGACTATCAATAGAAATAAGAAGGAAACCAGGTACTACTGCGATGAATTCCATTTGCTTTTACGTGAAGAACAAACAGCCAGCTACTCTGTTGAAATTTGGAAGCGATTCCGTAAATGGGGAGGAATGCCAACAGGCTTAACTCAAAACGTCAAGGATCTTCTGGCTAGTGCGGAAATTGAAAATATATTTGATAATACAGACTTTATTTTAATGCTAAATCAGGCAGGAGGAGATAGGGAAATACTGGCAGACAAGTTAAATATCTCCCTTCATCAATTATCCTATGTAACCAACTCTAATGAAGGGGAAGGCCTACTTTTCTATGGCAATACCATTGTTCCCTTTGTAGACAGATTTCCAAAGGATACAAAACTTTACCGCCTCATGACCACAAAGCCAGAAGAGCTAAAAGCAGATTAGGAAGGGAGGAAAATTATATAAAAAACTATGAATCCATCAACAAAGACCAATTATATTATTAACCTAGACGCCCTATCGGCACTTAAAGAGTTTCCTGAAAACCTCTTTAACACCTGCATAACTTCACCACCCTATTATGGCTTAAGAGATTATCAGCATGACAAGCAAATAGGAAGAGAAGACAGTCCTGAAGCCTATCTAAACAATTTGGTGGAGGTTTTTAGACAGGTTAGACGAGTTTTGAAAGAAGACGGGAGTCTATGGCTTGTCATCGGCGATTTATATGCAAGCACAAAAAGTAAAGAAGAAAGGCCAGCATATAAGCCTAAAGACTTAATGGGACTACCCTGGCAATTAGCTTTAAAACTTAGGGAAGATGGTTGGTATTTACGAAGCGATATTATATGGCATAAGGAAAATGCCATGCCTGAATCCTGTAGAGATAGACCGACTAGGTCCTATGAGCATATCTTCCTACTGACCAAGTCTAAAAGCTACTATTACAACTATGACGCTCTAGCTAAACCCTTAGCGGAGTCCAGTAAGCGAAGATATTTATCAGCGGTAGGAAAAGATAATAAGTATATGAATCAAAAAAGCGGTATGAAAAGGCAGAGTTTGAATGAACCGAGGAATAGAAATGACTATACGACAGATACTATTCCTAAAAAGAGAAATGCCAGAGATATTTGGACTATAAACACCTCTGCCTTTCGAGGAAAACACTATGCCTGCTTTCCACCGAAGCTAGTAAAAACCTGTATATTAGCCGGTTGCCCTGAACATGGTCTTATTCTTGATCCCTTTATGGGAAGCGGAACGGTAGGCATGGTAGCTAAGAAAATGAATAGGCAATATATAGGGATTGAAATCAACAGGGACTATTGCCAACTTGCTAAAAAAAGAATCGAGGAAGGAAGGTAAGGACCAATGAAAAAAAGAAACCCTATCAATCCAAGGGATATGCCTGAAAAGGTAAGGGGCAAAAATAGCAAATTAAAGAATGAAAATAGAATTAAAGTTATTGAAGAATTACCAAAATCAACAAGGTTTAAGGATAATAGCCAAGCCTTAGATAATCAAGGAGTAAAAGAAGATAATCTAAAAAAAGATTCTTTTAAAGATCCCTTAAAAAAGGAAAACTATAGAGAGACTAAGGAAGAAAACAAGACATCAGACTCTTTTAATATTAAAGAGAAGACTCCAAAAGAAAAAAGACAAAGAAAGATGGCGGAGATGATCTTTGAAGAGAACCGAATTGATGAAAATCAAAATATTGAAAGCAATGAAGAAAAGACTTATGTGGAAGAAGAAAACCCTCTTTCTAATAAGGAAGATTTGGTTGAAGAATATATCGAAAGCTCCACTCAAGCCTATATACCCCAAGTTCAGCAGGAAGACAGTCTTCCTGTTTTTTCTTTGCCAAAATTAGGGCTTGGTATGAGACCGAGTAAAAAGAAAAAAGAAGATCAAAGGATAGAAGGCAAAAATACTTTTAAAAGGGGTACAAATCAACAAACTCAGGAGCCTAGCATAAGGGATAAAATGGATTTTCTTCCTATTGAAAAGATGAGTAAGAGCCAAAGGCAGAAAAAGCAAGCAGAAAGAACTTTTAGGAGCTATGAAGAAGAAAACAAAGAAGCCATTCAAGAAAAAAATTATCCCATCAAACCGGTAAACAACTTTGATGGGGCGAAAAGCTTTCAAGGGAAAAATTTTAAACAGCCAAATGAAAGTAAAGAGAATAAAGAGGTTTTAGAAGATGGCTCAATAGGAAGTAGCCATGGAAACTTTAGAGAGAAATCTTCAAGGCAAAGAGTAGGTAATGTTAAGGAGAATACTCTAAAGACGGACTCGATAAAAAAGAAAAGAATAACAAAGTTTCAAAAGGAAGTAAGGAGCCCAGAAGAGGGTAACAGCCAAAGCTCTAGCGAGATATATGATCCTTTAGGAAAGGATATGGACAACGATGGTGTTATAGACCGCTATGATGTGGATTTTAGAGATAGTGATGTATCTTATAGACATAAAGAAAGAGTAGATGTTAAAGAAAATCAAGCGATCAATCTCGAGTCTATAAAAGAAAAAAGGAATTATAGAAATAAACCCCTTGGAAAAGAAAACATCATAGCTAATGAGAAAATAAAGAACAAAAAATTAAAAAAGACTTTAGTAGAGAAGCAAAGCCCAAAGCTTAGAAAAGCTAAAGGAAAAGAAGCTTTTTTAAAAGGGGAAAGTCAAAAATTTTATAGGAAAGAAAACCAAGACAAACTAAAAAATAAAATGGACTTTAATAGGAAACTGCCTATAGGAAAAGAGAAAAAAGAGGGCCTAGAGAAAACAAGGTCAAACTTTATAGGTGAGGAAGAACTCACCCGTAAGAAAAAGACAAGTGTGAAAGAAATAGAAACTTCAAAGGAGAGCAAAAAATCTAAAGTAGAAGAAAAAGGTCAAAAGGACATAAATAAGGATTTAGCAAAAAATAAAAAGTCTAAAAAGTTCCAACTTGAAAAAGAAGTGAGAGAGTCTAAATTTCACAATAAAGAAAAGAAAATATCAAAACTATATAAGAAAAAAGAAAAAACAGAAAAGAAGCTGTTAAAAGACGAGAAAAAGGCAGGTTCTAAACTGGATAGCCCAGCTATTTTAGCCACAAGTTTAACAGCAAATTATCTTTATAGTGGAAAAGAGGATAATGCAGGGATAGATGCTGCCTATAAACTAACCCGAGGAAGTGAATTAAGTCTTAGAAAAATGAGAAGGGATAGGAGAAAAAAGCCTTTCAAAACAAGAAAAAAACTTGGAAAGCTGGATAAAAAAATCCACAAAAGAGAAGAGAAACTTCTTTTTCAAAAAAACTTTGAAGATTTAAAAAAGACAAGCGCCTATCAAAAGATCAATCCTTTAAACCGTTTCTTTATGAAGAAAAGATTTCAAAGAAGATTTAGGAACAAGACAAAGGAAAGTTTGTCTAAGAGAATAAAGAAGTCTTTCTCTAGTGGAGCAAAAAAAGTAACGGATTTTATAAAAAATGGAGGATATAAAAAAGTCTTTCTTGCTCTAGGGATAATAGGCCTATTCTTTGTCCTCTTACAAATGGGAAGCAATATGGCCACAATGACAGCAGGTTTTGCCAGCAATATTACCACGACGACCTACTTGTCTGATGAGGGTGTTCTAAGCGATGTGAATAATGAATTTTTAAGCTATGAAAATGCCCTACAAGATGAAATAGATAGTCTATCTTCTTATCACCCAGGCTATGACGAATATAGGGTAAAAGGAGATACCGTAGGTCATGATGTCCACGAGTTATTTTCCTATTTAACAGCTAGATTTGGAGAAATAAAATCGGTAGATAAGATTAAGAGAGAACTTAAAATGCTCTTTAATCAGATGTATAAAAAAGATTATTCCGTAAAGACTATAACCAAATATGATAGTGAGGGAAAGCCCTATAGTTATAGGATCTTTACCTTAACTCTTTCTAAAAAGACGATTGATGAAGTGGCAAGGGAAGCCTTTACGGATTACGAAACTAATCTTGCCCATTACGAAGCCTTGTTATCTGCTCAAGGAAATATGGCTGCGATATTTGGGTCTGGTAATGGGGACTTATCAGAAATACTGGACAATCCAAACTTTGGAAATCCAGGCATTGCCTTTGATGATGCAAGCGTAAAAACCTTATTTAATGAAGCGGAGAAACATATAGGGAAAAAATATGTTTTTGGAGCAAGTGGACCAAAGAACTTTGATTGCTCAGGGTTTGTTTGTTGGTCCTTTAGTAAATCTGGTGTAAGAAATATGCCGAGAACCACAGCCTGGTTAATCTATAAAAATTATTGCAATCCCATAAGTCCATCTGAAGCAAAGGCAGGAGATATTATTTTCTTCCAAGGAACTTATAAAAGCGGGACACCTATATCCCATGTCGGCATTTATGCGGGAAACGGCATGATGATTCACGCAGGAGACCCAATTCAATACACAAGTATAAACAGCAAGTATTGGAAAAACCATTTTTATGCTTTTGGTAGACCACGTTAAGGAGGGATAAGAATTTGAATAGAAAATTAGTAAGAAATATAGAAAAACAAAAGAAACTTAGAGCTAAAAAAGAAGAGATAGAAATAGAATTGCAAGTTCTTGAAGAAGAACAAATAGAAATGGAAAACATGGAGGTCATCAAAGAATTTAGGTCTAGGGAAATCTCCTTAGATGAATTTTTAGATATTGTGAGAAAAAACAAGGAGGAAGAAAAAAGAGAAAAAGAAGAGATAAAGAACTTAAAAGAAAGAAGGACTTTAGTAGAAAATATAGAAAATAGCGAAGGAGAGATTATAGAATGAAAAAGTTAATAAGTATGTCATTGGCGCTTCTCATATTATTTGGAAGCGTCTTTAGTTTTGTAGGGACAAATATTGTTTATGCACAAGAGGAAGCCTGGACAGAGGAAGATTTTTTATATAGTTCACCAGGGAACATCATTGCCTATAGTGATCAAGGGATGGCCAAGCAAAAGAAAACCAAGACCTTAGTGTTTCCTGAAGGAACAAAATCAGTAAGAGGAAATTATTCCTTAGACCACATGGGAGACAAGGATAGATTTAATCGAGAATTTGGACGAGGAAAGGTTTATGATCTGGTTGTTTTTCCAGACTCCGTTACTTCTCTTGGCTACGCTAGCTTCTATACTGGGAAAATAGGAAAGGTTAAACTATCTCAAAACCTAAAAACTATCGGCGGTCTTGCTTTTTTCTCCTGTGAACTTAGTGAAGTGGATTTACCTGATACTTTGGTAAATATTGAACATAATGCTTTTGAAAGAAATAACCTCCAAGAAATAACTATACCGAAGTCTGTGAAGACAATTGAAC
>NZ_QGTH01000028.1 GCF_003182075.1 Finegoldia magna
TTAAAACAAAATTAAACGGAATGTCCCCTGTTATGTACAGATTACATTCCGCTTAAAATATTATTAAATTATTCCGTGTTTACGGGTTCAGGTCAAAGAGTTGTGTGCTTTTTTCTATAAAAATAATTTGCGATTCTGTGATAAATCAACGCCCTCACGATTGGATACATAAATAACGCTTCAAATTTCGTGCGACATGCAGGATCTTCTTTTAAAATAAAATCACCGTATTCAGATAATCTTTTAATTAGCCTCATTTTCAAATAATTCAGTCGACAAGTACCTTTCTCCAGTGTCTGGAAGAACAGTAACTATCGGACCATCAACTTTCTCTAACATTTTTAAAGCGCCAAATACGTTTGCGCCCGAAGAAATTCCCACCAAAAGTCCTTCTTCTTTTGCAAGACGTCTTGCCATGTCCAAAGCATCGTCACCTTTTACAGTGATAACTTCATCTACCATATCCTTGTCCAAAATTTCTGGAACAAAGTTTGCTCCAATTCCTTGGATTTTGTGTCCACCAGCTTTTCCAGTGCTTAACAACGCTGATTCTTCTGGTTCAATTGCCCACACAGCTACATTTTCATTCTTTTCCTTTAAGAAATGACCAACACCACTAACAGTTCCACCTGTTCCTACACCAGCGATAAATCCTTTAACCTCTGGTAATTCAGAATAGATTTCAGGACCTGTGTATTTTTCGTGAGCCAATGTGTTGTAAGGATTTGCAAATTGATTTGGCATAAAATATTCGCCAGTAGCTTCCATTTCTTTCGCCTTATCAACGGCTGCCTGCATACCACCTTCGCCAGTCAAAATAATTGTCGCACCATATGCTTGCATCAATTTACGTCTTTCGATAGACATTGATTCTGGCATAACAATCGTAACTTCGTAGCCCAAAGTTTTACCAATCATTGCAATCGCAATTCCCGTGTTGCCACTTGTTGGTTCAACAATCTTCATGCCTGGTTTTAATGAACCATCATCAATAGCTCCTTTTATCATTTCAAGAGCTGCTCTGTCTTTGATTGAACCAGTTGCATTTTCCTTTTCAACCTTAACATAAATATTTCCATTTCCTATGTTTTTCAATCTAACAAGTCTTGTATTTCCAATTGTATCTAAAATATTTTTCATTTTTCTCTCCTTTATTTCCATATATAATAAACCACATTTGATTTTATGTCTATAGTTTAATATAATTTAATGAAAAAGTACGTTGTTAAAACAACCCAGAGGTAGAAATGGAAATATTAAAATCAGAATTATTTAAAAACTTCTCAAAACAAGAAATCGAACAACTATTAAACTCAAATTTTATTTACCAAAAATCCTATAAAAAACACCAATACATATACAAATCTGGAAACACAACAGACACATTCGGGTTAATACTCAAAGGAAAAGTTAGATTAGAAATCACAAATTATTGGGGAAGTAGAATGATACTTTCAAACAGAAATAAATTCCAAATAATAGCAGAGTCTTACGCAATAAGTGGCGAAAAATTAATCATAGATGTAGTTGCAAGTGAAGACTGCGAAATCTTGTTCATAAAAACAAACCAAATTTTCACAAATCACAACGATTACAACGACAAATTAATCAAAAATCTTCTCCTCATATTATCGAACGACAATTATTCACTATCACAAAAACTTTGCCAATCCTCCTTCAAAAAAATTCGCCAAAAACTATCCGTCTACCTAAGCTCTGTCGCCCTAAAAAAAGAAACCAACCAATTCGACATACCATTTAATAGACAAGAACTTGCAGATTACCTAAACGTCGACAGAAGTGCACTATCTAAGGAACTAATGGAAATGAAAAAAGAAGGACTACTTGATTACAACAAAAACCACTTCTCACTTTACAAAAACTTCAAGGAAGAATACTTCTACGTAATCTAGTCAGTTCTAGTCTTACTGAATCTGATCAAGCCAGATTTTCACAAGCGAGATGTTTGCTTGTACGTTAGCAAGCCTTACGCTCTCACACAAAAAATGCCCCTATCACACGATAAGGGCATCTCTACTTATTATAATTATTTTAATTCAATATCAACTTTCATTTCTTTATCTATTCCATTACAATCAACTTTAATTACTTTTGTACTTTGTGGAGGATTTTGATAGTAAACAGAATAATAAAAATCATCTGTTAAACTCACTTCATCTTCAGTAATTAACTTTCCAATAAGCTTGTCGCCTCTATAAAGTTCAACAACATTTTTTCCTAACTTCTTCTTGATTTTAGGTTGAATTGAAGGATCTAAGTGAAATAGTCTAGTGTATTTATGTTCTTGTTTGTCCAATGATTTTACAGTATCAATTATCGAAATATTTGATAAGTCTTTGTTAAATCTTATATTCCTTTTGAAAGTAATATTTGAAATTCTTTTAGTCACACCTGACATTTCCCATGGAGAATCTGTTTTTGTTATTTTTACATCCTTACCCTTAAATTTATTTCCATCGTCTACAATTAAAGTATTATGGGCTTCAAAATCTGTTTGGTATTTTGTATGAGGATTAGATTCTTCATATCCATACGAACCAAATTCAGTAAATATATTACCGTCCTTATATAGCCAAAAACTCAAATCATCGTTATGATGGTGAGGATTCTTGATGTAACCACCCCTAAACAAAAGAAAAGCTTTTTTGTCCATATTTTTGTAAATGTCATAACCAGATTCATAATAAGTTTGTCTTTTGTTAGTGTTTCTATTATTTAAAATATCCTCACTATAATAATCATTTAGATTAATCTTCATCGACCAGGAATCACCAATATTAGGTATGATTCCACTTGGAAGAAGAGTTTGGTAGGCAAAATCTGCAGATTTTACGTAAATTTCCTTTAATTCATTGTAATTTGGAATCACATTTTCGTCATAATTATCTAAAACTTTTTTTAATTCAGCAACTAACACATAGTGATATTCAGATGAATTTTCCAAATGGACACCATCATTATCAAAGTTATCTTTAATATATTTTTCTATTCTTTTACTGCATATATCTTTTATGTCATCTCTACCATATTTTACTGCATACATAAGACCTGCTTCATCTTGAAAAAACCCATGATTATTATTACCAGAATAGAAATCAGTAAATGCAAAAAGTTCTGCGGTTTTCTTCAAATTATCGTCAAGCAATTCTTCATCTTTATTAGACAATTTAAAATCTAATTGTTCAGTTTTTTTAATAAAGTTTAGAATATTCGTCATTCTAAGAGCAGTTGTTTCATCATGCCATGACATTTTACTTTTATCAAACTCCATTTGCTCTACAAAAGAAATTATCAATGAATACCCTTCTTTTATATATGAAATATCCTTTGTATCTTCATACGCATTAAAAAAATCGTCTAAAAAAGAAAATCCATAAATCAATCTTTGAAAAGATCTTTCTATATTACTGAAAGCTTTCCAATCTCCATCAAATTTATATGTCTGTTCTTTACCTTTAAAATCAATAACCATTGTACCATCTATAATTTTATCGGAAATAATCTTAGATTTCGATTTTTTTGTTTGCTCAATTTTTTGTTCTGGTTTATTATTTAAATTTTCTTGCCCACAAGCAGACAGAGCAATAGACGATAATATAACCAGACATAAAATCCTTAACTTCATATTAACTCCTTGTATGTATTTTTCATATATAATATCAATATTAGCTTACAATAAATCAAATGTATTTGCAATAGAAATAAATAATAGATTAATATATACTTAAGTAAGCCTTGTGCTTTCTCGCTAATATCTCAACACTTATTTTTCTCACGCAAAAATGCCCCTATCAAACGATAAGGGCATCTCTAATTTTATTGTTCTTTAATTATTTCTTCTGTAACATTTGCAGGGACTTCTTCATATCTCACAAATTCCATTTCAAATTCTCCCCTTGCTTGAGTCATTGATCTCAAATCTATTGAATATTCGAATAATTCTTTGTGAGGAGCTTCTGCGATTACTACTTGGTTACCGTCTTCGTCAGATTCCATTCCCAATATTTTACCACGGCGTTTGTTCATATCTCCCATTACATCTCCCATGTATTCTTCAGGGATTTTGATTGTAACTTTCATAATAGGTTCTAATAAAATTGGTTTCGCTTCTTCAATTCCTTTTTTAAATGCGATTTGAGCTGCGATCTTGAATGCCATTTCATTTGAATCTACTGGGTGATATTTTCCATCGTAAAGAATCGCTTTGACGCCAACTACAGGATATCCTGCCAAAGGTCCCTTTTCCAACGATTCTTCCAAGCCTTTTTCAACTGCTGGGAAGAAATTCTTAGGAACAGCTCCACCGAATACTTCTTCTTCAAATACAAAGTTTTCTTCAGAATCTGTCAATGGTTCAAATCTAATAAATACATCCGCAAATTGTCCAGCACCACCAGATTGTTTCTTGTGTTTTCCTTCGACGTCTGATTTTGATTTGATAGTTTCACGATATGCAATTCTCAATGGAACAACTTCTGTTTCTACTTGGTATTCGTCTTTTAATCTGTCCATCATTACTTGAAGTTGAACATTGCCTCGTCCACCGATTAATAATTGCTTAGTTTCATTATTTCTTTCAGATACAAATGACAAATCTTCAGTTTGCAATTTAGTTAATGCACTAGAAATTTTATCGTCATCTGATTTCGATTTTGGTTGAATTGCAAAGAATAATGTTGCAGGTTTTAATTTCAAACGTTTGTAAACAGTTGGATCATTCTTATCAGAAATAGTATCCCCTGTTTCTGTTTCAACCAATTTGCTAATTGCACCGATGTCACCTGCGTGAACTTCATCGGTTTTTATTTGTTCCTTGCCACGTAAGAAGAACAAATCACCAATTTTTTCGTCAACTTCCTTGCTTGAATTATATATTAAAGTATCTTTGGTTATTTTACCTGATATAACCTTGAAAATTGAAATCTTTCCAACAAAAGGATCCACAATTGTCTTAAATACAACTGCACTCATTGGTTCGTCAACAGAGAACTTACGTTGCTTGTCGTCAGCATGTCTGAATCCGTATTTTGCTCTTTCATCGTCAGGTGTTGGCATGTATTTTTCGATAATTTCTAATAAAACATCAACACCTACTCCTGTAAGCGCACTTCCTGCAATAAGTGGTACACAACTACCTTCAAGTAGTGCTGATACTAAAGCTTTTTTGAATTCTTCGTGAGTAAATTCTTCTCCGTTGAAATATTTTTCCATCAAATCATCGTCTGTTTGAGCGACAACTTCACAAATTTCATCGAATACGACATTAACTTCATCCACTCTATCTTCCGGAATAGGAACTTCTTTGAATTCGAAACCATTGTATTCATATGCTTTTTTGTCGATAACATCAATAACTCCCTTAAAGTCTTCGCCTTCTCCAAGAGTCAAAGTGAACGGAATAATATTATTACCAAATTTAATGTGCAAATCACTAACACATTTGTTGAAATTAGCATTTTCTTTTTCCATTTTATTTACAAAAATAATTCTTGGAAGATCTATTGATTGAGTATAACGAAGAACTTTTTCTGTTCCTACTTCTATACCATTAACAGCATCAATAACAATAAGCGCCGCTTCAGATGCTCTTAGTGATTGATACACTTCTCTTTCAAAATCAAAATAGCCCGGAGTGTCTATGAAATTGATTTTTATGTCATTGTGTTCGATTGGAATAACAGAGCTGGATATAGAAATACCCCTCTTCATTTCTTGCTTAGAATAGTCAGAAACTGTGTTTTTGTCCTCAACTTTTCCGACTCTGTTAATCACATTGGTTAAGTATAGGCATGCTTCAGTGAGTTGAGTTTTTCCACTTCCACTATGCCCAACCAAGCTAAGATTTCTGATTTTGTTTGTTGGATAAGATTTCATAATTGTGCCTCCTATTATTTATAAGAAAACATTTGCATTTTTATTGCATAGTTTAATACGCAAATTGATAAATAAATTTGCCAAACAATATTTATAATATCGTTTGCAAAATGACCGCAACGTTTCTCTTATATTATTAAAATATATATACCCAAAAATCAAAAATCCTAACAACCTAAAAATTATTATACAAAAATTCCTCCTTACATATTTATATTTTTTTAATGAGATTTTATTTTGCTTGAATCTAAATCTAACATCTTATATCTACATAAGAGGTGGTTTTATTCTCTGATATAATTCGATCAACACACTTAAGTGTACAATAAAAAAGCACCTTTAATATATTACTGTATAAATCAAAGTAGTTTGCTTAATTAGTCTAATATTTCAATTGATTTAATATCTGATTCGTAGAAAATCCAAATATCTCTATCAACTCTCATCTCTAGACCATCTTCTTCGACTTCATAATCATCTTTTGCACAATAGTGTGCATACCCATCATAGCTAATCCCCTTTATATCTGTTAATCTAATATATTGTGCATTGTATTCTAATAATTTCACATTTTACACCTTTCTTTCTTGTTGTTTTAGGTGGAGTCCTGTCATTGTGTTGTAAGTGTGGACAAAATACTTGCCATCGTAACCATGGATATGGATACCAATAAAACCATTAGCAACAATCTTCCCTAAATATTAGTTAACTCCAGGTTCATTTTGGAAAATCCAACAATAATACCGTCTTACACCTGCATAAAATAATCTCCAAGCACGATATCTTTCTAAAATAAGATAATTATCCTTATAAAACGTAAAACGTCTGTGATTTCAATAAAACTAAGTCTTTTTTCATATATGATGCCTCAAATTTTTGCTTAAATATGTAAAAATTAAAGGCAGGTTGATAAAATAACCACCTGCCTATCTTAGCTAAATATATTCTTAAATTTTTACTTTTATAACCATCAAATCGCTATCCTCAAGAGCCTTAAGAGCATGGATTTCATTAGGATCCATTGTGATTATATCACCTGGGATTATTATCTGATTTCCGTTCTCTCCCTTAAAATCTACCTTGCCCTTATAAATTACAACTACTACACTTTTATCTGACTTGTGACTTGGTATTTCATCGCCCTTTTTGATTTGTAGGTGGGTTATTTGTAAATTATCCTCATCCACCAAATGCTCAAATTTGCCGTCTAAAATATTCGCACTTATTTTTTTCATATTATCTCTCCTTGTTAATGACCATTACCATAAAAAATGGTATACAATAAATTTTTACAAACACAATTTATCTCAGCTTTTTTACAATTTTCTTTAACTCAGGCAAGACCTCCTCTCTAAAAAAAGGATTTTTTGCTATCCACCTGTTGTTTAGAGGACTTGGGTGGGCTATTGGGAAATATTCTGGCAAAAATTCTTTGTAAGATTTTACTGTTTCAGTTAAATTTTTCTTAAATTTATCCTTCAAATAAAACTTTTGAGCATAGGCTCCTATCAAAATGGTTAACTTTATATCCTTCAATTCATTTAATAATAGTGGATGGTATTCTTTTGCAATAAAAGATCTAGGAGCCTTGTCGCCCGATTTCCCCTTTCCAGGATAATAAAAATCCATTGGAATTATAGAAAAATCTTCACTATGGAGGACGTCTTCCGATATACCCAACCATTTGACAAGATTTTCCCCACTCTTATCATTAAATAAAATACCAGTTTCTTCAACCTTTTCCCCAGGAGCTTGCCCAATTATCAAAATTTTTGATTTTGGATTTAGCTGGAATATTGGGTTAATTCCTCTATTTGTGTAGATTTCATTTCTGCTATCTTCTCTTAATTTTTTAATAATGAGTTTTTCTTTCATAATTTTGCCATCACCTTCATTAGAATTAGAACCTTACCAAGCTTTATGGCAAGTAACAATTTTCGTAAAAAATCTATTCTTAGCATAGTAAAACTTTCAACCTACATAAGATTATTACCCATTTTTGTCTTGACTCTAATCATGAATTGCATAATCTACTATAATTCCTTGTGATGTTAGATTTTCTTTTATAAATTTTTCGACTAGGTTTTTATTTTCACTTAAAGATAATTTTTTGGGTAGTCCTATTATTAATTGTCTTTTTAATTGTACATTAGAATTTTTTTCTGCAATTTCTACTTTATTCCATAAGGTCGACCTATCGTTAAATTCTTTTGGTATGTGATCAGGCAATATTATATTTTTTACTAATACTTTTTTTCCTTGTATAGTCGTAGGTTACTCTGTCCTATTCATTTTTTATTTTTTCTCCACTTATATATGCCGCACTTGCTACTGCACTTTTTCCTTTTCCTCTTGATATTATGTTTACTGAAAAATGGAAATTGTCTACCATTTTTTCTGAAATATGCTAATTATATCACACTACGTTGTTTTAATTTCTTATTAAAAATATATGCACAAATTGTGCAAATCACAAGAAGTAGTGGTGCTATTCTGACAAATCCCCATTCGAAACTTTGCAATATGAATTTCATTACTGCTGTGTTTGAGTCTGTCGTGTCCCATTGTAAATAGCTGCTTTTCATAAAAAACAATGCTATGAACACAACCACAATTAGCACGTCGAATGCGATAAATATATTTCTGTAAATCGTAATTTTCTTTTGTTTATTTTCGAAAAATTGCATATTAATTTCTTCGAGTTTTTCCGATATTTTATCTAATTCTGTTTGTTGTGTTTCTTCTATATTTTCACCTAATAGGACGCTTACAGATGTGTGTAAGATTTCCGATAAATTTATCAAAGAATCCGAATCAGGAACGGACAATCCTCTCTCCCATTTTGAAACTGTCTGTCTGACAACATGCATTTCATTAGCTAACTGTTCCTGTGACAATCCATTTTGTTTTCTTAGTGATTTAATATTTTCATTCAACATTTTTTTACCCTTCTTTCTATGCCACAATAATACAATAATTCCTGCCGTTGCCTCAAGAAACTAAAATTAACATAGTAAAAATCCAATGATTTTAGCGTAATCTTTGCTTAAATATATATCTAATCTCATCTTCATAATCTATATCGTAAATTTGAATAAATGTATTTCCATATACGTAT
This sequence comes from Finegoldia magna, assembly GCF_003182075.1. Taxonomy (GTDB): domain Bacteria; phylum Bacillota; class Clostridia; order Tissierellales; family Peptoniphilaceae; genus Finegoldia; species Finegoldia magna. The sequence goes on from NZ_QGTH01000028.1 coordinate 9,014, forward strand.
ATTTTTATTTTTAAATTATCATTTTTCTTTTCTATATTTATTTTCTTAATTTCGTCAAATCTCACAAATTTTAATATAGTAGTTGCATTCATCGTGATATTGATTCCTTTTTCAGAAATTCCTTGATAGAATACTGATGAATAAATTGAAGCTGTTGCAAATATAGCAACAAGATAGCCCAGTAATGTGTTTTCAAATTTATAGCAAATAACAAAAACTACAATAGCAAATACACTTATAATTAGTATTATTTTCGATTGAATTTTAACGTTTATTTTGTTTTGTTGTTTGCATTTGAAATTATATACAAAATTTATCGCAAATGCTAAAATTACAAGCAGCTTCATTGTCCCTCCAATATGTTTTCTAAGTCGATTTATTAAAATATGTATTCAGATATCAACGTAAAATAATTATTAGCATCAAAATATTATATCATAAATATTCACCGTGACTATTTTAATGAGTTTATTTCATTCCTAGTACAACATTTTTCCCACGTAAAAAGGACAAGCCTACGCTTATCCTTTAATCAATAATTCTTCTTTTCCAAATGTTCGATGTATCCTAAACCATTCAAAATACTAGATTTTATTCTTTAGAGTATCACTAAATCCATCTAATTATAGGACATTTTCAAATTTTTGGTCCAGTCCCAGTACCTTAGAATTATAAATTTGTAGATTTGTAATTATCAAATCTATCATATAGATTTTTTAGTTTGGAATCATTTTCTATTTTTTAAAAACATTGTCTAATTTTCCTATAAACTTACGTGCTCTTCCATGTTGTTTTTTATTCTTTTAAAACTATCCAAATGAATTTCGTGAGTAAAATTTTCTATTAAAATTTCATAGCTATCATCAAAAAATTTTTTTATGCTTTTTTTAGCACTTATATCTGCCATTGTGTATATTATAAAAATTCCTTGTAAAATCGCTTTGGTAACCAATGGATCACCTGCTGAATAGGAAATTATCTGGCTGAAACCAAGATATAGTTCATCCTCCACAGAATAACTTTGATAAATTATTTTTACATTTTCGTCCTCTTTCATGATTATAAAATGATTGCCTGCAGATAATAGTTTCCCTAGCAATGATGACATTTTATTTATACACATTATTGCAGTATTTGGATCATTTGTGCCAGGGCTTAGGGCCATATTCGCGATTTCGGTTAAGTTTACAATTCCACGGTGATAATCTTCTTCTCTATTATTGTAAGCATTTATTATAAACAATGGACTTAATTTTTCTTTTAATTCTTTTTTATCATTATCATCCAACTCGCATTGGAATATATTTAATTCCCCTAAGGTTTCGCCTTTGGTTGTGTATTCACCAATTCTCTTGTTTATAGCAAGTTCTGCTTTTATGCCATTAAGCTCTTTAAAAATCTCATCTGCTTTTATTTCAAATAAATAACCTGAACTCTCAGCTACAATTGATAACTTTGTAGATTCGTCATCTACTTCATAATGCTTAGCTTTTTTTCTTAGTTCTACCTCTTTATCAATAAGTTTCTCGCAATCATTAAAAATATTTTCTATAATATTTGATACTTTTAGATTATCAAGAACCTGTCTTGAGAAAGCGATAAAACTTAGCATCGCAATTATGGAATAAGCAATTCCAAGACTTCCAGCGATAACATGTTGGTCTGGAGCAATATCTTGCAATAATAGGATACTGATTACTGAATAGAAAAAACCACTGACAAATATACCATATAAACCAAGAACTCCAGTCCTATCTATGAAACTCTGAAGCATCCTAGGTGATATACTACTGCTATATTTATTAAGTACAGTGACAATAATTGTAAAACAAAAAGTACTTATAGTTAAAAATATTCCAGATATATTAGAAAGAAAATCTACCGAAACTTCAACCGACAACAATAGTTGTTTGGGAATATAAGATTTAATTGAAATATATTGATGATCAAAAATCCAGGTAACTAAAAGAAGCGACACTGTTAAAATTAAAAATCTTGACATCCTTAAAAAATTCTTATGATTAAAAAACCACAATTTAATTTTGGACAACATATATCAATCCTCCTGTTTAAATATTTTAATTATTGGACTATATTATCATATACTTGATTCTTGTACAATATGAATTTATAAATTTATATCCTTGTCATTGAAAATTCACTTGAAATTTTCTCGCTTAGTGTTTCGGACTCAGATTTGTTTCATACCAAAAATGACCGATGCTTTAGCATCGGTCACCCTTAGATGTAGCTATTATTCCCATTCTTCTTTTCCAAACGTACAATATATCCCAAACCATTCAAAATACTAGATTCTATTTTTTAGAGTATCACCAAATCCACCTAATTATAGGACATTTTCAAATTTTTAGTCCCGTCCCAGTCCCAGTATCGGAGAAGTTATAACTGTTCCGAACTAAGTTTATATCAATGTTTAATCCGAAAGCCTTGGGACATAGTTTTTAAATATTCCAAATACTTCCTCTTGTTCCTTATTTCGCAAAATAGAAATAACTGTATTTAAGTAATCATTGTCTTTTAAACTAAGATGATGGCCTATTGATTTAGCTAATCCTTTTTCATTAAACATTTCTAACACTTTATTGTAATTATTACTTTTCAATGCTTCTTCATATGAATTTAATGTTTCTTCATAAATACTTTCATCATTAATACTTTTAATAATATTAGTGAAACTATCTTTTGTATTTATTTCAGAAATTTCAGCCATAGATAATTCATGTTTTATCTGAGATACCACGTTTTTATTAACCTGACTACGAATCTGATTACCAAATCTTTCTTTAATAATATAATTTTTAATATTATTAAATACATAATTAAAATTCTTGGCTAAATAATCTGCTAAAAATTTGATGAGTTCTTCTATAATAAATAAATTCTCTACTTCAGAGACTTTTAGCGTGTAAATATTATCTTTTGCTAATTTATTTATTTCATATTCCGTTCTAAAGTCACGGTCAATTATTCCATAGACATTATAATTGTGGATATTTTGAGTTGATTTAAAGGATTTTGTTCTCATAATTACCTGCATACAGCTTCCACAAGGAATAATAAAATAGTTAGGATATAAGATAGAGTATAATTGAGTGTCAAAACTATTCTCTTCTCCTTCTACGAACAAAATATTTTTACGTGACCCTAAAATATCAAATAGCAACTTTTCTGGAAGGTCAGATGAAATTATTTTTTCTAAATTCCAATTTTCCCCATCATAATTCTTTATCCATATCTTTTCTGAGTTTTTATGAGAAGCAGCAAAATTTGTATCATGTGTTATATAAATAAACAAGCAATCAGAGCGATATTCTTCTAGGCTTTCCCACAACTCATTCATTATTGTTCCATGAAGATGGATTTCAGGCTCGTCGATTACCAAAGTTTTATTTTCAGGAATAGCTAAAACTTGAGAAGCTAAGTATAATACCGATCTTTCTCCATCACTCATTTGGTTTGCAGAATACTTTTCAGAACGCTTGCTACTTTCATAGGCATAAAACTTAGACTCTTCAAACAAAAGATGTCTTTGTGGAAATATACTATTCCATATTTCCATTAGTTTATCGATAACAGTTAGAGGAGTGTTAGGCTTTACAGAATTATTTTTTTCCGCATCTTGACAATTTTTAAAATATACTGATGTTTCATTGTTATACATCGCTATTAAAGCTGCTAAAACGTCATCAAAATCATCTATCAGTTTAGTCGTTTTAGATTTCCCCCAATCCCATCTGAATCCTTTATTATGTCTTTTAATTGTATCTTCATCATCTGTTCCATAAATTATTTTATTCTTTGCATAATCATAATTACTAAGCGATAAATTAGACTTAAAATTAAGTTTTCTCTGTGCTCCAATTCGATGAACTATATCTTGATCTTGGTCTTCGATCCAGGCACCTAATTTACTTTTCCCACTACCATTTGCCCCTATAATAATTATTGAATTATTATTTATTGTGTTTTCTTCAATACCACCATTAGTTTTAGGTAGCTTATAATTATAACTTTTCAAATTCTTCAACATATTGCTCACCTCTTAAACTTAGCTTCAAATTAATACAATCGTTTTATTTAAATCTAATTTGAAGATTTAACTTAATAAAATGGTTCTATAATAAATGTTGTAGTTTAGGTGGAACCCAACATTTATTATAGAACCATTGAAATAACCTGAACCCCAAAATCCGGAATACGGATGGAGGGGTTTTTGTATGCCAAAATACACAAAAGAATTTAAAATAAAATTAGTACTAGAATATTT
>NZ_QGTH01000029.1 GCF_003182075.1 Finegoldia magna
CCTCTTTCTCTTTCTTCTGGTGCTTTATCGATGTTAGCGTAGTCTACGAATTCTCCTGAGCCCATTCTCTTGTTTAATACAAGTGTTACGGCTGCAGTTAATGTTGTTTTACCGTGGTCAACGTGACCTATTGTACCAATGTTTACGTGTGGTTTATTTCTTTCAAATTTAGCTTTACTCATTTATAAGCCTCCTATTTATTATTCTTTTTTCCTATAACTTCTTCTGAAATTGAGTTAGGAACTTGTTCATAATGATCGAATTGCATTGAATATGTTGCACGACCTTGTGTTTTTGATCTTAAGTCTGTTGCATATCCAAACATTTCTGCCAATGGAATAAACGCATCTAATACGTGTACACCATTTTTAGGATTCATACCGTCAATCTTACCTCTTCTTGATGAAACGTCTCCCATTACATCTCCCAAGTATTCATCTGGAGTTGTGATTTCAACTTTCATCGCTGGTTCCAATAAGATTGGTTTTGCTTTTGCAACTGCTGCTCTGAAGCCCATAGAACCGGCAATTTTATATGCCATTTCTGATGAGTCGACATCGTGGTAAGAACCATCTAAAAGAGTAATCTTCATGTCAAGCATTGGATATCCACCTAAGATACCTGTTTGAGCTGCTTCTTCTGCACCTGCTTGAACTGATGGAATGTATTCTTTTGGAATAGCACCACCGACAATTGCATTAACAAATTCGATACCATTTGATTCTTCTGGATTGTCAAGTGGTTCAACTCTAAGAGTACAATCACCGTATTGTCCACGACCACCTGATTGTTTAACATATTTTCCTTGAGCTTCAGCTGCTTGAGTGATTGATTCTCTGTAAGCAACTTGTGGGTTACCGATATTAGCTTCTACTTTGAATTCACGTAAAAGTCTATCAACGATAATTTCAAGGTGAAGTTCACCCATACCAGAGATTATAGTATCGCCAGTTTCTTCGTCTGTATATGTTCTAAATGTTGGGTCTTCTTCTGCAAGTTTTGCAAGAGCAATACCCATTTTTTCTTGACTTGCTTTTGTTTTAGGTTCGATTGCTACCGAAATTACTGGATCTGGGAATTCCATGTTTTCAAGGATAACTTCGCTATCCATATCACATAAAGTGTCCCCAGTTGTTGTATCTTTTAATCCGATAATAGCTACGATGTCTCCAGCGTATGCTTTATCAATTTCTTCACGCTTGTTAGCGTGCATCATTAAGATACGACCTATTCTTTCTCTCTTACCTTTTGTTGAGTTGTAAACATAGCTTCCTGACTCAACACTTCCTGAATAAATTCTTGTGAACGCAAGCTTACCAACATATGGGTCAGTTGCGATTTTGAATGCTAATGCAGCAAATGGTTCTTCATCTGATGATTTTCTTGTAGTTGGCTCATCAGTTTGAGGATCCACACCTTTGATATCTGGTACATCAGTTGGCGCTGGCATATAATCAACTATTGCGTCCAATAAAGGTTGAACACCTTTGTTCTTATATGCAGAACCACAAAGTACTGGGTTCATTGCGTTAGCAATTGTTGCAGTTCTTATAGCTCTTTTGATTTCTTCTTCAGTTAATTCTTCACCTTCAAGGTATTTTTCCATTAACTCTTCATCGTGTTCTGCTATGTTTTCTAATAATTCTGCTCTATATTTTTCAGCTACTTCTACTAAGTCACTTGGAATATCTTCAACAGTGAATTCTGTTCCTAGTTCGTTTTTGTAGATATTAGCTTTCATTGTAATAAGATCAACTACACCTACGAATTTATCTTCAGCTCCGATAGGAATTTCGATAGGTACAGCATTTGCTCTCAATCTTTCTCTAATAGTGTCAACAGACATAAAGAAATCAGCGCCTGTTGCATCCATTTTATTGATGAAGCAAATTCTTGGTACGCCATATTTATCAGCTTGTCTCCAAACAGTTTCTGATTGTGGTTCTACACCGCTTTTCGCATCGAATAAAGCAACTGAACCGTCAAGAACTCTAAGAGATCTTTCTACTTCAACTGTGAAGTCAACGTGACCCGGTGTATCGATAATATTGATTCTGTTACCTTTCCAGAAACAAGTTGTTGCTGCAGAAGTAATTGTAATACCTCTTTCTTGTTCTTGAACCATCCAGTCCATTTGAGCGGCACCATCATGAGTGTCCCCAATTTTATGGATTTTACCTGAATAGTATAAAATACGTTCAGTAACTGTAGTTTTACCGGCATCAATATGGGCCATTATACCAATGTTTCTTGTATCTTTTAATGAAACTTGTCTAGCCATTTTTTCTCCTTACTTACTTTCCGATAGATTAGTATCTATAATGTGCAAAAGCCTTATTAGCTTCAGCCATCTTGTGTACGTCTTCTCTCTTCTTAACTGATGCACCAGTGTTATTAGCTGCATCCATGATTTCTTTAGCTAACTTTTCAACCATAGTTTTTTCACCACGAGCTCTTGTATAAGTTGTTAACCATCTCAAACCTAAAGTTTGTCTTCTTTCTGGTCTAACTTCGATAGGAACTTGGTAGTTAGCTCCACCTATTCTTCTAGTTTTAACTTCTAAGATAGGCATAATATTGTTCATTGCTTTGTAGAATACTTCAAGAGCGTCTTCTCCTGTAGTTTCTTTGATAATATCAAAAGCACCATAAACAATTTTTTGGGCAGTACCTTTTTTTCCGTCTAACATAATGTTGTTGATAAGCTTAGTAACTGTCTTATCATCGTAAACTGGATCTGGCATTACCTCTCTTTTTTGAACATGTCCTTTTCTTGGCACTTCGCTTCCCTCCTTACTATTTAGTATTTCTCAGGTACTCGAATTACATCGCTGTGCTATAAATGTATATTAAAATCTTTTATTCACACTAATACCTTTTGTTTTTGTTTTATTTCTTTGGTTTCTTAGCACCGTACTTTGAACGACCTTGCATTCTGTTTTGAACAGCTGCAGTATCCAAAGCACCTCTGACAATGTGGTATCTTACCCCTGGTAAGTCCTTTACTCTACCACCTCTGATTAATACAACACTGTGTTCTTGTAGGTTGTGTCCGATACCTGGAATGTAAGATAAAACTTCCATACCATTAGTTAAACGAACTCTGGCAACCTTACGAAGTGCTGAGTTAGGCTTTTTAGGAGTCATAGTTCTTACTGAAGTACATACGCCTCTTTTTTGAGGAGAGTTAGCTTCTGTATAGCTTTTTTTGATGCTGTTGAAGTTACGACTCAAAGCTGGTGAATCAGATTTGTAAGTTTTAGATTTTCTTCCTTGTCTTACTAATTGATTAATTGTTGGCAAATTTTCCACCTCCTGAAATTATTTTATGCATAAAAAAAGAATATACAAGATATTCTTATTTATCCTTGTATATTCTATCATTAACATTATGATATGTCAAACAAATTCTTAGTTTTTTGCATATTTTTATTTTAAATTCCAAAAATTTCTTTGTATCGTTCTTGAGAAGTTTTCGAACGTCTTTTGATATCCAAAATCTCAATATTATTTTCTATAATAACAGACAAAATATCATTAATACTACTGTTGTTTAAGCTTATCATATTTTTATCCATATTAAAACCCTTTGATTTCAAAACAGATGATAATTTTTCGTTATCGCTCGAGATAATCTCTATGAATTTTTCATTTTCCAAAACTTCTTCCAAAATTTTGCCGTCTTTTAAGAACAAAATATTATTGGTGATTTCATCGATATCGTTTAAAGAGTGACTGGATATTAGAATTCCCTGCCCATCTTTTGCTTTCTTCTTTATAAGAGCCATCATCTTTATAACGCTAGTTGGATCAAGACCAGAAAGCGGTTCATCAAGCAATATAATATCTCTTTGTGGCAAGAAATCCATCGCAAGCATCAGCTTCTTTTTCATCCCCAAAGAATACGAACCAGTCTTGCTTTTTACAAAACTTTCAATTCCTATTTCTTTGATAACCCTATCCACATCATCCTTGGTTCTTTTATAGACATTTTTGATATAGTTCAAATAATCCATGCCGTACAAGTTTTCATCCAAGATTTTCTCATCTTTGAAAAAAGAAATATAATTAAAAATCTTCTCATCTTTAAACTCTTTGCCGTCTACCAAAACTTGTCCGCCATCTCTTTTGAGTAGATTGGTCATAGTATTCATCAAAGTAGTCTTACCAGAGCCATTCGGTCCTACTAAAGCTTTGATTTGTCCTTTTTCAATACTAAAAGATATATCGTGAAGTATCTTTTTCTTTCCGTAACTTTTTTCAATATTTACTACTTCTAACATTATTTCCTCCTGCCAAATGAAACTCTGCCCAATACATAAAACAATATTGAACTAATCACAAGAACTACAACAGCCATCACCATCGTGTAAGAATTCTGTCTTATCAACGCCGACAAAAATCCCGTAGATACAAATCCCGAATCCACATAGTTAAATGGAACAAAAGATCCGATTACTCCCATATACTTTAATGCAGTGAATGGTACAATAAACGCAATTATAGATATTAATATCGTAAATAGTTTGTTAGTAGCAGTGTACATAGAATTTACAAACATACTGATAAATATCGTAAACAACACAGTTATTGTAAAAGATTCTAGTATATACACCAGAAATGGACCAACATTTGAGTAAATAATTCCACCGTCCACAATATAATTAATAATCGGAAAATCACCATCTCCAAATCCACCCATAATACCACCAGCTAAGAATAATATTACTGTTGCAACAAGGTTGATACCAATCGCATATATTACGCTTTCTATAATCTTGTACTTGTACGATTTTGTTCGACTTACAGGAAGTACAGACTTAAGTTCAAGCTGCTTATTCGATTTGATAATCGTAGATGTGAACAACAATAGTGCAAATACAATCATCACCACATTTAACTTGAGATAGAAGTAATCGTGTAACATCCCAAAAGCATTTGTTCTCTCTGATATACCATGAGTAATGTAGTAATTGATTTTAGGCAAAGTTCCCTTGAAGCTATCCACATCAAATGGATTATAATCAATTCCTAATTCCGGAATATAATATTTGTCAGTTGGCTTAATGTTATTGGTTATCATGTATTTTTGTTTGAAGAATGCTCCTTCAAGTGCAAAATCGTTGAATACATCCACCATTCCAGTTGTTTTACTAGCTGAACCACCATGAAGAACAACATTAAATTCGGTTACCCTTTCCTTGTTAATATTGTTGAACTTTTGGGGAGATTTGTATCTATTTTCGTAAGCTTCGAAGTATTTGTTCTCATTTTCGTAAAATTCCAAAGCATCTGAATGAGAATCTATCATTTCCTTTGCCCTTTTGCTATTGCCGTACTTTGCCTTAATCTCATTAATATCCCTATAAACCAAATTTTCTAAGGCAGAATTAAGATGGTTATAGTTTTTAGTTTGAATTGAATTAAAATTATGCCAATTGTTTTGTAGGCAGATATTTCCAACCAAAATAGCACACACGACAAACAATATCAAAAACCCATTAAATGATAGAACACGGTTTTTAATGGAACCTTTTAAGTTGAATACATTTCGATCTTTGTATGTATCATGAGATGTGAATTCTTTTCTCCTGTTCAAAAAAATCGTGCCTATAGCTGTTATCAAAAGCATAACCACTGTAGCAATCACAGGTTTTAACGAAAACGACTTGAACAAGCTTAGAGGATTGTATGCATGATTGAAGAAATTAAAATCAACCAATAGCAAACTCATTATTAAAACCAAAGTAAAGTACTTTACTTTAGTGTCTTGTATAAGTTTATCAACAAAAGAAAACGCAAATCCAAACGCCATAGTGATCAAAGCAAAAGGAAATACACTCTTAAAAAATGTGGACAAAGGCGTTCTCATAACGTAGGAGTATTCTCTTATCGAACCACCCCTGTCATGAACAGTCCTAATAACAAATGTAGAGTCGTAGTGATACGATAAGTCCCCAACACCATTTCCAGTTATTAAAGATGCCACAAACACTGTCAATAATGAAATGAAAATGTACATCACAATCATACACATAATAATACCAAAATTGTTCGCTACATCCTTTATTTTGGAATTCGATGTTACGCTGGTTATATCATCTTCTCTCATTGTGAAAATCATCACAAATCCTAGCAGAATTATCGGCACAGCTCCAAAAATCACGCCAGCTTCATCAAATATTACTTTGCTGAAACTGTGATTGTCATTCTCGTCAATCAATCTATCTTCTACGGAGTTTCTCTCTTTCAAGAAATTCATGTAGCCTTCTCCACTCAGTACAGCTCTCCTGAGCTCCTTAGGATTATCTATGTTTTCATCTGTATGGTATTTATTATTCAGAGCATCCAATTCATTAGTGTACTTTATGATATACTTTTCATTATAATTAGACTTATCGTACTTGTAGTTTTCATCAAGGCCATAAGCTTTCATCAAGTTTTGTAATACATTTTTCCCTTCAATCAGGTATTGCTTGTGGTCTTCGTAGCTTTTTTTGTCTGGTCCTTCCGGTGTTATTTTCTTCCAATCAGTTTTTTTGATAATTAACTCATCCCAACTGATATTATTAGAAATGGACATATCGCTTGAAATGAGAAAATCAAACGCATGGTTTGTTGTATTAAAATGCATAAAAAAAGAAACCAAACCCATAGTAATAGAAAACAGAATCAAAAATGGAAACAGTCTGTATCTGTATAATTTTTTTAGTTTGTAAGTAAACATTTTTGTCTCCTTTAATTTAAAATATTCGTGAAAAGTCGGCAAATACCGACTTTTCACATAATTATTACATTAATATCTATATCCTCCGCCCGGACCAGGACCACCACCTGTAAACCTATAAACATTTCCAGAGTATTTATAATACAAAACTCCATTTTCTTCAAAAGCAGGTCTTGCAGATCTATGCAAATAACCTTTATAACCTGCATTTTCGTACCAATATTCTGCTCCAACATTTCTTCGAATAATAGATACATATTTTCGTTGTTCATATTGTACTTCGATTGGTGGTTTATCAGCAGATTTTGCTTGTGTCAAAACCGGTGCCATCATTAAAAGACCAGTAAGTAATAATGTTCCTTTAATAGTTGTTTTAATTTTTTTATTGATATTTTTTCCCATGTTAATTCCTTTCTTTTATTTATTGATAATTATCTTTAAGGTACCTTACAATTAAATATTATACTTATTTTTCGTTTTTGTCAAGTGTTTTCCTAAAAATAAATATCACATTTTAATTTTTATTAAATTGATTTCTGGTCGATTAAATATCCTTGGAACTACGGTCTTTTCCTTGGCAAGTCCTCGTGATACTACCAGCGTATAATCGTCGTTGTACATTCCTCCTGCGTATTTTGGAAATAAACCTTGTCCTGGTGATATAATTCCATTTAATATAAAAGGAAGCCTCCATTGCCCTCCATGAGTGTGCCCCGATATCATCAAATCGAATTTTTTCAGATTTTTCTTGAAATAATAATCGGGTTTGTGAATCAAACATATATTAAAATTTTCTGAATTCAAATTCTCATCTAATCTGTCTAATTCATTCTCATAATCATCCAAGATTTCTCCAGATGAATCGTCCACTCCGATAAGTTTAATGTTGTTCGATAAGAACACTTCTTCATTATCTAGAATTTGTACACCATAATTTTTGATTGCCATGTCTATTTCATCCAGATTTTTTATTCTTTTTTCGTGATTTCCATGAACGTAGTAAATCTTCTTACCTAGTTGTTGCAATTGTTCCAGCAATTCAAATGCTTTTTGGGGTTTTAATTTGTCATCTACAATATCTCCACCCAACAAAATGACATCACAATCAAAGGATTTTATTTTATCCATTAATTTCTTTTGATTTATTCCATAATCACATGAATGAAGATCCGATAAGAATAATATGTCCATATCACGGTCAATCTTTTCAGATTTTATTTCGTATTGTACTATGTTGATTTTGTACGAAATTGATATTAGTAAAAATAATAATATCAATGCGGATACAATTAAATACATTTTTCACCTCAAATTAAAAAAACCGAGCTACAAAAGCTCGGCTATTGGTGGCTCATCCGGGACTCGAACCCGGGACACCCTGATTAAAAGTCAGGTGCTCTACCATCTGAGCTAATGAACCACGACTACCTTTCTATGATAGCACAATAATATTGTTTTGTAAAGTGTTTTTTACAATTTTTTAAAAAAGAGCAGAATTATTACCAACTCTGCTCTTTTGTTTTACAATTTCACAATATCTTCTTTGTCGAATGCAAAGTATTGTGCTATTCCATTTTTGTATTCTACGTCGATTTCTCCTTCGATTAAAGGAAGAATGTAGTCCATAAATTCGTCGTCGATTTGGAAATGGCTGTCTGTGTATTTTGGAATTATCATTTTGGTTTTGTTGGCAACTTTTTCTATATCGACAAGTTCGAATTCTGTCTTGTAAGGTTTGTTGGAAATTCTTTTGATTCCAACCATTTTACCTGAATGATTTTCTACACATTCTACAGAAAATTCTCCAACTTCAAATGATTCTTCAATGTCTGTCTTGGATGCAAATGACATGTCACATCGTTGAAGTATGTTCAGTTCAATACTTCTAATTGGCATATCGTAAATTTCTTTTAATTTATCTCTGATTATGTGAGATGGCCCTTGCAATTGTGCATGGCCGAACTTGTCTTTCTTGCCAGATGTTTTGGATATGAAGTTATTGGAAGAATCTTTAATACCTTCACTTACTAAAATCAAAATATTATCTGTTCTTTTGAAGTTTTCATTGATTTCCTTGACTAGGTTATCAAATTCAAATGTATCTTCACTTATATACACAAGATCTGCTCCAAGGTTACAAAGTTTCTTAGAAATTGCTCCTGCTGCTGTTAACCATCCAGCGTATCGTCCCATGATTTCAACAATAGTTATAGTTCTGTAGTCGTAGATTTCGACATCTTTAGCTATTTCATAGACAGAATTTGCTACAAACTTCGCTGCAGAACCAAATCCTGGTGTATGGTCAGTTCCAAATAAATCATTGTCGATTGTTTTCGGAGAGCCCATTACATGAATATCTTCTCCAATTTTTTCGATGTATTTGGATAATTGATACACTGTGTCCATTGAATCATTGCCACCAATGTAGATAAAATAATTAATGTTAAATGATTTCAAAATTTCCACGATTTTTGCAAGTTTTTCTTCGCTGTCTACTTTATATCTACAAGATCCCAATGCACTTGCTGGAGTGATTTTTAATCTGTTCAAATCTTCATCTGTTTTGATTTGTGCTTTCATATCTATGATTTTGGAATCTAGCAATCCTTGAACGCCGTATAAAGCTCCGTACACATTGTCAAATCCTAGCTCAATTGCTTTTTTATAACAACCAGCCAATGTTGCATTGATGGCACATGTCGGTCCACCTGATTGTGCTATTAATAAGTTTTTGATAATACCACTCCTTAATATTCTTCTCTTTCAAATCCTTTACCTAATACTTCGTATGCGTCATTTACCGTAATAAATGCACGAGGGTCAATCTTTTTCAATTTCTTCTTCAAATAAGCAACTTGTGCTCTCTTTAAAACGCAGAATATTATATCTTGTTCGTTATTCAAATAAGCACCTTCTCCGTGTAAGAAAGTGACACCACGATTCATATCTTGCATAATAATATTTGCAACTTCTTCGTTTTTCGAAGTTATTACAAAAACTTGTTTAGTTTCACCTATTCCCAATTCTATTTTATCCAAAACTCTGTAAGCTACAAACATCGAAATAATAGTATAAAATCCTTTATCAATACCATACAATGCACTACCTATAGCTATGATTACTGCATTACAAGCCATGAGTACATTTCCTATTGAGATATCTTTTTCGTTTTTCATAATAGCAGCTATGATATCCAAACCACCACTGCATGTACCAAATCTAAAAAGCGTACCCATCGACGTACCATTTATCGCTCCACCAACCACAGCTACAAGCATATCATCTTTTAAGATAAATGGATTTGGAAGATAGTGAAACAATGTCAAATACACTGACAACACAATGGTAGAAATCGCTGCGTAATTTACAAATTGTCTAGTTAAATACTTGTATCCAATAATCATAATTGGAATATTAAGCAAGAACACTGTAACTCCTGTAGGAATTCCAGTCATATATTGAACCAACAATCCAATACCAGTAGAACCTCCACTTAGAAAGTTCTTTTGACTGAAGAAAAAGTCAATTGCAACGGCAGCCAATAAGTTAGCCAACAAAATAGAAATGATTTTCTTCTTAGCATCACTTCTGCTACCAAAATTTTTTACAAAAAAATCCGTTTTACTCATTATTTTATAAATCCTAATCTTTCTTTAATATATACATCCCATATAAACAAAGCCACAGCAATGACAACGAATGTGTATTTTTCATCCTTTACATCCAATGTAAACTTTTCGTAGATGCTGAAACCTTTCTTGTTTAATTCTATATTGCCAAAATCTAGTACATTGATATGTTTAAAATCAGAAATATCAATTACTTTGTCGTTGTCGTATTTAATAGTGTTAGACATGTCAGACTCTAATCTAAAATTGACATTCTTGGAATTTATTACGTATTTTTTGTTATTATCATAAAAAATACGCTCAACCTTCATCACGACATCTTGGTTTTCATCGTAAAACACAAAATTTGAGCCCTTGTCAAAGCTTGACCCAATGAATGCATCAAAAAACGAGGTACTATTTCCTTCCTTGTATCCAGAATAAATAAGCTCATCATCCGATAAAATTCTAAATCTATCCTTTATGTCTTTGTTAATATAAAAATCGTAAATCATAATCAATCTTTCTTTGATAATTAAAAATTTAATAAATAAAAAAATCAGGCCATAGGCCTGATTTATAAACTATTTACTCTTTTTTTGGTTAACTGCTTCTTTTAAAGATTTACCAGCTTTAAATACAGGCGCATTTGATGCAGGAATTTGAATTTTTTCTTCAGGATTTCTTGGGTTTCTTCCTTCACGAGCTTTTCTTTCTCTTGATTCAAATGTACCAAATCCTACTAATTGTACTTTTTCACCTTTTGCTAATGTTTCTTCAACAGTTTTAATGAATGCGTTTAAAGCTCTTTCGCTTTCTACTTTTGATAGCTCACTTTTTTTAGCTATACTAGTTAATAATTCAGATTTATTCATCTTTTCCTCCTCGTATAATGTAGTTGTAGTAATAAATACTACTTTTTATTCTCAATCCCACTTTCATATGGGATAATAATTGTATAGATAGAGGTCGTA
>NZ_QGTH01000030.1 GCF_003182075.1 Finegoldia magna
TTACTCCACAAGCAAGTTCAAGCATCTCCATGTCTTTATTCAAATGAGGACGAATGTATTCGCAAACTTTATCATATACTCCTTTGTCTTTTTTCATGAAAGGAGCATATAGCTTAGCAAATTTATCCCAAAATTTTTTATTGCTTTTATCAATCATTTCAACGCTCCTTTTAATATCAAAATGATTATATCAATCTTTATATTAAGCTTGTTCTCTCACTGATACCTTGTAAGAAAGGAATAATAGCTGTTCCTATACCAATTAGGAATGTCATAAATGCAGAAAGTCATATGCTGTCATTCTTTTCTATTCAATCATTTTGAAGTGTCTCAAGGCATCCATGATAGCTTCTTCTTTTTCAGGTGTACACTGTGGAATAATTTGTTTCTCCTTTTTAGACTTGTTGTAATGTTCTCGTAATTCTATTCCACATTTCCTTTTTATCTGTGCAATATATAATGTCGGAACTTTTAATTCAAATTTATTCCAAACATATTCTTTGATTTGAACATATATTGCCTTACTTTCAGCACTTGTCAAATCAAGCTCATCCAGATCAATTTCAATATTTATATGCTTATCGACATCAAGTTTGGACAAAAGTGCTACCGTCTCCACGTGCCTCGAGTCGACACTATGGATAAAAAGTCCATTTTTATGTTTTAGAAAACATATCATAGGCTTTTTTAGTATTATCCTCGTATTGGTAAACATATCATAGGGTTTTTTACGTTGGTGTCGTATTCGAAAACATGTAAATATATATTATTTTTCTCAAATACCACTGGAGTCCAATATTTCTTTATTCAAACTCTTCATATAAATGCTATTACCTCTTATAAAATGAGTCTTTAGAAGACTTCTATTTATGTCCATTACATTTTCCAATCTTTATTATACGAACTTTTCGAGCAAAATACTTAAAAAGTACTTCATGCGTATTTCTGATTTACAATATTATTATGCCCTGTTAAGTATCCATATCTATAATTTCATCGCATTGTTCTACTAACCTTTCATCATGAGTAGCTATAATAATCATAGCCCCATTATCTCTTTGCTTAACTAATAAATCCATTACTAACTGTCTATTCGCTGAATCTAATGAAGCTGTAGGTTCATCCGCAAAAATATATTTTGCATCCTTGAAAATTGCCCTGGCTATTCCAAGTCTTTGTTTTTCTCCACCTGATAAAACAGATGCCAGTTCTTCACCACGTCCACCTAAACCAACTTGGCTTAAAACTTGATCCACCTCTTTAGATTTTGATGTATTTTTATTCAAAGTAACATTGTATCGAACCGTTTCATTATCAATGATACCGTAATCTTGATAAATAAAGCTACTTGATTTATGCCAAAATTTAGTTTTATCAGAATCATTCCATCTAGATGTATCGTGTCCATCTATCATTATTATGCCAGTGCTTATTTCTTGAATTAAACCCAGACAATTAAGTAATGTAGTTTTCCCGCTGCCGGATTTTCCTGTTATCCCTATCATCTTATTTTCTTCTAATTTGAATGACATATCCGAAAATATCGCTTTATTGTTAATTTTTACACCTATATTCTTTGCTAATATTTGCATAATTTCCTCCTCAAATTCTATGAATAACTTCTAAAAATGATTTGCGTGCATAGTGTTTATAAGCAAATAGATTGCCCAAAACCAAAAAACAAAAAATGATTATAGCTGAAGTTATGATACTCCAAGCATCTGTAGGGTGCAAAAATCTATTTAGTACTATACTAACAGTCACAATAACAAAGGCTTTAATAATATCTATCTTTAATGATGTTGAAATAATATTTTTATAACTTGCTCCAAATGTATGAAGGGTAAATATTCGTTTTCGATTTTGATCCACCCATATTTTCCCATTCAACACACCTAACAAAATCATCGATATCATAACTGAAATAGCCGAAACTCCATAGGCTACTGCTTGCTGTTTGTACTGCTGTTCCATATTCAAAGATCCCTCTGATATGCTGTCTATTGAAGAAATATATGGTTTTATTTCTGATTTTTCAATAGCATTTCTTAATTCAGCTTCGTTACTGAAAACTACGTTACCCGAAGAAGCGATGTATAGTAAAAAACCCTTTATCTTAAAAACGTTTACTGGATTATCTGCAAGAATAATTAATGGATTTTTTGCTTGCACCGTTTTTGATCCATGCCCCGCTTCAATTGGTAGTGCCGGGAAATATTCTCCTTTAAATTCATAAAAATTAAGTCCATTTGGATTTGGCTCTTTACTTTTAGTTAACAATGGCATTTGTTCATCTAAAAATTCTTTTGTCTGATTAGGAATATCTTTATAATTAATAGGTATTAATTCTCCATTTTCCTTCTTCTCTTTTATCCCTATTTCTCCACTATTAACCCACTTAGTATCAGTAATGATAATATGGTCATACTTTCCTAGAATATCTTTAGATAATTTTACCCCAGAATCAAGCACATAAGAGATTGTCAAATTATTCTCTGCCTGTAAATCTTTAAAAAACTTTTCAGTCTTTGGAAGCATATCTTCTGTAATTAGTGTATCTAATTCATTGAATGATACTCCAACATATTCACTTCGATTCGCCCAAAGCTTATATTCCTGTGTCATTAGATTTGACAAGAAAAATCCATTTATTGTTGTTGGTAATACAACAAGTGCCATTAAAATAGCAATTATCTTATTAGTATCACTTATTCTTTGATATTTTCTCATTGGAAGATCTCTGTCTGTAATATAAATAGTTTTTGGAGAGCCAAGAAATAATAAGCTCCATATACAAAAGCTAATACATAGTTCTAAAACTATACATCCAATGAACAACTTTGGAATCAATATTTTTAGAACATACCAGCCCTTTTTATACATCAAATATATCAAAATCGCAATGAAGGCAATAATAATTCCAAATATAGCTTGCAAACTTAAATATTTAGTATCCTCAAAGTTAATTTTCCGCTTTGAAATCCCACCTAAAAATCGAATAGTTCTTCCCTTTGCATTTGTAACCATCCATATTAAAACCAGTGTAATTAGCAATATTCCACTAGTCACAACTCCATTCCCAATACCATTCAAAAAGATAAAGCCATATATTTTAGTGCCAATTTCTTTTATTATTGGTACATCCTCTTGAATTTTTACCGTTACACCAGTTTTTTGTCTCCAATTCATCAAATCTTCAAAGAAGTTTTGATTAAAAGTACAGAAATACACACCAGATAAATTCCTTTTTCCTATTTCACTTGAATGCACTAAATCACCTGTTAAATCTCCTTCTAGCCAAGTAATATTATTGCCATTTAATAAAGGTTTAGTGCTCACAGGTTTCTTTGAGCCAAACCATATTACATCTCTTTTTTTCTCATACCTTTCAACATCTGCTGTTGTTTTTATAAGCACTACATCATGTCTGTCTGACAATTGATTCAATTCATTAATTACATGTTCTTTGCTAACACCATGCTCAGGTAATAGCAAGTCAAATTTACTCTTTGTATTAAAAGGAGTTTCTTTTTCAACATTTACATTGAATTGTAAAATTAAAAGAAATGTAAATATTCCAATTATAAATCCAATAATTCGTAACGATTTTTTTAACATTAAATCCCCCTACTATTTGTCACACCTTACATCACACATTTTTAGTGATAATAGAAATGAAAATGTATATATAATCACTGCAATAATTAAAAAGATTAAGATTATTACTATTGAGAAATTTTCAGACAAATTTGATGCCCACATTTGTGGCTCTGTTTTCACAACAGTCGTAATAAAATTGGATAAAATATCATTGGTTAGCCCAAAAGCAATTACGCAAGCAATTGCTAAGATTGCAAATTCTGATATTCTTGTTGCTGCTATACCCAAATGCAAAGATATTGGTAACTGAACAGACCAGATTAATAAATAAATCAATAGTTGAATACAATTAAATTTTAAAGCCAGTGATATATCTATGCTAGAATGAATAAAATATCCTAAGGTGATTAGTCCGCAGATGACAACATTCAATATCGTGTAAAGATAAACACCTTTAACACGATGATTTATTCCCACAGCCCCATCTACAAATTCACTAAATTTTCCATTATTATCTGATGAAAATATACTCTTCATACACGCATTCTGAAATATCAATAATAATAACGGCATCAAAATTGCTGTCCATTTCTCTTGAATAAAAAGATGTAATATAATAAGAATAATAAATGTAGTAATATAATATTTTTTTGTAACAAGAAAGTCTTTATAAATAAGCCCTTTCATTTTTAATTCCTCCTTCATAAGTAATAATCTCTTCTAATGTAGCTGATCTTAAATTTATATTAAGAGTACATGTATCCTCATTTACCCTAATCAAATACTCTTTAGAAAACTCGTTTTCTTTTGATCCTATTACCAAAGATTTATCATATCCATTAGAGTTAAATTCTTCTGCATCGCATATAAAAAATTCATCACGAATCTCTTCAATTGACTTAAAAAAACGAACTTCTCCATCAACAAGATAAAGTATATAGTCAGCATTTTTTTCAAGATCGACAGTTGAATGTGAACTTATAACTACAGTGTGCGATTCGTCCTCAATAAATTCTGCAAGTAGTCTAAGGATCTCATCCTTTACAATCGAATCTAAACCATTTAAAACCTCATCAAGAATTAATATCTCAGGATGATGAGCCATTGCAATAGCTAAAAATAATAATGATCTTTGTCCGGATGATAAATCATCTGATTTTTTAGTTAAATCGGTCACTCGAAAAATTTCATCAAATATCTTTTCATCCCATTTTTTGAAAATTAATGAACAAAAATGTTCAATTTGCTTAATATTCATTTCTTCAGGAAAAGAATTATTTTCAAAAACAGACCCTATTTTTTGTAAATATTCGATATTTAGTCCATATATATCTCTTGCAAAAATTTCTATTTTACCTCTATCAGCTCTTATCAACCCGGCAATCATTTTTAATAATGTTGTTTTTCCGGCACCATTTTTCCCAATTACTCCAATAATTGAGCCTCCGGGAATATTAAGTTCAGAAATTCTCATTTTCAAGGAGCCCATGCTCTTTTGCAAATCTTTAATATATATACTATTCATTCTCTACTCCAATTATTTTCAATGTCGTAATAATTTCGTCTAAACTTAATTCGGCTAAATATCCATATTTCAGCGCTTCCATCAAATGACTTTCCATATTTTTTAAGAATTCTTCTTTTAATAATTCCTTGTTTCTTACGCAAACGAAGCTTCCCTTTCCTTGAATGCTATAGATAAAACCATCTCGTTCTAATTCGTCGTAAACTCTCTTTGTGGTCACAACACTGACTCTTAATTCTTTTGCCAGATAACGCATTGTTGGAAGTTGTTCATTTTCTCCCAATTCTCCTTCTAATATTTGTTGTTTGATTTGTTCATATAACTGCTGATAAATGGGTATTCCACTTTGATTATTAATCCTTAATTTCATTTCTCACCTTCAAATATTGTTATCGTTGTTATTATTGTCATCTTTGTTATCATTATATAATAACATTATTAATAAATCAAGCAAAAAGCACATAATAATTTTTCACCATGTGCTTTAAACTTTAAGTTTTAATTCTTTTTTATGACTATTTGTATGTTGTTTACTATTTTTTAATTGTTTATTTTTAATTTTCTCTCTATTACTTTATTTGGATTTATTATCTATCCTCATAAATTTATTGATACTATTTTTCCTTTTCCAACTATATATATTTATCACATAATATATTAATAAAATAATTTCTATGCCAATAAATTACGAAAATATCCCAAATTTTTTTGGTATTTCGCCAGTCTCATGATATTCGATTTTCAAGTAAAATAATAATCTAAAAGCAAAGGAATCTATTCCATTTTCAGATAATTTCCAACAGTGACTCGAATTTTCAATTCTAATTTTCCCAGAATGATAAAACTCTATTAAATCGATATCTTCATATTTTTTCTTCTCTATCCATACTTTTTTTCCGTTTGGTTTTCTAATTCTTTTTCTAATTATTTCAGGTTTCGGAAAAAAGACCCTACATACACGTAGAGTCTTTAATCTATTTAACTTCAACTTTTATCCCTGACTTAAATTCAACTAGGATTGTATCTCCATTTATCTCAATTCCTTCAATTAGTTTTCTTACTAGAACATCATCAAATCTTTCAATTCTAATTTCTTTTTCTTCAAGAAATTCTTTCATCTCTTTAAGCCTTTCTTTTAAGTTTTCATTTTCTGATTCTTTAAGCATTATTTCATTTTTTTCTTCTCTTAATTCTTCTAACCTTAATGCTAAATCTGTATAATCTTCATTTGCATTTGCTTTTTTCAATACTTCCTTTTGAATGTCTAGCATCTTTTGATCAAGCTTTATTATCTCATTACCTGATTTTTTTATTAAGGCTTTTTCAATATTACTTTTTATAATGCTCTTTATCTGTTCTTTTCCATCAATTGTTTTATTGATTGCTTCTAGCACTTTTTCTTGTATTAATTCTTCAGATATAGTTTTTGCATCACATGTATGAGGTCCTTCTACAATCCTTGTTAAGCATCTCCAAACTGGTATTTTTACTCCCCTATTTGTATACACTACACGTCTATAAATTTCTCCACACTTCCCACATTTTATAAGACTTGATAGTGCATACTTGCTACTATAAATTCTTTTCTTATTACTACCTTCATTAATATTTGCCCTTCTAGATAATTCCTCTTGGACTTTCATAAAAATATTTTTTGGAATAATTGCATCATGACTATCTTGTACATAGTACTGGGGTACAATACCGTCATTTTTAACCCTTGTCTTATTTAGAAAGTCTACGGTAGTTGTAGTGGTTATCAAATCACCTAAAACTAATAAAGCAGTGTAGCCATCTATCACAACAAAAAAACCACCATTATAATAATAAGAATTTTTTTCATTTATTCTACCTAAATCATTCTCAAGTTCAAATTTTTTATTTCGTTAAAGCATTCCAACTTTCTCCAGCATCTTCAGAATAAAATTGAATTCCATTGGATTCATACTCTCCTGCTGTAACAGTAATATATAATTTATTCCCCTTACTTTCAGGCATAGAAAGATACTTATAATCATCCAATTTTAGTCCGATTTCTTTTCCCTCTTTTGGTATATCTTTTACCTTATCCATTGGTAAATTAACTTGTCTAAAGGTAATGCCTCCATCTTTTGTACTATATATTTGAGAGTACTGTCCAGATGCCCCCTGAATTCCAATAAAACCAAAATCATTTGAAAAGAATATTATTCCTTCAGCTGATCCGGTTTCATCCATAAAAGGATCTTTGTTGATAACTTTCCAAGTTTCCCCACTATCAATTGATTTTTCAAATGCATAGAACCTTGAACCGGCAGCGGCATCTACAACCACAAGTCTATATCCTATTTTTTTATCATCTAAAACAAAGGTATAAACCGTACCATTATTTTCATCTGTAATCCATCTTTTTGAACTTTTTGCATCTTCAATTATTTCGCTATTATGTTCATTTTCAAGAATTTCCGGCGATATATATTGTGGCTCCATTAGATACTTAAATGAAGATATATCTTCATTATTTTTTATATAAAGAGAAGCCATATACCCACTAAATTCTCCTCCTCTTGATAACATAGAAGTCGTCAATCCTGTATTATATTTTCCATCACTATCTGCATCTCCATCTAATATAGAGAGTCCTTTTTCTGAATTAACTTTTTCTTTTCCTGAATATAAAAAAGAATATGTTTGATTTTGTTTTATATCCCCCCAATTATGAACTTGTTCTTTGTAATCGGATTGCTTAAGAATTGCGAAAAAAGGATTTAATAACTTATCCGAATTAATACTAAGACCTTCGCCTTCATTAAGCCATATATTTATTTTACTATCTTTCTTATAGTCATAGGTAATTAAAAAACCTTTCAACTGTCCCTTATCATTTTCTCCATATAACATTGTTTCTATATTCGTAATTGTTCCATCCTCTGTAAACTCAATGTAGAAATCATCTGATACATAAATTTTTTCTGGTAAAGAATTTTTTTCTCCTATATCGTTTATCAATCCATCAATACCATTTTCATAAATATTATTATGAATGAATTTTATCTTTTTATGATTTAAGAAATCATCAATTTTCCAAGATAAAGCCCCATTATAAGGAATTGCTGTGTGTATTATCATCCCTCCAAACACTAGGCTTATAGCAATAAATAAAACCAAACGGAATTTAAAACAACTTGCCCGATACCCTCTATGTCTTAATATTAATCTGACTAAAAGTAATATAATCAGTGGAATCACAAAAGGTAACATAATTCTAAGCCAATAATATGTCCCTCCAAACTTACAAAGTTTCCATAAAATATACATACAAATTGAGTATAAAACTAATGTTATATAATCAACTAAAAATTTTAGTTTTTGTTTCATATCAATCCCCCATTCATCTGCATTATATAATTTATTCAAAAATAATTTAGTAGAATGCTTCAAAATTTTTTTGTCTATTTTATTATTATATCATTTTTAGGTGTTTTTCTATATCATCTTCCTATGGTACTTGAAATTTCTCTAATAAAGTTAAAACATCTTACCATTCCTCATCCCTGTAATAATCTTTTGTTTTCTCTTTTTTCTTTTTGTATTTTTCCTGTTGCTCTTGATATTTTTTAATCTTTGCTATTACACTTGGTTTCTCTCCACGCTTGATCGCCTTATATGGAACATATCCAAATTAGTGGGGACTAAAATAGAAACAAATTCCATAATTATAGACAAATAAATAAAAATAATTAAGGATGATTTTCTATTTTCACACATTTTGCCTTCTCCATAACTCAAATTTTTAGCCTATTTATTTTATAACTTGATTTTAACTTTACCTTATCTCTATTTGTTAGATACTCTTCCACATCAAATAAATTCTTCTTATCATAATCTTCCAATAACTTATAATTCTTATGCTTTGTAATATCAAATTTATCAGACAAGAAAGGTCTTACTCCTCTTAGTTGGTATATACACTTACCGCCATCCATTACAGTTATTTCATCTTGGCTCATAAGTTCCTTACCAGTCTTTTGATAATTTAGACCAAAAGATTTTTGATTTGATCTTGTTTCTGATGTGTTATATAAATCTATGGTTTCTTTCCCTAAGGTTTCTGATAATTCTTTTACTGTTGTTTTTTCTTTTCCTCCTAGAAATAGTGTGGAGTCACAGTTACCAACTATTGTATCTGCATGGTCTTTATAAATTGCTTTTAATTGAGATTGTGCTTGCAGTATTATGCTTGCTGATATTTCTCTTGAACGAATTGTCGCTATTAGTTTCTCAAATTTAGGAATTAAGCCAATATTTGCAAACTCATCAAGCAAACATCTAACATGAACAGGAAGTCTTCCACCATACACATCATCTGCCTTATCACATAATAGATTAAATAGCTGAGAATACATTATTGATACTACAAAGTTAAAGGTATCATCTGTATCTGATATTATTACAAACAAGGCAGTTTTCCTATCTCCAATTTTATCGAGCTCTAGTTCATCTTCACTCATTAGTTCTCTAAGCTCTCTTATATCAAAAGGTGCAAGTCTTGCTCCACAAGATATTAGAATTGACTTGGCAGTTTTTCCTGCTGCAAGCTTATATTTCTTATATTGCTTAACTGCAAAATGACTTGGATTTTTCTTTTCAAGAGCTTCAAAGAGCCTATCAATTGGGTTCATATAGGTTTCGTCATCTTCCCTAACTTCACTTGCGTCAATCATATCCAAAAGCGTCTTAAAGTTCTTTTCTTCTTCTGGTGCTTCATAATAGATATAACCGATGAGGGCAGTGTAATACAGCTTTTCAGCCTTTACCCAGAAATCTTCTCCTGCCTTTTCTCCATCTCCCTTGGTGTTAGCAATAATTGTTTGGACAAGTTTTAAAATATCTTTTTCACTTCTCAAATAAGCAAAGGGATTGTATTTCATAGATTTTTTAAAGTTTATTGTATTTAAAATCTTTATGTCATATCCATTTTCATAGAGCATTTTCCCACACTCTAACACAAGTGTGCCTTTAGGATCTGTTACTACATAGGAAGAGTGCATTTGCATTAGATTTGGCTTTACATAAAATCTTGTCTTACCTGATCCAGAACCACCTATTACTAATACATTTTTATTTCTAGCGTATTTAGGATTTTTAGGTCTTGAGTTCATTGTTAGTCTTTCTGTATTAGTTATTAGTACATTGTTTTCAAACTTAGGGTCAATGTATGGAGCAATATCCTTACTTTCTCCCCATCTTGCTGATCCATACTCTTTACCTTTCCTATATTTCTTTTTATTTTTACCTTTACTATAAACAATTAACTTAACAAGACCAGCAACTGAAATACCTACTAACAAGTCCCTTGGATTAAGGCTTGGTATATAAGATAAAGTTCCTATATCAGAAATTCCAACCATTATTCTATCAATAATATCTCCTCCTACATAAGAATTGATGTGCTTAGAAAAGATATTTCCAATGTAGAAAAATGATAGATAAGGAATGTTTGATAATATAAATTTCTTTGGGTTGTCTATTTTAATTAGGTTTTTAATATCAGAAAGAAAGGCTTCTAATATCTTATTCATCGTAGAAACCTTCGCTATCTAATAAAATTAGTAGGTAGTGTCTTCCTTTTGGTGTTATAAATGTTTGTATTCCTACAAGTGTACCTAGTGGATCAACCCATTCTTTTACTTCAAAATATCCATTGTTCTTATCTGCATAAGGTAAGAGTTTCTTTTTCTTATCTCTATAAATTAATCCTTTATCCATTAAAAAACTTATAAACTGGTTTTGTGGTATTCCTAACTCTTTGGCAGTATTTCTAAAATTTGTAAGTAGGTTATAATCTACTAATTTGTCATAATAGTCTGCCTTTGGTCTTAATTCTTCAATTTCTTCTTCTCTTTCGGCAATAATTCTATTGGCTACAAGAATTGCATCTGCAAGTAGCTCTTCATTAGTTTTCTTTTCTTGCCCAGATATATATCCTCCATTTTTTCTAATACTTGGTAAGACTTCTCTAGTTACCCAAGCTTTGAATATTTTTGCTTGTGGTAGTTTTGATGAAAGGATAAGCGAATACAATCC
>NZ_QGTH01000031.1 GCF_003182075.1 Finegoldia magna
TACGACCTCTATCTATACAATTATTATCCCATATGAAAGTGGGATTGAGAATAAAAAGTAGTATTTATTACTACAACTACATTATACGAGGAGGACAAATGGATATAAATAAAAGATTTGAACACGATAAATTAAAAAAATTTCAGATATTTAACGCAGCTCAGCTAAAATACATTGCGTTTACATCGATGCTGATAGATCATGTTAACAACTCGATTGTAACGCATTTTTTAAATGGAAAAGGAGCATTGTTGTATATCTCGAACTTTCTATCGATATTAGGAAGAATTGCATTCCCAATATTTATATTTTTCATTGTTGAAGGATTTTTCAAGACACACGACAGGGCGAAATATCTTCGAAACTTGTTGGTTTTTGCGGTGATTTCAGAGGTTCCGTTCGACATTTTCACATCAAAAGTGTTGTTCGATCCGTATTGGAACAATATGATGTTCACGTTGGCGCTTTGTTTGGTGACTATCTGGATAATAGATTTTGTAAAGGATAAGTTTAAGAACAGGGTACTTTGGTATATCGCATCTGTTGCAATCGTCGCTGTTTTCGGATTCTTGGCGATGTATTTAAGCTTGGACTACGATTATCATGCGATAATTCTAGCTTACTTGTTCTACATTTTCTACGACAAGCCAGTGATTTCCGCGGGTCTTGGATATTTGTCGATTATCAAAGAAGTGTATTCCTTCTTGGGATTCGCCTTTACTGTGACATACAACGGAGAACGTGGAAAACAAAACAAATTGGTAAACTATCTATTCTATCCAGTTCATATATTGATACTTGGACTTGTTAGAATGTATTTTAATTTTTAATTGGGAACTTGTGATTAGCAAGTTCTTTTTTTATTGCAAATCTCTTTTACAAACGCAATAAAAGGTGTATAATTAGTACCTTGGAGGCCAAAATGTTCGTAGCAAATACTTATGAAGAACTTATAAATATGGAAAATATAATATTTGTCGATGTTAGAAGCGAATACGAGTTTCAGAAAGAAACCATACCAGGATCTATCAATATTCCGATACTAAATAACGACGAAAGAGTGGAAATCTCAACGATTTATGATGCAGGAGATCACGAATGTGCAAAGAAATTGGCGATAAGATATGCATCTGTAAAACTAGAAGACATTTACATGAAGTTATTGGATTTGAGTGAAAATCGCAACGTCTGCTTGTTTTGTTACAGAGGATCAATGAGAAGTACGGTGCTTTTTAATATAATGAAATCCATGGGACTCAACATTTACAGGCTAAAAGGAGGATACAAAGCGTATCGTAAACATATTATTGAAAACTTAGATAAGCTTATTAATTCACACGAATACGTAAATATCAAAGGCTACACTGGTGTCGGCAAGACAGAAATTCTGAATATTTTAGAAAATTCTCACAAAAACGTCCTCAACTTGGAACAACTTGCAAACCACAGAGGATCCATCCTTGGAAATGCCGGATTGAAAAATCAACCATCGCAAAAAATGTTCGAAAGTTTGTTGTTTGATAAGCTCAAAAGTTTTGATAATTCTCCTGTTTTTGTGGAATGTGAAAGTAGCAAAATAGGAAGAATTAATGTTCCCAAATCTTTGAGACAAAAATACAACAGTTCACATCATCAAGTTATGATAAATTCAAGCCTTCAAGATAGAATAGATAGAATAAAAACAGATTATTTGAAAAATTCCGATGCTTTGGAGGATATAAAAAAAGGGATAAATCATTTGTCCAAATACATTGGCAAGAATAACTCCTCCATTTTGATTGATAAACTAGAGAACGAAGACTACGATTATGTGATAGAAAGCTTAATTACAAAGTACTACGACATCAATTACGCAGTCAAAGCAAAAGATTTTGAACTTGAAATAAATAATGAAAATAGCGAAAAGTGTGCTGAAGAAATAATGAAATTTTATGCAAAATAATTCTGTATAAATATGTGTTTTGAATACAACAAAAGCAGATGCCGTATAAGACATCTGCTTATTTTTATTTTTTGTAAGTTATATCGTTTCTCTTTGCAACTCTTTGTATGTTTTTTTGATGAGTTTGTAATCTTTTAAGCCTTTTATCATAGACTTTGTCGATTCTATCGTGGATTATATCGACCTTTTCAGCGCTTTCAACTCTTTCATCCAACAAAGTTTTGAGCTTTTCTTTGAGGTTGGTTTCTCTTTCAATTCTGTCTTCTAATATTTTGGCGCTGTTTTCTATGAAGGATTTCTTGATTTCCACATGTTCTATCCTGTCTCGAAGAGCAGTCCTTATTTCCGACAAATCAGCTTCAAGTGTTTGTGATCCTTCCAACGCTTTGAGCTTGACATCTTTTCTGATTTCGTTCAAGTATGCTTCCATTTTTTCTTGATATTCAATTATATATCTAAATCCATAAGCTTGTTTTACTGAAATCACAACATCTACTGAAAATATAGCTATAAGAATGTAAATCACGAAGTTGTAGTTGCTGTTTTTGATTTTTTCAGTGAGTTCAAGTATGTATTTGTTGGAATAATTCATCATGAATATGGACATAACTCCGAAAAACAGTGATGATCTGAGGCATATCAGCCCTTTTATGTTCATAAATCTTTCTGTGTAATCCCAATATCTTACTTTGAATATTTTTTCAATCAAATATCCCGTTATAAACTCCAATGCCGTTGCAATCATAAGTCCCGATAAAAATATTACGATGTAAGAATCGTTAAATCTCTCTATTGCGTGATCCACAAAAAGCGTGATGAACACTGCTCCAAACCCATATATCGGAAGTAATGGGCCGTACAAGAATCCCCTGTTTGTGAGTTTCTTTTGTCCGGCGCTTACCCATATTACTTCCCAAATATATCCAAAAACTGCATAAAAGAAGAACATATATATGAAATTAATTAACTCCATTTTATCTCCTTAAAGACAAAGATAGGCTTTCACCTATCTTTGTCTTTTTGATTTATTTTTGTATATTATTGTATAAACTAGATGTATGATTATTGCAAACGCAAATGGCATATATATTCTACTCAATGAAAATTCTTTCAAATATTTGACTATTGCCATTATGGAAACCACTGCACTTGCAACCAAATACAATCTCAATTCCTTCAAAGATGATATGTCCTCATCTCTTCTGTCGTAAATCATTTTAGTCACGACTAATAACGATGCTACGAAAACTACTAGCATAATTCTTGTGAAATTCTTACCTGATACTGCGATTTCTACTAAAAATCCAGAGAACAACAAGAATATGACATATGTTATTAGCGTGAACAGTCTATTATTTTTCACTTTATAATGCTTGAGCAGCTGTTATTATAGCTAGCTTGTACACGTCTTCTTCGTTGCAACCACGAGACAAATCGTTAACTGGTTTTGCCATTCCTTGCAAGATTGGTCCTATTGCTTCAAATTTTCCTAATCTTTGAGCAATTTTGTATCCGATGTTACCTGCTTGTAAATCTGGGAATACGAACACATTTGCATTACCTGCTACGTTTGAACCTGGAGCTTTTTGTTTTCCTACAGATTCAACGATACTAGCGTCAAATTGTAATTCTCCATCGATTGGAAGTTCTGGTGCCATTTCTTGGGCAAGTTTAGTAGCGTTGGCAACTTTTTCTGCAAATGGGTGTTTTGCAGAACCTTTTGTAGAGAATGAAAGGAATGCAACTTTTGGATCGATATCGTATAGTTTTGCAGTTTCAGCACTTACAACCCCAACTTCTGCTAATTGTTCTTCGGACAATTCGATGTTGATGGCGATGTCTGAGAATACGTATCTTTCGCCGTTTGGTCCAATCATAACCATTGCTCCTGATACAAGTTTTGTACCTGGTTTTGTCTTGATTATTTGAAGTGCTGGTTTTACAGTGTCTCCAGTTGAGTGAACTGCGCCTGATACAAGTCCGTCTACTTCGTCACAATAAAGCATCATTGTTCCGTAGTAGTTTACATCTTTAAGCATAGTTCTTGCTTGTTCTTCAGTGTTTTTGCCTTTACGTCTTTCAACAAATTTGTCTACTTTTTCATCGAAATCAGAAGCATTTAGTGGATTGATGATTTTAACCCCTTCAATGTTCAAGTTTTCTTGGTTTGCTAATTCTTTGATTTTTTCTTCATCACCTAAAAGCACTGGAGTTATGATTTTTTCTTCGTTTAATCTCGCTACTGCTTTTAAAATTCTTAATTCTTCTCCTTCAGGAAATACTATCTTTAAGTTTTTGCCTGAGATTTTTGATTTCAATGATTCAAATATATCCATTTTCTTCTCCTTTATTACAATGTTCTATTTTAAAGCTTTCTTCAAAGCTTCATTTTCTTCTTCACTTAGTTTTTCGCTACATTTAGCGTTTGTTATGATTTTGATGTAGCTTGTAGATTGTTCTCTTCCGAAAATCGATGTTATTATAAGCCCGTTGTCATTGGCATCCAACAAACATAGTGAATATGAAAGTTTGTTAGTCAAATACTCAAACGCATCATAGTTAACAAGCCCGATTTTTTGAAGTGATATTGCTTGTAAAGTTTCCACAGATTCCAATGTTTTGGACAATTCTTCGATTCTTTTTTGATTTGCCACGATATCTGTAGAATTTTGATTCAAAATATCTTCAATGTCACCATCTTGTGCTCTGAAAAGCGCATCGTATCTTCTTTTGACCCTGTTGACTTTTTTGTTGACGATGTTGATTTTACGGAAATTTATCACGGAAACTAATACCACAAACACCATAATAATTATCAATATTGTGTTCATAGCACTAGATAGCCCCATCTTTGTCTCCTCGGTTGATTTCTTTCAACGCTTCAATCGCCTTGTCCACTTCTTCTTCAGTGTTGAAATGTCCAAATGAGAACCTCACAGCACCGATGTCTTGTGTATGAATAGTCTTGTGTGCAAGTGGCGCACAGTGAATTCCAGCTCTCGTTGCTATGTCGTATTTGTCATCTAGGATGTAAGCCAATTGGCTAGAGCCTATTCCTTCGACATTCACAGGCACTACTGGTCCTTGGTGTTCATCCAAACTTCCGTATAATGTGATACCTTTTTCGTCTTTCAAACCATTTATAAATCTGTCTTTAAGACTATTTTCGTGATCTCTAATGTTTTTCAAACCTTCTTGTTTGATGAAATCAACTCCTGCAGAAAGCGCATAAATTGCAGGTCCGTTGATAGTTCCAGCTTCTAATCTATCGGGATATTCGTCAGGTTGCTCTAAATCTTGTGAATGAGAGCCAGTTCCCCCTTGTTTCAAGCTTTTGACATCAATTCCTTCTTTTATATACATAGCGCCCGTTCCCATCGGTCCAAACAGTGATTTGTGTCCAGGAAAACACAACACATCTATAGGCATATTTTTCATATCAAAATCCAAATATCCCATAGCTTGTGCAGCATCCACAATGTACAAAATGTCGTGAGCGTGCATAATTTCGCCGATCTTGCAGAAATCAACGATGGTTCCTGTCAAGTTACTCATAGCAGTTGTCACGCAAACTCTGGTCTTGTCAGTGATGGCTTCTTCAATCTTTTTGACATCCAAAATCCCACGTTCATCTGCATACACAACAGTCAAATCGATAAAACCATCTTCTTGCATTTTGTGAAGCGGTCTAAGAACTGAATTGTGTTCCAAAGATGTCGTGATAACGTGGTCTCCTTTTTTAACAAGCCCTTTGATTGCCATGTTCAAGCTATCTGTACAGTTCAATGTGAAAATCAAATTAAGAGGATTCGTTCCGCCGACAAATTCCTGGATGTTCATTCTAGAATTAAAAATCGCCCTATCCATTTTAAGTGACAATTTATGTCCACTTCTTCCAGGATTTGCGGCAAATTCTCTCATTGCTTCGTCTAGTTTTTTGTAAACTATCTCTGGTTTCGGAAAACTCGTCGCAGCATTATCGAAATAAGCCATTATACCTCACCTATTTTTTTGTATGAAACTTCTTCAATTTCTCTCAATAAAACTTCTGATTTGTCTTCTAATGCTGTGATTTCATCAGCTACTTTCTTGCTATCTCCAAGTTGTTTCATGTTGATTTTAGCGTTCAACATTACTGATTTCATACTAGAATGTAATAAATATGCACTTGCAAGAAGGTCTGTTATTGCATATTTATCGATATATTTTGCAATTTGTTTTACAAGTTCCATTGCTTCCATCATAATTCTAGCAGAAGACATTGGAGATTCTGTAGCGATGATGTATCCATCAGCTATCATTTTCTTTCTGTAAGCTTTTTCTTCGTCAGTTTCCTTAGGTAATTTGTATGCTTGAAGAACAGAGTCAAAGATTTTAGTATCTTCAACCATTTTTTCTTTTAATTCTTCGATAATTTCAGTAAGTCTGTCAACATGACTTCTAATTTCTTGTTGAGTTTCATCGTCTAATGCTTTGAAAGATTTCTTGTCTTCGGTTAGATAGAAACTCATGTTTCCAATGCCTACTCCCAAAAGTGCAGTCAACGCACTTATAGAACCCCCACCTGGAAGTTCCTTTGAGTTTACATTTTTAATAAATTCTTCTAAAGTTTGATCCATAAACATCATAGCTCTAATATCTCCATAATCCTTTCTAAATCTTCATTAGATAGATATTCTATCTCTATACTTCCGCCTTTTCTTCTTGGCTTAATTCTAACCTTTGTAGAGAATTTCTCCAAAAACCTGTTTTGCAAATCCAACAAATACGGGTCTGTTTCCTTGGACACTTTTTCAATTTCTCTGACATTTGTCTTCTTGGATAATAGCTTATCCAACAACGCTTTTCTCTTTTTCATATCGTCAATTGCAAGTAAACTTCTAGCTTGTGATGATGTGATGTCGCCTTTTTTCAAATGTTCCAGTGACAACTCATCTAAGTTAAGAAGTCTCAATGTATTTGCAATATAAGATCTTGATTTGGACAATTTGTCTGCCAATTCTTTTTGGGTTAAGTTGTAGTTTTCCATCAAGTTTTTGTAAGCTACGGCCTCTTCAACTGCATTCAAATCCTCACGTTGAATGTTTTCGATAAGCGACACCTCTGCCACTTCACTATCTTCCATTTCCTTAACAATTGCAGGAATCTCAGATAAACCAGCCTCTAAGCTTGCCAAAAACCTTCTTTCTCCGGCGATAATCTCGTATTTTTCGTCCTTTTTTCGAACGATAATCGGAGATATTACTCCATACTCTTTGATAGAATTTGCTAACTCACGTATTTTATCTTTTTCAAAATGTGTTCTTGGTTGATCTTCTCTTCTAATTATTTTTGATAATTCGATATTAACAATCGAGTCAGAACTTGTCGTTTCTATAATATTTTGTGGTATTAAAGCGTCTAAGCCTCTTCCTAATCCCTTTTTCCTAACCATTATAAAAATTCCTCCGCTAGTCTCGTATAAGCAATAGATCCTTTGGAATTTTTGTCGTAAGATAACGCACTCATTCCATAGCTTGGAGCTTCTGCTAACCTTATATTACGCGGTATCATAGTCGTAAACACCTTGTCCTTGAAGTATTTCTTGACTTCTTCCACCACTTCCAAACTAAGATTATTTCTACCATCAAACATACTCATAACAATACCTTCTATTTCTAAGTTTTCATTGAGTGAACTTCTCACCAAATTAATAGTATTCATCAACTGGCTTACGCCTTCAAGCGCATAAAACTCACATTGGATAGGTATAAGGACAGAATCTGCCGCTACCAACGCATTTATAGACAACGTCCCCAATGAAGGAGGGCAATCTATAAAACAAAAATCATATCCACTCACATTAGAAAGTATATTAGATAACACTTTTTCTTTATCATCAGTGTTTATAAGTTCCACCTCAACCCCTGATAAATCAGACGTTGCGGGGATTATATCCACGTTTTTTTCTTCAGTTTTGATAATAAAATCCTCATCAAAATCGTCATGAACCATCAAATCGTAAATGCTTTTTTGAAGCTCAAACTTGTTGATTCCAAAGCCTGAAGTCGTGTTACCTTGCGGATCCAAATCCACTACAAGCACTTTTTTTTCTTTCAAACCAAGAGCTGCTGACAAATTAACGACGGTAGTAGTTTTGCCCACTCCACCTTTTTGATTAAATACACATATTGTTTTCAAATTTACAGCTCCTTTCATATTTATTATAGCACAAATAAAGTTCTAATTTGATTTAAAATGTTTCACGTGAAACATTTTCTAAAATCATTAACCTCAACTCTGCCAAAGCACGATTTGAAACTCTGTTTCTTATTTTGTTTCGTTCTCCATGAAGCTGTAATTTTAGCGTTTTTATCACGTTTTTGTATCCCAATCCAACATAAACAAGCCCTGCATTTTCTCCTGACGCGAAACCAGTCGTAGATATCGCACAGTCAACTCCAAATTTTTCAAACATTCTCTCAACCATCTCAAACGCAACATTTTCACTAACAACACCGTATGTGTCTATAGTTTCAGCCTTAACGCCAAGCAAGTCAATCTTAGCCTCATTAGAATACACCACCAATGACCTTTTCAAATAATCGCTAACTCCAGACACATTCACAAGCTTTGATGCAATCATACCACCTGTAATGGATTCTGATGTCATAATCGACAAATCGTATTCTTTCAACACCTTGTAGACGGATTCTTCGATTGTTTCATCATTTTCTCCAAAAATATACACTCCCAGTCTTTCTCTAAGCTCTTTTTTCTTTGCATCAATCATCTTAAGAGCAGTTTGTCTGTCAGATGCTTTTGCTGTTATTCTCAATATCCTCTTATCCTTCTTAAAATAAGGTGCTACAGTGGGATTCGTTGATGATTCAATGATATCTTTGACCCTCTCATTCATGTCCCATTCGCCAAGTATAGAGATGTTCAAAGTTTCAGAAAGAATACAGTCTGTTGCGAATTGTTCCAGAACTTTTTGCACTTGTTGTTCAAAAATAGGTTTCATCTCAGCCGGTGGTCCCGGTAAGAACAGAATTCTCTTGCCGTTATTTTCAATCATCGCACAATCTGCAGTCCCATTGAAGTTTTCAAAAACAATCGCATCTTCTGGAAACATACATTGTTTGATATTGCCTTGTATCGCCTTTTCGTCTTCGTTAAAATAATTTCTCAATTTAGCATAGCTTTTTTCATTAAGCACCATTTCCTTGCCAAGACAATCGCAGCAGCATTTTTTTGTAATATCATCTTCAGTCGATCCCAAACCACCTGTAGTTACAATCAAATCATTTTGTTTCAATCCTTCTTCGATTTCCTTGAACAATCTATCATAATTATCGCCAACCACAACTCGCTTGTACACATCAAAGCCCAACTCCTTCATTTTGATAGAAAGGTAGTTAGAATTAGTATCCAAAGTGTCACCTAGCAGTAATTCCGTCCCAACGGCTATTATTTGAACTTTCATCTATCCTCCATAGTTTATTACCTATATTTTATTTTCGTCTGTTAAAACGCCTCTCAGAGCGTCGTTTTTTTTCTTCGATTTACAATTAAATTATATCACTAATAAAAATTTGTTTGTAATGTTTCACGTGAAACATTTTAATTCAAAAATAGAAAAACATTCTTCTCTCTCGTAGCATTAAAAATCTTACGAGAAATATCTTTTCTCTTTTCCTCTTAAATCTTGGCAAACAAAAAAGCAGATTACCGTGATTGACGGAAAATATCATCTGGAGAAAACAACCTCAAATTCAAGCGAAGTGAAACGTTAAGAAATTGCACTGTCTGAGCGTTAGCGAGTTTGCAATTTTAGATTCACAAGCTTAGAATTTGCTTGTTTTCGTAAGCTAGATATTTGAACCAATCCGGTTTTCTGCTTATTATTGTGAAGTATTCTTTTCTCTCTTGTAGCATTCAAAATCCCACGAACAATTCTATTTCTTACCTTTTCAAACAAAATCCACGCAAACAAAAAAGCAGATTACCGCGATTGACGGAAAATATCATCTAACGAAACAAAAAAGTAGACTACATTTTTGCTAAGAATATCATACGAAGAAAATAAGCATAAATCCAAGTGAAATAAGCCGTCAAAAATCGCACTGTTTGAGCGATAGCGAGTTTGCGATTTTAGGCTTATGAGCTTTGGATTTATTTATTTTCGTAGTCTAGATATTCGTGCAAAAATGTTCTTCTACTTTTAGCATTTGCTATAATATTGTCCCTGTTAATAGTCAATTCGGCTCTCTGCTTTTTATTGTGAAGTATTTTGTTGTCAAAATCCCATTGTTTATAGTGGGTTTTTCTTTGGTTTGCCACCACCACGAGGGTATTTGTTCGGAGTTTCTTTGATTTTTTTGATTATAACCAAGCTTCTGTCCTCGTCATCTATTTTGTAATCAATAGTTTGTTCTATTTTACCACCGAGGATTTTGATTGCGTTCTCTCCTACGTCTGTTTCGTCGGATTTGCCCTTCATGGCTATCATGTATCCTCCAACTTTTACAAATGGTAAACAGAACTCAGCCAACGTATCAAGCTTTGACACTGCTCGTGATATACAGTAGTCGTATTGTTCTCTGTATTCAGCAGTTCTCGTGCATTCCTCTGCTCTTTCGTGGACTGCTTTGATGTTTGTAAGTTGTAGTTCATCTATAACATCCTTCAAGAAATCAACTCTTTTTCTTAAACTGTCGAGCAATGTGAACTTCAAATCATTTCTCGCTATTTTTATTGGAATAGCCGGAAAAACACCACAAAATTTATACCCACGTAAATTAGAAATAGTTGTATGAACCTAATCATTAAAGGGGTCGCTTTTGACCCCTTTTAATTTATA
>NZ_QGTH01000032.1 GCF_003182075.1 Finegoldia magna
TTAGATAATTGTCTAAATCTCTATAAAAGTCTATTTTATGGTACTTCTCCATTTACGACAATTTGCTAACTCTCTATAAGTGCCTATAGATTTCTAGCAAATTGTCGTAAATTTGTCGTAAGCTGTCGTAAATTCTAAAATATAAATTTCATCGCTTTTTCAAATTCTCCCATCTGTTCTATCTTAAAATCTTCTGTTGCATCTACATATATATCCATTGTTGTACTAATATCAGAATGACCTAGAATAGACTGCATTGCCTTTGTATTTATATTTTGTTCATTAAGCCTTGTAGTAAAGGTGTGTCTGAAAATGTGATTGCTTAAATGTGGAACTAATAGAATATCATTAGAGTTCGATTTATTTTTATCCATTATACTTAAATTGCAATCTCTAACAATTCTTCTTAAAGCTTTATTAAGTGTTCCATTATTGTGAACCTTTCCGAATCTGTTTAAAAATACAAAGTCTTTAAATCCATCGATTGAATCACAACATACGATTCCAAAAGTCTTTTGTAACTCTCTTTCCATAAGAAAAGCATCTTTTACTTTTTGAACCATAGGAATACTTCGCTTACCTGATGCTGTCTTCGGTGTATTAATAGCATATCTATTGTTTAATCCTTTACCTTTACTATAATATACCAAAGTCCTATTTACATTTATAAGACCATTATCAAAATCTAGATCGTCCCATTGCAATCCTGTGACTTCTCCAACTCTCATTCCCGTCCAAAGCATAACAATGAATATTGGATACCATTTTCTATATTCATCACTATTAGATAAATATTCTTCAAATAGCACCTGTTCTTCTATTGTCATAGCTTTTTTCTTCGGAGATTCATTTCGATAAGCTACTTTCAATTCCTTCAAAGCATTGTCAGACGGATTAAACCTTATATATTCGTCATCCACTGCTAATTCTAATACCTGATGTAAGACAGTATGGACACAATCTATGGTAGAAACCATCAATCCCTGGTCTTCCTTTAATCTGTTATAAAAACTTCTAACATCAGATCTTTTAATATCAGATAGTTTAATGCGACCAAAAGTCGGTTCTACAAATTGTTGATACATATAGATGTAATTTTTAAAGGTATTATCCTTTAAACCTCTTTTAACCTTTGTCCATAGCTTAAAAGTATCATTTACAGACAAGCTACTTCCTTCGTTGTTGATTCCATCTATAGTATTGCGTAAAATATCTAATTCCTTTTCTCTTAATTCTTTTAGAGTTTTCGCATAGATAGATTTTCTACGACCTATTTTGTCTTGCCACTTAAATTCATAAGTGCCATTTGACCTTTGATATTCACCGTCTTTTAAAACAACCCCTTTACTATCTTTGCGTCTTTTTACCATAAAAATTCTCCTTTTTTGATAAAAGACACGCTATAATTATTATACCGCATTATGCGTGTTTTATATATACTTTTAGATTAAATAGAGAACTGTCTATTTAAATATTCTTCCATTAATTTTTTCTTAATAAGACGCTTACTTCCATTAAATAATACAAAATCACAATCATTTTCATCCGTTAATTGTCTAACTTTATCTTGACCAATATTAAAATATTCAGATGCTTCTTTTAATGTTAGAAATGCTTTCTCAGAAACACGAACACCTTTTATATTTTCGTTAATCATAAATCCTCCAAATAATATATTTAAAATATTTATTTTAATATTTTTAAAGTTTTTTGACATTGACAAGTGCCTTGGATTAGCAACATAGGAATCTCACCTCCGCCTCTGTTCAGGATGAGCCGGCTTCAACCTTAGAAGTATCATTATCCTCATTTTCTTCATAGCGAATAGGGTATCCCTCCCTATATTCAAACTCTTACTTATCGCTCCCTTTCTTCTTCCCTTGCTTTTAGCTTAGCAGTACTTATTTTGCCGAATTATTCATCAGAAAGATTTTGGCGGATAGGTTATCACGCTCCAAAAATGATTAACGTCTTGTCTTGGTCTATTCAATTGTTAAGGTTCAAATATTACTTAGATTTCTTTTAAAATAGAAAGAGGACAAAACTCCCCTCACTTTATAAAGGAAAATTTGCCCTCTTTGGTAACCAGAAACTATATTTCTTCTATAAATTTCTTTAGTTTTTCTAAAATCTTATCTCTCCTTTTTATTAAAGCAGGATGTGATATATTTTGAGTCTTTGCTACTGCACGAAGTGTTTCATCATTGAAATATAATCTTTCAATTATTTCTCGTTCATCCTTATTTAACTTTGACATTGCATTTCTTAATGCTTCAATCATCATTTGTGTAGCTACAACTTTTTCAACATCAACATTTTTATCTTCTAGATTATCTTCAAAATTCCCATCGTGATTTAGAGACGAAAAAAATAGCAAGTGGTTTTTCTTATCCACCTGCTCTAAATATTTTTCGTGTTCTCTTTCTTGCCAGTAGACTTTGTATATCTGCTCACTTACTTTGATTTTTTGCCCACCGACATAAAGGTAATATTCTTTTGTCATTTATGTTTCCTCCATTCTTTTTTTGTCTTTATGTTTTCAGACAAAAAAAGGAGGACTCCTGCTCTTGGGCATGGTTAGTCCTCTAAAATGAACGAAACTATTTTTAATATAGATTCTTTTTGGATTTGCTATATTATTTTTAACAGATATATTATATAAATATCGTCTTTCGATGTTTAAGTCTATTTTCTCCTTGTTTTAATATATGATAAGTTGAAATATTACATTTGCTCAATAAATTCAAATATTTTTTCTTCATTATTAAATAAGACAAACCTATCATAATTATTTTTATCTAGAGTTAAAGCAGAATTACAACACTTAAAAAGAAATTCCAAATCATGAGTTATAATAACTATTGAAATCTTTTTAGAATACTCATTTATAAGCTTAGCCATGATTTCCATATTCTTATAATCAAGTCCTGATGTTGGTTCATCTAATATGATTACTCGTCTATTTGATAGAAAAGCAGTAATTACAGCTAGCCTTTGTTTCTGACCTCCTGATAATTTTTGAGGATGTGATGTTCTTTTATCCCAGAGATTTATTTCCTTTAAAAGTTTTTTAATTTCTTCTTTATCAGATGATATAGACAGGAGTTCATTTTCAACTGTATCTAAAAATATTTGTGAATCTACATCCTGCTGAACTAGGTAAGAATTTTTTAGTCTTTCTTTTTCTCGTACACCTATACTTGTATCTTGATTTTTTCCAACAAGTCCAGTTATTATTCTTGATAGAGATGTCTTACCCGATCCATTTTTCCCAAGTATTCCTAAAACTTCTCCCTTCTTTAAATCAAAAGAAATGTTTTCTAAAATGCTTTTCTTACCAACACTTACATATATATTATTAAAAAATTCTACAGAATCTTTTTCAAAAAAATTTCTTTCAGTTTTTAAGTTTCTTTCTTCTAAAGTCCTAAGTCCTAATTCTTTGGCTAGATTATTATTAAAATTTTCTCTTGTAAAAATTTCATTGATTGTTGCACCTTTCATAAACACAATTCTATCAAATAAGTTTTTTAGATAATAAAGTCTATGCTCGGCTAATATTATGGTTTTACCCATAGATTTTAATTCTTTTAAAATCTCTTTAAAGCTTTCAATAGAATCATAATCTAGAGAAGAGGATGGTTCATCAAAAAATAAAATTTTACTATCTTGAATAAGAGCTGAAGCAATAGCTACTCTCTGTCTTTCTCCTCCTGATAGTGAAAAAATAGATTTATCAAGCAGTTTTTCTATTTTAAGCAATTTACTTATAGACTCTATCTTTTCTATAATCAAATCTCTTTTAATTCCCAAGTTTTCTGCCCCTAAGGCAATTTCATCATAAACATTTGTACAAAAAAACTGATCTTTGGGATTTTGAAAAACAATGGATAAAATTTTTGAAAGTTCTCCTTTTTTATATTCATTTATATCTCTTCCTAAAATTTCAACCTCTCCATCTAATTTTCCTTCATAAAAGCTTGGAAAAAGACCCGTAATTATTCTTATTAGTGTGCTCTTCCCACAACCAGAATTGCCTGTTAATACAATAAACTCTCCATCTTTGATATTAAATTTAATATTTTTTAAATTCTCATTTTCTCCATAAGAAAAAGATTTAATATTAACACTAATCACATTTTCCATAAACTTGCTCCTAGCATAATAACTGTGCTAATCCACATAAAATAATCAAATTTTGAAAATTGCAAATTATATATGGATGTTTTTTTACAATCTATTTCAATCCCCTTTAAAATAATTGAACAGGTTAATACATCGCTTATTTCAAGACATTTATAAAGTAAAGGCACAAAATAAAGCTCAAAAGTCTTTATTGGGTGAAATATACTAGTCTTAAATCCTCTTATCTTTTGTCCATCTTTTATTTCTTGGAGTCTTATTTTTATTTCAGGTATAAACCTAAAGAATAAAGCAATAGGAAGTCCAAAGCTTGTAGGCATTCCTCTATTAGTAAAAGAAGCTACAATAAAAGATGCCGAATATAGACTCATGACTCTTGCCATAATAAATATAGGAGCGTAAAGAAATATAATTCTAAGCATGAGATATATCGAGCCAATAAAGACACCACCCAAATAATTTTCTAAAATCCTTATTAAAATAAAAATTACAATCAAAAATAAAGTAAATTTAAAACTTAACTTTAGTGAATAAATGGATAATGATAATAAGCTTAATAGTAGACATATAATATAAAAAGCTTCATCTCCTATTGTGAGTATTATAGAAAAGATTATAATTAGCCCAATTATAGTAATTGGGCTAATTACTTCCTTTTTCTCTTTTTTACTTTTAACCAAGAACACTTTTTTTATTCCTACCAGCAAAAAACTTATTATAGATATATGATCCAAATTTTGCACCAATGATTGATGCAATTATGGAAATAACAAAACAAATTCCAATATTTGCAGGTGTGTAAAAGTTTCTTAAAAAGTCAAAGTAGTCCGCTCCCATCATTTCAAGCATCGCCTTAGATTTTGAAAAGAAAAACACAATTATCATAGGATGAAGTGAATATACAAACATACCCGCTCCAAAAGCAAGACCAACCTTACTATTGCCTCTATCATAATTTTCACTACTTCCCACTACAAGTTCAGCTAATATTCCAGCAATGGTATTTATAATTATAATAGGCCACATCCCCATAAGAGTGTAGAATAGTCCTATCAAAAAGAAATATAAAAATGCGGTCCCCCTCACCTTTACACTCCTTGCCAAAATTACAAATACTGGTGCTACTACAATCGTAGCAAAGGCACAAGACAAATATAAACTAGGCATTACACCTAAAGCTCCTGTAGCATAACCAAGTCCCATTGTTAACACAAATCCTATAACTGAAAAAACAGCAATTTTTACAATATTTTTTAAATTCATCTTCTCCTCCTTATTTAATTTTCCAATTTTCAGCTTTTTCTCTGATTTTAATGAAATCAGAATATATGCCTTCTTCTTTAATTAATTCATCATGTTCACCTTTTTGAACAATTTGACCCTTTTCTAAGACGATGATTTGATCAGCGTTTTTTATGGTATTTAATTTATGGGCTATCATAATCACCGTCTTCTCTTTCATTAATGAGTTAATCGCAATTTGTAATTTGTCCTCATTTTCTGGATCAACATTTGCAGTTGCCTCATCTAAAATTATAATTGGTGCATCTTTAATAATTGCTCTTGCTATTGATATTCTTTGTTTCTCACCTCCCGAAAGATTAGCACCCCCTTCTCCTATTACTGTGTCATATCCCTTTGGCAAAGCCATAATAAAATCATGACACGCAGCTTTTTTTGCAGCATTTATGACTTCCTCATGACTTGCATTAGGATTTCCAAATTTTATATTGTTTTCAATAGTATCATTAAAAAGATATACTGATTGAAAGACTATGGAGATATTATCCATCAATTCTTCTAAACTAATATCTTTTATATTTACTCCACCTATTGTAATATCTCCACTATCTACATCCCAAAATCTAGCAATGAGCTTTGATAGGGTTGTTTTCCCAGCTCCTGATGGTCCTATAAATGCCACAGTAGTTTTTTCAGGAATTTTAAAAGATACCTTATCGATTATTTTTTTATTTCCATAGGAAAAAGAAACATTATTAAATTCAATATTTCTTTTACTTGTTAACTTTAGACCAGACTTCGATTTCATCTCACTAAGCGACATAATATCATCAACTTTATCAATAGAACTTGCTACTATTCTTAGCTCTGACATTGAAGATCCTGCCTCCTGAATCTGAGAAAATATCATATAAGACATAATCAATGTCATCAAAGAGTTTGTTAAATTCATAGTTTGATCAAAATAAAATCTAATAGCCAAATACATCAATATAAATGATGCAACATTTAAAATTAGAGAAGAAAAAATTGTAAAAGGAGTAAATCTTCTCTCTACTTCTAAATTAGTTTTTTTACTCTCAAAAATAGCATCTCTTGTGTTTTTATCTCCCTTACCCGTTAAATTAAATGATTTAATAACAGGCATGGCTTGTATATGTTCTAAAACTCTATCAGATAAATTAATTTGGGCATTGGCTCTTTTGGGAGCAACTTTAGCTGAAACTTTTTGCATTCTATCACTAACATAAAGGTATATTAATGTTGCTATTGCAACTACAATCCCAATTCTAATATCAAAAATAAAAACCATGATAGTAAAAACAAAGGCTGTTAAAAATCCAGTAAGCATGGTTATGAGAATTGAAGGAACAGTGTTTTCTGTTTCGCTTAGCCCTGTTGTTAATATCCCTGAAATATTTTCCATTTTTGAATTATTTAGTAAACCCATTGGAATTTTTTTCAACTTATCTGTCATTTTAATTCTTGCATTTGCAACCATAAAATAACCTGCATGAGTTTGTCTTAACTGTGCGTAATAATTTGTTATCATTCGTCCAAATATAGATGCAAGAATAATAGCAAAAGACATTAAGGATGTTCTTAATTTTTCTCCATTATTTACAATACTTAAC
The DNA here is from genome assembly GCF_003182075.1 of Finegoldia magna. Classification (GTDB taxonomy): domain Bacteria; phylum Bacillota; class Clostridia; order Tissierellales; family Peptoniphilaceae; genus Finegoldia; species Finegoldia magna. Next base: position 7,020 of record NZ_QGTH01000032.1, read on the forward strand.
AAAATAAAATAAACGGCTCCCATTTGCAAAACATAAAAGAATGCATGAATTACTGATATAACTAAAGATTTATTTAAGTTTGACTTCTCCTTAGCTGAAAACCTCCAAATTTTACTTAAGGTTTCTAACATATTAATCCTCCTTTCCTATACTTGTTTTCCAAAGCTTCTTATAAGTCTCTGAAGAATTTAGAAGATCTTCATGCTTACCAGAGTCTTCAATTTTTCCATTATTTACTACAAAAATCTTATCCGAATCTTTTATTGTATATAATCTGTGTGCAATCACGATTACAGTTTTATTTTTAATTAATTCATTTAAAGAATTTTGAATTAAATATTCATTTTCTGGATCCATATAGGCCGTTGCTTCATCAAATATAACTATAGGGGCGTTTTTTAGCATTGCTCTAGCTATAACGATTCGCTGCCTTTCGCCTCCAGAAAGACTTTCTCCCTGTTTTCCAACCCTAGTTTCATATGCATTTTCCAAATGAGATATAAATTCATGACAGCCAGCTTTTTTTGATATCTCCTCAACTTCTTTATCGCTCGCCTTAGGGTCACCCATTCTTATATTTTCCCTTATAGTATCATCAAATAAAAAGTTGTCTTGGGACACAAAAGAAACCTGATCATAAAGTTCTTCTAAAGGAATGTTTTCATAAGGAATATCTCCCATCTTAATCACACCCTTCTTTACATCCCAAAATCCTGCAATTAATTTTGCAATAGTAGATTTTCCACCACCTGACAAACCTACAAAAGCATTTTTAGTTCCTTCTTTTATTTGTAAGGAAATATCTGATAAAATTTCTTGACCATCTTCGTACTCGAAACTCACATTATTAATCTCTATATCATGATTTTTAATAACAATTTTTTCTTCACTGTGAATTTGCTCAGTCGAATTAAGAACAGACTCCACATTTTCTACTAAAGTGCCTACTTGAGCTCCTATAGTTGTAAATCTCATCATAGTATTTAGTAATCCTTGTAAGGAAAAGGATAAAATTATGGAAAGTAGATATCCTGTTAAGGATAAAGATCCATTCTTATAAAAGATATATCCCAATGGAAGTATAGCTAGAAGAGTAGTTGGGGTGATTGCTTTTGACATTGACATTCCAAATTGAGTTTTTGTCATCCAGTCATAATAATATTTAGCATTAGCATAAACTTTGTCGGTGATTTTTTTATAAGTTTTATCCGTCTGATTATATGACCTTATCACTTCTAACCCATTTACGTATTCTACAAGAGAAGAATTCATTTCTCCTCCGATTTTCATCGCACCAGCAAAATTATCTCCATAAGATTTAAAAACACTTGCCATAAAAAACATACCTATTGGAAATGATACGAGGGATAAGAGTCCCATTCTCCAGTCTACAAACAAAAGATATAAAAATACAAAAACAGGACCTAGTAAATTTGCTGTCATTTCAGGGAACATGTGAGCAAGTGGACTCTCCATACTTTCTACCTGATCAACTATTTTTTGCTTAAAAGCTCCACTTGGAGTTTCGCTTATTGTTCCAAGAGAAAGTTTAGGAAGTTTCTCTATCATTTTTATCCTAATATCAGCAAGTATAGAAAAAGTAGCCTTGTGGGAAATAGATAGAGACCATGCATATAATAAAGTTTTTAAAGCATAACCTAGTAGTCCAGTTAAACACCATAAGATATAGTAATTTTTATCAGTATCATTTGATATAAGTCCTTCAGCAATTTTTCCTCCACTTATAAAGGGAAGTATTCCAAAAATAACTCCAAGACTTGCGAGTAGCACTGACAGATTTAAACTTGACCTATGATTGTTCGCCAATTTCATTAGTTTTTTAAATTGATTTTCTTTTTTCAAAATTTCCACCTCCATAAAAAGATAACTTAGTTATCATATTTTTAAAAAAATTAAGGATTATAATCCCCTAATCTTTTTCCAACCATCATTAAAAAATCCCGCTATAATCTTTGCATTATAAACTGCTTCTTCCTTACTATTAGAATGTACTACTAATTCTGATAGTGCATAAATGTAAGCATGGTTTATAAGATGTAGTCCCTCATCAGTAATAACGCTCCTATATCCATTCTTATAAATTAGATTTAAAATTTTTTTATGATTTTCATCTTCAAATCCTATAATTTCATCAATAAAGTTCTCGTATTTTGTACCATATGAAGAAAAAATCAAAAGCTCAAAAATATCTTTATTATCATAAAAGAAAGATACGGACTTTACAGATGCTTCTTCTTTCATTTTCAGTATTTCTAATAACTTATTTTTACTTAACTCTTCATCAGATTCATAAGTTTTAAGACTTTTGTCTTCATAATTTTTATAAATATCAAGAATCTGACTTGCAAAAGGTTCTACCAAATTTGTAAACAAATTTTCCTTATCATCAAAATGACGGTAAAAAGCTCCTGTAGTTAC
>NZ_QGTH01000033.1 GCF_003182075.1 Finegoldia magna
TATATGCTGAAATTTTTAAATAAAGGCATAGATAACAGTTTTAGAGGGCGACTAAAAGTGATTAAAGATTTTTCTTATACTATTTCTACAAAACAGATGAGAGTACCTAATTCTGGAATAATAGAGGTTGGAAATAATCAGTATAGGTATTTAACAGAAAGAGAATGTTTAAGACTCATGGGTTTTGATGACGGTGATATAGACAAATTAGAGAAAGTACATCCAAGAAGAAAAAATTGCACTTCAAGTAAACTTTATAAGCAGGCCGGCAATTCTATTGTGATTGATGTTTTAATGGCTATTATAAAAGAAATTCATAGAATGGAGGTATAAAATGCAAGTAAATGATTTTAAGAATATACAAGAAGCAATAAAGTATGAAGTTTTGCAAGATGAAAAAGAATATTTAAAACTCTTAAAAGTTATAGGCAATAATCAGAAATATGATTTTTCTAGCCAGTTAAGTATATATAACAAAGAACCTGAAGCTAGAGCTTGTGCGACTTTTGATATGTGGAAAAAATATTTTGGAAGAGTTGTTATGAGAGGTCAAAAGGGTATTCCAATTTTAGTTGGAAGTGATGTAAATCAAAGAATTTCATACATTTTTGATATTAGTCAGACCACATCAATGGATAGGAATATTAATGAGGTTAGCTTATGGCAGTTTGACCACGAAAACCATAAGGAGGCTTTAAAAGAAATAATAAGAGATTCTTCATTTGAAGCTAGTGATTCACTTAATGAAAATATATTTTCTTTAAGTCGAATTTATGGAGATGAATATATTAATTTGGCTCTTGCTGATTTAAGGATAGATATAGAGGATAGACTTAGTTTTGAAAAGTTTATGAGAGACTCAATATCCTATGCAGTAGCTAATAGGTTTAATACAGTCTATCCTATGGATATGGAAAATTTAAAAAATAATTTTTCTAGGATTAATACTATTTCTTTAGAACAGATAGGTCTTGTAATATCAAGGGTTAGCGAAGATATTATAGATAGCACAATAGAAAAATCTAAGGGAATGGATCGTGCTAGGCTGCTGACAGAAAGGGCTGCTGCCGACTATAATAGAGATATAGAAAATATAAATGAAGATAGAGGAGGTCAAGATGATTTATATAGACGAGATGATAGGTCAAGAAGTAGAGATGGACGAGTTTTCACAGGTGGAAGCGACAGAGGAAATAGCAATGAAGATCGAAGAGAAAACCTTGGACATGATGGAGAAGGATCTGGAATTTATGGAGAAATTTCCGAATCCAACATACGCAGTTCTAAGACTGTCTTACCTGGTAGGGAGCGAGGACATGGAGAACTGGAAGAAACTTCAGGAAATGTACGAGGAGAAAACACTTTTGAACCACTTGAAGGAAATTCAGAATCAGGCAGTGGACTTTATCAAGAGAGAGAAAGTCAAGATGATGAAATCACAAGGATTGACAGAGAAGATGAAAAGAGAGAATCCAGAACAATACCAAGGACAGATGAACAACTTGATGGCAACAGTGAAGAAGATGGCAATCAAGGAATACGTGGAAGCTTAGAAAATGAAATAAGCCAAGAAAAGGAAGCTGATGAAGCTTCTTTTTTTGATGGCAAAAACACTGAAAATAGAAAAGATTACTGGATTGTAGAATTTAATGAAAACCACGAATTAGTTCCCGATTATAGTGGGCAGATAGTAACCAAAGAATTAATAAATGTCCTAAGACAAAAGGATATTGATGTTAAAGACCATAATCAAACTCTTGGAGAAAATGAATTTGGAGAAATGACAGATGATTATATTGGATATTTCAAATTCTATTTTGACCACTATGTAGACGGCGAAGTTGTCGAACATTATAGGATTGACATTGGTGATGGTGGAGAAGTAAATGAGCGTGAATTTTCATATTTAGAAGAACAAGTTGCATTAAGTGAGGAAAAATCTTTTCAAGAAGAAGTTAAGGAAAAGATAGAACCTAAATTTAAGATAGGGGATCAGGTTAGATATAAAGATAAAGAATTTACCATTACAGATTTTGATGAACTAAGTGGAGGACTTAAAACTGTCACTATCAGAGATAATATGGAATATATGGGAGGTATGATTAGGGGTTCGGAAGTAATTCCATATAGAAACGATTCATACCTTGAAGAAATCTTTGAAAATCTAAGTCAAACACCAGAAAAACTAGCAGTAAAAGTTGGAAAAGAATTTATTTTAGAAGATGAGAATATCTTTGATGGAATTAACTTAATTGAAACAGGAACTAAAGTAGAAGTTAATGGAGAAGAAATTCCCTTATTTAAGGGTGAAACATTTGAAGAAAGTAGGAAAATTGATGACCTTTTAAATAGTGGAAATTACGAGATATACAAATTATCTGAGCATGAAAAACAAATTGAAAGACAAGTAGAGCAAGAAAGCTTTATTGATAACCACAATCCTGAAATTGACCAAATGATGGATAGATACAATGTGCCTAGGGAAGCAGCCGAAAACTTATTGAGGGGTAAAGAAGATTTAAAGAATCTAGGCTATGAACCTGATAGGGAAAGGCTAAGTTTTGCTAGAAATTATGACTTGAAAAATCATATCTACTCAGAATACCTAACACCATCAGAAAGGCTAGATAAAAATATAAAAGCTATTAAAATGCTAAAAAGACTTGAAAATGAAAATAGGAGTCCAAGAGAGTATGAACAAGCCTATCTTGCTGACTATTTAGGTTGGGGTGGTCTTGCCGATGTCTTCGATGAAGAAAAAGGAGGGCAATGGCTTGAAGCAAGAAATATTTTAAAAGAAAATTTAACAAATGAAGAGTATTTAAATGCTAAAGAGTCTACCTTAACATCGTTTTATACACCTAGAGAGGTAATGGATGGAATATATAAGACTCTAACAGATATGGGATTTAAGACTGGAAATATCCTTGAACCGTCTGCAGGAGTTGGTAACTTCATAGGTAATATGCCAAGTGAAATAAGAGGCTCTAATGTCTATGGAGTAGAAAAAGATAGTCTAAGCGGAAGAATAGCAAGAGAACTTTATCCTGAAGCTAATATTCAGATTAAAGGCTTTGAAGAAACAAACTTCTCAAATAACTTTTTCGATTTAGTTATAGGAAATGTTCCCTTTGGAGATTTTAAAGTTAACGATCGTGAATATAACAGAAATAATTTTCTGATTCACGATTATTTTTTTGCAAAGTCAATAGACAAGGTTAGGAATGGAGGAATTATTGCCTTCATAACATCATCTGGAACTATGGATAAAAAAGATGAATCTGTTAGAAAATATATTAATGCAAGATGTGAATTTTTAGGAGCTATGAGGCTTCCTAATACAACATTTAAAGGACTTGCTGGTACAGAAGTTACTTCAGATATTATTTTTTTAAAGAAGAGAGATTCAGTTATAGAAAGAGATGAAGATTGGGTTCATCTAGCAACTGATAAAAAGGGTTTGACTTATAATAAATATTTTGTAGAAAATCCACAAATGGTATTAGGGGATATGAAAGAAGTATCTGGTAGATTTGGAAATACTATTACTTGTGATGAAAAAGAAGACGAAAATCTAAAGGATTTAATGGATCTAGCAAGTAAGGAAATATCTTCAAATTCAAAATATGAAGAGGTCGAACTATTGGAAGATGAAGAATTAAGTCTTCCAGCAACAGATGATGTTAAAAACTTTTCTTACACCATTATTGACGAAGATGTTTATCTAAGAGAAAACTCAGTCTTAACTAAGCAGAATATATCAGATAAAAACAAAGTAAAGATTAAAGATTATCTTGATGTAATGAATGCTTTAAAAGATGTAATAGAAAAGCAAAAGGATGATTTTTCTGACGCGGAAATAAAAGAGTCACAAGCAAAGTTAAATGAAGTATATGATAACTTTTCAAAGAAACATGGCTTTATTAACTCCTTATCAAATACTAGAGCCCTAAAGGAAGACTCAAACTTTCCTTTGGTCTCATCAATAGAAATACTTGATGATGAGGATAATTTCAAAGCTAAGAGTGATATATTCTCAAAAAGAACAATAACAAAAGCAAAGGTAGTTGACCATGTAGATACTTCCCTTGAAGCCTTAGTCTTATCAGTTTCACAAAAGGGATATGTAGATTTTGAATATATGGAATCTATCACAAGTAAAGATAGGGACACCTTAATTGGTGAACTTGAGGGCGAGATATTTTTAGATATTAAGGATACAGACCTAATAAATAACAGAATGCCCTTTGAAAACTTTAACAATGACGATTCATTTCATTTTTCATATGTATCGGCTGATGAGTATCTAAGTGGCAATATTAGAGAAAAGATTGGTTACCTCAATTCATATATCGGAGAAATTGAAAATGTAATAGATTTAGCACCTTCTGAAAAGAAAGACACATTATTAAACGAGTTAGGCAAACTCAAATATCAAAGAGAGAAATTACAAGAAGTTATGCCTGAAGAACTCACTGCTTCTGACATAAATGTAAGGTTAGGAGCAACTTGGATACCTCAAAAAGATATAGAAGACTTTACTTTTAATCTTTTAAAAACACCAGGTTATGATAGGTGGAATATAAATGTTAGGTTCTCACCACATACAAGTGAATGGAATATTGAAGGTAAAAGTGTTGACTCGACTAATGACCTTGCTAACATGACTTATGGTACAAGTAGAGTAAATGCCTATAAGCTAATTGAAAATGCCCTTAATCTAAAAGATACAAAGGTATTTGACCAAGTAATAAATGATGATGGTTCGAAGACTTCTGTATTGAATAAAAAAGAAACTATGCTTGCAAGTCAAAAGCAAGAACTGATTAAAGAAGAATTTAAGAATTGGATATTTGAAGATCCTGATAGAAGATATAGGTTAGAAAAGATTTATAATGAAAAATTCAATTCAATTAGAAATAGAGAATTTGATGGCTCTAACTTAACTTTTGATGGAATGAATACTGAAATCAGACTTCGAGAACATCAGAAAAACGCCATAGCAAGGACTCTTTATGGTGGAAATACACTACTTGCCCATGTAGTAGGAGCAGGAAAAACTTTTGAAATGGTAGCTTCTGCTATGGAATCTAAAAAGTTAGGACTTGCAAGTAAGTCATTATTTGTAGTTCCTAATCATCTAACTACTCAAATTGGTAGGGAGTTTATGCAATTATATCCGTCAGCAAACATTATGGTGGCCGATAAAAAAGACTTTCAACCCAAAAATAGGAAAAGATTTATTGGTAGGATTGCAACGGGAGAATATGACGCAGTCATCATAGGACACTCTCAATTTGAAAAAATACCGATGTCTAAGGAATACCAGGTAAGGCATATACAAGACCAAATAGATGATATAGTTTCCTTTATTGACGAGAATAAAAGAAATAGAGGAGAAAATTTTACAGTAAAACAACTAGAAAAGACAAAGAAGAAACTCTTGGTAAGGCTTGAAAAACTAAATGATGACTTTAAAAAAGATGATGTAATAACTTTTGAAGAACTAGGAGTAGATAAGTTATTTATAGACGAAGCTCATAATTACAAAAACTTATTCTTACATACCAAGATGAGAAATGTTGCGGGTATCGGTCAAAGTGAAGCCTTTAAGTCTTCAGATATGTATATGAAATGTAGGTATATGGACGAAATGACAGATGGAAAGGGAGTTGTATTTGCTACTGGTACACCAATATCAAATTCAATGACAGAGCTTTATACCATGCAAAGATACCTTCAGTATGATGATTTAAAGGCAAGAGGATTAGAACATTTTGACGCTTGGGCTTCTACTTTTGGAGAAACAGAAAACACTTTTGAATTATCTCCAGAAGGCACTGGATATAGGCAAAAGACAAGATTTTCAAAGTTCTATAACTTGCCAGAGTTGATGAGCATGTTTAAAGAAGTAGCGGATATAAAGACTTCAGATATGTTAAATTTGCCAGTACCAGAAGCAAATTTTGAAGTTATTAAAACAAAACCTACTGAAGAACAAAAAGAAATATTAGAAGCTATTTCAGAAAGAGCTGACGCAGTTAGAAACAACCAAGTCGAACCAACAGAAGATAATATGCTAAAGATTACAAATGATGGTAAAAAACTTGCCCTTGACCAAAGATTAATAAATCCACTACTTCCAGATGATCCTAATTCAAAGGTAAATGTATGCGTTAAAAATATCTTTTCGATCTGGGATAAGACAAAAGAAAATTTATCGACCCAATTAGTGTTTTCAGATATGTCCACACCAAAAGGAGATGGAGAATTTAATATCTATGACGATATTAGAAATAAGCTAGTGAATATGGGAATACCTAAAGAAGAAATAGCCTTTATCCACGAAGCAGATACAGACAAACAAAAAGATGAATTGTTCTCTAAGGTAAGAAGAGGAGAAATAAGAGTATTATTAGGCTCTACTCAAAAAATGGGAGCAGGTACAAATGTACAAAATAAACTAATAGCCTTACACGATTTAGATGTCCCATGGAGACCGTCTGACCTAGAGCAAAGAAGTGGTAGAATTGTTCGTCAAGGTAATGAAAATGATAAGGTAAATATCTTTAGATATGTAACAGAAAATACCTTTGATGCTTATTTATGGCAGACAATAGAAAATAAGCAGAAATTCATATCCCAAATTATGACAAGCAAGACGCCTGTTCGTGTTGCAGAAGATGTTGATGAAGCAAGCCTATCTTATTCAGAAATTAAGGCTTTAGCTACTGGTAATCCTCTAATAAAAGAAAAGATGGATTTAGATAACGAAGTTACAAAATTAAAAATGCTGGAAGCAAACTATAAATCTAATAAATACAAGCTTGAAGATAAGGTAAATAAAATTTATCCTCAAAGTATTTTAAAAACTGAAATGGAAATACAAGCAGTTAAAGAAGATATTGCAAATATTGAGAAATTAGGAGAAGGAGATAGCAAATTCACTTCAATCAGTCTTGGTGCAAATAAAATTTTAGATAAGAAAGAGGCTGGAGAGAAGCTATTAGAAGAAATAAAAAAGGTAAAGATAAATGATAGCAAGGTTATTGGTAAATATAGGAATTTAGACTTACAAGTTTCATATAACTTCATGACTAATACTCACACTTTTAAACTACTAGGAAAAGCCGAATACTTTGGAGAGTTTTCAAACTCTACTGATGGTAATATAACAAGGCTTGATAATGCAATTGAAAAAATGCCTTCAAGACTTGAAAGATTAAATCAAAACCTTGAAAACTATAAAGAATCTTTAGAAAATGCCAAAGTAGAATTGACTAAACCATTTGAAAAAGCAGATGAGTTAAGGGATAAGACACTAAGACTAGCTGAAATTAATAAACTTTTAGATATGGGAGAAGTGGAAGAATTAGAAAACCAATCACCATTATTAGAAGATTTAAAGAGGGCGATAGTTGATTATTCTAACTACGAGTTTTCAGAATCTAATAGCTATGAAGATTTTGACAAACTATACCCTGATTTAAGCCATATAGGACTTGCCTATACAGAAACACCAGATGGTAAGCACTCTATTCAATATGAGGTAAATTTGGAAGAAAAAACATGGACTCAGTATGTAGATAATGTAGCTATTAGAACAGAATCTTTTGTAGAAGAAGATATATCTAATTCACAAGCTCTTAAAGATATGACCGAAGCCATAAAGATGTCTAGTTTTGATGATCTGGTATCAGTAGATGAAGAAGATTTAAAACAAGCTCTAGGATTAGAAATAGATGATGATGGAAACTTCTATGATCCACTGGCAAAAGATCTTGATAATGACGGAATACCAGATAGGTATGACAATGATTTTAAAGATAGTGATTACTTTGAATCAACTTATGATGTAGAGGATAATCTTCACGCAAAGGAAGAAAAACCATCAATATTGGGACAAATATCCAAATTCAAATCAGAAGAAGAAAAAGATAAAAACCAAGAAAAAAATGAAAAAGGACAAGAAAGATAGAGGAGGGCGAAAGGATCTCCTTATTTAGTACAAGGAGGAAATTATGGAATACAAAGATATTAGAGAAAACTTACAAGAAATGATGAATGATAATTACAAGGACTTTATAAAAGCACTTGTGAGCATAGAAAAAGGCGTTACTGATGAAAAAGCACTTGAAGAAATCTATGTTTTATATATGAACAATGACACAACAGGTTTACTAAGTGATGACTTTGATTATATGATTGATGATATGAAAGAACAGGGTAAGATTGTTGAAAATTCACATAAACTTGAAGAAAAAGACAATCTCATAAATCTCGTGGGTAATATATCTGGGCAAGTAGAAAATCTTGAACGAGAAAATGCTAATGGAGAAAAGTTTAAAGTAAGTAACTTTTCAATTGTTTCGAAAGATGACGATGGAAATAAAATTTATACCAATTGTTCAGCCTATGGAGATAAGACAAAAGATTTAGAGAACTTAAAACAAGGAGATTTTGTTAAAATATTCGGACAAGTAAAAACAAGCATTGACAACAACGGAAAGGAACATAAAAATGTTCGTATTTTATCTTCTAAGCTCTTAAAAGCAAAAGAACAAGTAAAGAGTCAAGACAAGGATAAAAAGTCAATATTAGGGCAAATAAAAAGCTTTAAGACAGATGATAAACTTAAGTCAAATAAGAAAGACCATAGCAAAGGTACAGAAAGATAAATATCGGCAGTCTTCGGACTGTCTTTATTTTTTTTGCTCAGTTTAACGTAGTAAATCATATAATTGAAAGGAATCTGTGTTATATGCTATAATTAGGTAGTTAATCTATACATTTAGAAAGGTAAAATATAGAATTGGAGAAGGTTATGGGGTTTTCCTATGATAAATTATGGGAAAAATCAATATATGAAAATATGAATAAATTAGACCTAAAAAAAGCCATACAAACAACTCCTCATACCATAGCTAAAAAGGGACGAGATGAAAATGTGAGTATGGAAATACTTGATAGGATATGTAGGTATTTTAAATGTGATATATCGGATATATTGGAGTATAGAATTGAAAATACTAATGATTGAAGACGACAGCACAATTGCCTTTGCTGTTAAAACTTACTTGAACAAGCATAATATTGAAACTATTATTTATAACAATCTTTCTCAGACAGAGAATCTTAATTTTAATGATTTTGATTTAATTCTACTTGATGCCAA
>NZ_QGTH01000034.1 GCF_003182075.1 Finegoldia magna
AAATATTCTAGTACTAATTTTATTTTAAATTCTTTTGTGTATTTTGGCATACAAAAACCCCTCCATCCGTATTCCGGATTTTGGGGTTCAGGTTAATACCCAACTCTTTTTTTACCTCATCATTACTGTAAAATTTCATTTTGTCTTTGTTTAGAAGATACTCATTAATTATCTTTTCATCATACTCTTGTTCTATTTTTTCCAATAATGATTCTCTTGCCCAGTCTGATAAAGTTTTGTTTTTTTCTTTTGAAACATTTGTGAAAAGTTCCTTATCCGATTCGCTCAATCTAATCGTTATAGTAGCCATAAAATCACTCCTTTTCTTGTGTTACATCGTAACACAATTGTAATATAAATTCTTTACTTAGTCAAGCATACAACTTACGATCCCATCATTTTGTTGTGGCTTTTTTGGTGAAAGATTATAAATTGTTCCGATTAATTTCATCCTCAAGTACACAATCATCTATTGTTGTATGTAATCCTTCTATTATTTTTTCTTTTTCTTGTGGATTTGAATATATTCTTAAAGTTTCCATTATCCCGTTGTAATCTGACCCACTAAGCACGATGACATTTCCAGTTTCTGTTGTAACTTTTAGGTGTTCATTTGATTTTATTAATTCATCAATCATTTCGGATAAATTATCCCTGAAATTTTTTGCAGTTGTGATTTTCATTGCATCAACTCCTTCACTTTTTATTATATCCTATATTATTCTAATACAATGCTGGACTTTTATGCGCATTATGCGTATTATTAAATCATAAGGAGGTTAGACGATGTTAAAATCATATCCTGCTATTTTTCATAAAGAAGAAGATTCATATTGGGTGGAATTTCCAGAATTTGGTGGTGGAACTGAAGGAGATAATATCGAAGAAGCAATGGTAAACGCTCATCAAATGTTAGAAAGCGTGTTGGCTACTTTCATTGATGAAGATATTCCACTTCCTAAACCAAGTGATATTACAAAAATAAAAGTCGAAGATGGATTTACGTCAATGATTCAAGTTGATCCCACACCATTTATCAAAAACAACAAAACCATCAGAAAAAATGTTACAGTCCCTGAATGGTTGGTTAGACTTTGTGATCGTCAAAATATCAATTATTCCGAAGTTTTGACCACAGCTCTTGAAAAGAAAATCAACGCATAATTTTGTAAATATTTTTATTTCTCTAAGCCACATTGTGTGGCTTTTTACTTTTCAAAAATCAATTTTTTATCTTTTAATTTTGCTTGTAAAGGAAATTTACGCGCAATTTCTTGATTATGTGATATATATATTAATGTTAAGTTTTCTAAATTAAGCAGATTATCAATGATTACACTTAAATCATTCAAATCTATATTTGAAATTCCTTCGTCAATTATAAGAGTATTCTTTCCCTTATACAGTGCTCTTGCTAATTCTACTCTTTGTTTTTCTCCATAAGAAAGATTATTTAGACTACCGTTATACGGTGCTTCATGTGGATCTATAAGGCAAATATCAAGCACTTTCTGATATTGTTTTACATTAAAATTAGAATCTAAAACTATATTATCTTCTAAGTCCCCTTGAAAAATATATGGTTCAGGAGGAATATAGGCACCATTATAATCCTTTAATTGTCCAAAATCTATGTCTCCATTATCTGCAGTTTGATTTCCTGTAATAATATCAACCAATGTTGATTTCCCCGACCCAGACTTACCGATAATAGATACTTTATCACAATCTTTTATTTTTAATTCTATATCATTCAAAATAATATTGCCGTTAAAACTTACAGAAATATCTCTCATATTTATTTCTGTTGACAATTCATCTTTTTCACTAATAGTTTTTAAATTAATAACTTCATTAATTCTTTCAGATGAAATCTTTGCTGCTGCAAAATTAAAGTTAAGCTCATTTAATTCTTCCAATGAAGTTATCATCTTTGTTAAGTAATCTAAATATGCAATTATTGAACCTATTGTAAATAATTTATCCACCGTCATTAAGCTTCCCATTAATAAGACTATAAATGGCATCAAATATAGTAGATAATTTATAGTAATTTTACCAGTATTTCTCATTACGCCCAGCTTAATATTTGAATCTCTTTTATCTACAATAGATTTATCATAAATTTTATAACTATATTTTTCGTATGAATTTATTTTTATCGAAACTATCCTATTCATTAAAGATATCAATGTATTTCTAGAATCCGATAATGTCTTGATGTAAATTTTAGAAAGCTCATGTATCTTTTTCTTAAAGAAATTCGTAAATAAAAAATAAATTATTACAACCGAAAAGATTACTAATGATATTCTCAATGATATATAAACCAGCATCGCTAGAGATATAATTGTCACAATTATGTTTCTGAGTGCATTTACAATAACATCTATTAAAAATACAGACATATTCTTGATATCATCTTCTGTTCTAGTAATTAAATCTCCAACTTCATATTCTTTTGTGTCACTCAATTTTGAAAAAAATATATGATAAAATATATCTCCCCTAACATCTCTTACTATCTTACAGTTTGTTGTATAAAAAAATTTATTATGTATCCATTCAAATATATGACTAACCGTATGCAATGAAATGATGAACAATATAGTATTTATTATTGCTTTATAATCTTTGATAGCTATATACTCATCAATAATTTTCATTTTTAATATTGGAATTAGCATTGTTAGAAGTGGTGAAATTATAAGAAATATAAGTCCGATTAGAATTGTCTTTATGTATTTTGTTGAATGTTTTAATATTATATTATTTTTCATTTTTTCCCTTTCAATAATTTGAATAATAGAAGAATTTTATTTATTGTTCTTATTTTAATTAAACGTTTATTAAAATAATACTTGTATTGAATATACCATTTATTACTTTTACTGTCTATTCATGATCTTTTCAGTTTTGATTTTTTTGCTTTTATGATAATATTAAAGGTAAAGAAATTTTTTAATGATGATGAGAGGTCAATATGAGAAAATCTTGGAATGAATATTTTATGGATTTGGCATTGAATGTTGCGACACGTAGCACTTGTGACAGGGCGTTTGTCGGTTGTGTATTGGTGAATTCTGACAACAGGATTGTATCGACAGGTTACAATGGTGCTATTAGTGGCAATCCTCACTGCGACGAGGTTGGTCACACTTTGCGTGACGGACATTGTATTGCTACGATTCACGCAGAGATGAATGCTTTGTTGTATTGTGCGAAAGAAGGAATTGCTGTGAAGGGTTGTATTTGTTATGTGACTCATTTCCCTTGTTTGAATTGCACGAAATCTTTAATTCAAGCAGGAATTAGCAAGATTTATTATCACGAAGCTTATCGTGTAGATGAGTATGCGATTGAATTGTTAGACCGAAATAATATTGAATATATCCAAATTTAAAGAGGTGTAATATGGATAAAATAAAAAAACTTCTAGTGGCAAACCGTGGCGAGATTGCTATAAGAATTTTCAGAGCTTGTAGTGAGCTTGGAATAAGAAGCGTTGCGATTTATAGCGAAGAGGACAAGACTTCCCTTTTCAGAACGAAGGCTGACGAATCGTATTTGATAAAAGATGCGGCATCTCCTTTGTCGAGTTATTTAGATATCGAAAAAATCATTGCGATTGCAAAATCCAAACACTGCGATGCGATTCATCCTGGTTATGGATTTTTGAGTGAAAATGCAGAATTTGCGAGACGTTGCAAGGAAAACGGAATAATTTTCGTGGGTCCTGACGAATCAGTTCTACATAGTTTGGGTGACAAGGTCCAATCGAAGTTAGTTGCCAAAAAAGCTGGCGTACAAACTATCGAGGGCGTGGAAACTCCTATCAGAAATAAAAATGAAGCATTGGAAATCGCAAACCAAATCGGCTATCCAGTTATGGTAAAAGCTTGTGCTGGTGGCGGCGGACGTGGAATGAGAATTGTCGAAAATGAATCCGATTTGATGAGTTCTTTCGTCAGCGCACAAAACGAATCCAAGAAAGCTTTCGGATCAGACGATATGTTTATCGAAAAATACATCCGCAACCCAAAACACATTGAGGTGCAAATCATAGCCGACAATCACGGAAATATTCTTCACTTATACGAGAGAGATTGTTCCATTCAAAGACGTCACCAAAAGGTTGTGGAATTCGCTCCTGCATTTTCGATTT
This sequence comes from Finegoldia magna, assembly GCF_003182075.1. Lineage (GTDB taxonomy): Bacteria > Bacillota > Clostridia > Tissierellales > Peptoniphilaceae > Finegoldia > Finegoldia magna. The sequence goes on from NZ_QGTH01000034.1 coordinate 4,166, forward strand.
CAGACAAAACGAAGGACGAACTTCACAACGATGCCATCAAAATCTGCAAGGAAGTTGGCTACACAAATGCAGGTACTGTAGAGTTTTTGGTGGACGAAGACGAAAATCACTATTTTATCGAAGTAAACCCAAGAGTTCAAGTAGAACACACAGTTAGTGAGCTTATCACTGGGATTGATATCGTACAAACTCAAATTCTGATAGCAGACGGCAAAAGTTTTGATTCAGATGAAATTGGAATTTATTCACAAGACGATGTTCACTGCAACGGTTACGCAATTCAATGCCGTATCACGACAGAAGATCCTGCGAATAATTTCATGCCTGATACTGGTAAGATTGATTTGTATCGTACAAGTTCCGGATTCGGCGTGAGACTTGACGGTGGAAATGGATTCACAGGCTCAGTAATCACACCATATTACGATTCGCTTTTGGTTAAAATCACTGCCTTCTCCAGAACATTCAACGACACAATCAACAAGGCAATCCGTGCTTTGAGAGAAACTAAAATCAGCGGTGTGAAGACAAATATCGGCTTCATCATCAATGTCTTAAACACAGAAGAATTCCACAAAGGAGTGTGTGACACTGGATTTATTTCCAAAAATCCTGAACTTTTCGACATCAAACCATCAACTGATAAGGAATTAAAGGTGTTGAATTTCATCAGCGAACGCTCCATTAATAACGACAAAAAAGATTACAACATTCCACAAATACCAGAATTTACCAAGACAAATTCTACAGGAACCAAAGATATTTTCGAAGAAAAAGGCGCCAAGGGACTTAGCGATTGGATTTTGAACCAAGATAAACTTCTAATCACAGACACAACCCTAAGAGATGCGCACCAATCATTGATGGCGACACGAATGAGAACAAGAGATATGCTTCCTATCGCAGAAGCTACCAATGAATTGATGAAGGACTTGTTCAGTTTGGAAATGTGGGGCGGCGCAACATTTGATGTAAGCTACAGATTTTTGAAGGAAGATCCTTGGATTAGACTACAAGAACTTCGTAAAAGAATTCCGAATATTTTATTCCAAATGCTACTTCGTGGAAACAACACCGTAGGATACAAAAATTATCCAGATAATGTCGTGGTTAAATTTGTACAAAAAGCTGCAGAAAACGGAATCGACGTGTTCAGAGTATTCGATTCGCTAAACTACATCGATGGAATGAGACTTGCGTGTGACAGCGTACTTGAACAAGGAAAAATCTTGGAAGCAACGCTTTGCTACACAGGTGACATCTTGGACGAATCAAGAGACAAATACTCACTAGAATATTACGTGAAAAAAGCAAAGGAACTAGAATCCATCGGCGCAAATATTATCGCCATAAAAGATATGAGCGCACTCTTAAAACCATACGCCGCAACGAAGCTAATCTCAGCATTGAAAAACGAAATTTCTGTTCCAATTCATTTGCACACACACGACACTACAGGAAACGGAGTCGCTACGATAATTAACGCTTGTGAATCTGGAGTTGACATAGTTGACACTTGCTTTAACTCAATGAGTTCACTCACAAGTCAACCTGCACTCAACTCAGTCGTAGCCGCTCTTGAAAACACGCCACGTCAAACGGGAATCAGCCTTTCAAACTGTGACAAAATCAGCAACTACTACAAAGACGTTCGCTCCTACTACTCACAATTCGAAAGCGATTTGAAAAGTGGTACAACAGAAATTTATCGCTACGAAATTCCTGGTGGACAATATTCCAGCCTCAAACCACAAGTAGAATCGTTCGGACTTGGAGAAAAATTCGACGAAGTAAAATTAATGTACAAAAAAGTCAACGACATGCTTGGTGACATCATCAAAGTTACACCATCATCCAAAATGGTCGGAGACATGGCTATATTCATGGTGGCAAATGGGCTCACTCCAGAAAACATATACGAAAAAGGCAAAAACCTCGACTACCCAGACTCTGTAATATCATTCTTCAAAGGAATGATGGGACAACCTGAAGGTGGATTCAACGAAAAATTACAAAAAATCGTATTAAAAGATGAAAAGCCAATCACAAAAAGAGCCGGACTTTACATCGACCCATTTGATTTCGAAAAAGACAAAAAAGATTTAGAAGACAAATACAAAATGGAATTCGACGAAAAAGACATCGTATCACACGCACTTTATCCAAAAGTATTCGAAGAATACATCGACTACAGAAAAACAAAAGGCAACTTCACTTACATGGACACACCGACATTCTTCGAAGGAATAAACGAAAAAGAAACAGTCGAAGTTCCAATAGAAGAAGGCAAAATCCTCATCATCAAACTTATCGAAAAAGGAAGATTGGAAAAAGACGGCTACCGAAACTTCACCTATGAAGTCAATGGAAACAGACGTGAAGTAAAAGTGTTCGATGAATCTGCGAAAATCACAGAACGTGAAGAAGATAACTTATCAGTAGCAGATCCTAACAACGACAAAGAAATCGGAGCATCAATTCCAGGAAGAGTCGTAAAAGTTCTAGTCAAAGAAAACGACAAAGTATCAGTAAACGACCCATTAGTAGTAGTGGAAGCCATGAAAATGGAAACCAACATACTATCCAAATCAGAAGGAATCGTAAAATCAATCCTAATCAAAGAAAATGACACCATCGACACAGACCAACTTTTAATAGTTTTGGAATAAAAAATGGATTGTAGAGTCAAATCTACAATCCGTTTTTATTTTTTGAAATAGTAAATGCTTTCTTTCAATGGTTTATATTTTAATGTAGCAACTTCCTCGTCACTAATATACTTGTACACATCATCATATTCTTTCTTACTAATGTTCAATGACATGTTATCTTTTTTCAAATTATATCCATATTCAAACCTATAATTTTCCAAATCTTTTAACACAACCCAATATACATAATCGTCTGTTTTTGTGGATCTGAAAGCCCTCACACTTTTGATATCACTTCTTGGGATTTTCTGCATATCCATGTACTTATACATCCTGTCAAAACCAATGTGTCTGTGTACAGGATATTTTATAATTAAATTAATACAAAATATAACCAGAACTGCCCATAAAACTAGTTTCAATATTTTTCTGAAGTTTGTTTTTGTTGTTTTTTGCATCTGTATATCTCCTTCGTGTTTGTATTATAATTATACTATATTTTTGATGGAGGAATATCAAAGGACATTCAAAAATTTTTTAAAAAAGCATATACTATATATTAATAATTTAACGTTTAGGGGGAATTATGAAAACCAAATTATCTAAGTGTGGAGATTCTCATGTGTTGCAAATTCCAGGGTCGACTTTGGATGTTTTAAATTGGAAAGATGATGATATTTTGGATTTAAAAATTGAGGATAACAAACTAATAATCGAAAATTCGTCTGATGATGAAATGAATATTGAAGATTTGTTTGAAGATTTTAATGGGCAATATGAAAAAGAAGATATTGATTGGGGAGAAATTGTAGGAAACGAAGTATGGTAAGTTAACAATTTTAATAAATAAAATAATAGAAAAATCTTTTCATACCTTCGACTCCTTTTTATTTTATAGTATAATAATCTCAAAGAGAGGGGCGTTATATGTGAAAAAGAAAAAGTTTTTAATAATCAAAATACTACTACTATGTCTTGTAGTATTTATAGCTTGAAAGTGGATTATTGCTGTCCCTGTTCAAAGACATTATGGATACAAAAAATTGTACAGATATATGGATGCTCAGGGTTTAAAAGAAGATAACATAAAAGAGATAAAAGCGATAAAAGATTATATAAAAGGAAACCAAGTATACAGAGTGCAGATAAAAGATCCTCCTGGTTTTACTCTCGTTTATACCTACGACGATTACCCAAATCCTGGTAAAATGAGTCTAGATTCTATCGAATTCCAATCAAAAGATGATTATAAGAGTCTGAGCCCTAAAGAAAGACAAAAATTTAAATATCCTCCTTTAGATGATGATTGGGAGGCTAAAGCAACAAGCCATAACTAACGTTATGGCTTATCCTTATTTCTTATCAAAAAACTTTTGTAATTCTTCTGGTGTAGTTCCCACTTTGTCGTCGATGTTCATTCTATCGGTGATTTTTCCGTCTTTAACTCGAAATACTGCTGGGACTGTTTTGAGGTCGTTGTCGGTTCTGAATTTCTTCAAATCTTCTGGAGATTTCTTGATTCCAGCGACGCTATCTATGTAGTAGATTTCATATTTGGATACGAATGGTTTGAATATTTTTGAAAATTTTTGACAATCTGGGCAAGTTTTTCTTCCAAGATACACCGTGATTTCTTTTCCGGCGCTCACTTCATCAAGTTCTTCTACTTTGATTTCCTTGACGCCTTTGATGTTTTGTTCGTACTCTTCGATAGCCTTTTGTTTGTCTTCTTGTGTGGTTACGTTTTTGGATTCAACTCCTGTGGCTTTTTTTGTAGGCTCATCTTGTTTTTGGTTGCAACTTGCAAATAATACCAACATAAAGCTCACGCAAACGATTAATTTGAATTTGTTTTTCATATATTCCCTCCTGTTTTTATTTTATTTTATAATATTTACAGGTAATAATCAATCTGTATAATTGTAGACGGAAAAACCACCAACAATTGAACTGACCCCAAAAAGTTGGACCCAAAACCAACTTGAGGAGGTCAGTTTTTTCATGACAAAATATAGTACAAAATTTAAGATGAAAATAGTACAAGAATACTTAAATAAAGAAGACCAGCTATCAAATGTCAAGAGAGAATAAAAAATAATTTATCTTGAAATTTAAGGCATGTCAAACAAGCCTAAAAATTTAGGCTTAGAAAAATTGAATAACAACTAAATATTAGGTATGTAAGATTTG
>NZ_QGTH01000035.1 GCF_003182075.1 Finegoldia magna
AAATATTCTAGTACTAATTTTATTTTAAATTCTTTTGTGTATTTTGGCATACAAAAACCCCTCCATCCGTATTCCGGATTTTGGGGTTCAGGTTATTATTAGCGAAGCATTTTTTTATTGCAATAACAAATCTCATTTGGGTATATATATGTCAAGGAAGTGATTAAATGAGAATTTTGTATGCGATTAAAAATATGGAAATTTGTATCAACAGTGTTGGTGCGAGGATTGAACAGTTTAAAATAGACGATGTAAATATGATTGATGATTTGAAAATCTGTATTCCAAATTACGGCGTGGACAAGACTTTTCGTTATCCGACTGATGGTCTTTTCGTAGATGAAGAATACGATGTTGTGAGCAAATCTGAGGATATGTGCGTTCTAAGATGTGTCAGTGAGGGGATTGAAAGTTTTGTTGTGTATCAATTCACAAATGACAGCGTGAGTGTTAATGTGAATGTGATTAACAATTCCGACCACACAATTAAAATGAATCCAGCAGTTGTGATTGATTGGAAAAATAATTTGGAAAGTCAAAATATTGTAAGTGAGATTTCTGGATACAAATTAGAATCGACAAGTGATTTTGTGGACGGAAATTGTTCTTATTATGTGTCTAATTTGAACAGGGATTCAGTTGGTTCAAAGTTTGCTTTAAAAAGCGGTGAGAAATGTTCTATTTCTGCTAAGATTAGGATAGTTTCGTGATTTATGAGAGTTACAGCTCATAAATTTCTTCAAGATTTATGATATAATAATATGATAATGGAGGTGGGATTATTAATACGATTGATTATAAATCCTTAATGAAAATTTCATTAAAAGCTCTGATGATTTATGTTGTGAGCTTATTTTTATTTCCATTTGGATTTATTGTGTTGCCTTCTTATTTTATTAAGTTAGGATTGGAAAAAGATAACAGATTGGCTCTGATATCTTTCGGGATATTTTTTGTGTTGAGTTTGGTTGTGTCGACTCCTATGATTGCTATTCCTGTCGGATTGTACATAATTTTAGTGTTCTATTCGATTTTGAATTTGCTAAGTTCAGGATTTTCTGACACACAGGCTATAACGATTAGTTTCGTTGGAATTTGTGTTTTCGTTTTGTTGACGAATTTGCTTTTGAAACTAAATGCAGATATGTCGATTGCAGATGTGATTAACGTAAAGTTGAATGATTTCATGAAGGTTTTGAGTTCTGTGAAGATGGACGAGGAATTGATGAAGTCTGTCAAAATTATGTTTGAACAATCATCTAAGCTTATTGTAAGGGCTGTGTATGCAATTCTGGGACTTATCGCTTTTTATACAAGTGTGTTGAATGTGTATATTCCACAAAAATCTAAGGAACATCAGTTTCACGATTTCAGAATAGATACGAAATTCACAATCACAATTGTTGGCTTGGTATTGATTTCGGGAATTGTTTATTTTGTGAATAAGGATTTGGGAAATTATTTGTTGTATAATTTGTCGGTTTTCGGAATTAGTTCGTACTTGTTGGGAGGAATTGCTTTGATGTTTTCATATTTGAAATCATTATCGACTCCTTTTAAGGTATTGACTGTGTTGGTTTTTGTTACAATTCAACCATTTATTTATATTTTGGCATTCTTAGGGGCTTTGAATAGCTTTAAAGATTTGAGAAAGAAGGAAAACAATGAAAGAGCTTAAATATTCGCTGAAACATTTGATTGTACAAGCAGTTTTGTTGGTGATACTTTCTGCGATTTTGTTTTATTTTCAAAATATCATAGGAACTTTGGCCTTTATTGCTTCGGCTTTTATGATTGTGAATCAATACACATACATCAATAATAAGAATAAAAAGGTTGAGGAGAAGATTATTAATCTTAATAATGAGTTTACAGATATTACAAAAAATGCTGTATTCAAGGTTCCTTTTCCACTTTTGATTCTCAATGATAAGAATAAAATTAGCTGGTTTAACACTTATTTTAAGGATTTGGCTGATGATGAGATTGAGATTTTCAACAATGAAGTCGAAAAAATTCTGGATTTGAAGACTGTAAAAGACGATGAAGATAACTTGGATTATTATGAAACTCAAGTTGATGGCAAATACTACAGATTTTATCCTGTTACTATAAAAGATAGTGAAGACAAGGATTTGACTTTGCTTTATGGAATCGACAACACTGCTTTCATGGATGTTGTGACGCTTTTGGATGAAAAAAGACTGGGACTTGTCGATATTTTCATAGATAATTACGACGAAGCACGTAACAGCATCAAGGAAGAAGAAAGAACGAGAGTGTTCTCAGATGTTGAAAATATTTTGCAAGATTTTGCGAGAGAACACAATGCATATATCAGAAAATACGAATCGGATAAGTTCTCAATGATTGTCGAAAAGCACGAGCTTGAAAATATTATGCAACAAAAATTCTCTGTGTTAGATATGATTAAGGAAATTCAAAACACTAATAATGTTCCTGTTACTTTGAGTATTGGAGCATCAATTATTGGAGATAATCCTTATGAAATTCACGAGAAATCTAGATCTTGTTTGGACGTTGCATTAGGCCGTGGTGGTGACCAAGCAGTGGTTGACACAGGGGAATTAAAATATTTCGGTGGCAAGAACAAGGCCGTTGAAAAACGTAACAAGGTTAAGGCAAGAGTTGTGTCGCATGCGTTGAAGCAACTTATAGTACAAAGCTCCAATGTGTTTATTATGGGACACAGAAATCCGGACATGGACTCTATTGGCTCTAGTTTGGGAATGTTAGAAGCGTGCAGGATTAACAACAAGGAATGCTACATTATTTTGAATGAGGTTGGCCCTCAAATTGAAAATATTTATAATTCAGTTCTTGAAGAAAAACCGGATTACAAGAAATATTTTGTAAAGAATGCATTTGCGAAGGAAAATTGTAACAGCAATAGTTTGGTGATTATTTGCGACAATCACAGAAGAAACTCTGTTGAATGCCAAGAAATTATGGATATTGCGAAAAATATCGTGGTCATCGATCACCACAGAAGAAGTTCCGATTATATTAAAGAAACGTCGTTGACTTATTTGGAACCTTACGCATCTAGTGCATCTGAAATGGTGACAGAAGTGTTATTTTATATGACAGAAAAACTAGAGATTCCAAAAATTGTTGCAGAAGCATTACTTGCAGGAATAACTGTGGATACGAAGAATTTCTTCTATCAAACAGGTGTTAGAACTTTTGAAGCGGCGTCTATCTTGAAAAGACAAGGTGCAGATAGTGTCAAGGTTAAGAAACTTTTCAAGGACGATGAGAGAACTATCAAATTAAAATCTGACGTAATCGCTTCATCGAAAATGTATAAAGATAATATCGCCATCGGAAGATTGGAAGAAGAAGTGGACGAATCCATTTTGGTTGCGGCACAATCAGCAGATGATTTGCTCAACATTTTGGGAGTGGAAGCTTCGTTTGTGTTGGCGAAGATAAAGGATAAAATCCATGTTAGTGCGAGAAGTTTGGGCAAAATCTCCGTACAATTGATTTTGGAAAAAGTCGGGGGCGGAGGTCACCTTACAAGTGCAGGTGCGCAATTAGAATGCAGCATGGATGAAGCAGAAGAAAAGATAAAACAAGCAATTGATGAATATATCAAGGAGGATACAGATGAAAGTTATATTGACTAGTGATGTAGAAAAGCTTGGAAAAGCTGGAGAAATGGTTAATGCAAAGACTGGTTTTGCGAGAAATTTTCTACTACCAAATAAATTAGCAGTACAAGCTACAAAAGAAAACATCAAAATTTGGGAAGAAAAACAAGCAGAATTAAGAGCGATTGAAAGAGAAAACATCAAAAACGCTAATGAATTAAAAGAAAAAATCGAAAACACAAAAGTTAAGATTATCGCCAAAACAGGTGAAGGCGACAGACTTTTCGGTTCAATCACTTCAATGGATATCGAAAAAGCATTGAAGGATCAACACGGTTTGGATGTTGATAAGAAAAAAATTGAAATGAAAGACAACATCAAATCTTTGGGAACATTTAACGTTATAGTTAAGGTATACCCAGACATTAACGCTAACTTGGAAGTAATTGTAGACAAAGAATAATTTTAGAATACACGATAGAAAGGCGGTGAGGTAATGGAAAATCAACAAAATATTATGCCGTGCGATTTGGAAGCTGAGAGAAGTGTAATCGGTGCGATGATAATCGACGAGAGAGCTGTGGATGATGCGGCAGAAATCGTGGAGCCGGTGGATTTTTATTCTACGAAATACCAAGAAATCTACAAGGCGATTTTGCAAGTAATTGACGAGAAAAAGCCTGTGGATTATATTACATTGGAAGACAAATTAAAATCCAATAATATGTACGAAATTATCGGCGGGATTGATGAACTTATAAGCATTTCGGAAGCTGTAGGAAGTGCTGTGAATGTAAAATACTATGCAGATATTATCAAAAGCAAGGCGATTATCAGAAATTTGATGCGCGTGTCACAAGATGTGATTGATATGTCCATTGCCAACAATTCCGTTGGCGAAGTTTTAGAATACGCTGAAAGCAATATTTTCAAAATCAGTCAGAACAGAAATCACCAAGATTTGGTTCCAATCCAAGATATGTTGGAGCCAACTCTTGCAAAGATTGGCGAAATGAGTATGAGTCAAGGACAATTAACTGGCGTTACGACTGGGTTGATTGACTTGGATAGACAACTTTCAGGGCTTCAAAAATCGGATTTGATTTTACTTGCAGCGCGTCCTGCAATGGGTAAAACATCACTTGCACTTAACATTGCATATAAGGCTAGTGTCAAACATCAAGTTGCGATTTTTTCTCTTGAAATGAGTAAGATGCAATTGACTCAGAGATTATTGTCCGCGCTTAGTAACATTAATCTGTCAGAACTTGTGTCTGGTAGAGTTACTGAGTGGACAAATCTCGGACAAGCAGCACAATTATTAGCAGAAACAAATATGCATGTCGATGATACTTCATCGATTTCACTTAATGAGCTTCGTTCCAAATGCAGAAAATTAAAAGCGCGTGGCGAATTGGATTTGGTGATTATAGATTATTTGCAACTTATGACTACCAATTCCAGAAGTGAGAACAGACAACAAGAAATCTCCACGATTTCAAGAGGTCTCAAAGGATTGGCGAAGGAATTAAATTGTCCGATTCTAGCGTTGAGTCAGTTGTCACGTGCGCCTGACCAAAGACCGAACCACAGACCGGTCATGAGTGACCTTCGTGAATCTGGGGCGATCGAACAAGACGCGGATGTTGTGTTGATGTTGTATCGTGATGATTATTACGATCCCGAAACGGACAAGCCAAACATCGCAGAAATTATCGTTGCAAAACACAGAAATGGTCCAACGGGAACTGTGGATACTTTATTCGACAGGGAACACACGAAGTTTATGGATTTGGACAAACAAATGCCCGATGTAGGAGCGTTTGACAAATGATAACTACTGAGAGGTTAACGTTAGAAGATTTTACATTGGACGATGCGTTTGAAATCGAACAATGGGGAAAACACACAGACGAACGACTAATCGATTACAACTTGTCCGATTTGGACGATTTTGAAATAAAAATGTGGTATCGCCAAAAAAGAGAAATGAAAACGCAAAAATATTTTGCGATTAGGGACAAATCCCGCAAATTAGTGGGATATGTGGGGCTGAAACAATACGACAAGTTCACCAAAACGGCGTTTTTGGGTATTGTTTTGGATCCAAATGAAATGGACAAATCATACGGCGAAGAATCCATAAAGGCTTTGATTAACATGGGATTTACAGTTTACGGGCTGGATAGGATTTTCTTAAATGTGAATAATTTCAACAAAAGAGCGATAAAATGTTACGAAAAATGTGGATTCAGGAAGTTTTGTAGTTACGAAGAAGTGTTCGAAAATCAAAGATTGGACACACACGATGAAGAATTCGATGAGTTTTTCATAGTCAAAGACGGGACAATTTTTTCGAAGAACACTACGATGGCGATTGATAATAAGAGGTGATTTTATGAAATATAGTGTAGAAAAATTTAAAATAGATTTGGGCGAAACACCTATTGAAAATATATTTTTGAATCAATATCTTCAAGTGGCCACAGGAAATCAACTAAAAGTGTATTTGTATGCCTACAAGCTTGCTAAGGATACCTCGGCGAATGTGGATATTTCAGACGAAAAAATCGCAAAAGCGTTGGATTTGACTGAAAGTGAAGTATCTGAGTGTTGGAATTATTGGTTGGATGAGGGAATTATCAAACGATACACTGACGCACAAACGCAAACTAACCACACGGTTTTTTTGAGTTTGAGACAATTGTATCTTGGAATTACAAATCCTGAGCCAGACGAATCTCAGAAGACTTACATTCCACAAAACAGTCAAGAAATCAAAGAAATGTTCAGAGATATCGAAGACATCAGAGATATGGAATTATCCAAATCAGAAATGGAAAGAATTTTGGAACACATTTCCACTTATCACCAAACACCAGAGTTGGTGGTGACGGCTTTTCATTATTGCACAACTAATCCGAATACGAAAAACAACACCAATTACGTTTTACAAGTTCTCAGAAATTGGAAGCTTGACGGTATCATGACGTTGGAACAATGGCAAGAAGAAAACAACAAAAAGCAACAAAGAAAAACCAAGAAGAGAACTTATTACAGACCGAAGACTAACGATATTGAAAACAAGGCTACAAATATTAACTCAAAATTTTTGAACGATTTTATTAAGAAATCAAAAGAGCAAAAGGATAAATAATAATGAGCTACGCAAAAGAAGCCAACAGAATATTGGAAGATTATAGAAATCAATCCAAAAAAGAATTGGACATGAGATTTGAGGAAGTTTTTCGAAAAGTCCCAGAATACGAAAATTTGCTCCAACACAGAAACGAGATTGGATACGAATATCTGAGAAAAAGCATCAAATCTGACAAGGAAGAATTAAAGAATTTGGAAGATGAAATCAAATCCACTGAAGAAAAAATGCACAAATTGCTCATTTTAAGTGGGTTTCCAAGTGATTATTTGAACTTGAAGCATCGCTGTGACAAGTGTGAGGATACAGGAGTTTACAACGGAAAAATGTGTTCTTGCAAGAAAACAATCATGGTGAACATTGCTCGTGAGAAAAGTTCACTTAACGAGCAAATGAAAAATCAAAATTTCGATAGATTTGACATCAACGTGTTTGACACGAAAAAAGACAGCTCACAAGGAATGTCCCAACGTGAAAACATGCAAGCAATCAGTGAGAATTTGAAATATTACTCGAAGAATTACACTAAAAACGCGAAGTCACTTTTGTTGTACGGACAAGTTGGAACTGGCAAAACATATTTGTTGTCCTGCATGGCGAAAGAAATCATTGAAAACGGATTTTCCGTGATTTATTTGTCTGCAATGCAATTGTTGAAGCAACTTTTTTCGATAAGATATCAGAATTTCAACGAAGCGCCACAACCAGAAGTTGAAGATATTATTTACAACTGCGATGTGCTTATGATTGATGATTTGGGAACGGAAAATTCAACAGAAACCAATATCAGTTTATTGTTTGATCTGTTGAATTACAGAATTCAAAACCAAAAAACTACGATAATTTCGACAAATATCGACCTTGATGATTTGCAAAGTCAATATGATCAGAGAATTTCATCAAGAATCAAGGGCGAGTTTATACCGATACAATTTTTCGGCAGGGATATAAGAGAAGAGAGGTTCAAAAGCGGACTATGATTTATGTAACAGCTGAACAAATGAGACAAATCGACCATTACACGATAAATGAAATTGGAATTCCATCAATTGTGTTGATGGAAAACGCCAAGGCGCAAATCTCCAAACACATTTTGGACAAAAATTTTGACAAAGCGTACGTGTTTTGCTCTGTTGGAAACAACGGTGGAGATGGCTTGGCAGTTGCAAGAGACATTTACAACGCAGAAAAATTTGTGAAAGTGTATGTGATTGGGAAGATAGAAAAAGCGTCGACGGATTTTAAAATCAACTACGATATTTTGAAAAAATTGGACGTGGAGATAGAATTTGTAGACGAAAACACGAAATTCGACATCACAGAAAATGATTTAATAGTCGACAGCATTTTTGGAACAGGACTCAAAAGAGATATCGAAGGAATTTACAAAGATGTAATCGATATGATTAACGACACACAAGCATTTGTTGTGAGCGTGGACATGCCATCGGGACTGGATTCTGACGAAAACAAAATCCACAACGTAGCTGTCAAGGCTGACCTTCTAGTGACATTGCAATTACCGAAAAAGTCGTTACAAGACTATGAGGGAGATTATGTCGTGGAACCAATAGGCATACCAGAGAAATCAATTAAACATGTATTAAATAACGCTTCGTAAGTGACCTGAACCCGTAAACACGGAATAATTTAATAATATTTTAAGCGGAATGTAATCTGTACATAACAGGGGACATTCCGTTTAATTTTGTTTTAA
>NZ_QGTH01000036.1 GCF_003182075.1 Finegoldia magna
AATGACCTAGCTGATGGAGCTGTAAAAAATAATAAGAAAGACAGTTTTGCTATTAAAATTTCCATACTTTTGGCAGTAATTTTACTAGGAACTGTTATTTTTATTTTCGACTCAATAAACACTGAACAGTATGAATATGTAAAGAAAACTATTGGAGATTATCATGTAAATATAGGTGAAATTGACGAAAATTTTTATGATAAATTAAAAAACGATACAGACATAGAAAAAGTATCTTTTAATAAAATCATTAATACAGACTTAAATGCAGTTATATATGAAAATGGAGATTCTGAAAGTCTTTTCGGCTATGAAATCAAAAATGGTAGAAAACCGGAAAATTCAAATGAACTTTTAGTGCCAGAGAGATTTTTATTAAAAAATAAGGAGTATGATTTAGGTTCTGAGATAATTGAAAATAAAAAGACATATACCATAGTTGGTGTTTACGATGATTATGGATATTCTTTTGAAGATACTATGCTTATAGGTTTAGCAGATAGCAATAAAAAGGATTATCTATTTGAAAACAATGGTGAAATAGAAGCGCAGATTTGGTATAAAAGCATAAGGGACACCTATACAAAGACTCGAAAAATTTTGTCTGAAATGAATATTGATGAGAAAAAAGCCTTAGATATTGGAAGAGTTTTTTACAACAAAGATATTTTAGAGCATAGTATGGTTTATCCCAAAGGAATTATTCCACCTAAAAGCGTAATCAATTTAGCTATAGAAAAATATGGGATGGCTTTCTTTCTCTGCGTACTTTTTGCCTTTATTATATATGGTGCTTTTAATGTATGGAATAATAGAGATTTAAAAGAAATTGCTCTTTTAAAAAGTACTGGGATGACTAAAAAGCAAGTTAGACAAATGATTCGAAAGAAGGCATCTAAACTTTCAATCTTGCCAATAGCTTTAGGGACAGTCTTATCTTGGGCTTTTGCAAATCTACTCCTATATTTGTTGTGGTTTAACAATTCTATCTCTTACAAAAAAATGTCAAATATTTTAGGCGAAAGTCTAAAATCTCCAGACTTTAATTTAGTAATACCAAGTATTGGATCTATTTTAATAATTATTCTGTTATCCTTATTAATGGTTTATTTTTCAGCATTGATTCCTGCAAAGAAAAGCTCAAAGATAAAGGTTATTGAGGGATTAAATGGCATTACAGAAAAAAATATTAAGTTTGGTAAGTCAAAAATAAATGGACCTATAGAAAAGACTTTAGCAAAAGATTATTATAGGTCCTATCGTTCAACCTATCGAATTATTGTAATTTCAATGGCTCTATCAGCCTTTGTACTTACCACAGTTTTAGTTAGCCAGTCATATAGAACTTTGAATGAAAAATATAATTCATATAAAAGTCCTTACAATTTTAACTCAAGTATTTATACAGATGAATTTTTGAATAAAAATTTTGCGAATGATATGGAAAAAGTTAAAGGTATAGAACAATTACACATCTATCAAAGAGTAGATACAAAATTTTATACTGGTGAAAATGAGGACTTTATTTCTAAAGATTTAAAAAATTCTCTAGATAGTGGTAAAAAATCCAGTGATAAACTTTATGCTAGTATCTATGCACTAACAGAAAAAGATTTTAAAAACCTTTTAGAAGTAAATAATATTACAAATGCGACTTATGTTTTAGTGAATAAAGTATCCAAAGATAATAATACGCCTTATACCTTTAGAGATTATATAAAAATTTCTGATAAGGAATCTGGAGATATTACTTTAAAATATAATGAAAAGGGAAAGGCTATGAAAATAAGAATTGACGAATCTATAGAAGAGATGCCTTATGGATTAGAGGCATATAAGTCAAATGAAATAGCTCTTTACACAAGCGAAAGTAGTCTAAGAAATTTTATAGATGAGTACGGAATAGATGAAGCTAATCCTGTATATTATTATTTTGTAAAAATCAAAGCCGATAAAAATAAAGAAAAAGTATTTGAAAATGCCGAAAAGGTGATTTCGACCTATGTTCCAAAATCAGATCATGGCACTTCTACAGAAATTATAAAAGCTGCTATGAATAAAGAACAAACGAGAAATGAAAAACTTTTAAATCTTGGCATACAAATAATTCTTATAACCATCGCTCTTTCCAATGCCTATAATAGTTTTAAAGGCAACCTTAAAGCAAGAGCCAATGATTTTAAACTTCTATCAACTACTGGAATGACAGAAAAACAGGTTGAAAAGATGGTATTTTCTGAAGTAAAAATATTATTTAAAAATATTTTCTTAGCATATATCTTTATGTTTGCTATAGGCATTGTGTTAAGAGCCTATAGGAGTAACTATGAATTAGGCTTTGGAATAAAAGAACTGCTAATAAATATGAATTATACTCCTATATTAATAGTATTTGTCTTTATAATTGCAGGTGTCTTACTTGCAATAAAAAGTGGTCTTAAAACAATAAATGAAAACTCAGATAATACGTTCAAGAGTATATAAGAAAAAGGCTGTGAGCATTAAACTCACAGCCTTTTTTTGCTCATTTTAACGCGGTAAATCATATAATTGAAAGGAATCTGTGTTATATGCTATAATTAGGTAGTTAATCTATACATTTAGAAAGGTAAAATATAGAATTGGAGAATGATATGGGATTTTCATATAATAAATTATGGAAGTTATTAATAGATAAAAATATGAAAAAGACAGACTTACAATGTGCAATAGCAACAACACCCAAGACAATAGCAAAAATGGGAAGAGACGAAAATGTAAGTTTAGAAACATTAGGAAAGATCTGTGAGTATTTTCAATGTGATATTGGAGATATTATTGAATATAAAAAATAGAGTTGAGGTAAATGGTAAATAAGATTCTTACTTATATTTGTTATTTTCATCAACGGTACTTGGAAATTCAATTGATTTAAAAATGGTTGCAGAAGATCAGAGTGATTATTCTATATAAGAAATATTGTTAAGCATTAGGGATTATTAAGGAGAAGTATGGCTGAAGATACAAGAACTTATGGTGAAGTAATAGAAGCATATAAACACATTAAGAGTACTAGGGATAATTTTGGATTTCCTAGAAAGTCAATTTTTCATATTCATACTCCAGCTTCTCATGATTATAAATTAATGGAGAATTTAGGCACGGATGGATATAAAAAAATAAGTGAAAAGAAATTAGAAGATATAATTTATGAAAGAAGTATTATACCTCTCATAAATGGAAAAAGAGATGTAAAGTTCGGTAGAGATTTTAATATTTTTGAAAACAAAAAAGAAATATATGCTTTTTTATTGCTGGCTCATGAATTATTAATAAATCAATATGAGATATCTGTTGTTACAGATCATAATACATTTGAGGGGATAGATAAATTAAAATTATGTATACATCATCTAAAAAAGTTAAAAGCTAAATATAATGTTTGAAACAATACTATTTCGAGGAATAGAAATATCATGTGCTGACAAGCTTCATGTAGTAGCAATATTAGATGATGATAAAAATAATGAAGAGAAAGTAATTAAGTGGCTAGATGAAAAATTGATTTCTGAAAAAGACGGTGTATATGTTACTAGTTTAGAAGTTATGGATTTTTTTTCGAGTTTAGGAGCGATAACTTACATAGCTCATATATACTCATCAAATATAAATAAAGATAAGTTTTTAAGTGGAGCGTATAAAAAGAAATTATTTTCCAGTGAAAACACAAGAATTGTTGGTTTAAAAAAGAAGAATCAAATCAAAGGTGCAAAAAACTTCATGAAAAATTATAGAGAGGATGTAAATTTTTTAATTGACAATGACTCACATTCAATTGATACATTAGACAATAATTTTTTTTGGATTAAGGGAAGTGATATTAACTTTCAAATGTTAAAAGAAGCTTTAATTGATTTTGATATTTCTGTAAGTTATGAGAACATGAATAAAAATAAAGTCTATATAGAAGGCTTATATGTAATGTTTGAAGAATCTGGTTTTCTATCTAATAAAAAGAAAGATGGGGATTTTACTGTAAAATTTTCGGATTCTTTAAATTGCTTGATAGGGGGAAGAGGAACTGGCAAGAGTACTGTCCTTGAAACAATTGATTTTGTAATGACACAAAGTGTTCATGATGAGAATCTTTTAGATTTTATTTGTAAGCATGGGAACGTATATTTATTATTTCAATGTGATAGAGATGAGTATATTGTTGAGTTTATAAGTCCTTATAAAGAAGATGATGATAATATTTTAAGCCGATTTGAAGAGGAACGACCTTATCAATATGGAAGAAGATATTATTTTAATAGAGACAGAATTAAAAAATATATGCTTAAAAAGTATTTGAACGTATATAAGATAACTTGTAGTAATGTTGAAGAGATGGATATTAGCAATATCGAAAAAGTACGTAATAAAACAAAAGTCCTATCAGAACTTTATGATAATAGGTATTCTGTTAATGATCTTGTTAGATATGCAAGCGGAGATGAAATTAACAGGTTTATTTATGATTTGATGTTTAAAAATAAAGAGTTAGAACCATTTGAAAATAAAATAAAAATTAAAGCTAAATCAGGTTTATCTAAATTTCTAAGAGATATAGAAAGTATTTTAAAAAATAGAAGAGAAGATGTAAAAAAGGTACTAGATCCTTTTAATGAAACTCAAAAAGGAACATTAAAAATCGATTATATTCAAAATGATTTAGTGCTTGAGTACCCCATAGAAGAAATTTATAAAAGCAAATTTTCAAGTATTATTAATAGATATAATATTAAGAGAGAAAATTTAGAGGGATTTATATTTTATATAATAAATAAAAAAGGATTGATTAATTTTTTGAAATCATCAATAAATAAAGATTCTTCTTGGATAAATCCCAAAGAGTTTTTAGAATTTACAGAAGAAAGTAGTTTTAAAGTAATAGATTCTAATAAAACCATTATTAATGCTGATATTGCTAAGACGTTAATATCGGATTTATTAATATATGCAACTGACGATAAAAATATAGATACATGGATTGGATATTTTAAAAACTACTTTAGAAAACTTGAAGAATACACTATCCTATTTAATATTAATAGTAGGGAAGACAATAAAAATCTTCAAGAGATTTATAAAGATATAAAAAACTTATCGCTAGGTCAAAAAGTCGTAGCAATGTTAGACTTTATATTAGGATATGGGAAATATAACAATGATTTCAGACCGATTGTTATTGACCAACCAGAGGATAATTTGGATAGTAGATATATTTATAAAAATCTTGTTCAGCAGCTAAGGAAAACTAAAAATGATAGACAAGTTATAATTGCAACTCATAGTGCAACAATTGTAACTAATGCAATGTCAGACTGTGTGCTAGTAATGGATTCTGATGGAGTACATGGTTGGGTGAAAAATCAAGGCTATCCTGGTGAAGTAGCTATAAAAAAAGAAATAATAAATCACATGGAAGGTGGAATTGATTCTTTTAAACATAAAATTTTAATTTATAGAGAAGCCTTGATAAATTAATTATTTTGATATTTACTTGAAGAGGAAGCTAAATAACCCTACCTCTCCACTTCCTTCCCATAATAATTTTCATAGTTTTTCCTATACTGAACAAGGTCAGAAAATTGTTCTTTATTCAAAGAATACTCTTGCATAAGGGTATTCTTTTTTTCTTGTAATTCGTCAAGTTTAGATAGTATTTCTTTTGTGTTTGGTAGTTTTTTATAGTTTTCCAAGATTTCTTTAGCGGCTATTTTATAGACGGAAAGTTCACTATAATATTCTTCTGCAAATTGTTTATCTTCAGGATTTTTCTTGTTGTATTTATATATTTCACGATACTTATTTATAGTATTTATATTTTCCATATCTTGAGATAAACTCTTCATTTCAGTTTCAATTTCCTTTATTTTATCTAACAAGTCTTGTCTATCATCAGCAGATTTTTTGATCAGGTCATCGAGTTGGGTAATTGAATTAATTCCTTGTTCTCTTAACTTTATTATTGAATCAGCCATAGTTTTGATATTGTGTTTTCTTGCCCAGATTTCGTAACCTTTAGAGGATTGAGCTTTTTTATTAGTAGATATATCAAGAACATTTCCTACTCTTTTTTTAATAGGATTAGCTCTGTTTTTAATAGCTAAATATATTCTTTCTTTGATTTTTTCTTCAGTATAATCTTCTCCAATAGTCTTCGCTCTTGTAAATCTTTGCTTATCTTTATGACGAAAAGCAATGTGTTCACCAAATTTAATTTCATAATCAAGAGATTTTATATTTTCTAAAAACTCTTCCCACGATTTAGACTTATTAATCATTCTATCTATATCAAATTGTAGTTTAGACTTCCAAGAATTTCCTTTCTTGTTTTGATCATATTCGTACCAAGACTTACCAGGAGTTTTATATTTTCTTTTGTAAGCTTCATAATATTCATCAATGACTGAAAGCTTATTTTCTTTACATAATTCATCACTTTGATACCTAATTTTATGGTAAGATTTTTTATTAGATTGGTAGCATTTACCATTCTTATAATTAACATTATTAAAAATAATATGGTTATGGATATGCCCTCTATCTATATGAGTTGCAAGAACAAATTCATAATCTTCTTTTAAAATTTTCTTACATAATTCCATTCCAATTTCGTGAGCTTTTATAGGATCAACCTCTCCTGGTAGAAAAGATTGGATTAAATGTCTAGCCAAAACTGTACCCTTAGTATCATTATCTTCTCGTGTTTTTATAAATTGAATATGGGCAGTAGATGGATGACATTTGAATGAAGATACTAAGATTTTTTCATCAGTTTTTTCACTCTTAGTAATGTAGTCTATTGCTAAATTTAGAGTTGATTTTATAGGATGTATTTTTGTAATTGCCATACTAATCACCAGAACTTTCTTTTGATTTATTAAGAAGTAGGGAATGAATCTGCCATATTTCCCTTGATAATTTTTCTATCTGATTATTCATAGATTCAATTTCATATTTGTAAATAACACCAGTTGTATTAGTAGCTTTTGCAATCTGATTTATATTATTTGTTGCATTTGAAAGTAACCATTGTAGGTTTCTAAATGGTTCTAAATCTACAACGTAGATCTCTTTTTCTAATACGCATTTTCTAAGAAAGTGGGACATAGTTTTGCAGTTTGCAAGTCTCATTTTCTTTTCAAAAACTTCCTTTTCTTCATCTGTTAAATATATTTTTAGTTGATTATTTCTTTTTCTATTATCCATAGTATATCTCCTTATCATAAAATATTGGGGTCTTAGGGCTCTCCCTAACAAGGTAAAATTGATAAAAAAAGAAGCAGTCCATAAAGGTTCTGCTTCATCAATTTTTCGTAAGTGGGTACTCACTTACTGTGCTTGCTATTAAAGTTATAAGCGTTAAGCGTGTATTTAATTATTAATAATTATATCATACTTAAGTATTATTTTCCACTGTGCGTATTGACAAAAAGAAGATGAGTATATATAATGATAACTAAGTTATCATGGTTGGATTTTGTAGTAGGAAGAAGGTGAATGAGTGTTGAGTTTAAGTGGGTATGATGCTACTCATAGCAAAATTTTAGAAAGTGGTATAAAAAACTTTTTAAAAGATGGTTATGAGAAATCTAACTTAAGAAAGATTTGCAAAGAAGCTGGGGTAACTACAGGAGCTTTTTACCGTCATTTTGATGATAAGGAAAATTTGTTTACAAATTTGGTAGAACCTTTTGCAAGTCAGATTCTTGATATTTA
>NZ_QGTH01000037.1 GCF_003182075.1 Finegoldia magna
TTAACAGCAACATCTAAGCCAGCATAAGCAACTAATTGATTAGCTCTCTCAAATCGAGAAATATCACCGATTTCTGAGAAAATAGCAGCACCTAAAACATTACCAATACCGGTAATAGAAGTAATAACAGGGCATAAAGAATTAATCATAGAAGAAATTTCATCTTCAATCTCAAGAATTTGCTCTTCAATAAAAGAAATTTGAGCAATAATTTGTTTGATTTGAAAAGAGAAAGACTTCAAAGCAAACTTAATACCAAAGGAATTAGAAGCTTTCTCTTGAATTTCTTTAGCCTTATCAATACCAAATCGACCCTTACTACACTTAGACAAAAGCTTAGCAAGCTCATCAGCAGGAATAGAAATCATATCCTCAGGTAAAGGATATTTGCTTAAAAGCTCTTTAGAAGTGACGCCATAAATATTGGAAAAAAGCGAAGAATACTCAGGAAAAACCTGATCTAAAATAGCAACAAGCTTTCTTTTCCAATCAGAAGCCTCATCAACAAGAGCAAACCTAAACCTAGAAAGATTTCTAAGAGCAAAAGTATCCTCATCAGAAAAATGAGAAACAGAAAACTCGCCAAACCTAAGAATTTGAGCGATAACAAAAGAATCCACAGAATCATTCTTAGTCTGTCTAATATACATCTTTCTAAAAGCATCAGATTGAATAGGGTTAATAACAATACAAGAAAATCCTAAATCAATCAAGAAAGAATAAAGGGACAGCCAATAATGACCTGTAGCTTCCATACCAATAATACAATTGTTAAAATCAATCGAAAAAGAGGAAATAAATTTCTGAAACTTCTCTAATCCTCTAATAGAATTAGAAAAAGAAAAAGACTCAGAAACAAGTTTCCCATCAGAATCAATTATTGAGGCTTCGTGGTTATTCTTTGCAATATCAACACCAATGTAAAACATAAAATCACCTAGCTTTAATATAAATTTAGATAGAGAAAGATCCCTCAAGAACTTTACGACAATCAAACCTCGTTAGACATACAGCAACGAAATGTGCTATCCAGCTCATACTGATAAGGACGTAAAGTAGAGGCGTAACCCTTAAATAGGAAGACTAGCTTCAAGGAGGGAGACTACGACCTCTATCTATACAATTATTATCCCATAAGAAAGTGGGATTAAGAATAAAAAGTAGTATTTATTACTACAACTACATTATACGAAGGAGGGAGCAAATATGCTTATTAAAAGGCTACAAAAAGTAACTATAGCTATGTTACTTACGGCAATGATTTTGCCAACGACTATGTCAGAGGCTAAATCTCAAAATGTTTACAGGATAGCGGGTAGAACGAGAATAGCTACCTCAGCTGAAATTTCTAAGTCGGTTTATTCAAAATCAGAAAACGTTGTTCTTGCGAGTGGATTCAACTTTGCAGATGCATTATCAGCAGGACAATTAGCATCAGCACTTGATGCGCCATTGTTGTTATCGTCAAAAGATAAGTTGGATAGTGAAACTGAAAATGAAATCAATCGCTTGAAGGCAAAGAATGTTTATATTGTTGGTGGAGACCTTACAATTAAGAAGAGCATTGTTGATTCTTATTTAAAAAAGAAAAACATCAAAGTAACTAGATTGGAAGGCAACAACAGATATAAAACTTCAGAAAAAGTAATGGAAAAAACTAGAGAGTTTGTCGATGCAGAATATTTGTTGATTGCAAGTGGTAAAGACTTCCCAGATGCACTATCAGCAACATCATTTATGGTAAATCACAAATCAGTAATGGTATTGAGTGATGGTAATTCTTACCCTAGCTCAAACTTAAAAGAAATTGCAATAGGTGGTAAAATGCAACTTCCGTTAGAAAAATTCAAAGGAGAAAGGATTTCAGGAAGAAGCCGATATGAAACTGCACTTGCAATAGCCAAGAGATCATTTAATGATAACAGAAATGCAGTGTTATCAAGTGGACAAGTATTTGCAGATAGCTTGTCAGCAGTAAGTTTAACCAGAAAACACAACGCACCAATCATACTTACTGAATTTGAAAATCTTACTAACAATACTAAAGGATACTTGAATGAAAGAGAAAACATATATATTGTTGGTGGATTAAAAACTGTCGATAAGGATATTTTGGAAAATATTACTTCAGAAGAAAAATACGAAATTCAAAAATACGTAAACAAAAAATACTTTGAAACAGGAAAAGTTCCTACAAAGGCTGAAGCTAAAAAGAAACTTGATAATTCGTTGCAAACATTACAAGACAAGAGAAAACAACTCTCTAGTTTGAATGCTCAATTAAAACAACAACTAGAAGAAGACGAAAAAAACAAAGAAAGAATTAAAGCTCAAATCAAAAGCCTTGAAGATGAAGCAAAGCAATTAGAAGAAAAAAACAAACCTATAATAGCAGAAGCTAACAAGAAAATTTCAGATATTAACAATTTGTTGCCAAAAATTGATGAAAGAATAAAAGAAGGTGCATTTGCATTCTTACCATGGGTAGCAGAAAATTATCCAGAATATAAGGAAGATGCGAATAAAGGTCTTGCGATTTTGAATGAATTTTATGAAAAAGGCGATGTGAAAAAGACACCAGAAGATGCATCATCTTATGAAAACTTGATTATGACAGCAGATTGGCTAGAACAATTAAACGGTTTAAGATTAAAAGATGAACATTTCACAGGCTTGAAAAAATTAGATACTAATTTTGAAATTTTGGCTAAAGCTATGGTGAGTTGCGACAGATCGTTGGATTCTTCTTTGGGTCACAGAGGTACATTTTACGTGTGGGAAAATCTATACTGGGGAGTTGCAAACCCATTCAGAGGCTGGTATGATAATGAAAAATTAGTTTATGAAGAATTGTTGGGTATAATGAACGCTAAATATCCTGGAGAAAGCAAAGAAGTTGCATTTGAAAAAGCAACAGCCGATTTTATGGCAAAACACTATGGCATAAAACCTGTAATTGGTCACTACACAAATATTTTAAGTGATGAAATTGGTGTTGTTGCTGTTACTAGGAATACTTCCCAAATTGGATATTACACAAATACATTCTGCATGAATGGAGATTTCAGATATGGATATAAAGCTTTTATTTCCGAAGAAAAATACCGTGAAATCATCAATGCATACGCAAAGAGTAATGACAAGAAAAATCTTCTTGAAGAAAAAGCAAAAGCACAAAAAACTATAAAGGATATTGAAAAGGAAAAAGAATTAAGATTACAAAAAATTGAAAATCTTAAAAAGGGTAATACTGATAAAATTATTAAAATCAAACAAAATATAAAATTGACTGAAGAAGAAATACAAAAGGCGGAAAAAGACTACAACATTCACAAAGTTTTATATGATAAAGTTAAATAGTTTTAAAGTCACAAAGGGTGCAGAGGAATCTGCACTCTTTTTTATTGAACGATTTTATCAAAAAAATCTCAGATTGGGTATAATAGTATTGAAGGTAAAATAATGGGAGAATTTCTATTATTTTATTAAAAATATCATAATGAATTTATGGAGGAGAAATATGTTAAAAAATCAATTGAAGAAATTGACTGTGGCAACATTGATTGCGGCTATGATTGTGCCAGCAGGTGTATCAAATGCTTCGGCACAACAAACTACAAGGATTTCTGGCAAGGATAGAATCACAACATCTGTAGAAATATCCAAATCAGCATACACTTCATCAGAAAATGTAGTACTTGCAAGTGGATTCAACTTTGCAGATGCATTGTCAGCAGGACAACTTGCATCAGCACTTAACGCACCATTGTTGTTATCTTCAAAAGATAAGTTGGATAATGAAACTGAAAGCGAAATTAATCGTTTGAAAGCAAAGAATGTTTATATTGTTGGTGGAAATCTTACCATCAAAAAGAGCAGTGTTGATTCTTATTTAAAAAAGAAAAACATCAAAGTAACTAGATTAGAAGGTAACAACAGATATAAAACTTCAGAAAAAGTAATGGAGAAAACTAAGGAGTTTATCAATCCTGAATACATGCTAATCGCAAGTGGCAAGGACTTCCCAGATGCATTAGCAGCGACATCATTTATGGTAAATCACAAATCAGTAATGGTTTTAAGTGATGGTAATTCTTACCCTAGCTCAAACTTAAAAGAAATTGCAATAGGTGGTAAAATGCAACTTCCGTTAGAAAAATTCAAAGGAGAAAGAATTTCAGGAAGAAGCAGATATGAAACTGCACTTGCAATAGCTAAGAGATCATTTAATGATAATGAAAATGTCGTTTTAGCAAGTGGTCAAGTTTTCGCAGATAGCTTGTCAGCAGTAAGTTTAACTAAAAAACACAACGCGCCAATCATACTTACACAATCAGATTATTTGACAAAAAATGCCAAGAAATATTTGGATGGCAAGAATGTGTTAATAGTTGGTGGAGAAAAGACTGTTGTGAATGATATTTTGACTAGGAAAAAACCTGTTGTAAAGAAAGAAGATAAGAATTTGCACACAAAAACTGGTGAATATTGTTCAAGTTTAATAAGTTCAAAACTATCAAAATCAAAATCAAGAGAGTATAACCAAGCTTATGATGTTAAAATCAAGGGTGATTATCTTATAGTGTCTGGAAACATGAAATACTTTAAAGAAATCAATTCTTTGTCAGGAGGTAAACCTTTAGGTCACAGCGTAAATCATTCTTTCAAAATAACTAATAAAACAAAATTTAAAGTGCACAGTGGAATGGCTCCTACAGCTTATTACAAAGCAAGTGATTTTATTAATTACTACCACAAAGTTAGTAATGTAGGATTGGGACTATCAATTGTTGTTAAAGATGGCGTGGCAACTGAAGTTATGATAGCTTCGTAAATATTAAACACAAGGGTGTAGATTGTTCTACACTCTTTTTTGATGAAATAATATATCAAATAATTCTCAAATAGGATATAATGATATTAAATATAGGAGGGGAGTTTATGAACAAAACGAAGAACAAAAGCTTGTGGACACTTATCATTGGCGTTGTGTGTCTTGTAATTGCTTTTATATTGAAGGATTTTGAGTTTGGATTTTTGGGGAATTTGAGACCTATTGGTTTTGTGACGATATATATCTGCCCGATTTTGGGAATAATTGGAATTGCGTTCTCATTGATTGAAAAAAGCGTTGCGAAAGCTTTGTTGAATTTTTTGTTAGTATTAGCTTTTCCAATAGTAATGCTTGCGGGGCATTTATTTATTAAGTAATAAAAATCTAAAATAATTAGTTAGAAATTTTAATATATTATGGTATCATAATAATATATTAAATTATAGGAGGAGAAAATGTTTATTAAAAATTTGAAAAAATTGACGATAGCTGCATTGGCTGTTGCGTGTATGATTCCAGCTGGTGTGTCTAGCGCAAATGTTGAAAATGTTACGAGAATTGCAGGAAAAGACAGGATTGCAACTTCTATTGAAATTTCAAAAGAAATGTTCAATGAATCGGACAATGTTGTGCTTGCTAGTGGGTTTAACTTTGCTGATGCTTTATCAGCTGGTCAACTTGCTGCGGCGTTGAATGCGCCACTTATTTTGTCAAGTGATCAATTGGACAGTAGAACTAGCGATGAAATTGCTAAGCTAAAACCAAAAAATATCTACATTGTTGGCGGAGAAACGGCGTTGAGTTCAAATATTGAAGAATCCGTAAAATCCGTTGTAAATGATATTAACATTGAAAGACTTAAAGGAAACGACAGATACGAAACTTCAGTGAAGGTTATGGAAAAAACCAAAGAGTTTGTCGATGCAGAATACTTATTGATAGCAAGCGGCAAAAACTTCCCTGACGCTCTTAGTGCTACTAGTTTCATGGCAGATCACAAGGCGTTGATGGTTCTTAGTGATGGTAATTCTTATCCGAAATCCGATTTACAAGAAATCGCAATTGGTGGAGTTAACCAACTTCCGTTGAACGGTTTTACTGGGGAAAGAATAGCAGGAAATGACAGATATCAAACAGCGTTGGCTATAGCAAGACGTTCATTTGAAAATAATGAAAATGCTATATTGGCAAATTCAAAAGTTTTTGCAGATAGTTTGTCTGCGGTAAGCGTTGCTAAAAATTACAAAGCGCCTATTATTCTGACTGACAATGAAAATTTGACACAATCAACTAAGAGTTATCTAGAAAATATGAATTCTGTAACTATTATTGGTGGAGAAAAGTCTGTATCGAGCAATATATTTTCTAATCCTACTGCTGAAGAAGTAAATGAAATGAAAAGACTTGAAAATGAAAGAAAAGCCAGGGAGGAACAAGCTAGAAAGCAAAGGGAATTAGAACTTAAAAAGCAAGAACAAGCCAAAAAAGAAACTTCCAAGCCAACAAAACCTAACTACATCTACCAAGATGGATATGGTCCTGTTGGAGAAGGAAGAATTAAAGGAAATATGAATTCGATGATTTATCATCTTCCTGGACAAAGAGACTACAACAAGATTAAACCAAGTCATATAAGATATTTTAGAACAGAAAAAGAAGCTCGTGCTGCAGGTTTCAGAAGAGCTTTGAGATAATAGAGAATGCTTCGTTATGACCTGAACCCGTAAACACGGAATAATTTAATAATATTTTAAGCGGAATGTAATCTGTACATAACAGGGGACATTCCGTTTAATTTTGTTTTAA
>NZ_QGTH01000038.1 GCF_003182075.1 Finegoldia magna
TATATGCTGAAATTTTTAAATAAAGGCATAGATAACAGTTTTAGAGGGCGACTAAAAGTGATTAAAGATTTTTCTTATACTATTTCTACAAAACAAATGAGGGTACCCAATTCTGGAATAATAGATATTGGAAAAGGTCAGTACAGGTATTTAACAGAAAGAGAATGCCTAAGACTCATGGGTTTTGATGACAGTGATATTAACAAACTTGAAGAAGCACATCCAAGAAGAAAAAATTGTACTTCAAGCAAGCTATATAAGCAGGCCGGCAATTCAATTGTGGTTGATGTTTTAATGGCTATTATAAAAGAAATTCATAGAATGGAGGTAGGAAATGCAAGTAAATGATTTTAAGAATATACAAGAAGCAATAAAGTATGAAGTTTTGCAAGATGAAAATGAATATTTAAAACTCTTAAAGGTTATAGGTAACAATCAGAAATATGATTTTTCTAGCCAACTAAGTATATATAACAAAGAACCTGAAGCTAGAGCTTGTGCGACTTTTGACATGTGGAAGAAATATTTTGGTCGAGTTGTTATGAGAGGTCAAAAGGGAATTCCAATTTTAGTTGGAAGTGATGTAAGTCAAAGAGTTTCATACATCTTTGATATTAGTCAGACAACATCAATGGATAGGAATATTAATGAGGTTAGCTTATGGCAGTTTGACCACGAAAACCATAAGGAGGCTTTAAAAGAAATAATAAGAGATTCTTCATTTGAAGCTAGTGATTCAATCAATGAAAATATATTTTCTTTAAGTCGAATTTATGGAGATGAATACATTAACTTGGCTCTTGCTGATTTGAGAATAGATATAGAGGATAGACTGAGTTTTGAAAAGTTTATGAGAGACTCAATATCCTATGCAGTAGCTAATAGGTTTAATACAGTCTATCCTATGGATTTGGAAAATTTAAAAAATAATTTTTCTAGGATTAATACAATTTCTTTAGAGCAGATAGGTCTTGTAATATCAAGAGTTAGCGAAGATATTATAGATAGAACAATAGAAAAATCTAAGGAAATGGATCGTGCTAGGCTGCTGACAGAAAGGGCCGCAGCCGACTATAATAGAGATATAGAAAATACAAATGAAGATAGAGGAGGTCAAAATGATTTATATAGACGAGATGATAGGTCAAGAAGTAGAGATGGACGAGTTTTCACAGATGGAAGCGACAGAGGAAATAGCGATGAAGATCGAAGAGAAAACCTTGGACATGATGGAGAAGGATCTGGAATTTATGGAGAGATTCCCGAATCCAACATACGCAGTTCTAAGACTGTCTTACCTGGTAGGGAGCGAGGACATGGAGAACTGGAAGAAACTTCAGAAAATGTACGAGGAGAAAACACTTTTGAACCACCTGAAGGAAATTCAGACTCAGGCAGTGGACTATATCAAGAGAGAGAAAGTCAAGATGATGAAAGCACAAGGATTGACAGAGAAGATGAAAAGAGAGAATCCAGAAGAATACCAAGGACAGATGAACAACTTGATGGCAACAGTGAAGAAAATGGCAATCAAGGAATACGTAGAAGCTTAGAAAATGAAATAAGCCAAGAAAAGGAAGCTGATGAAGCTTCTTTTTTTGATGACAAAAACACTAAAAATAGAAAAGATTACTGGATTGTAGAATTTAATGAAAACCACGAATTAGTTCCCGATTATAGTGGGCAGATAGTAACTAAAGACTTAATCAATATCCTAAGACAAAAGGATATAGATGTTAAAGACCATAATCAAACTCATGGAGAAAATGAATTTGGAGAAATGACTGATGATTATATCGGATATTTCAAATTCTATTTTGACCACTATGTAGACGGAGAAGTTGTCGAGCATTATAGGATTGACCTTGGTGATGGTGAAGAAGTAAATGAGCGTGAATTTTCATATTTAGAAGAACAAGTTGCATTAAGTGAGGAAAAATCATTACAAGAAGAAGTTAAGGAAAATATAGAGCCTAAGTTTAAGATAGGCGATCAAGTTAGATATAAAGATAAGGACTTTACAATTACAGATTTTGATGAACTAAGTGGAGGACTTAAAACTGTCACTATCAGAGATAATATGGAATATATGGGAGGTATGATTAGGGGTTCGGAAGTAATTCCATATAGAAACGATTCATACCTTGAAGAAATCTTTGAAAATCTAAGTCAAACATCAGAAAAACTAGCAGTAAAAGTTGGTAAGGAATTTATTTTAGAAGATGAGAATACCTTTGATGGAATTAACTTAATTGAAACAGAAACTAAAGTAGAAGTTAATGGAGAAGAATTTACCTTATATAAGGGTGAAACATTTGAAGAGAGTAGAAAGATTGATGACCTTTTAGATAGTGGAAATTATGAGATATACAAATTATCTGAGCATGAAAAACAAATTGAAAGACAAGTAGAGCAAGAAAGCTTTATTGATGACCACAATCCTGAAATTGACCAAATGATGGATAGGTATAATGTCCCAAGACAAGCAGCCGAAAACTTATTGAGGGGTAAAGAAGATTTAAAAAATTTAGGATATGAACCTAATAAGGAAAAGTTAAGTTTTGCTAGAAATTATGATTTGAAAAATCATATCTACTCAGAATACCTAACACAATCAGAAAAGCTAGATAAAAATATAAAAGCTATTAAAATGCTCAAAAAACTTGAAAATGAAAATAGGAGTCCAAGAGAGTATGAACAAGCCTATCTTGCTGATTATTTAGGTTGGGGTGGTCTTGCCGATGTCTTTGATGAAGAAAAAGGAGGGCAATGGCTTGAAGCAAGAAATATTTTAAAAGAAAATCTAACGAATGAAGAGTATTTGAATGCTAAAGAGTCTACCTTAACATCCTTTTATACACCTAGAGAGGTAATGGATGGAATATATAAGACACTAACAGATATGGGATTTAAGAATGGAAATATCCTTGAACCATCTGCAGGAGTCGGTAATTTTATTGGTAATATGCCAAGTGAAATACGAAGTTCTAAAGTCTATGGAGTAGAAAAAGATAGTCTAAGCGGAAGAATAGCAAGGGAGCTTTATCCTGAAGCAAATATTCAAATTAAAGGCTTTGAAGAAACAAACTTCTCAAACAATTTCTTTGATTTAGTAATTGGAAATGTTCCCTTTGGAGATTTTGAAGTTAACGATCGTGAATATAACAGAAATAACTTTCTGATTCACGATTATTTTTTTGCAAAGTCAATAGATAAGGTAAGAAATGGAGGAATTATCGCCTTCATAACATCATCTGGAACTATGGATAAAAAAGATGAATCTGTTAGAAAATATATTAATGCAAGATGTGAGTTTTTAGGAGCTATGAGGCTTCCTAATACAACATTTAAAGGTATTGCTGGTACAGAAGTTACTTCAGATATTATTTTCTTAAAAAAGAGAGATTCGGTTATAGAAAGAGATGACGATTGGATACACCTAGCAACTGATAAAAAGGGTTTGACTTATAATAAATACTTTGTAGATAATCCTCAGATGGTATTAGGCGATATGAAAGAAGTATCTGGAAGATTTGGAAATACTATTACTTGTGATGAAAAAGAAGATGAAAAGTTAAAAGATTTAATGGATCTTGCAAGTAAGGAAATATCTTCAAACTCAAAATATGAAGAGGTCGAACTATTGGAAGATGAAGAATTAAGTCTTCCAGCAACAGATGATGTTAAGAATTTTTCCTATACCATCATTGATGAAGAAGTCTACCTAAGAGAAAACTCAGTCTTAATTAAGCAGAATATATCAGATAAAAATAAAGAGAAAATAAAAGATTATCTTGATGTAATGAATGCTTTAAAAGATGTAATAGAAAAACAAAAGGACGATTTTTCTGATGAAGAAATAAAAGAATCACAAGCAAAGTTAAATGAAGTCTATGATAACTTTTCAAAGAAACATGGCTTTATTAACTCCTTATCAAATACTAGAGCCTTAAAGGAAGACTCAAACTTTCCTTTGGTATCATCAATAGAAATACTTGATGATGAGGATAATTTCAAAGCTAAGAGTGATATATTTTCAAAAAGAACAATAACAAAGGCAAAAGTAGTAGACCATGTAGACACTTCACTTGAAGCCTTAGTCTTATCAGTTTCACAAAAGGGATATGTAGACTTTGAATATATGGAATCTATAACAAATAAGGATAGGGACACCTTAATTGGTGAGCTTGAGGGCGAGATATTTTTAGACATTAAGGACACAGACCTAATAAATAACAGAATGCCCTTTGAAAACTTTAACAATGACGATTCATTTCATTTTTCATATGTATCTGCTGATGAGTATCTAAGTGGCAATATTAGAGAAAAGATTGGTTACCTCAATTCATATATCGGAGAAATTGAAAATGTAATAGATTTAGCACCTTCTGAAAAGAAAGACACATTATTAAACGAGTTAGGTAAACTCAAATATCAAAGAGAGAAATTACAAGAAGTTATGCCTGAAGAACTCACTGCTTCTGATATAAATGTAAGGTTAGGAGCAACATGGATACCTCAGAAAGATATAGAAGATTTTACCTTTAATCTTTTAAAAACACCTGGTTATGATAGGTGGAATATAAATGTTAGGTTCTCGCCACACACAAGTGAATGGAATATTGAAGGCAAAAGTGTTGACTCGTCTAATGACCTTGCTAACATGACTTATGGTACAAGTAGAGTAAATGCCTATAAGCTAATTGAAAATGCTCTTAATCTAAAAGATACAAAGGTATTTGACCAAGTAATAAATGATGATGGGTCTAAGACTTCTGTATTAAATAAAAAAGAAACTATGCTTGCAAGTCAAAAGCAAGAACTGATTAAAGAAGAATTTAAGAATTGGATATTTGAAGATCCTGATAGAAGATATAAGCTAGAAAAGATTTATAATGAAAAATTCAATTCAATTAGAAATAGAGAATTTGATGGCTCTAACTTAACTTTTGATGGAATGAATACTGAAATAAGACTTCGAGAACATCAAAAAAACGCCATAGCAAGGACTCTTTATGGTGGAAATACACTACTTGCCCATGTAGTAGGAGCAGGAAAAACTTTTGAAATGGTAGCTTCTGCTATGGAATCTAAAAAGTTAGGACTTGCAAGTAAATCATTATTTGTAGTTCCAAACCATCTAACCACTCAAATCGGGAGAGAGTTTATGCAATTATATCCGTCAGCAAATATTATGGTGGCCGATAAAAAAGATTTTCAACCAAAAAACAGGAAAAGATTTATTGGTAGGATCGCAACGGGAGAATATGATGCAGTCATCATAGGACACTCTCAATTTGAAAAAATACCAATGTCCAAGGAATACCAGGTAAGGCATATACAAGACCAAATAGATGATATAGTTTCCTTTATTGACGAGAATAAAAGAAATAGAGGGGAAAATTTCACAGTAAAACAACTGGAAAAGACAAAGAAAAAACTCTTGGTAAGACTTGAAAAACTAAATGATGATTTTAAAAAAGATGATGTAATTACCTTTGAAGAACTAGGAGTAGATAAGTTATTTATAGACGAAGCTCATAATTACAAAAACTTATTCTTGCATACCAAGATGAGAAATGTAGCTGGTATCGGTCAGAGTGAAGCCTTTAAGTCTTCGGATATGTATATGAAATGTAGGTATGTGGATGAAATGACAGATGGCAAGGGAGTTGTATTTGCTACTGGTACACCAATATCAAATTCAATGACAGAGCTTTATACCATGCAAAGATACCTTCAATATGACGATTTAAAGGCAAGAGGATTAGAACATTTTGATGCCTGGGCTTCTACTTTTGGAGAAACAGAAAACACCTTTGAATTATCTCCAGAAGGCACTGGATATAGGCAAAAGACAAGATTTTCAAAGTTTTATAACTTGCCAGAACTGATGAGCATGTTTAAAGAAGTAGCAGATATAAAGACTTCAGATATGTTAAATTTGCCAGTACCAGAAGCAAATTTTGAAGTTATTAAAACAAAGCCTACTGAGGAACAAAAAGAAATATTAGAAACTATTTCAGAAAGAGCTGACGCAGTTAGAAATAACCAAGTCGAGCCAACAGAAGATAACATGCTAAAGATTACAAATGATGGTAAAAAACTTGCCCTTGATCAAAGATTAATAAATCCACTACTTCCCGATGATCCTAATTCAAAAGTTAATGTATGTGTAAAAAATATCTTTTCGATCTGGGATAAGACAAAAGAAAATTCATCGACCCAATTAGTATTTTCAGATATGTCTACACCAAAAGGAGATGGAGAATTTAATATCTATGATGATATTAGAAATAAGCTAGTGAATATGGGAATACCTAAAGAAGAAATAGCCTTTATCCACGAAGCAGATACAGACAAACAAAAAGATGAATTGTT
>NZ_QGTH01000039.1 GCF_003182075.1 Finegoldia magna
CTACGACCTCTATCTATACAATTATTATCCCATAAGAAAGTGGGATTAAGAATAAAAAGTAGTATTTATTACTACAACTACATTATACGAGGAGGTTTTATGGCTAGATCGATTTTAATTTACAATATGCCTGAAAATATTAAAGAATTTTTGAAGATTGAATCTGAGAAGCACGATTTTGAAATAATCGAATGCGATGATTCTGATTTGTGCACTAAAATATCTGTGCTTTTAAAAGAAGAAGACGGCGACAAAATTGAGTGTGCTAAAGAAGGTGTTGATATTAATTTTCTAATGATCAATAAATTCAACAACCAAATTTTGAATAGATTTTTGAAAGATATGCAACGTGAGAATATTTATATTCCAAACAAATGTGTGACAACAGAGCACAATATCAATTGGCCACTTAAACAACTTCTTTTGGAAAACAAGGAAGAACACGAGGTGATGACTATTTACAAGGAGCTTGCAGCTCTTAGATCACAAGCTATTCAATTGTACAAAGAAAATGACAATGATGAACTTTATGAAACTATCAACGAAGTCACTGAATATATGCAACCAAAAGAATTTGAAAAGGATGAACTTATCAGAAGGTTCAACCATTTAAAATCAGTTATAGAAAGAATTGGCTAGATTTATTTAACTCATAGTCAAAGTAATAAACCCTCATGCTAAGAATATCATACGGAGAAAATTGCTTTGATTTCAATTCGAAAAAATCCGTAAAAATCGAACTGTTTGAACGTAAGTGAGTTTTCGATTTTAGGATTTTGAGATTTAGAAATCAACAATTTTTGTAGTCCAGATATTCGTGTATGAGGGTTTGCTTACATATTAGAATTAGCAATAGCTAATTCTTTTTTTATTTGACACGATATCACAAGTGTGCTACGATTATGATACAGTATGATACAAGAGGAGGTATTTATGATTACTTTTGAGAATGTGACAAAAAAATATGACAAAAAAATCGCTTTGGACAATCTGGATCTCACAATTAATAGCGGCGAAATCTTCGGTCTTATTGGACATAACGGAGCTGGTAAATCAACTACGATAAAATCCTTAGTTGGTGTTATAAAACCTGAAGAAGGGACTATCAAAGTTGACGATATTGATGTAAAAGATAATCCAATGGAAGCTAAGAAAAAAATCGGATATGTATCTGACAGTCCAGATATGTTTTTGAAGATGACTCCTTACGAATTTTGGAGATTTGTAGGAACGATTTATGAAGTTGAAGAAAACAAATTCAACGCTACTTGCAAGATGCTTTCCGAAAAATTTGATTTGACAGAATTCTTCCAACCTATCGAATCTTTTTCACATGGTATGAGACAAAAAGTTTTCGTAATAGCCGCTCTGTTATCTGATCCAGATGTGTGGGTATTGGACGAACCGTTGACTGGACTTGACCCACAAAGCTCGTACAATTTGAAGGAAATGATGAGAGAACACGCCAACAAAGGAAATACTGTTTTGTTCTCAACTCATATTTTGGAAATTGCAGAAAAACTTTGCGACAGAATTGGAATTTTGCAAAAAGGAAAACTTATATTCTTAGGTACGGTTCAAGAACTAAAAGATTTACATCCGGATAAATCTTTGGAAGAAATTTATCTTGAAATGATAAAATCACACGATGAGGTTCCAAATGAACAAAACTAAATTAAAAGAATTGATGAAAATCGACTTATTGAATATAAATCCTATGCTCACAGGTCAAATCAGACAGAAGACCAAGCCTGCTGAGAATAAAAGTATTTACAAGAAAATTATCAGGCAATATATAATGTCCGCTGTGATGATGCTAGTAATTTACGGAATTATGTTCGGATTTGTGTTTGATTATAGCAAGGCACCTAAGATGTTTGATTTGTTCGTGTTTTACTTGGTAATTTTGGGAACTTTGCAAAACTTCATCAGCGTATTCAATCTTTTTTATGAAAACAAGGATTCGTTGAAGATGTCGTATTTCCCGATTAGCCAGAAGGAAATGTTCATATCCAAGACTTTCTTGACAATGTTGAGTTCGTTGACAGTTTTAAGTCCAATTTTGTTGTTGTCGATAAAGTTTTTCATTGATTTCAAATTCAATATATTCTTGGCAATTTTGTTCGGAATTTTGAATTTCGTAGTTTTATTCGCTTTTACAATAATTTTGAATATTGTCGTTGCGGAGCTTTTGGTGAGAACATCTGCATTGTACAAATTCAACACGCAAATAATGGTTGGACTTAATATTTTCATTCAAGTCGTTGCCATAGTATTTGTAATTTTTATTCAAAATTCAAACATCATGAAAAACACTACAGGACTTGGCCCTATTTCAGGATTACTTCACAATCCATTATCGGCGATTATTTTCATAGCTGTATTGGCAGTTGTTGAAGTGATTTTAGGAAAAGCGATTCTAGAATTTGCATCGAAGAACTTGTACGAACACATGAGCGATATTCAAAACAGAAAAAATTCTGTCAGAAGAACTAAAGTTGACAAAGAACCAAGCAATATCGGCAAGGAAATGTTCAAATACAACAAAATGCTTTTGAGTGATGCTACAACTATCACATCGTGCATTTTATTCCCAGTGATGTTCCCAATAATAATGACATTTGCAAACTTGTCAAATATGAGAAGTGACCTCGGTACAAATATTTCCGATTTGCAATCACTTGCTGTTGCACTCAGCATTTCATTTATGTACAGTGTGTTCATTGGACTATTTCCTATGAACCTACAATCGATAATAGTTTCATTGGACGGACAAAATCACGATTATTTGATGAGTCTACCAATGAATAAGAAAACTTATTTGAACGAAAAAGTAAAATTCTCAGCTCTAATTATGGGAGCATTATCTGCACTTGCAATATTAGGATGTTCCTTATTCTTCAGAGTAAAAATCTATTTCGTAATCGTTGCAATTGTGTTGAATTTAATATCTATATTCGTATTTTGTAGATTCAAAGTCGCAGGAGATTATAAACACAAGTACGTAAATTGGTCGAGCATTTCAGATATAATGAACAGACAATCCAAATTCGCCTACGTTATTAAAATGATGGGACTTTCATTTTTGACGATAGCAATATTCTCAATTGTAATGTTTAGCATTCAATCAGCCCCAATTAAATGGATTCTCATGGGAATATTAATTCCATGGGCATTAATAGTAATAGGAATTGAACTTTACAATCAAATCGGTTTTTGGAGAAAAATAAAATAGACACACAAAAATCATCCTAGTCAATAAACTTAGGATGATTTTTTAATATGCTATTAATGCGTAAATTTATTTGTGCTCTTCGTAGTATCTTGTTCCCAATACATCAGCTGTCAATACGAAATCTCTTAATTTTTCCGGAGTGATTTCTCCAACTACGTTGTGAATAGTTTCTCCTTCAACACAGGCTTTTTCACAACCTACCATTATATTTTCAGCTTTTATATTCATATCTTTCAAAGTGATTGGAAGTCCAACTTTGTAGCAGAAATCCATTACCTTCATCAATTCATCTTTTGGAGCTGATTCCATCAACAATTGTACAATCGTACCGAAAGCTACGATTTCTCCGTGCATTGCAGATACTCCTTCTATTTCAGTAAATCCGTTATAGATAGAGTGTGCTGCTGCAAGTCCACCATTATCAGCACCAACACCACTTAGATAAGTTGCTGCTTCAATAACTTTTTCTACAGATTCATTCAACAAATGATTATCCACAGATTTCTTGGCAATTTCTCCATGTTCAAACAAAATTTCATTGCACAATTTGCAAAGTGCCATCGCTGATTCACTAATTCCACCATTTTCAAGTGAAGGTGCATCAACTTTTTTGCAACTTCTTGCTTCGTAGTAAGTTCCCAAAGCATCGCCCATTCCTGCAACCAAAAATCTCACAGGAGCGTTGGCAATTATTGTCGTATCCACAATTACCATGTTAGGATTATCTGGATAGAAAATATATCTGTCAAATGTGTGATCATCATTGTAAATAACTGAAAGTCCAGTACATGGAGCATCAGTCGCTACAACTGTAGGAACTACCAAAACTGGTTTATTTTCATAAAATGCCGTAGCCTTTGCAGTATCAATAGCAGATCCTCCACCGATTCCAACCACTGCATCGATTTTTTCATCGACGACGATTTTTCTCATTCTATCTATTTCTCCATTAGAAGAAATTCCGGAGAAAATTTCATATTTTCTGAAAGCATCAGTTCCTTCAAAACTCTTTTCGATTTTTTCCTTACAATCGTTCAATCCTCTTTTTGAAGATACGAACAAAA
The DNA here is from genome assembly GCF_003182075.1 of Finegoldia magna. Classification (GTDB taxonomy): domain Bacteria; phylum Bacillota; class Clostridia; order Tissierellales; family Peptoniphilaceae; genus Finegoldia; species Finegoldia magna. The sequence continues at coordinate 4,300 of NZ_QGTH01000039.1, forward strand.
ACCTGTTTCCATAATCTTTTGCGTATTTCCCAAATTCATTCAAAGCGTCTTTGCCTTGAACATATTTTTGAGGTGTTCTAATTAATTTTAACATTTAATTCTCCTTTCGTAATTTTGATAAACAAGGTTATTTATTTAACATTTATGTCCAAATAACCTCTAAAATATTTATACCCAAATAGATAAAACAAAAACAGCAACAAACTTTTTTCGTTCATTGCTGTTTATTTTTTAATTATTTTGGTTGAATGTAGTCTACTAAGAAAAGTTTTTCTGTTCCATCACTTCTAACTCTTACAACTACATCTTCTTGATCTTTATCGTTGTATTGTCTAGTTAATATGATGTCTCCTTTTTCAAAGCTGAAATTATACGGAAATGATTGATTGTAACCTATTGTCGTAAAATCTTTGAAATATTCCGCATCTTTAATTCGGTATAATTTTTCGTGAGGATATGTGGAGTACTTGTGGCTTATAATTCCATAATAATCTGCTTCAAATTCTCTTCCATTGTATGTGATTTTTTCTGTTGAGATTGGTTTGAGATTTTTACTTTTCAACAAATTAACTGTGTGAAGATTTTTAATTTTATCTTGGATAATTTTCGTCATATTATCGTTAACATAACCTATTCCATCTATATGTGCCAATCCAAAAAATCCAATAACATCTCCTTTTGTCCTGTTATATGTATTCATAAAGTTTTCTGCCATCATTTTGTCTCTGTACTCACTGGCTTTTAAGTCATCAACTTTTTCCTTGTCATAGAAATTCTTACCTTGTTCTATAGCCTTCTCAGTAAGTTCAATATCTTTTTTATCGCCTTTTTCTTTTGCTAATTTAAGATAATCCTTGCCTATAATATCGTATGAATGTCCCACATCTACACCGTAGAATTTAATATCATTCATTTCTTTTTTTATTGTCTTGAAATATTCGATATCGTAATCATAATCATAGTTTCCGTATTTTTTAATAACATCATACATTTTGTTCAAATACTCATCATTATCTGATTTCATCCACAAATTAAGATATTGTGCAACATAATGAGAATCCTCCAAAAAATAATTCCTGCCACCTTTTTTGTAGTAATCTCTCAAAATGTTTAACTCTTCATTATAAATAGGTTTTATATCGTGATCTTCTCCATACAAATACACTTCTCTTTTTCCAATGCTACATGAGCACAACATTAAAAGCATCATTACAATTGCAAATATTTTCTTTTTCATAAAATTCCTCCTGCTTGCTTATACATCCATTCTATCACAAAACAAAAAAAATCTCCTCAGCAAATAAATTTACCAAAGAGATTTGTATTCATATTAATAGTGTCTTATTATTTTTGCAGGCATTCCAACTGCAGTGCAATCACTTGGAACATCACTTAAAACAACTGCTCCTGCACCGATTTTCGCACGATCTCCAATTTTAATCGGTCCCAAAACAGTCGCTCCAGTTCCAATTACAACATTATCACCTACGATTGGATGACGTTGGTGTTCCTTTTCGTTGCCAGTACCACCAAGCGTTACGTTATGATAAAAGTGACAATTATCTCCTACAATCGCAGTCTCTCCAATTACAACTGCCATCGCATGATCTATGAATAGATTCTTTCCGATAGTTGCACCTGGATGAATTTCAATTCCAGTTTTACGTCTCGCTCTTTGTGAGAAAAATCTCGCAAGTAACCTGAACCCCAAAATCCGGAATACGGATGGAGGGGTTTTTGTATGCCAAAATACACAAAAGAATTTAAAATAAAATTAGTACTAGAATATTT
>NZ_QGTH01000040.1 GCF_003182075.1 Finegoldia magna
GGACGAACTTTTGAAAGCTGATGACAAGAATATTCTAAATCAATTTGATCTTAACAAGATGAAAAAGCAAGAGGAACAACAAGGTAAAAAACAAGCTAAAGATGAAAAAGAATTTGCAGTTTTCCAAGTAGACAAAAACTTCTATAACATTATAAAAGATGGAAAGAAAACTACTGTGTATATGGATGTAAAAGCATATATTAAGGATAATCGCATTATGCTACCTGTTAGATATGCAGCCTATACTCTTGGGTTTAATGTAGAATATGATGATAGTAAGAGAGAGGCTATCTTTTCAAATAAAGAAAATACAGCCTTACCTAAAAAAACTCTAAGATTAAATATAGATACTGGTGTTATGAAAGATAGTCAAGGAAACATTTATCATTCTGACACTAAACCTGTAATTATAAATGGAAGAATTCATGCTTCAATTTCCAATATAGCTAAAGCTTTTAATGCAAGCTGTGGGGATATAAGAGATGAAAAAGATCAAAGTATAGAATGGGATAATAGCAGAAAGGCAGTTTATGTCTTTAAGAATATAAAGTAAGAAAAGGAGATAACTATGAAGAAAAAAAGATTAGGGGTAGCCTTAGTGCTACTCCTTTTACTATTAAGTATGCCAAGCATATCCATAGCTAAGAGCAATGATAATGAAATAAAAAATCAGTCAAATGATATTTATTTGCCAGAAAAAAGTAAAGAATTAGAAAGCTTATTTGATGAAGATGTATATGAACCATCTAATGAGAGTCAAAAAATTCCTTATCAGGAAGTGCCGAAAATACAAGAAAATAACATAAAAAATGAGCAATTAGATAAAAAAGAAAAGCCATCTAAACTTGTTAAAGGTGGCAATACTAAAGCAATTAATCCATTAGCTACAAAAGAAAATAAGGCAAGAGGAACAGTTATAGAAAATGTAGATAAAAATGGACAGGATATTACACCGAAAGTAGAAGATCAAACATCAAGAGATGAAAAAAAGGAAAATCCAATAGATGTTAGACAATTTTTAACCTTTCAAACAAAGAGTGGAAAAACTATGCACCTCATTGTAGATCATTCCGAAAATCAAGAAAATGTGCAACTACTAACAGAAGTTGGAGAACAAGATCTACTAAATATGATTGAAGGAGAAAGTGAAGTAAAGCCAAAAGAAGAAGTAGTGAAAAAAGAAGAACCGGTGGAGGAAAAACCGAAGAAAGAGGAGAAAGAAGAAAAAGAAGAAAAGAAATCAGGGATAGGACTTTATTTATTTATGGGTTTAATTATTGTTGGTGTAATGGGTGCAGGATATTACTTCAAAATCTATAAAAAAAATGAAGAAGCAAGTTTTGAAGATGAGCAAGATTATAATGAATTAGAAGATGATTATGAATCTGAAGGGGAGGATTATGATCTTGAAGATAAGGAAGATACAGAAATTATTCCAGATGAAGATGAATTTTAATCTTCTCAATGATTTAAGCAGTAGATTAAGGACAACAATAAAATTAATTATCGTGTAAATTTATAAACATACGATAGAAAAGTACAATTAGAATTCTGGAACTTTAATAAAAAACGATGAACAAAACGACAGCACAAACTTAATATATAAGGGAAGCTAAGTGAAATGATTGATTGTATAATTAAGAATTTGATATAGATAAAATCATCAGTTTAATGAGAATGCTAAAAACGGATCAAGCTTTTTTATACAGATGGAATTCTTATTCGAAGAAAAATCTTTATGCTAGAGACATAAAGTTTGAAGATGTAATAGATAATGGAATAAATATTATAGAAAAAATAAAAAATCAGTAGAGCTATAAAAAGATGAGGGATTGAAAATTTAATCTCTCATTTTTTTATTAAAAAATTAAAGGAGGAAAAATGAAATTAGTAATCGCAGAAAAACCAAGTGTTGCAGCATCAATAGCGAAAGTTATAGGAGCAAAAAATAGAAATAATGGATATTATGAGGGGAATGGATACATTGTTTCATGGTGTGTTGGGCATTTAGTACAAATGGCAAATCCTGATGTGTATGATGAAAGATATAAGAAGTGGAGAATTGAAGATTTACCTATTATCCCAAAAGAATACAAGTATGAGGTAACGAAGACAACTAAAAAACAGTTTAATATTCTTAAAAGACTAATGAATAGTAATGAAGTTGACACCATTATTAATGCTTGTGATGCTGGTAGAGAAGGAGAAGCTATCTTTAGACTTGTATATATGATGGCAAATTGTAAGAAGAAAATGAAACGTCTTTGGATTTCCTCAATGGAAGACTCTTCCATAAAAGAAGGATTTAGCAACTTAAAAGATGGAAGTAACTATGATAATCTTTTTGATTCAGCTAAGGCTCGTGCCATAGCTGATTGGCTTGTTGGAATGAACATAAGTAGACTTTACTCCTGTCTATATAATGAAAATTATAGTGTAGGCAGAGTACAAACACCAACTTTATCAATGATTGTGAATAGAGATGATGAGATAAATAGTTTTAAAAAAGAAAAATATTATACAGTGGAGATTTCCATGAATGGATTTACAATGTCTACAGATAGAATTGATGACAAGATAGTGGCAGAGCAGCTTAAAAATTTAATCGGAGAAAAAATTGAAATAACCGATGTAATTAAAAAAGAAAAGATTACAAAGCCTAATCTGCCCTTTGATCTAACAACACTTCAAAGAGAATGTAATAAGTATTTTGGATACAGTGCAAAACAAACCCTAGATTATGCCCAAAGCCTGTATGAAAAGAAGTATATTACCTATCCACGAACAGATTCAAGATATTTGACAGTAGACATGATAGAAAGCACTGTAAATAATATTATAGGGAAAAATGATTTTGACACAGAAAGAATTAAGGTAGTTTTTAATTCTGGAAAAGTTACAGATCATCATGCAATAATTCCAACGATAAGTTCATTAAATAAGGATATTTCAAATCTTCCGGAAAGTGAAGCCAAAGTATATAGACTTATAACAAATAAACTCTATGCAAGTTTTGGATATCCACTTGTAGAAAATACAACAAAGATAGTGGCTGAATTTGACGGGTTTGAATTTATAAACACTTATAAAATAATTGCAGAAGAAGGGTTTACAAAATATTTAGAAGAATATACATCAAAGAAGAAAGAAGATATACAACTTCCCGATGTAAAAATAGGAGATCTTTTATATATTGAAAATAAAGATATAAAAGAGAAATATACAAAACCACCTAAACACTTCACTGAAGACACACTATTAAAAGCTATGGAAATAGCTGGAAATGATGAATTAGTTAAGGATGTCGAAGTTGAAAGAAAAGGACTTGGTACTCCTGCTACAAGAGCGGGAATAATAGAAAATTTGATATACAAAGGTTATATAAAAAGAGAAAAGAAAAACCTAATATCAACTAGAAAGGGATTAAACCTAGTGACTATAGTTATAGATGAGTTTAAATCTCCAAAGACAACAGCAAAATGGGAAATGAGATTAAGTGATATAGCAAAGGGTAAGGAATATAAAGAGAATTTTTTAAAAGAAATTGAAGAAGAAATAGAAAATACTATAGGTAAATATTATAAGTAAATTGATTATAAAAACTTGAATATAATTATAGGAATGAAGAAAGGAATGATTTATGAAAGAAATAGGGTATAATATAAGTGATAAAAGAGTAGGCATTAGGAAATTTGCTTATTTGACATTACTATAAATATACGTTATACTCTTATCAGATAAAGATGGTGTCCCGCTACCGTTAAAGGTGGAGCATTAAAGAAGGTGTATCACTACCTACATCCCAAAGGTAAAATATTAAAGCAAACAGAGAGGTTAAAACCTTTCTATTTTTTTATTCCAATTTCTTCTGCAAAGGAAAAACATAAAAAATGGAAGAATGTTTCTGATGAGCATTTTTTGATTTATGAAGTGATCGATAATAGTATTACTATAGATGGAGATATCTACAAATATTATTCTGATAGAGAAAAAATGCACATATTATCTATATTGGATATTAAGAAAATGATTCCTGTACCGACTGATTGTTATGAAAGAATTGATTTTAACGAACTTGAGGATATTAGATATAAAGACTTATTTCAAAAAGAATACGCTTTTTGTTTAAAAATAAAAACAAAGGTCTTGATAAAGGTGGAAAAAAAATACAAAAAGCAAAAGAAAACAGGAATTATAAGAAGAGCAAATTGCAATTTTTCAAAGTTAGAAAAAGCAATGTTGGATTGGAAGCAATAGAATAAAGGCAGTTAAAGCGATTAGAAAAGTAAAAAATTCCAATCGTTTTTTTATTGCAATAAAAAGATAGCGTAAATGACATTTTAAAGTTATCTTTTGCTTACAGAAATTTAAAAAATAGAAAGAAATAAAGTTTAATAAATAAATATATAAAAATTTAGTTCATTTTTATCACTATAATGAGGAGGGATAAAATGCCAAGATATGATATAGTAGATTTAAGTAGAACAATCTATCTTGCAAAAGAAGAATTTAAGAAAGATATAAAAAAATATGAGGAATATTTAAAGGTATCAGGCAATAACTATAAGTATCCATATATACATCAAATATCTATATACAATATGGATCCAAAAGCAACAGCCTGTGCAGAATTTGATTATTGGAAAAGTATAGGTAGAAGCGTTAAAAGAGGCGAAAAAGGAATACCACTTTTAGATATAGATAGTGGAAGGATAAAATATATATTCGACATAAGGCAAACAGTAAGTATTAATCATAATATTTCTGAGGTAAAGCTATGGAAATATGATAGCAAAAAGCATTTAAACTTACTAGATGAACTGATAGATAAGTTTAAAGAAAAAGATAGTAAGCTTCTATTAAGCCAAGAAGATAAAATTGATGCCTTAGTAGAAAGTAATGTTAGAGGAAAATTCAATAAAATTTTAGAAAGTCTATCTGATGAAAGTTTAAAAAGCATTCAAAATGACCTGAACCCGTAAACACGGAATAATTTAATAATATTTTAAGCGGAATGTAATCTGTACATAACAGGGGACATTCCGTTTAATTTTGTTTTAA
>NZ_QGTH01000041.1:0-1787 GCF_003182075.1 Finegoldia magna
TACAGGTGTATCCCTCTTGCTTTTATCACCATACTTATTCACTTTTCATTTCCAATCAATAACAGTATATATTTCCAGTCAAGTTTTCGATTTATTAGTATCAGTTAGCTTTGATATTACTATCTTTACACCTCTGACCTATCTATCTTGTTTTCTTCAAGTAATCTCATAGAAATCTTATCTCGAGGTTGGTTTCGTGCTTAGATGCCTTCAGCACTTATCCTTTCCAGACGTAGCTACCGAGCTGTGCACTTGGCAGTACAACTCGTACACCAGCGGTCTGTCCATCCCGGTCCTCTCGTACTAAGGACAGATCCTCTCAAATTTCTCACGCCCACGGTGGATAGGGACCGAACTGTCTCACGACGTTCTGAACCCAGCTCGCGTGCCTCTTTAATGGGCGAACAGCCCAACCCTTGGAACCTACTCCAGCTCCAGGATGAGACGAGCCGACATCGAGGTGCCAAACCTCCCCGTCGATGTGGACTCTTGGGGGAGATAAGCCTGTTATCCCCGGGGTAGCTTTTATCCGTTGAGCGATGGCCCTTCCACTCGGTACCACCGGATCACTAAGTCCGACTTTCGTCTCTGCTCGACCTGTATGTCTCGCAGTTAAGCTCGCTTTTGCCTTTGTACTCTTTGAATGATTTCCAACCATTCTGAGCGAACCTTTGAACGCCTCCGTTACTTTTTTGGAGGCGACCGCCCCAGTCAAACTGCCCGACTGACAGTGTCCTATTACCAGTTTCATGGCAACTAGTTAGAACTTTAGAATTAAAAGGGTGGTATCCCAACAGTGACTCTGCAAACTCTGGCGAGCTTGCTTCTTAGTCTCCCACCTATCCTGTACATTTAATCCCAAAATTCAATGTCAACCTGCAGTAAAGCTCCACGGGGTCTTTCCGTCCTACCGTGGGTAAGTCGCATCTTCACGACTACTACAATTTCACCGGATCCTTTGTTGAGACAGCGCCCAAATCGTTACACCTTTCGTGCGGGTCGGAACTTACCCGACAAGGAATTTCGCTACCTTAGGACCGTTATAGTTACGGCCGCCGTTTACTGGGGCTTAAGTTCGTTGCTTCGATTGCTCTAACAAGTCCCCTTGACCTTCCAGCACCGGGCAGGTGTCAGCACCTATACTTCATCTTTCGATTTAGCAGATACTTGTGTTTTTGGTAAACAGTCGCTTGGGCCTATTCTCTGCGACCTAATTTCTTAGGCATCCCTTCTCGCTAACTTACGGGATTATTTTGCCGAGTTCCTTAACAAAGGTTCTTCCGCGCGTCTTAGAATTCTCTTCTTGCCTACCTGTGTCGGTTTGCGGTACGGGTACAAGATTATTCGATAGCACCTTTTCTTGGCAGTTTGAATCTGTCGCTTCGCATCTTTCTGCTCCCCATGATAACTTACGTTAGCGAATATACGGATTTGCCTGTATATTCTGGCTTGTTACTTGGACGTGTTCTACCATTCACACGCTCGACTTTTCCTTCTGCGTCAGTACTTCTCTCAATCACAATCTTGTAGTACAGGAATTTCTACCTGTTGTCCATCGACTACGCCTTTCGGCCTCGCCTTAGGTCCCGACTTACCCTGAGAGGACGAGCCTTGCTCAGGAATCCTTGGGCTTTCGACGGGGATGATTCTCACATCCCTTTTCGCTACTCATGCCAGCATTCTCACTTGTATATAATCCACAATTGCTTACGCTTTTTGCTTCAATTCATATACAACGCTCCTCTACCGATAGAAAAGCTATTATGCCAGTTGTATGTTGTTAAGTG
>NZ_QGTH01000041.1:1845-3116 GCF_003182075.1 Finegoldia magna
AATGTCTTTCTCTCTTACTTTACTACTTGATATATTTCCTAATCTTAACTTCCATACTTCTCGCATAATTGCTTTTCTATCCCACAGTTTCGGTATCAGATTTAGCCCCGTTCATCTTCGGCGCATTACCACTTGACCAGTGAGCTATTACGCACTCTTTAAATGTATGGCTGCTTCTGAGCCAACATCCTGGTTGTCTGAGTAGTATTACATCCTTTCCCACTTAATCTGTATTTTGGGACCTTAACTGGTGGTCTGGGCTGTTTCCCTTTTGACTATGAAGCTTATCCCTCATGGTCTGACTCCTGTTCATCGATTTTCAGGCATTCGGAGTTTGATAAGTTTCGGTAGAATTACTTCCCCTAGACTATTCAGTGCTCTACCTCCTGTAATCTAAAACAAGGCTAGCCCTAAAGCTATTTCGAGGAGAACCAGCTATATCCGAGTTCGATTGGCTTTTCACCCCTATCCACAGGTCATCCGATAGCTTTTAAACGCTACCCGGTTCGAGCCTCCAGTAAATTTTACTTTACCTTCACTCTGCCCATGGATAGATCACCCGGTTTCGGGTCTACAACACGCAACTTCTGCCCTATTAAGACTCGGTTTCCCTGCGACTTCACATCTTAAATGTTTAATCTTGCTACGTATCGTAACTCGCTGGCCCGTTCTACAAAAAGTACGACATTAGAAGTCTTCTTCCTCTGTCTGCTTGTAGGCGCAAGGTTTCAGGTTCTGTTTCACTCCCCTCCCGGGGTTCTTTTCACCTTTCCCTCACGGTACTATTCGCTATCGGTCACCAGGTAGTATTTAGCCTTAGGGGGTGGTCCCCCTATCTTCCCACAGAATTTCACGTGCTCCGTGGTACTCTTCTTAAAGTGTCTCTATTCTGATTTCGACTACAAGACTGTTACTTTCTTTGGTTCTTCTTTCCATAAGATTTGTCTATCAGTTTAGGCTTACTTTAATGGGCTTGTCTCTGTTCGCTCGCCGCTACTTGGAGAATCGAGTTTTCTTTCTTTTCTTGTTCCTACTTAGATGTTTCAGTTCAGAACATTCGCCTCCATACGCTATGTATTTACGTATGGATACTAGAGTGTGTCTAGTAGGTTTCCCCATTCGGATTCCCCCGAGTTACTGGATATTTGCTCCTATTCGAGGTTTTCGTTGCTTGTCACGTCCTTCTTCGCCTCCTGGTGCCAAGGCATCCGCCTTGCGCCCTTAGTTTCTTGACCGGAAATATATACTGTTATTCGATTTTCAATGTGCTA
>NZ_QGTH01000042.1 GCF_003182075.1 Finegoldia magna
TTTTCTTTAAATATATTTGGGTAGGCTTCGCTAATTATCGGCAAAACTTCCACTTCAATTGCAGGTGTCCATGCTGCAAGGCTTCCTATTTCAAGCCTTATATTTTGTGTTAAATAATTAGATTCAAAGATTTTAGGATATTTACATAGAATTGTTTGTGGGTCTATTGTATCTATGGAAAATTCAAAGTCCATGTCCTTTAAATCTTGTTCTAAAACTTTTAAAAATTGGTCTTTTAAAAATACTTCTGTCTTTTCATTAACTTCTTTGTTAAATTTATCTTGCTTGGTATTTGACCTTTTTAACCATGGTTCTTTTTCTTCATATCCTAATACTCGCCAATCTAAGATTAGATCTATATCTTCAGAAAATCTTTCAATGAGTCCATAACACTTTGAAAGTGATGTGCCACCTTTAAAAGTAAAATATTCTTTCCATTTATTTTCATTAAATAGATAGTCTAAGATAAAACTAACCCAATAGTCTTTTTCAATGACTGCTTCAGATATATTTTTCTTTCTTGCAGTATTGACTATTAAAACTCTTAAATCGTCCTTGTTTACTATATAAAACTTATTCATTTTTGCCCTCACAAATTTCTCTTATTACTTCATATATCCATGATGGAACTGATTTTGACTCATTCTTTAAGTCTTTTCTTTCTTTTTCAGTTAAGTTTTCTCTTATATTTTGTATAACTTCGCTGGTTATATTTTCTTTACCTAGAGACTTAATTGCTTGAATAACTGTTGCAGTCTTTAGGGACATATTGGCAATTTCTCCTGGATTTACTTTTTTAAATTCTAAAATGGTATCTCCAATTTTATATTCCTTATATCTTCCACTAGATATATATTTATAGTGAGTTGGAACTTGTGTGGAAAGTCCTAATAAGTTTAAGGCTGTGCTATTATAGGGAGCAATATTCCAATTGTATTTTCTTGCTATGGCAAGTGCTAACTCGTGAATTGATACTGCTTCGTACTCTCCAATTAACTCGCTATATCTTGGACTGTAATAAAAGCCATCAATGACACGCTTGATTTTATCTTCATTTACCATTCTATTCAATGTCTTTCTAGCAGTTTCATAAGAAGCAATATCTAAAAAGTCATTAGCAAAAAATACTTTATGTGAGTCAAAATCATTTATTTTATCTGATATTTTTTCTGTATATGAACTCATTACAATCCTCCTTTGTCCCAAATATCATATCATATCTGGGACAAAAGTTCAATTGTACTTAAATTTCATATCTTTATAATAGTTCATCATCTTCATCTAAAGATTCTTCATGACTTTCTTCATTGTCAGATTCATCTTCTGACTCACTAATATAATCCTCATCATCTTCTTCAAAGTCATCCAACATTTTATCTTCCTTAGCTTTGACTACTTTAAAATAATATCCTGCTCCTATAACTCCTCCAATTACAAGTGCAACAATTAGAAATGAATCTATCCCGCTTTTCTTTTCTTCTTTTACTGGAACAGTCTTAGGTTCTTCTTTTTTTACTTCTTCTTTCTTAGGCTCTTCAACCTTTATAGTGTTTTTATCTTCTGATTCAATCATATTAAGTAGGTCTTGCTCTCCTACTTCTGTCAATAGCCTTACATTATCTTGATTTGATGAGTGATCTACTATTAGGTGCATGGTTTTTCCACTTTTGGTTTGAAATGTTAAAAATTGTCTTACATCTACTGGATTTTCTTTATCTTTTTCTGTATCTCCACTTGGTGTAATATCTTTTCCATTCCTATCTACATTTTCAATTACTGAACCTCTTGCCTTATTTTCTTGTGTCGCAAGATTATTTACTGCCTTTGTATTACCACCTTTTACAAGTGGTGTTTTCTTAGGAGGATTATTTGAAGGCTTATTTGCTTCACTTATATTTCCTGGTATTCTTGGAACATCTTGATAAGGAATTTCTTCTTTTGACGGTGTAAAAACATCATCTTTCAACATTTTCTCAAATTCTTCTTTTTGTGGTTCATAGATTGATTCGTTTTGACTTTCAATTTGTCCTTCATTTGTCATCGCAAATGTAGTTGCTGGTACTGTAAATGTAAAAAGGAGTAACGCTATGGCTACTCCTCGTTTAATGCTCTTATTCATTTTTCTATCCTTTCTTATTTTACATTTTTAAATACATAGACTGCTTTTCTAGTATTATCCCATTCTATTGTTTGCTTTTTACCATCTTTAATATCTCCATGACTAGCTCCGAAAGCTTTGGCAATATTTGAAATTGAAGCATGAATTCTTCCATTTATAATCACTGGCTTAACATCTGAATTGTAGACCTTTCCATCTGAATCTTTCATAATACCAGTATCAATATTTAGTCTTAATGTCTTTTTAGCTAAGATATTATTCTCTTTATTTGAGAAAATGGCTTCACGAGTAGAGTTGTCATACTCAACATTAAAACCTAGAGTATAAGCAATATATCTTACTGGAATCATAGTTCTTCCTTGGTCTACATAAGTCTTTACATCCATGTAGACTGTTGTCTTACCATCTTTATTGATAATGTTATAAAAGTTTTTGTCTACTTGGAAAACTGCAAATTCTTTTTCATCTTTAACTTGTTTTTCACCTTGTTTTTTCATCTTATTAAGATCAAATTGATTTAGGATATTCTTGTCATCAGCTTTCAAAATTTCGTCCCACTTTTTGTCTTGAGATTTCTCATCTTCTTTCTTCTCTTTATTTTCTTTTTGGAGTTTTAGAAGTTCATCTAATTTTTTAGATAAGTCTTGATTTAGATTTTTATCTTTTTCATCTTTAGTTTGTTTTTCAATTTCTTCTTTCGCTTTTTTATTTGCTTCCTCTATTAACTTCTTTGCTTCTTCAATTTTCTTATCTAAATCTTCTTTTAGCTTTTTAATTTCTTCTTCAGAAGCTTTTTGTTTATCTTCTAATCCTTTAATCTTCTCTTCTAATTCTTTTTTTGTATTTTCAGAAGATTCTTTTAAACTATCAATAGCCTTTTGAAGCTCTTCAATTTTCTTACAGCATTCTGACTTAGAATTTTCTGTCTCTTTCTTTTTAGACTCAAGGTCTTTTATCTTAGCATCTTTTTCATCAAGAGCTTTTTCTAAGTCCTTAATTTTATTATCTTTATCCTCTATTTCTTTAGTCTTCCTTGCTAGTTCTCCTTCTAAAGACTCGAGCTTTTCTTGCATTTCTTTGATTTTATTTTCGTTTTTGTCGGTCTTCTCTTTCTCAGCTTCTAACTCCCATTTTGTAGATGAATAATCTTCTTTTAGTTTTGCATTTTCATCTTGTAATCTTTTTAATTCATCTTTAAGCTGAGTAATTTCTGCTATTAGTTCATCATTATTAGAGTTTTTAAGATCCTCAATTTCTTTATTCAATTGAGCAATCTTATTATATTTATCTCTAATCTCTTCTTCTAGCTTAGCTTTTTCTTGTTTTATTTTCTCTCCGTTATCTTTGCAAGATTCTAACTTTTCCTTTAATTCATCTATCTTTGATTGGTCTTCTTGTTTCTTATCATTTAAGTCTTTGATCTGATTTTCTAAGTCCTTAATGTTTTTAGTTAAATCATCAATCTTATTATCCTTTTCATCAATATCTTGTCCTGTTAGATCCGTTTGAGTATCAATGGAATATTTATTTGGATTGTAAATCTTGATAGTTCCTGAATAGTAGTATTTTGGAACTGAAAAGTCCAATTCTACCATTTCTACATCTTTTGGAAATGTCAATCCTCCATCTTCATTTTTGATTAGATTTTTGTAATTAGAAATTCCAAGTTCTCCATTATATCCTAGATTATTAAGATAGAACGGATTTTGTTTTGGTCTATATTCTACAACTTGATTCCCTATTAATTTAGCTCCAGTATTATTAAGTTTAGGATTGCTTGGTGCATTAATTCTCCTTAATGCGTTCTTATAAAAAGCTCCACCTTCAATAACTTCAACACTATCTGGAATATCAATTTCTTCTAGTTCGTTTTCAAAGAATAATCCATCTTTTATAACCTTTAACCCTTTTGGAAGTCTAGCTCTTTTTATCTTATTTTCTCTAAAAGCAGCACCACCAAGGTTTGTTACTGAATCAGGAATATAGATTTCTTCTAAATTTGTATTGTTAAATGCCCAACTTTCAATTGTTTTTAAATTGCTTGGCAATTTAATTTCTCTTATTGGACAATATACAAAAGAGTTGCTCTTAATTGTTTCTAAAGATTCTGGTAGAGTAATCTTCAAATCTTTTAACTTTGATATTCTAGGAATATCAAACATATTTTGTGAGTAACCAGAACTATTTATATATCCTATGGTTTTAGTACCTTCTAAAAACTTAATTTCTTGAGTTTTCTCTGCTTTTTCCCACCCTGTTTTACTTAGTCCTGCTACATGAGTCTTATCTCCTTGATGGTAAATAAAATCATCTTCCGTCCAAGTAACATCAGACTTTGCAAACGCACTTGTATGCACAGTTGATGTTAAAACTAATAAAAGAGCCATAAAAAAGGCTCTTAGTCTGTTCGTGTTAAATTTCTTCATTATGAATATTCTCCTTTACTTTTAATTTTTCTTCTCTTTTTCTATCATTGATTTTCTCCATTAATTCTTCCAAGCTAATATTGTTCCTCCTAAGAGTTACAATTATTTCTTCATTTTCAACTTTTATTTCTTCATCGCAAATTTCCTTGTATTTTGCATTTAAATCTTTCAACTTCTCTTCTATTTTTTTCTTTTTGTTCCTAATACTTATAAGCTTTCTGTTCACATAATATCTCCCTTCTATCTTGGTCTTCCAAAACCATAAAAGTGTGATTTCCAATATTTTGAATTTATTGATGTGTATTGAATTGGA
>NZ_QGTH01000043.1 GCF_003182075.1 Finegoldia magna
ACTCAAGATTTGCTTTGATACCTCCGAGTAGCATATCCTTAAAAAATTCAGTTAGCTTGTCAAAGATACCAAACATAGACTTTCTCCTAATTTAATGCATTTGCAAGTAGTGGAATTAATTTGATACCGATTAGTACAATTCCCCCACCAGCCATAAGCTGCTTAATACCTTGGGATTTAGCACCAGATAGTGATAGGTAATCCTTTGATGTTATCTCCGGATTTTCCCCCACTTCACACCGTGCATGCGACTTTCACCGCACACGGCGTTCCATCACAAGAAAGGTTTTCACGTTTTAACTAAGACTTACACACTTCGTAACAAATTATTTTTTTTCTAAATTAGTGGCAATCCTGCCATTTTTCTAAGCTTATTACATTTCTCGATCTGCTTGACCGTTAAGCCAAGCTCTTTTATATATTTTTGGATTGTATCTTCTTTTGTTGCATGGATAAGTATATGAACTGCTTCTGTAACAAGAATTAAGTTGCTATAACTGTCTGTACCGCCTTGTTCAAGCGGTATCTTGTGATGGCAATGTATATCGTTTGGTGTAAGTTTTACACCTGTTACCCCACATCTGCCATATTGAGCTGCAAAGAGCGAGATTCTGTTGTCTGCAAACTCTATACTCTTATCAAGTACAGGATGTCTCATCAACCAAACAAGTGTATCTACATCAATTTGCAGATTTTTATGAATAAAAGCTCTGCCCTTTGCAGTGTATTTATTTACAACCTTTTTCTTGTGTTTTGCGTCCTTTGTCCTAATATATCCAACTGGAATTAGCGGATGTCCATTAAGGAAGCGAAGCTGTTTACTTTTTCCATATTTTTCTTTGATAAATCCTTTGTTTAGAGTTCCACTGGTTTTAATATCAAGTCTGTTGTTCATCTGCTTTTTAATGTGAAAGGCTATTTTAGCAAAGTCCAAACTTACATTTGTTGCTATTTGGTAGTAATTATGCAAGCCTGAAACAGTGGCATTATACTTGGCTATTGCTTTGTACTGTTCCTTTTCGTTTGCAGGTCTTTTTATATCCGCAACACATTTAGAAATATCTTCTTTTGCATTTTTCAGTGCCTTATCACTTATATGCGACTGTACAACAAACTTTTTGCCTTTTGGTTTAACCTTCAGCTTGAAACCTAAGAACTCCGAATACTTTTGTTTTAGATTTGTTATTTTAGATTTTTCTTCACTTACATTTAGTTTTAATCTGTCTTGCAACCATTTTGTAACTGCCTGATAGATTCTTTTTGCATCGTAGTAATTACGGCAAAATATCTTAAAATCATCAGCATACCTTACAATGTATATTTCTTTTAGGTTGCTTGTTCTTAAAGCTCTGTAGGTATGGCTTTTTATCTCTGTTCCTTGACTGTTCGTTCTCTGTTTATATGGATAATGCGTGGGCATTGTCAGCCATTGAGAAGAAACCCACCAATCTAATTCGTTCAAGACTACATTAGATAGTAGCGGTGATAATATACCGCCTTGTGGTGTTCCCTTTGTTGGTGTAATTACCTTTTTATCGGGCATAACTATGTCTGCTTTCAGCATTTCCTTAATGATACAAAGTAGCTTTTTGTCTTGGATACCCAAATTCCAAAGTTGCCTTATGAGCTTTGCATGATATACATTGTCGAAAAATCCTTGTATATCAATATCAACTACATAGTGTAAGTGCTGTATCTGCATTAGTCTCGCACATTCTGCAATAGCGTGTTCCGTACTCCTGTTAGGTCGAAACCCATAGGAGCTGTCATGAAACTTGGCTTCACATATCGGCTCTAATATTTGCAAGATACATTGTTGTACAATTCTGTCTACAATAGTCGGTATTCCTAAAGGTCTTATTTTCCCATTAGGCTTTAGTATCTCCACTCTCTTTACAGGGCGTGGTTTATACCAATGAAACTGTTTTTGTATGAGAGAAATGTATTCTTCTTCATTTAGCCTTGATAGATGTTTTATTGTTCTGCCATCTACTCCGGCTGTATGACTTCCTTTGTTCCCTTTGATACTGCGATAGGCAAGTTTTATATTTTCTCTTGAAGTTATCAACTCCATTAAATTTGAAAATACTTTATTCTTACTGCTATCTTCATATAAATCATCAAGGACTTTTTGCAAGTCATAGTATTCCGTATAACGGATTTTGCTTTGTTTCAGTGTTTGTTTCGAAGTGGACACAGTCACCATCTCCTTTCGGATTTGATTTTCTTTGTCATACTCGAAGCTGTGTTTGTCTTAATTTCAGTTCTTGTACTTTCCTGTGACTGGTGGCTATCCCTCCACGAACTTATTATTTTCGCTTCATAGGTACTGTGCCACCGCTTTCACCAAGATAAAGAACGGTTATATGCTGTTTTTTTTCAGTCATTTTCCCATTCAACACTTCATTAGCATTAGACTGCTTCCATGCTCTTGGCTTACCACGTTCCGACAATCTTATCTTTGAATACGTTTAGGTTCTTCCTCTAAGCCTGTGTTTAGTTTTCACCATATCGCCTGTAACGATATATGGATTTTCATAACAACCATTCTTACTCATCCACAAACACCCCATCTTTGATGGGAATTGCCGTTAGGCAAATTCAAACGTTTAGACCCTTACATTCGGAAGTACGTCAGTGCTTTGGTATACACATTCTCACCATGCGTATTCGACACCCGACATATAGGTAGCACCGTCCACCTCTGAACAGCTTTCGTGTCTGATGTTAATATCAGTCTTACGGCTACTCTCTGCCGACTTCACCGAGCTTTTGACAATGAAATAGTCTAATGTTCATTGCCAATCGGAGTATCAGTGTAGGCATTTCAGGGCGTTACCCCGTCATTCTACCTATCAGATTGCCAGTTCTCCTAAGTTTTGAACTTTCAGTCCTTCGACTTAGTGCATAAGCTTTTCACTTATGAACGTGTCGCACGGTTATCATTACCATAACCTTCCATCAAGTTAATAACTCCCCATGCTCCTAAACCTGCACCAATTGCAGTTACAAGTGTCTTTAAAACTCCAACTCCAGCTGTAAAAAATTCCATATTATTCCTCCTCGTTTTCTTTCTTATTTTCTATTTTATTTAGTGATTTAACTATAAAATTCTTGTAGACCTTATCTCCTTTTTTGTTTTCTTTGAAATATCCAAAGACATGGATTAGATCTCCTTTTTCAAATTCTTTTACAATTTCTACCTTTTCTCCATATACTGAGCAATTTGTATATTCTTTGCCCTTTCCATATTTTTTAACAAGAGCAAAATTTACTACTTGAACATTTTCTCCATCTTTTTCAAATTCTGAAAATTCAGCTTCTTTAACTAAATTTGCATTAATATTTATCATTTCTCTATCCATTAATTTCTTCTCCTTAATCTATAAATTTCAATTAAAAAAGCGACTGAACTTTTAATTTCAATCGCTAAATTTCTTATATATTAAATTATTTAAGTGGGACTTCTTATCCTTACCATCTTAACCTCCTAATTTTGAGTATAAAAAAAGACGATAGAGTTTTTAATTTCTATCGCCTATTAATACCTTATTTCTAGTCTTCTACAATAGATACTTCGAGATCTATCGCTTTAAATGTAGCAGTTATTCCTACTTCTTCTTTTACTGTTTTTTCAAATAGCTCAGCTATATCATATGGAGACATATCATATATATCTTCATACCATTCATTACTTTCATCGTACATTGTCTCACATATTGCTTCAATATAATTTTTCTTATCACTTGTAAGTTCTGTATCACTTTCCAAAATAAACTGCACACCATTTATATTTAATATAATTAAAGATGATTTTCTATTTTCGCACATTTTGCTTTCTCCATAAACTCAAATGTTTAACCTATTTATCTTATAACTTGATTTTAACTTTACCTTATCTCTATTTGTTAGATACTCTTCAACATCAAACAAGTTTTTCTTATCATAATCTTCCAACAACTTGTAATTCTTATGCTTTGTAATATCAAATTTATCAGACAAGAAAGGTCTTACTCCACAAGCAAGTTCAAGCATCTCCATGTCTTTATTCAAATGAGGACGAATGTATTCGCAAACTTTATCATATACTCCTTTGTCTTTTTTC
>NZ_QGTH01000044.1 GCF_003182075.1 Finegoldia magna
TTTTCTTTAAATATATTTGGGTAGGCTTCGCTAATTATCGGCAAAACTTCCACTTCAATTGCAGGTGTCCATGCTGCAAGGCTTCCTATTTCAAGTCTTATATTTTGTGTTAAATAATTAGATTCAAAGATTTTAGGATATTTACATAGAATTGTTTGTGGGTCTATTGCATCTATTGAAAATTCAAAATCAAAATCCTTTAAATCTTGTTCTAAAATTTTTACAAATTCATCTCTTAAAAATTCTTCTGTCTTTTCATTAACTTCTTTGTTGAATTTATCTTGCTTGGTATTTGATCTTTCTATCCATGGTTCTTTTTCTTCATATCCTAATACTCGCCAATCTAAGATTAAATCTATATCTTCCGAAAATCTTTCTATAAGTCCAAAACACTTTGAAAGTGATGTTCCACCTTTAAAGGTTAAATATTCTTTCCATTTATTTTCATTAAATAGATAGTCTAAGATAAAAGTGACCCAATAGTCTTTTTCAATGACTGCCTCAGATATATTTTTCTTTCTGGCTGTATTTACTATTAAAATTCTTAAGTCTTCTTTGTTTCCTATATAAAACTTATTCATTTTTGCCCTCACAAATTTCCCTTATTACTTCATATATCCATGATGGAACTGATTTTGATTCGTTAATTAAGTCTGTTCTTTCTTTTTCACTTAAGTTTTCTCTTATCTTTTGTATAACTTCATTAGTTATATTTTCTTTGCCCAAAGATTTAATTGCTTGAATAACTGTTGCAGTCTTTAGGGACATATTGGCAATTTCTCCTGGATTTACTTTTTTAAATTCTAAAACCGTATCTCCAATTTTATATTCCTTATATCTTCCACTAGATATATATTTGTAGTGAGTTGGAACTTGTGTGGATAGTCCTAATAAGTTTAAGGCTGTACTATTATATGGTGCAATATTCCAATTGTATTTTCTTGCTATGGCAAGTGCTAACTCGTGAATTGATACCGCTTCGTACTCTCCAATTAATTCACTATATCTTGGATTGTAATAGAATCCATCAATAACACGCTTAATTTTATCTTCATCTGCTAATCTTTTTAATATTTGTCTAACCGTAGCATTAGATGCGATATCTAAAAATTCATTTGCAAAAAATACTTTATGTGAGTCAAAACTATTTATTTTGTTTGATATTTTTTCTGTATATGAACTCATTACAATCCTCCTTTGTCACGGATATTGTATCATATCCGTGACAAAAGTTCAATTGTGCTTAAATTTAATACCCTTATAATAGTTCATCATCTCCATCTAAAAATTCTTCGTGAGTTTCATCATTGTCAGATTCATCTTCTGACTCACTAATATAATCCTCATCATCTTCTTCAAAATCTTCCAACATTCTATCTTCTTTTGCTTTAACTACCTTAAAATAGTATCCTGCTCCTACTACTCCTCCAATTACAAGTGCAACAATTAGAAATGAACCTATCCCGCTTTTCTTTTCTTCTTTTACTGGAACAGTCTTAGGTTCTTCTTTTTTTACTTCTTCTTTCTTAGGCTCTTCAACCTTTATGGTATTTTTATCTTCTGATTCAATCATATTAAGTAGGTCTTGCTCTCCTACTTCTGTCAATAACCTTACATTATCTTGATTTGATGAGTGATCCACTATTAGGTGCATAGTTTTTCCACTTTTAGTTTGAAATGTTAAAAATTGTCTTACATCTACTGGATTTTCTTTATCTTTTTCTGTATCTCCACTTGGTGTAATATCTTTTCCATTCCTATCTACATTTTCAATTACTGAACCTCTTGCCTTATTTTCCTGTGTCGCAAGATTATTTACTGCCTTTGTATTACCACCTTTTACAAGTGGTGTTTTCTTAGGAGGATTATTTGAAGGCTTATTTGTTTCACTTGTATTTCCTGGTATCCTTGGAACATCTTGATAAGGAATTTCTTCTTTTGATGGTGTAAAAACATCATCTTTCAACATTTTTTCTAATTCTTCTTTTTGTGGTTCATATATTGATTCACTTTGATTTTCTATTTGCCCTTCATTTGTCATCGCAAATGTAGCTTTTGGTACTGTAAATGTAAAAAGGAGTAACGCTATGGCTACTCCTTGTTTAATGCTCTTATTCATTTTTCTATCCTTTCTTATTTTACATTTTTAAATACATAGACTGCTTTTCTAGCATTGTCCCATTCTATTGTTTGGTTTTTACCATCTTTAATATCTCCATGACTAGCTCCGAAAGCTTTGGCAATATTTGAAATTGAAGCATGAATTCTTCCATTTATAATCACAGGCTTAACATCTGAATTGTAGACCTTTCCATCTGAATCTTTCATAACACCAGTATCAATATTTAGTCTTAATGTCTTTTTAGCTAAGATATTATTCTCCTTATTTGAGAAAATAGCTTCACGAGTAGAGTTGTCATACTCAACATTAAAACCTAGAGTATAAGCAATATATCTTACCGGAATCATAGTTCTTCCTTGATCCACATAAGTTTTTACATCCATATATACTGTTGTCTTACCATCTTTATTGATAATGTTATAAAAGTTTTTGTCTACTTGGAAAACTGCAAATTCTTTTTCATCTTTAACTTGTTTTTTGGATTGTTGTTCCTCTTGTTTTTTCATCTTGTTAAGATCAAATTGATTTAGGATATTCTTGTCATCAGCTTTCAAAATTTCGTCCCACTTCTTATCTTGAGATTTCTTATCTTCTTTCTTCTCTTTGTTTTCTTTTTGAAGTTTTAGAAGTTCATCTAATTTCTTAGATAAGTCTTGGTTTAGGTTTTTGTCTTTTTCATCTTTAGCTTGTTTTTCAAGTTCTTCTTTCGATTTTTTATTTGCTTCCTCGATTAACTTCTTTGCTTCTTCGATTTTCTTATCTAATTCTTCTTTTAGCTTTTTAATTTCTTCTTCAGAAGCTTTTTGTTTTTCTTCTAGCCTTTTAATTCTCTCCTCTAATTCTTTTTTCGTATTTTCAGAAGATTCTTTTAAGCTATCAATAGCCTTTTGAAGCTCTTCAATTTTCTTAAAGCATTCTGACTTAGAATTTTCTATTTCTTTCTTCTTAGACTCGAGGTCTTTTATCTTAGTGTCTTTTTCATCAAGAGCTTTTTCTAAGTCCTTAATTTTATTGTCTTTATCCTCAATTTCTTTATTTTTCTTTGCAAGTTCTCCTTCTAAAGACTCAAGTTTTTCTTGCATTTCTTTGATTTTATTTTCGTTTTTGTCGGTCTTTTCTTTTTCAGATTCTAACTCCCATTTTGTAGATGAATAATCTTCTTTTAGTTTTGCATTTTCATCTTGTAATCTTTTTAATTCATCTTTAAGCTGAGTAATTTCTGCTATTAGTTCATCATTTTTAGAATTTTTAAGTTCCTCAATTTCTTTATTCAATTGAGCAATCTTATTATCTTTATCTCTAATCTCTTCTTCTAGCTTAGACTTTTCTTGTTTTAGTTTTTCTCCATTATCTTTGCAAGATTCTAACTTTTCCTTTAATTCATCTATCTTTGATTGGTCTTCTTTTTTCTTATCATTTAAGTCTTTGATCTGATTTTCTAAATCACTAATTTTACTTATTGAACTTTCTATCACTTTTTTACTACCATCTGTATCATCAGCTTTAGCTAGTACATTAGTAGTTGAAGTTGATGTTAAAACTAATAAAAGAGCCATAAAAAAGGCTCTTAGTCTGTTCGTATTAAATTTCTTCATTATGAATGTTCTCCTTTTCTTTTAATTTTTCTTCTATTTTTCTGTCATTGATTTTCTCCATTAATTCTTCCAAGCTAATATTGTTCCTCCTAAGAGTTACAATTATTTCTTCATTTTCAACTTGTATTTCTTCATCGCAAATTTCCTTGTATTTTGCATTTAAATCTTTTAATTTCTCTTCTATTTTTTTCTTTTTGTTCCTAATACTTATAAGCTTCCTGTTCACATAATATCTCCCTTCTATCTTGGTCTTCCAAAACCATAAAAGTGTGATTTCCAATATTTTGAATTTATTGATGTGTATTGAATTGGA
>NZ_QGTH01000045.1 GCF_003182075.1 Finegoldia magna
CTGTTCACATAATATCTCCCTTCTATCTTGGTCTTCCAAAACCATAAAAGTGTGATTTCCAATATTTTGAATTTATTGATGTGTATTGAATTGGATCTCCTGCGTGAATCATCATTCCGTTACCTGCGTATATTCCTACATGAGATATTGGAGTTCCACTGTTATATGTTGAGTGGAAAAATATAATATCTCCAGGTTGAGCTTCACTTGGACTTACTGGATTACAATAGTCTTTGTATATTCTCCATGCAGTTGTTCTTGGCATACTCTTTACACCAGACTTTGTAAATGACCAACATACAAAACCTGAACAGTCAAAGTTAGATGGTCCACTTGCTCCAAACACATATCTTTTACCTATATGTTTTTCTGCTTCATTAAATAAGGCTTTTGCAGTAGCTGAATCAAAAGCAAGACCAGGATTTCCAAAGTTAGGATTGTCTACTATTTCTCCTAAGTCCCCATTACCTGTTCCAAAAACATCTCCCATATTTCCCTTAGCTTCAAGAAGAGCTTCATAATGAACTACATTGTCTGGATAATCTTTAAATATTTCCCTAACAACTTCATCCATTTCTTTTTTCTTTAAAGTTACAATTAACTTTTTATATTCGTACTCTTCTTTTTCATAGCTAGTATAAGGATTGCCACGACTATCATATCTAGTTCTTGCTACTGTTCTTGTTCTAATTTCAATTTCTTCTTTAAAATCAAGTTTATACATCTTATCGAAAAGTTCTTTTAAAATTCCTTTTACTTCAGACGCTGATTTTACCTCTCCACATCTTGAAGTTATATAGGATAAAAGTTCATGGGTATTATGACCAATTTCTCCTTCTTTGTTTATGATATATTCATCATATCCAGGATGACTTGTTTTTACACTTTCGATTTGTGATTGTAGGTCATATTCCATTGATGAAAATTCTTGATTAACTTCACTTAGAACTGTATCTTGTGATAGGTATGTTGTTGTCATTACTGAATTTACTGAGTTGCTTAGTCCACTCATACCAACACTTCCACCACCAATCATGATTGATAGCATAAGACCTAGTCCTATTACTAGAAATAAAACCATCTTACTTTTTCTTACGATTAGTTCTTTAGAAGCCTTACCTAAACTTAAAATAGCTTTTTTAACTCTATCTACAAGTCTTGTTTCGTGCTTTTTAGCTATCATGCTTTTCATTTGTTTTCTTTGGTAAAACTTCTTAAATCTATTTTTCTTTATATAGGCATCTGACCTTTTTAAATCTTCCAAGCCACTTTTAAACTCCAACTTGCTTTTTCTCTTTCTTATTTTCTTATCAAGTTTAGATAGCTTTTTTAAGGACTTTTTCTTTTTATCTAGCTTATACTTCCTTATTCCATGCTGGAGTTTAGAGCTTACATTAGCGACTTTTTCTCCAGATTCTACACCAGTATTGTCAGATCCTAAACTTAGATAATCTCTCACTAACTCTGATGACTTAGCTCCAGATAATAAAACCTCAGAAGATAGACTTCCTTTAGTTTTATTTTTTAAAATATTATCCTTTAGCTTGCTTTTAGACTTTTCAAGCTCTCCAATCTTTTTATCTGAGATAAAGTCTTTAACATCTTGTGCCTTCTTAGAATCTTTCGTTGTAACTTTCTTCGATTCATTTTTTAAGTTATCAATTTTCTTGCGAGTAAATTTATCACTTTCATATTTTTTTCTCTTATAGTAAGTCTTCTTTTTATTAACTTTCTTTTGTTCTGAAGATTTAAGGCTTGTTTCTTTTTCATCCTTTATAAATTCTTGATTATTGTCTTTAAGCTCAGAATTGTCAAAAGTCTTATCTGTATCAACTTCGCTTGGCTTATTTTCTTTATCTATCTCTTTAGAAATTTTTTCCTTATCTCTAAACTTCTTTTCTTGATAAAGTTTCTGCTTTTGCTTTTTATCAATATTAGTATTACTTTCGTTCTTACTTACTTCATCTTTAACAAGCTTATCTTTTCTATATATTCTCTTACTTTTCTTTGCTTCGATAGGTTTATCTTCGCTTGTGTGGATTCGCTTAGACTCTCTCTCTTTAATTTTGTCTTGGAATTTATCCTTACTATGGATAAGTTTATCCTCATAATTTTTAAGAACTTGTCTTTTACTTGATGCCTTCTTATTGCTTTTTTGTTGAGCCTTAGCTGAAATATCATCTGTTGTTAATTTATTAGAATTAATATTTCTACTGTTTTCACTATCAAAATCAACTTTTTTAAAGTCTACATCTAACTCTTCATCAAGTTTAAAGCTTTCATCTGTCCTTATTTCAAGATTAGCTTGTTTTGTTTCTTCAACCTTATCCTTATTATCTAAAACTTCTTTTCTGATTCTTTCCTTGTTTTTAGCCTTCTGAAAGTCTTTTAGTTTATCTTGTTTTTGATCTTTAGCTAATACATTCTCATGGATAAGTTTAGATTCTTTTTCTGAAATTTTATCTCCGAACCTATCCTTAGTCTTAATAATCTTATTGGTATAATCATCTGAATGTACAAGTTTACTATCTACATTCTTTTCAGGAGCGTCCCTATTTCGTATAATTTTCTTTTGAAAATCTTTTTTTAGTTTTTTATCCATATCACACCTACTTAGCTTCTTCTGGTTTTGTTGTCATTAGCTTATATAACATGGTGTCTTTAGGGAATTTATCTATAAATGGAACAATAGTATTTCCAAAGAATAGTAATCCCTCACCTGCATTTGAATTAGTAATATAGTTTAACTGATAAGGCGATATTTTTAATTTCTTAGCAAGAATATCTCTATCTCCAGATGCTTGATTTAACATTAGAACAAAGTCTGTATTATCAAAGATATTTTCAATTTCCTGACTTGTTAAAAGGTCTTTTACGTTTTGAGTTATACCTGTTGGAATACCACCCCATTTTCTAAATCTTTTCCAGATTTCTACTGAATATGAAGCAGTTTGTGGGTCTTTTAATAAAAGGTGGAACTCATCTATATAGTATCTTGTAGACTTGCTTCCTCTATTTAAGGAAACCTTGTTCCAAACTTGGTCTTGAATTACAAGCATACCTATTTTTTTAAGTTGTGTTCCTAGCTCTTTTATATCAAAACAGAGCAGTTGCCTATTTAGGTCAACATTTGACCTATTATTAAATACATTAAGACTTCCCTTAACATAAATTTCCATTTCTGTTGCGAGCTTTCTACCAACTCCCTCTTCTTGAGATAGGAGCATATCGTATAAATCTCCTAATATAGGCATATTTTCTGGTTTTGGGTCTTCAAAATACTTTTGATATATCTTTGGTAAGCACCTATCTATAACAGATTTTTCTGCAGCAGTAAGACCAGATCCTCCTACTACAAGTTCAAGCATAGACATTATGAAATTTGCCTTATCCTTTAAAGGTGCGTCCCCATCTCCATAGTTCATATTAATATCTAATGGATTTAGATAGTCCTTTGA
>NZ_QGTH01000046.1 GCF_003182075.1 Finegoldia magna
TGATAATGACGGAATACCAGATAGGTATGACAATGATTTTAAAGATAGTGATTACTTTGAATCAACTTATGATGTAGAGGATAATCTTCACGCAAGGGAAGAGAAACCATCAATATTGGGACAAATATCAAAATTCAAATCAGAAGAAGAAAAAGATAAAAATCAAGAAAAAAGTGAAAAAGGACAAGAAAGATAGAGGAGAGCGAAAGGCTCTCCTTATTTAGTACAAGGAGGAAATTATGGAATACAAAGATATTAGAGAAAACTTAGAAGAAATGATGAATGATAATTACAAGGATTTTATAAAAGCACTTGTAAGCATAGAAAAAGGTGTTACTGACGAAAAGGCACTTGAAGAAGTCTATGTTTTATATATGAACAATGACACAACAGGTCTATTAAATGATGACTTTGACTATATGATTGATGATATGAAAGAACAAGGTAAGATTGTTGAAAATATCAGGGATGTTGAAGAAAAGGATGATCTTATAAATCTCGTGGGCAATATAGCTGGCAAAGTAGAAAATCTTGAAAGAGAAAATGCTAATGGAGAAAAGTTCAAAGTAAGTAATTTTTCTCTTGTTTCAAAAGATGACGATGGGAATAAAATTTATACCAATTGTTCAGCATATGGAGATAAGACAAAAGATTTAGAGAATCTAAAAAAAGGAGATTTTGTTAAAATATTTGGTCAAGTAAAAACAAGCATTGACAACAACGGAAAGGAACATAAGAATATCCGTATTTTGTCTTCTAAGCTCTTAAAAGCAAAAGAACAAGTAAAGAGTCAAGATAAGGATAAAAAGTCCATATTAGGTCAAATAAAAAGCTTTAAGACAGATGACAAAACTAAGTCAACTAAGAAAGAGCATAGCAAAGGTGAAGAGAGGTAAATATCGGCAGTCTTCGGACTGCCTTTATTTTTTTGTCATATTGAAAAAGATTGTATAATGATGCTATATGTGGAGATTGTAGTATTGATGTATAGATAATAAGATAACAGATTATAAAAGTACGATTGAACTCAGTAAAATTGAAACAGCCTTAACTGAGAAAAATATGGGATATGACGTAGACTTAGAAATCGCTCTTATTCCAGAACTTTTAGAACTAATGCTTTGATGGAAAAATCGGATTCTAACAAAGTTCTAAATGAGTCTTAAAATTCTGCCCCAAATAATTGAATTATGGGGGCTAAACATAAAGTCAGAAGAAGTCCCTAAAAAAAGTAAGACCAACAGAAAGACCAATGATTACACCCTTGTTTTTACTAAGGGCAGTGGAACTTGGCCTTTCTGTTTCTGATTTATCCCTACTAACAATTGGACTTGTAAATGATATGTTTACAGAAAAGAATAACGATGAATATAAGTACAAAGAAGTAGCTACGCAAGAAGACTTTGATAAGTTTTAAGCCATTACGAATGATATTGACAAACCATAATTATTGTTTTACAATAATAATCAAAGATAATTATCGTTTTACAATAATTCAATGGGGAGGATTATCATGAGAAAAAGATTTTTAATAATGGCTATTTTTCTTGTTTTTTCTATAGTTTTAACTTCTTGTAGTCCAAATACTACAACAGAACAAACAAGTAGTAAAAAAGAAGAAAAGATTGAAATATTTGATTCTAACAATAAAAAAATTGTTGAAACAGAAGAACAAGAAGTTTTAGACTACTTTGGCAATTTAACAGGAATGAGCATAGCAAATATTAATGATAAAAACTTCGACAATTATTTTAAAGAAATACCAGATGATGCAATAGAGTCTTACCATTTCATATTAACCAGCAAGAGAGAGGATAAAAAAGTTACAAAGATAGATTTTTATATTTATGAAAATTATCCATATATTACAATGGAGGGAATGCCCATGATTCCATCTTCATTAACCTTGGAACTTTCTAAAGAAGATTTAAATGATCTGAAAGATAAAGTACAAGAATGGAAAGATGTAGATGATAATAGATAAACGAAAGTGTTGAGGAGAAGTTATGAAGAGTTTTATTTTTAAAATAGCGATTATATTATCTAAGGTTTTAAGATATATTTCATATTTAGGAGCAGGTTTTACCTTGCTTGGAAGTGTATTAACTCTAATTTTTAAAGATGATGTAATACAAGAAGTTGAATCCTATCAATTTAATCTACAAGAAGTTTCACTTCCTTTTATTATTTATTCATGCTTGAGTGCCCTTATGATATTCATTGTTGCTGGTTTCTCATTGGATAAATTTGAGAAGATTTTAGTGAATTTAGAGAAGAAAGATTATTTTTCAGACTTAAATTCAAAATATTCGAAAAACATTTTAATAGCTATTCTAATTTTGACAACTTGTCAAATTATTTCTAAGCTAGTTTTTAATTACCTTAAAGTGGACAATATTAGCAGTGTTTTTAATTTAACTATTAAGGATTATTTAACGAATATAATTTTGATGGTTATAGCATTTTCATCAATGATGATATTTAATTCGGGAAAATACTTAAAAGAAGATTCGGAAAGTATAATTTGAAAATGAAGGATCAAATAATTATAAATCTGGATCAAGTATTAAAAAAGAAAAATATGACATCAAAAGAGCTCGCAGAAAGGATAGGAATAACCGAAGCAAATTTATCAATATTAAAGACAGGAAAGGCCAAAGGTATTAGATTTAATACTTTAGCTAGCATTTGTAAAGAGCTTGATTGTCAACCAGGTGATTTATTGGAGTACGTTTATAACGAAGAATAATAACGTATTCGATATACAATATAATGACGATGTATTGACTACGCACGAATTTAGTCATATAATAGGGTCAAAGGAGATGAGGAAATGGCTACAACAAATTTGAATATAAGAACAGATAAAGAAATTAAAGAAGCAGCAGAAAAAATCTACTCCAGTCTAGGCTTAAATATGACTACTGCAATTAACATGTTTTTAAGGGCGAGTATTAGAGAAAGTGGAATTCCCTTTGATTTAAAACTTAATGTTCCAAGTGATGAAACTATAAAAGCGATTGAAGAAGGAAGAATGATAGCTAAAGATACGAATGTGAAATCCTATGACAATATGGATGACTTGAGGAAAGCCCTTGAAGTATAAGATAAGTTTACAAGTAAATTTAAAAAAGACCTAAAGCAAGCTAAAAAGCATAGGAAAAGATAATAAGGAATACACAAGTCTATAAGTATACTCTGCCAAATTATTAAAAGCTAAAGAGCATACTAAAGCAAAAATATCAACAATAGAGAAATTTAAGACTAAAGGAGATATGAAAGTGGATGAAAAGAAGAAAAATGATAAAAGCATAGAAAGGTAAAAGATTATAGGGGGCAGGTTTTTGTCTGCTTACTGTATTGTATGATGGGGCAAGTTCCAATACTGGGGTGAAAGTCCCTAAACAGCGTATTTGTCGACGAATTCCATAGCAATCCTGA
>NZ_QGTH01000047.1 GCF_003182075.1 Finegoldia magna
TGTTTTGTAGAAATAGTATAAGAAAAATCTTTAATCACTTTTAGTCGCCCTCTAAAACTGTTATCTATGCCTTTATTTAAAAATTTCAGCATATAAGGTTGTGTCATTGTGTAAAGTTCACTTACATTCTTTTCTAAAAATTCACTTAGTGATTTTGTTTCTTTCCTCTCCAATTTATTAAACGAAAAGTTATTTGCTCCAAGGCATGAAACAACAAATATTCTCTCTCTTTTTTGAGGTATCCCAAAGTCCATTGCATTTAAGATTTCATACTTGTTTTCATATCCTAGGCTCTCTAGCTCTTTTAGATAAATAAAAAAGGAGTCCCTCATATTTCTATCAAGGACTCCCTTTACATTCTCCCAAATTATCCATTTAGGTTTATCTTTCATTTCTTTAATTATTCTAATTGTTTCAAATAGTAAGCTTGATCTAGTTCCTGAATTTTTTACTCCTCCTTGCTTTTTTCCTATTCTTGAAAAGTCTTGGCAAGGACTTCCATGCATAATTAAGTCTATCTTTTCATTAGGAGCTTTATATCCTACTACTGATTTTGGCTTATAGTCTTCTCCATAAAGTGCGTTGTATGATTTAACACAAGCCTTATCTATTTCTACATAATCAACAACTTCATAAGGTATCTTTAAATTAATAAAAGCCTTTCTAATAGCACCTATGCCGCCGAAAAGCTCTAATATTTTCACCTTATTCATTTAGATTATTCTTGTACCTGTCTACAAGCTCCCTTATACTATCTTCTATTTCTCTTAAAAAGTCTTCTTTATCTACTTCGCCAGAGCTAATATTTGCAAGTTTCATTTCCCATTCAGAAGTTGTTTCTGCTGATTTAAACTTATCCTCTACAATCGATACAAGTCTATTGCCTTTTTCTGTTACAAGTAGATTTTTCTTATCTCTTCTTATAAGATCCTTGTGGATAAGATTTTCAATAATTCCTGCTCTTGTAGCTGGTGTTCCTAAGCCTTTTCTTTCTACTTCTATATCTTTATCCAGTGATTCAATCCCTGCATTCTCCATAGCCTTTAAAAGTATATCTTCATTATAATGACTTGGAGCTTTTGTGAATTTCTCAGATATATTTTTAGAAGTTAGCTTAATTTTATCTCCAGTCTTTATATCTGGTAATTCATTTTCTTGTTTTTCTTTTCCATAAGTCTTTAGATACTTGGTATAACCTTCATCGATTATAGTCTTGCCACTTGCATTAAAGTTAAACTTGTCATATTCATATCTGATTTTTCTGCTAGATTCCTTTAAGTTATCCGAACATGAAGCAAGTAATTTATTCTTAATTAGATTATAGATTTTGCTTTCTTTATCAGATAAATCTTTGGCTTTTCCAATACCTGATATAGTAGGAATAATCGCATAGTGGTCTGTAACCTTAGATGAATTAAAAATAGACTTAAAGTTTGATTCGTTGATTTTAAAACCTTCTTTAAGTCCTTCTAATAATTCTTTCATGGTATTAACCATATCATCGGTTAAATACCTACTATCTGTTCTTGGATATGTGATTAGCTTTTTTTCATACAAGCCTTGTGCCTGGTTTAAAGTGTCATTTGATGAATATCCAAAATATTTATTTGCTTCTCTTTGCAAGGTAGTAAGATCATAAGGCTTATCTGGTTTTGTGCTTATTTCTTTATCTTCTACCTCTGTAATAACTATTTCATCTTCTAGCAAGTTTAATAATTGTTCTGCAACTTCAATTCTATCAATCCTATCTGATACAAGCTTCAATCCTCCATAAGATAGGTCTACCGTATAATATTTTTGCTTCTTAAATAGATTTATTTCACTATCCCTTTTAGCTATTAAATATAGAGTTGGTGTTTGTACTCTACCAACTGAATATGTTTCCTTGTAAATGCAAGAATAAAGCCTACTTAAATTCATTCCTACCAGCCAATCTGCAATGGCTCTTGCACTTGCTGATCTATATAAGTCTTCAAAGTTTTCTCCATCTTTAAGATTTCTAAAGCCATCTTCAATAGCTTTGTTTTCCATTGAAGATATCCAAAGTCTTTGAATCTTCTTCTTACATTTAGCTTGATTATATACAAGCCTAAAAATAAGTTCTCCCTCTCTTCCAGCATCACAAGCATTTATAACTGTGTCGATGTTCTTATCGTTTAAAAGCTTCTTTAAAACTCCATATTGTTTCTTAGTGCTTTTAGATACTTCATAAATATATTCTTCTGGAATTATAGGAAGAGTGTCTATCGTCCATTTCTTCCATTTTTCGTCTATCTTATCGGGACTTGCCATTTGAATTAAATGACCTACACACCAAGAAACAATGTATCCATTCCCCTCATAATATCCGTTTTTTCTTGTTCTTGCTCCAATTACTTTTGCAATTGTAACTGCTACGCTTGGCTTTTCTGCTATTACTAACTTCATTAATACCTCCATAAATAAAAAAAGAGCGAAAGATTTCTCTCTCGCTCAAAGTATTTCTCCTGAATATCATATTATTTTCAGGAGAATTCTACTTACTTATTAATTTCTTTTTCTAGTTCTTGAAGAACTTTTATAATCTCTTCAAAGTTTGGATAGTCTCCATAAATCATCTCCGACATAGCCTTATAATCTTTTTCTATTTCAGAAAATCGAAACTCTCTTGGGACTAACTTTAATCTACCATTTAATGCATCTTCATACTTTGCCCACTTCCTAGGATAAAATTTCATTTTAAATTCAGTCACTTTCTTTAATAACTCCTTGTCATCTAAGGCTTTGTTTTTAAAATCTGAATTTGCTATTTTATATAGGTCATAAAAGTGTCTTGCATACCTATGTGGCATAAAAGAAGATTCTGGTCTATTCGCTTCATGATGAAGTATAGTTGCCTTTTCCCAAAAGGTTCTCTCTGCTGAGACTGTTCTTATATTAGTTTTTTCTTTAAATATATTTGGGTAGGCTTCGCTAATTATCGGCAAAACTTCCACTTCAATTGCAGGTGTCCATGCTGCAAGGCTTCCTATTTCAAG
>NZ_QGTH01000048.1 GCF_003182075.1 Finegoldia magna
ACAGTTCCTAGTAAAATTACTGCCAAAAGTATGGAAATTTTAATAGCAAAACTGTCTTTCTTATTATTTTTTACAGCTCCATCAGCTAGGTCATTAATAATTTTCATAAGTTCCATCTCCTAAGAAATTTAACCTACCGTCTACCATTCTATAGACCTTATCACAAGAATTTGCTACTTTTTCATCATGAGTTATTATCATAATTGTAGAATTTAATCTTTTATTTACTAGTCTGAAAAGTCCTGTGATTTCTTCAGAATTTTTTCTATCGAGATTTCCTGTAGGCTCATCTGCTAAGATTATTGCAGGTCTTGTAATAAGACTTCTAGCAATAGCGACTCTTTGTTGCTCTCCACCGGATAATTGTTTTGGATACCTATCAAGCTTTCCTTCTATTCCTAGTATCGATAAAATTTCCTTTAAATATTCTTCATCTGCCTTTTTATTGTCTAACAAAAGAGGAAGTAAAATATTTTTTCGAACGTTGATGTTTGGAATCAAATTAAAAAATTGATATACTACGCCTATATTCCTTCTGCGGAATACTGTCATTTCATCTTTGTTAAACTTGGTAATATTTTTATCTTGAATAAATATATCACCACTTGTTGGTTTATCAACTCCTGCTAATAGATGAAGCAAGGTAGACTTTCCTGACCCGCTATCTCCAATAATGGCGACAAGATCTCCTTTTTCTAGTTCAAAATTCACATTTGATAGAGCGTGTACTTCTACTCCACTATTGTAAGTTTTTGTTAAATCTACTGTTTTTACAATATTCATATTTAGTCCTCCTTAACTTGTCTATATAATACTAGGCTTAAGTGACTGGAAAGTGACTAGAAAAAAATGACTGTGCTTTATTTACACAGCCATAATTAAATCAGTTATAAAATCTCAGTTCAAAGGAATTTGATTTCTTCCCCTTATGATATAAAAGCTCTCCATTTTGTCTTTCCATAACAGATTTTGCCATAGGAAGCCCAATACCATAGCCTTTTGAATTCGGATCCGCTTTATAAAAACGTCTAAAAACTTTTTCTAACATTTCTCTATTTAAACCTTTAGAAAAATCTTCCACAAATATACTCTTATATAAGTTCGTTTCTTTTAAGTGAATTTCTATATGCCTATCTTCTGTTGCTTCTAGACCATTTTTCATCACATTAAATGCTGCTTCATAGGTCCATTTCTTATCGCATATAAGATCAAAATCATCTCCATCAAGGGGAATTTCAATATTATCATTGATAAAATAATCTTTTAGGTTTTGTATGATATCTTCAATTAATCCTCGAGCTGATATCCTATCTTTTGTCATTTCAATTGTACCTGAATCAAGGGCTGCAAGTTTTAATAAAATATCGGATAGATTGTAAAGTCTAAGGAGATTGTCCCTAAGTCTAGATATATACTCTTTTGCCGATTCATCTTCTTCGTCTTCTAATAAGTCTAGTAATAATAGAGATCCAGTTAGAGGAGTTTTTATTTGGTGGGCAATGTCTTCAGTATATTCTCTTAAGATCTCTTTGTTTTTTTCAGCATTTTCAGCTATTCTCTTGTTTTCTATAATAATTTTAATAATCTCATCTCTGAGCTTGCCAAATTCATCGTCAATAATTTCGTAATTATCAGAGTTTATATCAAGTGAATATAGTAGGTTAAATATATTGTTGATCTTATCCTCAAGAGCTTTTTCTTTTTTCTTTTCAATTTTTGAAATAACTATAAATAGAATTATATTTATTAGTAGAAAACCTATGAGCGTTAGAATATCAAATCTTGGATTGAGATAAACTACAAACAAAGACATTATCAAATTTAAAATTAAGACAAGTAAAATATTTTTGTTTTTACTCATTGTCCCACCTATATCCTATCCCTCTAAGAGTTTTTATATGACTGCCATAATCTCCAAGTTTAGATCTGAGTCTTTTTATAGTTACTGTTAAGGTATTGTCATTCACTTCATAAAAATCATAACCCCAAACATAATCTAAAATTCGCTCTCTTAGTAGATTTATATTTTGATTTTCTAAGAGCATTTCCAATATAGCAAACTCTTTTAAGTTAAGGTCTAAATCTTTTCCATCTATTGAAGCTTGTTTTGATATAAGATCTAAAGATAAATTTTCAAAAGTCAGCTCATTCACTTTTTTAATTTTTCTACTAAAAACATTGTCTATTCTCGCCTTTAGGACAGGGAGAGAAAAAGGTTTAGTAATATAATCATCTGCTCCTTGGGAAAGACCTTTTATTACATACTCGTCTTCGTCTTTTACAGTAAGCATTATTACAGGAAGGTCAGAAAATCCCCTCAGCCACTTTAAAAAATTAAAGCCTGATCCATCTGGAAGATTGGCATCAAGTAGAATTAAATCAAAATCATTAAAATTAAGATTCTCTGTCTGAGAAAGATTGTTATAAATAATAGTTTCAATATTATGCTTGTT
>NZ_QGTH01000049.1 GCF_003182075.1 Finegoldia magna
GGATTGTATTCGCTTATCCTTTCATCAAAACTACCACAAGCAAAAATATTCAAAGCTTGGGTAACTAGAGAAGTCTTACCAAGTATTAGAAAAAACGGAGGATATATAGCAGGGCAAGAAAAGAAAACTAACGAAGAGCTACTAGCAGATGCAATTCTTGTAGCCAATAGAATTATTGCCGAGAGAGAAGAAGAAATTGAAGTATTAAGACCAAAGGCAGACTATTATGACAAATTGGTAGATTATAACCTACTTACAAACTTTAGAAATACTGCCAAGGAATTAGGAATACCACAAAATCAGTTTATAAGTTTTCTAATGGATAAGGGATTTATTTATAGAGATAAGAAAAAGAAACTCTTACCATATGCAGATAAGAATAAGGGATACTTTGAAGTAAAAGAATGGGTTGATCCACTAGGTACACTTGTAGGCATACAAACATTTATAACACCAAAGGGAAGACACTACCTACTAATTTTATTAGATAGTGAAGGTTTCTACGATGAATAAGATATTAGAAGCCATTCTTTCTGATATTAAAAACTTAATTAAAATAGATAACCCAAAGAAATTTATATTAGCAAACATTCCTTATATATCCTTTTTCTACATTGGAAATATCTTTTCTAAGCACATCAATTCTTATGTAGGAGGAGATATTATTGATAGAATAATGGTGGGAATTTCTGATATAGGAACTTTATCTTATATACCAAGCCTTAATCCAAGGGACTTGTTAGTAGGTGTTTCAGTTGCTGGTCTTGTTAAGCTAATTGTTTATAGTAAAGGTAAAAACAAAAAGAAATATAGGCAAGGTAAGGAATATGGATCTGCAAGATGGGGAGAAAGTAAGGATATTGCTCCATACATTGACCCTAAGTTTGAAAATAATGTTCTTATAACTAATACTGAAAGACTAACAATGAACTCAAGACCTAAAAACCCTAAATACGCTAGAAATAAAAATGTATTAGTAATAGGTGGTTCTGGATCAGGTAAGACAAGATTTTATGTAAAGCCAAATCTAATGCAAATGCACTCTTCCTATGTAGTAACAGACCCTAAAGGCACGCTTGTGTTAGAGTGCGGGAAAATGCTCTATGAAAATGGATATGATATAAAGATATTAAATACAATAAACTTTAAAAAATCTATGAAATACAATCCCTTTGCTTATTTGAGAAGTGAAAAAGATATTTTAAAGCTAGTACAAACAATTATAGCCAACACTAAGGGAGATGGAGAAAAGGCAGGAGAAGATTTCTGGGTAAAGGCTGAGAAGCTATATTACACCGCTCTCATCGGTTATATCTATTATGAAGCACCTGAAGAAGAAAAGAACTTTAAGACGCTTTTAGATATGATTGACGCAAGTGAAGTCAGAGAAGATGACGAAACCTATATGAATCCAATTGATAGGCTCTTTGAAGCTCTTGAAAAGAAAGATCCAGGTCATTTTGCAGTTAAGCAATACAAGAAATATAAGCTGGCAGCAGGAAAAACTGCCAAGTCAATTCTAATATCTTGTGGAGCAAGACTTGCACCTTTTGACATAAGAGAGCTTAGAGAACTAATGAGCGAAGATGAACTAGAGCTTGATAAAATTGGAGATAGAAAAACTGCATTATTTGTAATAATATCAGATACTGATGATACCTTTAACTTTGTAGTCTCAATAATGTATTCTCAACTATTTAATCTTCTATGTGATAAGGCAGATGATGTGTATGGTGGAAGACTTCCAGTTCATGTTAGGTGTCTACTTGATGAGTTTGCCAATATTGGTTTGATTCCTAAATTTGAAAAACTGATTGCGACAATTCGTTCAAGAGAAATATCGGCAAGTATAATACTGCAAGCACAATCTCAATTAAAAGCAATTTATAAAGACCATGCAGATACAATAGTTGGTAACTGTGACTCTACACTCTTTCTAGGAGGAAAAGAAAAAACAACAGTAAAAGAATTATCAGAAACCTTAGGAAAAGAAACCATAGACCTATATAACACATCAGAAACAAGATCCAACCAAAAATCTTTTGGTCTAAATTACCAAAAAACTGGTAAGGAACTTATGAGTCAAGATGAAATAACAGTAATGGATGGTGGAAAGTGCATATACCACCTAAGAGGAGTAAGACCTTTCTTGTCTGATAAATTTGATATTACAAAGCATAAGAATTACAAGTTGTTGGAAGATTATGATAAGAAAAACTTGTTTGATGTTGAAGAGTATCTAACAAATAGAGATAAGGTAAAGTTAAAATCAAGTTATAAGATAAATAGGTTAAACATTTGAGTTTATGGAGAAAGCAAAATGTGCGAAAATAGAAAATCATCCTTAATTATTTTTATTTATTTGTCTATAATTATGGAATTTGTTTCTATTTTAGTCCCCACTAATTTGGATATGTTCCA
>NZ_QGTH01000050.1 GCF_003182075.1 Finegoldia magna
AGTTCAATGTGGACACTTGGATCAAAAGAATTTAAAAAGTTGGCAAATTGGTTAAAGATTAAATCTCTATCTTCTTCCAATGCCAACTGGTAATTTATATCTTGAAATGAAATTGTCTTTGAATAATTTTTTTCATCTAACTGGCAAATGCCCTCTGGTAACATTCTTATATATGGAATAGTGTCCTCAACAGTAAATCTCTTTTTCTCTTTCTTTAAAAGTACACTTAGAAGACTATTTGTTGGATCTTTCTTTGTTTTTAGCCTTCTTACTTCCTTTCGGTCTTTTTTTAATTGTTTTTCCCTTAGATTTAAGTCGCTGATTTGCTTTTTTCTTTGCTTCAAGGTATGCCTCCTTTCTTATTCTCTTAGTTGGTTGATAAAACTTATGAAGATAGAAAAATTTAAAATACTTTTCAAAAGTTAAGGTGTCTTTTTCATATAAGGTTATAAAAAAGATTGGCAGGGTTACTATTAGCATTACAATGATTGAAACATCATTAGGTAGATATTTCTTCATAAATAAATAGGTTGGTATGCCAATTAGTCCTGCCACAGAAAAACCTATTAGTTGCCTTTTAGTTAAGTTAAAGGCAACCTTTGTTTTAATCTTGTCCAAATCTTTTGGTATTGTTACATATGCCATTTTAATCTCCCTCTACTTCTTCTTTGGAAAGTTCAAGTATATGGTCATAATTAGATGTTGTTTCTTCTTCTAGGTAGCTAATTCTTTCTTCTAATTCTTCTTGTTTTTCTTCATTTCTGTCATTGTATTCTCCTTGATACATAACAAATTCATTGTGACATCTTCCGAGCCTATTTATTCTTTTCTTTAAGTTTCTAATCTCTTCATTCCTGTTTTTCTCTTTTAAGATTTCATAAGTTCCTCCCAATAAAATTCCAAGTCCCAATAAAGCACAATTTTTCTTTTTTAACATTTATTCCTCCTAGTGTGTATTCATAATACTTTTTGCAACTGTTCCACTCTTAAACATCATAAGTCCAAGTAGTAGAGCATATCCTAATATACTAAACAAGCTTGCGTGAATATCTGTAACCTGTACCGTTCTTATTAAAACGGTGTAGATACCTAAACATACCATCAAAAACAAACCTTGTAGTCCCAAGGCAAAAAGTCCCTTGATATAATTTGTTCCAATCTGACCCCATTCTTTATTTCCCATAGTCGCAAATGGTATGGATGATACTGATGAGTAGACATATATTTCAAACATACGCCCATATACTATTAATGTTATAACTAGTGAAATTCCTTGAATTGCAATCCTCACTAGGCTTGTTTCAACTAATATCATTAAATGCTCACCAACATCTTTTTCTTTTAATGTATCAACCATTGCAACTATCTGATCTCCTGAAACAGTGGCAGAAGTAGTGATTACCCCTGCCGCTTTGTTTACAAGATTTTGTGCCACATCAAAGACTGCCATTGAAAATTCAAAAGCATGGCTTGCAAGGTAGACTGCTATAAACATCTTTATAATGTATTTGAAAAACTCAAAAGTATCTGTATCATGCATATTATTCTTTTGCATAACCATATTTATGAGTTCAATACATAAAACTGCTGTTATGATAAGACCTGCTATTGGAACAATCACATTATCATTAATGTTTTTTATGAAGTTATATACTTCTCCATTCCAACCCATTGGCGTTTTCCCAACATCAGTTGCAATAACTCCTACCTTGTCATTTATATCTAAGAACATGGACTCAAGATTTGCTTTGATACCTCCGAGTAGCATATCCTTAAAAAATTCAGTTAGCTTGTCAAAGATACCAAACATAGACTTTCTCCTAATTTAA
>NZ_QGTH01000051.1 GCF_003182075.1 Finegoldia magna
ACTCCATGTTTATTTAAAATTTTCTTTAGTTCTTTTAATTCAGGATCTTTTAGATTAATTTCTTCTAACTGTCCCTTTTTAACCATATCTTTTAGTTTTACTTCTTCTCCGTTATTTTTTATAACATTTTTCAAGCCTCCTTGTTCTTCTATTTGCTTGTGTACTTTCTTTAAGGCATCAAGAATTGCTTTACTTGTCGCTTTTGCAAGCCTTACTTCAAGATTAAGACTTGACCTAGATACTTCTTCATTAATCATCTATTCCACCTCCATATAAAAGTAACTCTTTGTATTTTCTTAACTTCTCTTTATGGATTTTTCTTCTAAAATCTTCTCCCGTAACTTTAACTGGTATTGTCATTTCAAGTATTCTTGAATATATTCTCTGATACTCAAGGTCAATATTAGAATTTTGAATAATTTCCAATGATAAGTTTGTAGTAAAAATTGTCGGCTTACCCTTTAAGTATCTTGAGTTTATAATGTTATATACCTGTTCTCTTGCATAAGATGTATCCCTTTCAATTCCAAGGTCATCTAATATTAACAATGGAATATTAGAGAGGTAATCTATAATTTCATTTGAATCTAGCTTAAATGCTGATTTTTGTATTTGGTTTATAACCTGAGATAAATTCATAATTTTAACTTTAACTTGTTTTCTTTCGATTAATTCATTTGCAATCGAACAAGCAAGATAAGTCTTTCCACTACCAACATCTCCATAAAATAAAAGTCCTACATTATCTTTCTTCATTTGTTCAAAGCTTTTGGCATAGTTGTAAGCAACCTTATAGGCTTGACCTTTTTCATTTAAGTATTTCTCAAAATTATATTGGTGTTGGATAGGCGATGAAAAGCAATCTCTTTTTAGCGATGATATTCTCGTTAATATTTCTCTTTCTGCATCTTCCTTATCTCTTTTTATTTCACATTCACATTTAATTCTTGGAATAAACTTTGTAAATCCAAGGTCAAGTAATTCTCCATCTACTCTTTTACCGCATACCTTGCAATAGATATGTCCATTTCTTTCAATATCATTTTCTCTTAATACAAAATCTTTTAAGTTTTTCATAAACTCTCTCCTATATCGTAATTCATTTTTCTAGTTGAATTATCATTAATATTTTTTGACTGATCATTAAGATACCAATTAATTATTGTTGCCTTGTGATCTTGATAAACTCTGTTATTCGCTTTCATATATGACGACAATCTATCAATGTATTCATTAATTCTACTTCCTAACTCATTTGTTAAGTCCTTGTATTCTTCATCAGTCAAAAATATATTTTTATATATCCCATAAGGCTTTTGACCCTTACTAAAATCATTATTTCTTAACTCATTATTTCTAATATTGTTATAGTTACCTTCCGATTTTCGAAAATCTTGACTTTCGATATTCGAATCTCTTGAATTTCGATTATCGAACTTCTGGAATTTTGTTTTTCGAACTTCTTGATTTTTTAATTCCATATTATTAAATATGCTCATAAAGTCTTTAACATAAATTCTATTAGGATTTCCAAGTACTTGTCTTTTCTTTTCAATAAGTCCTATCCCTGATTTAATATCAAGCTCAGCTATTAATTTATTTGCTTTTTCACTTGCACAATTAAATTGATCTTTTATACTTTCAATTGTGTAATAAATAAAGACTTTTCCGTCTTCATCTACCCATCCATTTTTATATGAAAGACCCATTCGATTAAGCATATATGAATACAACACTTTAGCTTCAATAGAAATGCTCTCAAAAATCTCATCTTCCATTAATACCATAGGTAACCTAATGAAGTTATACATTTCAGATTGCCTATTATA
>NZ_QGTH01000052.1 GCF_003182075.1 Finegoldia magna
AATTACCAGTTGGCATTGGAAGAAGATAGAGATTTAATCTTTAACCAATTTGCCAACTTTTTAAATTCTTTTGATCCAAGTGTCCACATTGAACTATCATATGTAAATCAATTAGGAAGAAATAAGGACTTACAAGACGCAATTAAAATTGCTGATAAAGGAGACTTCTATGACGATGTAAGAAAAGAGTTTAGGGAGATGTTAAAGCTTCAACTTGCAAAGGGCAATAACGGACTTAAAAAGATGAAGTATATAACCTTTACAACAGAAGCCGATAACCTAGAACAAGCACGAGCAAAGCTAAATAGACTTGAAGTAGATATTTTATCTAACTTTAAATCTATGGGAGTAAGAGCAGAAAGTCTTGATGGCGAAGAAAGGTTAAGACTTGTTCACGATATGTTAAATCCAGACAAAAACTTTGATTTTTCATATAAAGATTTGAAGAAGAAAGAGTCTACAAAATCACATATAACTCCCAATATCTTTAATTTTGCACCAGCAAATAATTTTAAATTTGGGAAATTTATTGGAGCAGTAAGCCATTTTCAAATACTTGCAAGCGAGTTATCAGACAGAATGTTATCTGAGTTTTTAGATATTGATGACAATATTTATGTAGCTTTTCATATAGATGTAGTTGAACAAGCAGAAGCTATTAAACTCATCAAGAGAAAAAACACAGACCTAGACAGAATGAAAATTGAAGAACAAAAGAAAGCAGTTCGTGCTGGATATGATATGGATATTATCCCTTCAGATATAAATACTTTTGGGGCGGATGTTAAGTCTATGTTATCTGACTTACAAAATAGAGATGAAAGGCTCTTTGTAGTTACCATAGTAATGATGAATTTTGCTAGGACTAATCAAAAATTAGAAAATACTATTGCTCAAATCTCATCGATTGCTAACAGACATAATTGTCAGGTAAAAAGATTATCTCATCAGCAAGAGCAAGGACTTGTTTCTGTATTACCTCTAGGTGTTAATCAAGTCGAAATAAAAAGATTTTTAACTTCATCATCAACGGCAGTATTTATGCCTTTTACAACAGAAGAGCTATTTATTGATTCGTCAAATTCTTTGTACTATGGATTAAATGCTCTTAGCCAAAACTTGATTATGGCAGATAGGAAGAAACTAAAGAACCCTAACGGATTAATATTAGGAACACCAG
Source organism: Finegoldia magna (assembly GCF_003182075.1). Lineage (GTDB taxonomy): Bacteria > Bacillota > Clostridia > Tissierellales > Peptoniphilaceae > Finegoldia > Finegoldia magna. The sequence goes on from NZ_QGTH01000052.1 coordinate 1,181, forward strand.
GTTCTGGTAAATCTTTCTCGGCAAAGAGAGAGATGGCAAATGCAATTCTTGTAACAGATGATGATGTAATTATTTGTGATCCTGAGGGCGAGTATTCAAATCTTGTAAAACAATTTAATGGAGAAGTTATTAAAGTTTCAGCAAAATCAAAGGACTATCTAAATCCATTAGATATTAATATGAACTATGGAGATGGGGACGCACCTTTAAAGGATAAGGCAAATTTCATAATGTCTATGCT
>NZ_QGTH01000053.1 GCF_003182075.1 Finegoldia magna
AATTACCAGTTGGCATTGGAAGAAGATAGAGATTTAATCTTTAACCAATTTGCCAACTTTTTAAATTCTTTTGATCCAAGTGTCCACATTGAACTTTCATATGTAAATCAATTAGGAAGAAATAAGGATTTACAAGATGCAATTAAAATTGCTGATAAGGGAGACTTCTATGACGATGTAAGAAAAGAGTTTAGGGAGATGTTAAAGCTTCAACTTGCAAAGGGGAATAACGGACTTAAAAAGATGAAGTATATAACCTTTACCACAGAAGCCGATAACCTAGAGCAAGCAAGAGCAAAGTTAAATAGACTTGAAGTAGATATTTTATCTAACTTTAAATCTATGGGAGTAAGAGCAGAGAGTCTTGATGGCGAAGAAAGACTAAGACTTGTTCACGATATGTTAAATCCAGATAAGAACTTTGATTTTTCATATAAAGATCTGAAGAAGAAAGAGTCTACAAAATCACATATAACTCCCAATATTTTTAATTTTGCACCAGCAAATAATTTTAAATTTGGGAAATATATTGGGGCAGTAAGCCATTTTCAAATACTAGCAAGTGAGTTATCAGACAGAATGTTATCTGAGTTTTTAGATATTGATGACAATATTTATGTAGCTTTTCATATAGATGTAGTTGAACAAGCAGAAGCCATTAAACTCATTAAGAGAAAAAACACAGACCTGGACAGAATGAAAATCGAAGAACAAAAGAAAGCAGTTCGTGCTGGTTATGATATGGATATTATTCCTTCAGATATAAATACTTTTGGGGCTGATGTTAAGTCCATGTTATCTGACTTACAAAATAGAGATGAAAGGCTCTTTGTAGTTACCATAGTAATGATGAACTTTGCTAGGACTAATCAAAAGTTAGAAAACACTATTGCTCAAATTTCATCAATTGCAAACAGACATAATTGTCAGGTAAAAAGATTATCTCACCAACAAGAGCAAGGACTTGTTTCTGTCTTACCTCTTGGAGTTAACCAAGTCGAAATAAAAAGATTTTTAACTTCATCATCAACGGCAGTATTTATGCCTTTTACAACAGAAGAGCTATTTATTGATTCAGCAAATTCTTTGTACTATGGATTAAATGCCCTTAGCCAAAACTTGATTATGGCAGATAGGAAGAAACTTAAGAACCCTAACGGACTAATATTAGGAACACCAGGTTCTGGTAAATCTTTCTCGGCAAAGAGAGAGATGGCAAATGCAATTCTTGTAACAGACGATGATGTAATTATTTGCGATCCTGAGGGCGAGTATTCAAACCTTGTAAAACAATTTAATGGAGAAGTTATTAAAGTTTCAGCAAAGTCAAAGGACTATCTAAATCCATTAGATATTAATATGAACTATGGAGATGGGGACGCACCTTTAAAGGATAAGGCAAACTTCATAATGTCTATGCT
>NZ_QGTH01000054.1 GCF_003182075.1 Finegoldia magna
CGACCCAATTAGTATTTTCAGATATGTCTACACCAAAAGGAGATGGAGAATTTAATATCTATGATGATATTAGAAATAAGCTAGTGAATATGGGAGTACCTAAAGAAGAAATAGCCTTTATTCACGAAGCAGATACAGACAAACAAAAAGATGAATTATTCTCTAAGGTAAGAAGAGGAGAAGTAAGAGTATTATTAGGCTCTACTCAAAAAATGGGAGCAGGTACAAATGTACAAAACAAATTAATAGCCTTACACGATTTAGACGTTCCGTGGAGACCGTCTGACCTAGAGCAAAGAAGTGGTAGAATTGTTCGTCAAGGTAATGAAAATGATAAGGTAAATATATTTAGATATGTAACGGAAAATACCTTTGATTCTTATTTGTGGCAGACGATAGAGAATAAGCAAAAATTCATTTCTCAAATTATGACTTCAAAAACTCCAGTAAGAGTTGCAGAAGATGTTGATGAAGCAAGCCTATCTTATTCAGAAATTAAGGCTTTAGCTACTGGCAATCCTCTGATTAAAGAAAAAATGGATTTAGATAACGAAGTTACAAAACTAAAAATGCTTGAAGCAAACTACAAGTCTAATAAATACAAGCTTGAAGATAAGGTAAATAAAATTTATCCTCAAAGTATTTTAAAAACTGAAATGGAAATACAAGCAGTTAAAGAAGATATTGCAAGTGTTGAGAAATTAGGAGAAGGAGATAGCAAATTCACTTCAATCAGTCTTGGAGAAAATAAAATTTTAGATAAGAAAGAAGCCGGAGAGAAACTATTAGAAGAAATAAAAAAGGTAAAGATAAATGATAGCAAGGTCATTGGTAAATATAGAAATTTAGACTTACAAGTTTCATATAACTTTATGACAAATACCCACACTTTTAAACTTCTAGGAAAAGCAGAATACTTCGGAGAGTTTTCAAACTCTACTGATGGCAATATAACAAGACTTGATAATGCAATTGAAAAAATGCCTGCAAGACTTGAAAGATTAAATCAAAACCTTGAAAACTATAAAGAATCTTTAGAAAATGCCAAAGTAGAATTAACTAAACCATTTGAAAAAGCAGATGAGTTAAGGGATAAGACACTAAGACTATCTGAAATTAATAAACTTTTAGATATGGGAGAAGTAGAAGAATTAGAAAACCAATCACCACTATTAGAAGATTTAAAGAGGGCGATAGTCGATTATTCTAATTATGAGTTTTCAGAATCTAATAGCTATGAAGACTTCGACAAACTATACCCTGATTTAAGTCATATAGGACTTGCCTATACAGAAACACCTGATGGTAAGCATTCGATTCAATATGAGGTAAATTTGGAAGAAAAAACATGGACTCAGTATGTAGATAATGTAGCTATTAGAACAGAATCTTTTGTAGAAGAAGATATATC
>NZ_QGTH01000055.1 GCF_003182075.1 Finegoldia magna
TTTCTTAAAAATTTGAAGATTTCTGTCAAGAGCTGGTCGTCAGACCAGGGCTATGCCTTTACTCTTGATTTAAAGATTCAAATTTTTTATTATTTTGATGACAAAATTTAGATTCTGCCTTCAAAAAATATTGATAGTTGTGACAGTATTTGATCCCATCCTCTTATTCTACTCGTCCATTTACTTGAAGCATCTACCATTGCTAGATACAAGCTTTTTTGTAGGGCGTAGTCGTTTGGAAATATTGTTTTGTTTTTTGTTACTTTTCTAAGTTGTCTATTAAAATTTTCTATGCTATTTGTTGTATATATTAGTTTTCTTATTCCTTCTGGATATTTGAAATATGTTGCTAATTCAGCCCAATTGTTTCTCCATGAATTCACACACATTGGGTATTTTTTGCCCCATTTTTCTTCAAATATATCTAGATTACTTAGTGCTAGTTCTTCTGTTGATGCTTTGTATACTGTTTTTAAGTCTTTCATTAGCTCTTTTATATCTCTATATGATACGAATTTTGTTGAATTTCTTATTTGATGGATTATGCATTTTTGAATTTCTGTTTTTGGATATACACTTTCTATTGCTTGGCTAAATCCTGATAAATTATCTGTTGAAACTATTAATATATCTTCTAATCCTCGTTCTTTTAATTGATTTAATACCAATAGCCAGTATTTACTTGATTCATTTTCTCCAACCCACATTCCAAGGATTTCTTTGTATCCTTCGGTATTATATCCTAGTGCTATATATACTGCTTTTTTTACTACTATGTTATTTTCTCTTACATGATAGTGTATTGCATCTAAAAATACAAATGGATATACTTTTTCTAATGGTCTATTTTGCCACTCTTCAATAGTTGGTAGTATTTTATTTGTTATTTTGCTTACCATGGATTCTGATATTCCAAATCCATAGATTTCTTTTATGTGTGTTGATATATCTCTTGTTGTCATTCCTTTTGCATACATAGATATTATTTGGTTTTCTATGTTTGATATGTCTTTTTGATATTTTTTCAATGCTTGTGGCTCAAAGGATCCTTCTCTGTCTCGTGGAATGTTTAGGTCTATGTTTCCGTATGATGATTTAACTGTTTTTTTACTTGATCCATTTCTTGTGTTTAATGACAGTGGTTTTTCACCATATTCATAATCTAGATGTTCATCTAACTCTGCTTTTAACATTTGTTCCATTGTGTCGCCTAGAAGATCTTTTAAAGCTTCTTGTAAATCTTGTACTGTTTCTGGTTGATACTCTTCGATTAACATTTTGGATATTTTGTTGAGTCTTGTTTCTGGTCTTTTTCTTGGCATTTTAAAATCCTCCTGATTACTATTATATCAGGAGGATTCTATACACAAACTATTTCACAGTCTC
>NZ_QGTH01000056.1 GCF_003182075.1 Finegoldia magna
ACTCCGTGTTTGTTTAAAATTTTCTTTAGTTCTTTTAACTCAGGATCCTTTAGGTTAATTTCTTCTAACTGTCCCTTTTTAACCATATCTTTTAGCTTTACTTCTTCTCCGTTATTTTTTATTACATTTTTCAAACCTCCTTGTTCTTCTATTTGTTTGTGAACTTTCTTTAAGGCATCAAGAATTGCTTTACTTGTTGCTTTTGCAAGTCTTACTTCAAGATTAAGACTCGACCTAGATACTTCTTCATTAATCATCTATTCCACCTCCATATAACAGTAACTCTTTGTATTTTCTTAACTTCTCTTTTTGAATTCTTCTTCTGAAATCTTCTCCCGTAACTTTAACTGGTATTGTCATTTCAAGTATTCTTGAATATATCCTCTGATACTCAAGTTCAATATTAGGATTTTGAATAATTTCCAAGGATAAGTTTGTAGTAAAAATTGTCGGCCTGCCTTTTAAGTATCTTGAGTTTATAATGTTATATACTTGTTCTCTTGCATAAGATGTATCCCTTTCAATTCCAAGGTCATCTAAGATTAATAAAGGAATATTAGATAGGTTATTTATAATTTCGTTTGAATCTAGCTTAAATGCTGATTTTTGTATTTGATTTATAACCTGGGATAAATTCATAATTTTAACTTTAACTTGCTTTCTTTCGATTAATTCATTTGCAATAGAACAAGCAAGATAAGTCTTTCCACTTCCAACGTCTCCATAAAATAAAAGTCCAACATTGTCTTCTTTCATTTGCTCAAAACTTTTGGCATAGTTGTAAGCAACCTTATAGGCTTGTCCCTTTTCATTTAGGAATTTCTCAAAAGTATATTGGTGTTGGAGCGGCGATGAGAAGCAATCTCTTTTCAATGACGATATTTTCATTAGTCGTTCTCTTTCTTCATTTTCCTTATCTCTTTTTATTTCACATTCACATTTAATTCTAGGAATAAACTTTGTAAATCCAAGGTCAAGTAATTCTCCATCGACTCTTTTACCACATACCTTACAATAAATATGCCCATTTCTCTCAATATCATTTTCTCTTAATACAAAATCTTTTAAGCTTTTCATAAACTCTCTCCTATATCGTAATTTATTTTTCTTGTTGATTTGTCATCAATATTTTTTGCCTGATCATTAAGATACCAATTGATTATCGTTGCCTTGTGGTCTTGATAATCTCTGTTATTTGCTTTCATATATGACGACAATCTATCAATGTATTCATTAATTCTACTTCCTAACTCATTTGTTAAGTCCTTGTATTCTTCATCAGTCAAAAATAT
>NZ_QGTH01000057.1 GCF_003182075.1 Finegoldia magna
TAATACAATATAGGCAAATCAATAATACTTCGCTTAGAGAGACTGTAGAGCACTTCGACCTTGTAAATGAATCTATGGTATGCAGATGGGAGAAAACTTATCAAGAACATGGTCTTTCTGGGCTAGAAGATAAAAGAGAAAGGCCTAAAAAAGACATGACCAAAACAAATAATAAGTCTAAACTTAACACTCCAATAAACGAAACCGAAAAAGAAGAATTAATAAGGTTAAGGGAAGAAAATAGACTTCTCAAAATGAAGATAATCTACGAAAAAAAGCTACGAGCCTTGCTACTGGAAGAGGAAGCAGAAGCAAGGAAAAGACAAAGATAATCCTCAAACTTCTAAAAGAAAATCCACAAAGTAAAGTAAGTGAATGGCTAAAAATAGCTAAATTACCAAAATCATCATACTATGAATGGAAAATAAAACTAGAAAATCCAGTAGATAAAGACAAGGAAGTTAAAGATGAAATTAAAACAATAATAGAAGTGTCAAAAGGTAGATATGGCTATAGAAGAGTAACTATGGTATTAAAAAATAAAGGATTTAATATCAATCATAAAAAAGTCTTAAGAATAATGAGAGAAGAATCCTTGCTATGTACTAAATTTAAAAATAGATCAAGAAAATACTCATCATACAAGGGACAAATAGGTAAAGTAGCAGATAATATTGTAAAAAGACAGTTTACAGCTACTAAGCCAAATCAATTATGGCTAACAGATGTAACAGAATTTAGAATTAAAGGACAAGAAGAAAAACTTTACCTATCACCAATATTAGACCTATACAACAGCGAAATAATTAGCTATACGTTAAGTAATCACCCAACAATAGGATTAACAAATACAATGTTAGAAAAAGCATTAGAAGAAAATAAAGACATTAAAGATTTAACTATACACTCAGACCAAGGATTTCATTATCAACACAGTTCTTGGACTAAAAAACTAGAAAAAATGAATATTAGGCAAAGTATGTCAAGAAAAGGGAATTGTCTAGACAATTCTCCAATGGAGAACTTCTTTGGAATATTAAAACAAGAAATGTATTATGGAGAGGATTTTACTAGTTATGATCATTTGATAAGTGAGATAGAAAAATATATTAAATGGTACAATGAAGATAGAATTAAAACAAAATTAAACGGAATGTCC
>NZ_QGTH01000058.1 GCF_003182075.1 Finegoldia magna
TTAAAACAAAATTAAACGGAATGTCCCCTGTTATGTACAGATTACATTCCGCTTAAAATATTATTAAATTATTCCGTGTTTACGGGTTCAGGTCAATTATAAATCAAATAATAATGAACATAGCAAAAAATTGGCATTTTTAGCTTATAAATCCAATGTATATCAAGTTAGAATGTATGGTGTGTTTCTATTTGGATATTTATCATTAGATGAAGAAATTTTAAGATTTATGAGAGATGAAGTTTCCAAAGATGACAATTGGAGAGTTCAGGAAGTGTTGGCAAAGGCATTTGATGAATTTTGCAAGAAAATAGGATATGAAAAAGCACTCCCAATAATTGATGAATGGTTAGAAAATGAAAATCCGAATACGAGGAGAGCAGTAACAGAGGGATTAAGAATATGGACAAGTAGACCATATTTCAAAGAAAATCCGAATGAAGCTATTGAAAGATTAGTCAATTTAAAAGAAGATTCGAGTGAATATGTAAGAAAATCGGTTGGAAATGCTTTAAGAGATATTAGCAAAAAATTTCCAGAATTAATTAAAGCTGAACTCAATAGCTGGAAGTTGGAAAGCAAAGAAATAAATCAAGTGTATAAGTTAGCAAGTAAATTTATTGTATAACAAATTCAATTTATCTAACTAAAAAATTAAATGGAAATAGTACCTAAGGTGATAGAAATTAAAAACTCTATCGTCTTTTTTTATACTCAAAATTAGGAGGTTAAGTTGATAAGGATAAGAAGTCCCACTTAAAGCAATTTAATATATAAGACATTTAGCGATTGAAATATAAGTTCAGTCGCTTTTTTAATTGAAATTTTTAGATTAAGGAGAAGAAATCAATGGATAGAGAAATGATAAATATTAATGCAAATTTAGTTAAGGAAGCTGAATTTTCAGAATTTGAAAAGGATGGAGAAAATGTTCAAGTAGCAAATTTTTCTCTTGTAAAAAAATATGGCAAGGGCAAAGAATATACAAATTGCTCAGTATATGGAGAAAAGGTAGAGATTGTAAAAGAATTTGAAAAAGGAGATCTAATCCATGTCTTTGGATATTTCAAAGAAAACAAAAAAGGAGATAAGGTCTACAAGAATTTTATAGT
>NZ_QGTH01000059.1 GCF_003182075.1 Finegoldia magna
ATAATTTTAGAAACAACGCCAGCTCCTACTGTTCTTCCGCCTTCTCTGATGGCAAATCTTAATCCTTCTTCGATTGCGATTGGAGTGATTAATTCGATTATGAATTTTGCGTTATCTCCTGGCATTACCATTTCTACGCCTTCTTCTAATGCAATGTTTCCTGTTACATCTGTTGTTCTGAAGTAGAATTGTGGTCTGTATCCTGAGAAGAATGGTGTATGTCTTCCACCTTCTTCTTTTGTTAATACGTATACTTCTGCTTCAAATTTTGTGTGTGGGTGGATTGTTCCAGGTGCTGCTAATACTTGTCCTCTTTCGATGTCTTCTCTTTGTACACCTCTTAGTAATGCTCCGATGTTATCTCCAGCTTCTGCTTCGTCAAGTTGTTTTCTGAACATTTCTACACCTGTTACTACTACTGTTCTTTTTTCTGTTGTAAGTCCTACGATTTCTACGTTGTCTCCTACTTTTACTTTTCCTCTTTCTACTCTACCTGTAGCTACTGTTCCACGTCCTGTGATTGTGAAGATGTCTTCTACTGGCATTAGGAATGGGTGGTCAACGTCTCTTACTGGAGCTGGGATCCATTCGTCTACTTCTTCCATCAATTTCATGATTTTGTCTCCCCATTCTCCGTCTGGATCTTCTAATGCTTTTAATGCTGATCCTACTACGATTGGTGTGTCGTCTCCTTCGTATTCGTATTCGTTTAATAATTCACGTACTTCCATTTCAACTAATTCGATTAGTTCTGGGTCGTCTACTTGGTCTTCTTTGTTTAAGAATACTGCGATTTTTGGTACGCCTACTTGTCTTGCTAACAAGATGTGTTCTCTTGTTTGTGGCATTGGACCGTCTGCTGCACTTACTACTAGGATTGCTCCGTCCATTTGTGCTGCTCCTGTGATCATGTTTTTAACGTAGTCAGCGTGACCTGGACAGTCTACGTGTGCGTAGTGTCTTTTTTCTGTTTCGTATTCTACGTGAGAAGTGTTGATTGTGATTCCTCTTTCTCTTTCTTCTGGTGCTTTATCGATGTTAGCGTAGTCTACGAATTCTCCTGAGCCCATTCTCTTGTTTAATACAAGTGTTACGGCTGC